>CBFHAI010000043.1:0-37143 GCA_965653565.1 uncultured Chiayiivirga sp. | reverse complement strand
AGGCGGGAGGCGGGAGGCGGGAAAACGGGAAACGCGAAACGGCATCCTCTCCCTTCCGTCATTCCCGCGAAGGCGGGAATCCAGTGACTCTGCAGCCTCGCACGCTAGCGCAACGGCCGTCGTCGTTTGAACGCCGCGTGCACGCTCGATCCACATGACGTGACGCCTCAACGTCGCCGGATTCCCGCCTCCGCGGGAATGACGAAAATGTGGGCGACGCCCCGGATGCGTCCGCTCGGAAAACCCGCAGTCACCGCCACCAACCCGGCAGCGACGTGATTCACGCGCTCCGTGCACATCGCGGAGCGCGTGATTTCGACCTCGTTGCAATCTGCAATCGGGCTCTGAACGGGGTCGCAACACGGGCTCAGACGCCTGTTTGAAAGCGCTGCGCAACCCGCTGATCCGCATCAATTAATCAAGCAGCCTCGTGGCGTGGCACAGGGCTTGCTGCAACCCCTCCGACCGGCCGTCGATCGCACAGCGAACGCGGGCCTTCCTGCGGAGGTTTCTCACCCATGTTGCGCCTGGTTCGTTGCACACTGATCACGCTCGCGTTTGCGATCGCGCTGCCGGCGGCAGCGTCGGACGCAACGTCGGCGATGGCGGCGTTCCGCGAACGTCAGGCGAAGCTGCAGGCGCTGACCGGCGACACCTTCGCGAAGGCCGAAACGGTCGACCGCATTTTCGCCGCCGGCTTCGAAGGCGACGACAGCGCGCACGCCAATTGCGACCTCGATACCGATGGCGACACGCTGCCCGATTGCGCCGAAACCAATACCGGCAAATTCGTCGACATCACCGACACCGGCACCGACCCGCAGCGCGCCGACACCGACAGCGACGGCATGAAGGACGGCGAAGAACTGCTCGGCACCCTCGATGGCCTGGATCTGCCCGCCCTGGGCGTGAACCCGCTGCGCCGCGATCTGTTGATCGAGTACGACTGGTTCGTCGACGCCAGGGAATGTGCGGCCCACACGCACAAGCCGACCGCCGAAATGCTCGCGCGCGTCGCCGCCACGTTCGCCGCCGCGCCGGTGCAGAACCCCGATGGCAGCACCGGCATCAACGTGATCCAGGACGTCGGCCAGGGCGGCGCGCTCGTCGGCGGCAACCTGATCGAAGGCCACGACGCCGTGCTGCCCGGCGGCTTCGACACCACCTACCAGACCATCCGCGGCGAAAACTTCGAAGCTCGCCGCCTCGGCTACTTCCGTTACGTGATGCTCGCGCATCGCTACGACGGCGGTTCGTCGAGTTCGGGCTTCGGCGAGGTGGTCGGCGATGAAGCCATCGTCACGCTCAACTGCGCCATCAGCGAAACCAATGTCGCGCGCACCATCATCCACGAGGTCGGCCACAATCTGGGTCTGGATCACGGCGGTTTCGAAGGTTGCAACGGCAAGCCGAACTACAACTCGCTGATGAACTACCGCTATCAGTTCGCCGGCCTCGACGCCACCTGCAACGCCACCGGCGACGGCCAGACCGAAGGTTTCTCGCGCGGCGATCGCGTCACCATCGACGAAGCCGCCGTCGACGAGGCCAAGGGGGTGTGCGGCAATCCGGCGATCGACTGGAATTACAACGGCAGCGTCGAATCGGGCATCGCCTTCGACGTCAATCCCGGCCACGACGCGATGTGCGGCGGCGCGCTGAGCGAAATCCAGGATTTCGACGATTGGGCCAACATCACGCTGTCCGGCACGCTCGACGCCAAGGGTCTGCTCAAGGGCATCAAGCGCGAAGTTGCCTGCGCGGGCGCGCCGGCACCGGAGTCGACGCAAGCCAAGTAGAGTCCACGCGCACTTCGATTGCGAGGCCGTTCGGCGTCGCGCGAACCGCTGCGACGTTACAACTCACTCGATCTCGACCCATACCGGTGCGTGATCGCTCGGCCGCTCCCAGGTGCGCGGTTCGCGATCGATGACACTGGCCCGGCAGCGCGAACGCAAGGCTTCGCTCACCAGCACCAGATCGATGCGCAAACCGAGATTTCGGCGAAAACCGGCGGCACGATAGTCCCACCAGCTGTACTGCCCGCCCTCGGCGCTGTGCAGCCGGTAGCTGTCGTGCAGGCCGAGGTCGAGCAGCTCGCGATAGGCGGCGCGCTCGGCGGTGGAGCTGTGGATGCTGTCGGCATTCCAGATGGACGGATCGTGCACGTCGCGATCGTCCGGCGCGATATTGAAATCGCCGAGTACGATCAGGTTTGGATGCCGTTCGCGTTCTTCGGCCAGCCAATTGCGCACCGCCGCCAGCCAGCGCATTTTGTAGGCGTATTTCTCGGTGCCGACCGCCTGACCGTTCACCACATACAGATCGACGATGCGCAGATCGCCGATGGTGGCGGCCACCACGCGCTTTTGTTCGTCTTCGAAACCGCGAATGCCCGAACACAGATCTTCGATCGGCGCGCGCGACAGCAGCGCCACACCGTTGTAGGTTTTCTGTCCGCAGAACACGCTGTGGTAACCGAGCGCGGCGAGCGCCTCGCGCGGGAACTTGGTGTCCTCGAGTTTGGTTTCCTGCAACGCCACGATGTCCGGCTGGCGCAGTTTCAGCCACTCTTCCAGATGCGACATGCGCACGTTGAGAGAATTGACGTTCCAGCTGGCGATACGCATGCGGGGATTCCGGTCAGTCGGCGCGATTGGATTCTTGCAGGTGCGAGTCGATGCCGAACGGCGTGCGCGTGATGCGCTTGCTGCGCGTTTCGGCGCGGATCAGGTCGTTCTTCTGGCGCATCTCGGGTTTCATGTAGCCGCGCTTGTGTTCCAGATGCACGCAGATCGCCGAATAGCGGATCGTCTTGCCGCGGATGCCGGCATTGGTCAGGCGTTCGCCCAGCTCCAGATCCTGCCCGCCGTACTGCATGCGTTCGTCCCAGCCGTTGACGAGAATCGCATCGTCCTTCCACACCGAGGCATTGTGGCCGTGCAGTCGCGGCTTGACCGGCGTCAACGTGTTGAGCAAGGAACGCAGCGTTTCGTTCTTCACTTTGAGCTTCAGCGTGTGGCGTTCGAGCCCGTTCGCGGCCAGCCACGCATAGTCGGTTGCGCGACCGGCAAGAATGTCCTCTTTCGTGATGCGATGCGAAAGCTCGAGCGGCAGTTTCGAATAGCCGCCGGTGAGATAACGGCCACGCTCGCGCAGCGCCAGATGACGCGCAACGAATTCCGGATGCGGAATGCAATCGCCGTCGGTGAAGATCAGGTAATCGCTCTGCGCCAGCAGGATGCCGCGATTCATGCCTTTGCATTTCTGATAGCCCTCGTCGGGCTGCCAGAAATGCCGCAAGCGGTACGGCAACTGCGGCCGCACCCGATCGATCACGGCGCGCGTGTCGTCGCGCGAGCCGTCGTCGACGACCAGCACTTCGAAATCCTTCTCGGTCTGCGTGGCGTAACCCCACAACACCCATTCGAGCCACTGCGGCTCGTTGTAGGTGGCGAACATCACGGTGGTCTTGGGCATGGTCGAACGGCGGGAGCGGCGAATGGCGCGAATTCTCGCATGATCCCGCGCCGTTCCGTCATTGGCCGGCGTCGCCTCTTCGCCGGAACACTCCGCCTAACCGGAAGTTTCCGCGCTCCGGCAGGCTCGAGGCAGGCTGCTTAAGCGGGACGCAAAGGACGCAAAGGAAAAAGAAAGCACGCAAAGTGTTTATCAATCTGACCTTCGCGTCCTTTCTCTTATCTTCGCGTCCTTCGCGTCCCGCTTTTTTCTTGACCCCCCATCCGCCGAACATCCACTGCCGCCTCGGCGGCAAGCCGGTGACTTCAAGCGCTCGCATGGCAATGGCCACGCAGAAGTATCATCACACCCCCGCCCACTCCCGCGCCGCCAATGACCATCGACCTGCGCAGCGACACCGTCACCCGCCCCACTGCCGCGATGCGCGCCGCGATGCTGGCTGCCGAGGTCGGCGACGACGTCTACGGCGAAGACCCCACCGTCAACGCGCTGCAAGATCGCCTCGCCGCCGACCTGGGTTTCCAAGCCGGCCTGTTCGTGCCGTCCGGCACGCAAAGCAATCTGCTCGCACTGATGAGCCACTGCGAACGCGGCGACGAATACCTCGTCGGCATGGAAGCGCATACCTACAAATACGAAGGCGGCGGTGCCGCGGTGCTCGGCTCGATCCAGCCGCAGCCGATTCCGCACGCGCCCGACGGCACGTTGCCGCTCGATGCGGTGAAACGCGCGATCAAACCGATCGATCCGCACTTCGCGCGTTCGAAACTGTTATGCCTGGAAAACACCTGGCACGGCCGTCCGTTGCCGCTCGATTATCTGGCGCGGGCGCGCAGCTTCTGCAACGAATCGGGCCTCGGCCTGCATCTGGATGGCGCGCGTCTGTACAACGCCGCGGTGGCCTGCGGCGTGCCGGCGCGAAGCATCGCCGCGCATTTCGACAGCGTTTCGATCTGCCTGTCGAAAGGCCTCGGCGCACCGGTGGGTTCGGTGCTGGTCGGCAAGCGCGACCTCATCGAGCGTGCACGGCGCTGGCGCAAGGTCACCGGCGGCGGCTGGCGCCAGGCCGGCATGCTCGCCGCCGCCGGCCTGCATGCGCTCGATCATCACATCGAGCGGCTGGCCGACGACCACGCACGCGCAGCAACCCTGGCGTCGCAGCTGCGCGACCTGCCGGGGCTGAGCGTCATTGCCCAGCACACCAACATGGTTTTCATCGAAGTGCCCGTCGAACGGCTGGCGGCTTTCAAACAGCATGTCGATGCCGCCGGCCTGCGCCTGTCGATCGGCTATCTGCCGAGCATCCGCCTGGTCACGCACCTCGATGTCGACGACGCGGCGATCGCGCGCACGGTGGAAGTGTTCCGCGCGTTCTTCCGCTGAATCCTCAATCGCGGAACAGTGGGCGACGGAACCCGCGCGTTCGCAGCGTGTCGTAGTGCATCGACACTCCGCGAACAGCCGCGGGCCAACCACGCACGGATTTTGATTCTATGCCTATTCGCTTGTTCTTCCTGATCGCGCTCTTCGCCACGAACGTTTGCACGGCCGACGAACCGGCTTCTACGTTCGAACAGATCAACCGCGATGTATGGAGCGCATTCATCGCCGGCGTGAACAACTACGACGACGATGCGTATCTGGAAACGCGCTCGAAGCATTTCGTGATGGCCGATGGGGTCGGGCGGCAATTCCTCGACCATGATTACTACGTCGAAGATTCCGTCGCCGTGATGAAGGGCTTGCGCGAAGCGGGCGTGAAACTCGATGCACAAGTGCGTTTCGACGATCGTTACAGCGATGGCGAATATGCGTTCGAGCGCGGCATCCTGCGCATCGCCAGCACCGATGCAGCGGGCAAGACGAACGTCGGTCTCACGCGTTTCCAGGCGGTGTCGCGCAACGAGAACGGCCGCTGGCGAGTGCTGACCGAGCACCGTTGGCGCGATCCGGCGGTCGATCAGGCCACTTTCGATGCCGCGCGCGCACCGGACGACTTCACCAGTTTCAAACCGGCAAAGCCCGCATCGAAATAGCACTCAGGTCGCGGGCCGCTGTGCGGCCTTCGGCTCGGAGATTTCCTTGCCCGTTTGCGCGCGGCCGGCCATTTCGGCGCCGGCCTCCTTCGGCAGTTTCCACATCATCACGGCCGACAGCGCGGACAGCGCAGCCACGATCACGAAGGCGAAACTGAAATTCTCGGCGGCGGTGTCGGCGCGGCCGGTCGCCACCGCGGCGAATTGCAGCGCGTAGCCGCCGATGGCCACGCCGATGCTCAGCGAGAGCTGCTGCATCATGCCCGACAGGCTGCTGGCCTGACCCATGCGCGCCGGTTCGACTTCGTCGTAACTGATCGCGTTGAGACTGGTGAATTGCAGCGAACGAAAACAGCCGGCGATCAGCAAAACGCCGATGATGACCAGGCCCGGCGTATCGGCGCGGAACAGGCCGTAGCCGGCCAGAAGCACCGAGGAAATCAGCGAATTCACCAGCAGCACGCGACGGAAGCCGAAGCGTTTGAGGATGCGCGCCGCGATCGTTTTCATGAACATCGCACCGGCCGCGGACGCGAACGTGAGCAGGCCCGATTGCAGCGGCGTCATGCCGAAACCGAGCTGCAACATCAGCGGCAACAGAAACGGCGTCGCGCCGATGCCGATGCGGAAGATCGAGCCGCCGACGACGCCGGCGCGAAAACTCGGCAATCTGAAAAGGCGCAGATCGATCAACGGTTTCGGATGCCGCAGCGCATGCCCGACATACGCGCCGAGCAAGGACACGCCGACAACAAGCGTTGCCGCCGCAGCGAGCATCGAAACCTGGTGCCGGCCGAGCGTCGAAAATCCAAACATCGCCAGCGCGAGGCCGAGGCCGGAAAGCGCGAATCCGCGCCAATCCAGCGGGCCGGCTTCTTCACGCAGATTGGGAACGAATTTCCAGCCGAGCACCATGCCGAGCACGCCCATCGGCAGGTTGATCAGAAAAATCCAGCGCCAATCGAACCAGGTCGAGATCATGCCGCCGAGCGGCGGGCCGATCATCGGCGCGACGAGTGCGGGGATCGTGAGCCAGCTCAGCGCCTGCACCAGTTCGTTCTTCGGGATCGTGCGCAACAGCACGAGACGCCCGACCGGCACCATCAATGCGCCGCCCATGCCTTGCAGGAAGCGCGCAGCCACCAGTGTCTCGAGCGAAACGCTGGCCGCGCAGGCCAGCGATCCGAGCAGGAATACGCCGATGGCGACGATGAAAGTGTTGCGCGCACCGAAGCGATCCGCGATCCAGCCGCTGACCGGAATGAACACGGCGAGCGCCAGAAGATACGTGGTGAGTGCGAGTTTGAGCGCAATCGGTTCGGTGCCCAGATCCAGCGCGATCGCCGGCAGCGAGGTGGCGATCGCGCTCGAATCCATGTTCTCGATGAACAGCGCGCACGCGATGATCAGCGGCAGCGTGCGGCTGCTCTTCATCGGCGCCGCTCGCTATGCCGCGAAACCATAGCTCTTCAGTAGCGCATCCGGTGTCGGCTCGCGGCCACGGAACGCGACGAAACTCTCGAGCGCGGGCCGCGAACCGCCCACCGCGAGAATCTCGCGGCGATAGCGTTCACCGGTTTTCGCGTCGAACAGCCCGGCTTCCTCGAACGCTGCGAAGGCATCCGCGCTCAGCACTTCGGCCCACAGATAGCTGTAGTAACCGGCCGCATAGCCACCGGCGAAAACATGCGTGAACGAGTGCGGGAACCGATGCCACGCCGGCGGCACGATGGCCGCTACTTCGCGGCGCACTTCATCGAGCACGCCGAGCGTGTTCGCGCCGTGCGTCGGGTCGTATTCCAGGTGGACGCGGAAATCGAACAGAGCGAATTCGAGTTGCCGCACGAGGAACAATCCCGCGTGGAAGTGCCGCGCCGCCTGCATCTTGTCGAACAGCGCCTGCGGCAGGGGTTCGGAGGTTTTCCAGTGGCGCGCGAACAGATCGAGCGCTTCGCGCTGCCAGCCGTAGTTCTCCATGAACTGGCTCGGCAATTCGACGGCATCCCACTCCACGCCGCTGATGCCGCCGACGCTGGGCCAGCCGATTTCGGTAAGCAGGTGATGCAGGCCGTGGCCGAACTCGTGGAACAAGGTCAGCACGTCGTCGTGCGTGAGCAGTGACGGCTGATCGACGCCGGGCATCGCGAAATTGCAGGTAAGGAACGCCACCGGACGCTGCCGTGAAGCCTCATCGTCGAAACGCGTACGGCACACGTCCATCCAGGCGCCGCCGCGCTTGCCGGAGCGCGCATAAAGATCGAAGTAGACGCCGGCGCGCACGGCGCCGTCGGCATCGATCACGTCGAAGTAGCGCACATCCTCATGCCACACGTCGACGCCATCACGCGTCACCAGGCGCACGCCGAAGGCGCGCTCGGCCACGGTGAACAGGCCGGTCAGCGCGGCGTCGAGCGGGAAGAACGGTTTGATTTCTTCTTCGGAGAAATCGAACAGCCGCTGGCGCAGCTTTTCGCTGGCCCACGGCACGTCCCACGGCTCCAGTTTCTCGATGCTCAATTCCTTCCTCGCGAAATCGCGCAATTCGTCGAGTTCGCGCAAAGCGACTGGTTTCGCGCGCGCCGCAAGATCGTGCAGGAAAGCCAGCACCCGCTCCGGCGTGCCGGCCATCTTGTCGGCCAGCGACAGATGCGCGGCCGACTCGAAGCCGAGCAGTTTCGCGGTTTCGTGGCGCAGCGCGAGGATGCGTTCGATGCGCAACGTATTGTCATGCTCGCCGCCATCGGCCGCCTGATCCGAGGCGCGCGTGTTGTAGGCGCGGTACAACTCGGCACGCAGCTCGCGGTTTTCCGCATAAGTGAGCACGGCCTGCACCACCGGGCCTTTCAATGTGGCGAGGTGGCCTTCGATGTCTTTCTCTTTCGCCGATTGCGCGAGCATTGCCAACGCCGATTCCGGCAGTCCTTCCAATTCGGTTTCGCTCAAAGGCCGGGTCCATGCTTCGGTGGCATCAAGCACTGCTTCGGAAAATTCGGTTTCCAGTTTGGAAAGTTCGGTCTGGATGTCCTTGAAACGCGCCCGCTGCGGCTCTTCGAGCGCCACGCCGCTGAGGCGGAAATCGCGCAGGCTGTCTTCGATCATCATGCGGCGCGGGGCGTCGAGCGTTGCAAATTCCGCGGATTCGCGGATCGCCAGCACGGCCTCGAACAGATCGCGGTTTTGTCCGAGTTCGGTCGAATGATCGGTCAGCTTTTCGACCATCATGCCGTATACCTCGCGCAGTTCCGGCGAATCCTTCACGCCGTGCAGGTGCGACACCGGTGCCCAGGCGCGATTGAGTCGATCCTCGAGCCGTTCGAGCGGAGCGATCAGCGTGTCGAAGGTGCGGGCCTTCGGATCGGCGACGAGGCGGTCGACTTCGCGACGGAATTCTTCCAGCACCGTATCGATCGCCGGCGCGATGTGGGCGGGCTGGATGGCGGAAAATTCGGGCAGCTCGCGCTCGGCGAGCAGGGGGTTGGGGTCGGTTTTCATCTGCGGAAGGTGGCGCGGGGCGCGCCGGAATTCAAGCGGGCGGAGCATAATGCCGGCAGACTCGGGGCCCGGGGAGAGCCGAGCGTGCAGCGCCACGACGAGCTTGCGCGACGCGAACTGCTGCTGCGCCTGGCGGCACTGCCGCTGTTCGCCGGCATGGATGCGCATTCGCTCGGCGATCTGGCCGATCGCATGGAATGGCTTGCGCTGCCCGGCGGCGCGGTGTTGTTCGCGCAGAACGACGCCTCCGATGCGCTCTACATCCTGATCTATGGCCGACTGGCCGCGAGCAAGACCGATGACGAAGGCCGCGTGCGCGCGCTCGGCGCAGTGACGCCGGGCGAATGCGTCGGCGAGACCGGCCTGATCGCCGCGGTGCCGCGCTCGGCCACCGTGATCGCGATGCGCGACAGCGAATTATTGCGCCTGTCGCGCGAAGCCTTCGAGCGATTGATCGCCGCGCATCCGCAAGCGATGCTCAACATGGCGCGCGTCGCGCTGCGCCGTTTCTCCGACACGCGCGGTGCGGCCGCCGTGCCGCACTGCTTCGCGCTGCTGCCGGCGCATCCGGGCATCGATCTGATCGGTTTCGCCCGCCGCCTCGCGGCGGCGTTGAACGTCGACCCCGTCGGCGCGCTGATCGAAGCTTCGCACGCGCGTGGACGCGAGCCGGGCTGGTTCACCTCACGCGAGGCACGCAGCGCGTTCCTGATCTACATCGGCAGCGAGGAACCGTCGTGGCGCGAACGCTGCCTGCGGCAGAGCGACTGCGTGCTGATACTCGCGGGGGCGACGCGCGATGCGCAGCCGTTGGCGCGCTCTATCTTCGCGGCCAATCCCTCCTCATCCGTTCGTGGTGAGCCTGTCGAACCGCCCGCAACGAGCCAGCCGCCCTTCGCCCCGCCGACCTCCCATCTGCCGCAACATCTCGTCCTGCTGCAGAAAGAAGACCCGCGTCCCGGCAGCACGCGACCCTGGCGCGCCGCGTTCCCGCAAGTCACCGCGCATCACCACATCCGCAACGATGGCGACCTCGCGCGTCTCGCGCGCCGCCTTACCGGACGCGCCACTGGATTGGTGCTGTCGGGCGGGGGCGCGCGCGGTTTCGCGCACATCGGTGCGGTGCGTGCATTGCGCGACGCCGGCATCGAGATCGACTACGTCGGTGGCTGCAGCATCGGCGGCATCATCGGCGCCGGCATCGCGGCCGATTGGTCCTACCCGCAGATGGTCGAGACCTACCGCACCTGCTTCGTCGACACCAATCCGCTGTCCGACTGGACGCTGCCGCTGGTTTCGCTGCGCTCGGGCCGCAAGGTGTCGCGCCTGCTGCGCGAAGCCTTCGGCGAGCGCGACATCGAGGATTTGCCGCTGCCGTTCTTCTGCGTCTCGAGCAATCTCACCGAGGGCGCGCTGGAAGTTCACGAGCGCGGCACGCTGTGGCGCTGGCTGCGCGCCTCATGCGCGATTCCCGGCGTCCTGCCGCCGGTGTTCGCCGGCGGAAAAGTGCTGGTCGACGGCGGTGTCATCGATAACCTGCCCGTCGCCGAAATGCGCAAACGCCTCAACGGTGAAATCGTCGCCGTCGACGTCGGCGGCAACTACCGCCTCGAAACCACGATGGAAGAAACCGAGATGCCCGTCTGGTGGCGGCTGATTCCGGAATTCTTCGGCCTCCGCAAACGCCCAAGCCTGGGGAAAATCCTGCTGCGCGCTGGCATGGTGAACTCCGACGCCACCGTACAACGCCGCCGCCGCCAAACCCGATTGCTGCTCAAACCGGCGCTGGAAGGCATCGACCTGCTCGAATGGCAGGCCTTCGCGCGCGCCATCGATCTCGGATACCAGTACACGATCCGGCAGGTCGGCGGACCGCGCGATGCGTTGACGGCCGAAGCGCCGTTGTTGGGACTGTAGGCCGACGCTGGCCGGCGGAATGACTTCGCGGACACCGGTCATCTAGGAATTTGTCACCTCGACAAACTTTCGCGATAGGCCCACTCTTCCGCGGCGATGTGGCGCGTGCGACATCGCATCCTTTCCTGCCAGGAGTTCGACCATGACCGCGTTGATCATCGCCAACAATCTGCCCGGCCCCTTGCCGATCACCGTCAATTTCAAGGCGCCGCTCGACGGGCCTGCGACCTTCGTGTTCTCAGGCACGGCGTGGGCGCGAGTGGACAATGTTCCGATCGCGGTGCAGGTGCTGCTCGACGGCCTGGTGATCGGCACGGCGCAGTTGTATTCGAATGGCGCTGCGGAGCATCGGACATTGCCGACGCAGATCATGGAAACCGAACTCGAGCCCGGGCTGCGCACGATCACGATTCAGGCCTTGGATTCGCACACTGCGACCGACAGCAACGACAATTTTTCGGTATCGCTGTTGTTCTGACGGTTGCGTGGAGGTGGCGACTCGCGGCTCGATGGGCTGCGAGTCGATAACCGTGCGGTCGGCTGGCCTGCTGGTCGGCCATCGTAGCCGGCTGCGCTTCGTGGCTTTCAGTTCTGCTCGAAGCCGTCCGCGAAGATTTCCACCGGGAAGATGACGGCACCCAGCGGCGCCGTCGTGAAGCCGACGTCGCCATCGCCGCGCCGGCCGTAGAGGCCGTTGCCCCAGCAGTGCACCGATCCGTCGTCGAGAACGGCGCAGCTGTGCTCGGAGGCGGTGGCGATGGCGATCGGAAGCGCGGCGCTGTCGAATGTGATGGCAGTCGTCGGAGCCACCGTGTCGACGAAGTTTCCGACGCCGAGTTGGCCATAGCCATTCTTGCCCCAGCACTGGACGGCATTGTCGGCGGTCAAAGCGCAGGTGTTGTCCGTCGGGCCCGCCGCCATGGCGGAAATGTCGGGCAGTGGGTGAAGTTGCGGAGCAGGGCCCGATTGCTGCGTACCGGCAGTTTCGTTACTGCCCCAGCACCATGTGGTGCTGTCGGAAAGGGTTGCGCAGGAGTGATATCCGCCGACGCTGATTGCCAAAGCGTCGACGGGCAGGGCTACGAGTTGTGCAAACAAGCTATCGCCGCCGGCCGACCCGGTTTGGCCCACATCATTGCCGCCCCAGCACCAGACCTCGCCTGCCGCCAGCGCGCACGAGTGCGTCGTTCCGGCCGCCACTTGCGTGACGTCGGTGAGGGGAGCGCCGAATTCGTCGACAACGGTTTGCGGTGATGGTGACGACTGCTGGGTGTTGTTGCCGAGTTGGCCGCGGTTGCCCAGCCCCCAGCATTGCGCCTGATTCTGTTCGGTCACAGCGCACGTGTGAACGGCAATCGACGCCACGGAGAGGAAGTTTCCTGCGACCTTCGTAGGCACATCGTGCGGCGCGAAAAAACCGGTTCCGAGTTGGCCGGAAGTGTTGAACCCCCAGCAATGGATTTCACCGAGGGCATTGCGTGAGCACGAATGCCCGGCACCGAGCGCCAGGTGCGTCACGCCGCCAGGCGGGTGTGCGGCGACGAGAGTGGGCGTTTCCTGATACCTGCCGGTTTGCGGACCCGTTCCAAGCTTGCCATCGGCGGTTTCGCCCCAGCAAAAGATATCCGTGGCGCTCGCCGCGCACGAATGCCGATCGCCGGTCGCGATCAATTCGATTCCACTCAAGCCGGCTATGGCCTCGGGAATTTCCGCGGAGGCGTCAAAGCCGGCACCCAGCTCACCCCAGAGGTTCTGTCCGAAGCAGCGAATTTCTGCCTCGGAGTTCTGCACGCAGGTGGACTCGCTCGACGCAGCGATAGCGTCCACGTTCGATATCCCGTCCACTTCGACCGCCGCGTTAACGGTCGCAAGGTCCGAACCGAGTTGCCCGAGCAATCCGCGACCCCAACAACGCAGCTGGGTGCCTGCTCCGCCGTCGGCGCAGGCGTGGCCCGACCCCGTTGCCAACCGGGACACGCCAGTCAGCGGCTGGCCGTTCGGGTCGATCACGGTAACGGGCACCGATGAGTTCTGGTTACCGCCATTGCCCAGCGACCCTTGGGCGCCAGCGCCCCAACAGCGGACTTCGCCGCTGATCAAGCGCGCGCAGGCGAATAAATCACCCAGCGCCAGGTCGGCGACGAGATTCGACCCCGCCGGCAAGCCAGTGACGTCGACCGGCGTCTTTGCATCGACGATGTCTCCGTTGCCCAACCGGCCGAAACTGCCCGCGCCCCAGCACTTCACGCCACCGCCCACGATGGCGCAGCTGAACTCGTAGCCGGTCGCGACTTTGGTCGCGCCCGAATTCGCGCCCAAACCCACCACGCTTTTCGGAACAAACGAAGCATTGAGGAAACCGGTGCCGAGCTGGCCCTTCGTGCCCATCCCCCAACATTTCACACCGCCGCTTTCCACCGCGCAGGTGTGGCTGAAACCGGCGGCGATCGATGTCACCGCGCCCGCCTGCAAACCCGACACCGGTACTGGCGAAACGCTGCCGATGTTGCTGCCGTTGCCGAGCCGTCCGAAGGTGTTGTCACCCCAGCACAGCACCCCGGTGTTGGCGATCGCGCAGGTGTGGGCGGCCCCGACGCTCACGTCGGAGGCGTCGGTTGCACCCTTGATGGCGATGGCGGTGTTGCTGGTGGTGATCGCGCCGTCCGGCGTGCCGAAGGGCAGCTTGCCCCAGCAGAACACCCGGCCGTCCTTGATGGCGCAGGCGCGGCTGTCGCCCATGTCGAGGGTGGCGGCGGATATCGTATCGGCCGCGGTGCCGATCAGCGCCGCGAGCGCAGCTCCGATGAGCACTCGCGACAGCCGGCGCCGCGCCGTCGATGCTGCGCGCCTGCCGAAGGCAACGCCCGGCGACGATGCAGATGAGCAGCGAGTATTTGCGATGATTTCCACGAGAAGGTGTCCGGACCGAAGGTGGTGCCGTCGCAGTACGGCCACACCCCTGGAAGCGGACACCCGATTCGAAAGCGCCTGTGCAGGGTCGCGCCGCAACGGCGCCTTAGCGCTACCGCATCAGCAGCTTCAACAATGCATCGGCCACTTTTCCATACGGCGGATCGAACAGGCCGATCGCATTGAAGCGCGACTGCCGCATCACCGGCATCGCCTTCGACAACGCGAGGAAACCCGAATGACCGTGATAGTGCCCCATGCCGCTGGGGCCGACGCCGCCGAACGGCAGGTCGTGCTGTGCGAAATGGATCATCGTGTCGTTGACGCAGACGCTGCCGGCGGTGACGGACGCGAGCGTGTTCTCCAGGCGGACGTTGTTGCGGTCGAACGGGTAGAACGCCAGCGGTCGTTCCTGCGCGCGCACCGCGGCGAGCGCGTTGTCGAAATCGTCGTAGGGTTTCAGCGGCAGGACCGGGCCGAACAATTCTTCCTGCATGGCGCGCGAATCGGCCGGCGGGTCGATCAGGATCGTCAGCGGAAAGACGCGCCGGCCGTCCTGCGGCGAGGCGGCGCATTCGACGACCTCGGCGCCGCGCTCGCGCGCATCGGCGACGATCGATTGCAGCCGCTGGAACTGGCGATCGTTGACCACCGAGGTCACGTCGGGATTGTTCGCCAGCGTCGGATAGCGGCGCGCCACGCTCGCGTTGGCGATCGCGACGAACCTGTCGATCGCCGCGCGCGGCAGCAGCACGTAATCCGGTGCGATGCAGGTCTGCCCGGCGTTGAAACACTTGCCGGCGACGATGCGTTCGACGGCATGCTCGAGCGGGTAATCCGGCGCGATCAATGCCGGCGATTTGCCACCGAGCTCGAGCGTCAGCGGGGTGAGGTTCGGTGCTGCGGCGGCCATCACCTTGCGGCCGAGCTCAGTCGAACCGGTGAAGAACAGATGATCGAACGGCAAGGCCGCGAAAGCCGCGGCGAGTTCCGGTCCGCCCATCGCCACCGCCACGCGATCCTGCGGAAAAACCTCGGCCAGCAGGTCGCGCAGAAATGCGGCGGTGCGCGGCGTGTGCTCGGAAGGTTTCAGCAACACATGATTGCCGGCCGCGATCGCCGCGATCAGCGGAATCAGGCTCAGGTTCACCGGGTAATTCCACGGCGCCATGATGCCGACCACGCCGAGCGGCACGTAGCGAATCTCCGCGCGCGCCGGCAGGAACGCAAGATTCACCGACTTGCGTTTCGCGCGCATCCAGCCGCGCAGATGGCGCAAGGTGTGGCCGATCTCGGTGATCGTCGTCATGCCGTCGGAGACCAGCGTTTCGTGCCGTGCGCGGCCGCCGAAGTCGGCCGAGACGGCCTCCACCATTTCGGGCAGGCGGCGCTTGAAGGCCTCGCGCAAGCGCGTCAAATCATCGCGCCGTTGCGCGTAGCCGGGCACGCGGGCGGCCTGCGCCGCGCGCAAGGCATCGAGCGTGGGCCGCAGATCGGAAATGGGAGTATCGGCGAGGGCGTCCATCGGCCGAGTCTAGCGCAGGCGCGGCCGAGCGCCGGCTCTACAATGGCGGCCCGGCCGGCCGGTTCCGGCGATGCGATGGAAGCCTGCAGCGATGAGCGTTCGACCCTTTCTCGACAAGACTCCCACCCTCGGCGCGCGCTGCTACGTCGACCCCGCCGGCTGCGTGATCGGCGAGGTGACGCTGGGCGAAGATGCGTCGGTGTGGCCGTTCGCGGTGGTGCGCGGCGACGTCAACTCGATCGTCGTGGGCGCGCGCACCAATGTGCAGGATGGCGCGGTGATCCATGTGACGCACGAAGGTCCGTTCACGCGCCCCGGCGGCTGGCCGACGGTGATCGGCGCGGATGTCACGATCGGCCACGGCGCGATCATCCACGCCTGCACGATCGAGGACGCCTGCCTGATCGGCATGGGCGCGACGGTGCTCGACGGCGCGGTGGTGAAGAAGCACGGATTCGTCGGGGCCGGCGCGGTGGTGTCGCCGGGCAAGACGGTGGGCGAAGGCGAGCTGTGGCTCGGCAATCCGGCGCGGCCGGCGCGCAAGTTGAGCGAGCGCGAGATCGAGCAGCTTCACTACTCGGCGCAGCACTATGTCCGCTTGAAGGACAAATACCTGGGAATGGGTTGAACGCGCGCGCAGGAGAACGGAATGCATCCGCTCTCTTCGCAGTGATTCGCGAGCCTGTGCCTCAAGGCATCCCGCACTCGAACCCATCGTTGAACAGGCAGCCGGCTACCGCCGCCGGTTCGCCGTAGATGAAATCGTCGAGCCCGACCACGTCGACACCCGCGACGCCATCGTCATTCGCAGCGCCGAGCGCATGCGAGCCGGCGCGGATGATCACGTAGCCGATGCGCTCGCTGCCGTTGAACGACAGGCCCACGAAAGACAGCCCACCATCGCGCACCGGCGCGCTGGCCGCGGCGATCTGGCGGCCCTCCGGCGAATACGCGTAGATCGAGCTGCGGCCGCCGCCGCCGGCGGTATCGACATCGGTGAACACGGCACCGAAACCTTTCACCGTCGCTTGCACCGTGGTGCCCGGGACATAGAACTTCACCAGCAGCGCATGCGCGCCGCGCGGCATGAAAAGGCGCTGCGCACTGAAGGTGATGAATTCGTCCGCATACCCCGCGTTGATGTCGCCGAATCGCACCGGCACGCCGGAGGCCGCCGAGGCACTGACGACGAACTGGTTCAGCGCGCTGCCGGTGTCTTCGAGCACGGTGTGGAAGACGGCGCCGCGCGGCGAATTCACATTGAAGAAGTCGGGCGGAAAATTGTTCGGCGCCGACAGACTGTCGGGCACACCGTCCCAATTGAGCTCGCGCCTACCGTCGGGAAAGCTGCCGCCGACACCGTTGTTCGGTCCACCCAGATCGTCGCGGAAAGTATTGACGATCGGCACCAGCCCGGCGGCATCGGCGGAACTGCCCTGGCGCACGAGCGCGCCGGCGCAGGCATCGAAACCGAGCGCCAGCAGCGCGCAGGCGGCCAGGTTCGGCAGGCGGGACGAGTTGATCATGGCGGGGCTCCGGGTCGGGATGTCCGTACGTACGGAATCCGGAGCGGGCAGGGATCACGACGATCGCGATCCCGCAATACCTGCAGCGGGGAAGTCGACCGTAGCGGCGCTACGGCCGGCGCCCGTTGGCGGAGTTCGCCGCCTCGTTGGCGGCGAACGTTCTTCTGCATCGGCGCAGCGCGCCGCCCCGCTTACTTCACGCCGCGGATCGTGGAGAGAATGGCCTGGCCCTGCTTGACGCCTTCGTCGTCGCCGAAGCTTGCGACCAGGCGCAGTTCGAAGATCACCGTTTCCATCGGCGTCCAGGCGTTCGAGAAGATCACCTGATCGCCTTCGTTCATGCCGACGCCGGCCTGGCCGACGGTGCCGTTCGCTTCGCGCGTGACGTCCATCCACTTCACTTCGGTGTAGTTCTCTTCGATGAAGTCGGCCGCTTCCTTCACCACATCGTCCATCGAGTATTCGCTGAGCTTGACCGTGCGCAGCGAAACCAGGATGCCCGACGGCCCGGTGAGGTTCATGAAACCGCCCTCTTCGTCGGCCGGCTCGCCTTCCCAATCGTCGGGAATATCGATCAGGAACTTGGCGTCCTTGGCGGACGGATAGGTGAGCGTCGCCGCAGAGGCGAGCGAAACCAGTGCAAGCGAAAGCAGCAGCGCGAACGCCGCGCGAAACAGCGAAACAGTCTTCAAGTGGATTCCCCCGGGTGGTAGCGCGTGCACGATAGCAGTCGCGCGTCGGGCGCGAGGAAAACTTTCATGAAGCCGATCGCGGTGTCCGGCCGGCCGCCTTCAGCGCCCCGGCCAGCGCCGTGCAGGCATTCAGCCGGCCAGCGGCGCACGCACGCTGGCCCAGTCGAGTTCGAAGCGCGCCAGGTATTTGCGCAGGCGGTCGGCGTCGTTGGTGCTGGTGCGCAGGGTTCGCGACGCGCAGAACAGTTCGCGGCCCGCGGCCGACAGCGATTTGGAGCGCTGGCACACGCGCACCACGGCTTCCAGTTGCACGCGATCGAACGGATCGAGCGCCGCCGGATCGGCCAGCAGGCCGTCGAGCGGCGATGGCGCCGCGCCGGCACGCCATTGCCGGCGCAAGCGCGCGATTTCCTCGTTGACGCCGTCGACCTGGATGCGGCCGGCGGTGGCGAGCGTCGCCATGCGCATCACCGACGCGCCGAGATCGCGGAAATTACCGGTCCAGCGCGCATCGGGACTCGTCGCAAAAGCGAGATAGCGTTCGCGCGCTTCCTTGTTGAACGTCACGCGCTGGCGTTGTTCGCGCGACCAGCGCTCGAGCTCGAACTCCAGATTCGGCTCGATGTCTTCCATGCGTTCGGCCAGGCCGGGCAAACGATAGGTCCACAGATTCAGACGCGCCAGCAGGTCTTCGCGAAAGCGGCCGCGATCGACGGCTTCCTGCAGATCGCGATTGGTGCCGGCGATCAGCTGGAAATCGCTTTCCACTTCGCGATCGGCACCGGCCGGGAAGAAGCGCTTTTCTTCCAGCGCGCGCAACAGCATCGCCTGTTCGTCCAGACCCAGTTCGCCGATTTCGTCGAGGAACAACAGGCCCTGATGCGCCGAGCGCAGCAGGCCGGCGCGGTCGTTGGCCGCGCCGGTGTAGGCGCCTTTGACGTGGCCGAACAGCGTGCTCATCGCGCCATCGCCGCGCAGCGTCGCGCAGTTCACTTCGACGAAACCGCCGGGCAACTGGTGCTTGAGTTTCTTCAGCTCGAACACGCGCTTGGCAAGCTGGCTCTTGCCCGCACCGGTGGGCCCCATCAGCAGTATCGGCGCCTTCGAACGCGTGGCGACGGTTTCGATCTGCTCGATCATCCGGTTGAAGGTCGGGCTGCGGGTGGCGATACCGCTCTTCAGCAGTGCGCGATCTTCCAACTGTTGTTGGGCGAACCGTTGCGCGATCGCGTCGTAGCGCGACAAATCCAGGTCGATGATGCTGTAGCTGCCGGTATCGCCCGCACCCTGGCGCCGCGGCGGCGAGGTTTGCAGCAGACGGCCGGGGAAATGCCGGCTTTCGGTGAGCAGGAACCAGCAGATCTGCGCGACGTGGCTGCCGGTGGTGATGTGGACGTAGTAGTCCTCGTCGTCGGGGCGGAATTCGTAGCCGCGCAGGAAGTCGTGCAAGGTCGCGTAGACCGCCTCGAAATCCCAGGGATCGGCGAGGAACATGTCGTGCCGGCGGACCTGGGTCGACGGCGAAACCTGCGCGATGTCCTGCGTCACACAATCGGCCAGCGCCGAGTAGCGGCGCTCGTCGACCACCAGGTCGAGGTGATCGACGAGGAAGTCTTCGTACATCGTCAGCGCCACCGTCGGCCGCCACTTCTCCCAGCGCGCGGGACCGGTGCCGGCATCGAGCTGGGTGCCGAGCATGCCGATGATGACTTGCCGCCTGGCCATATATCGTCCGATACGTTGCGATACGGAAGTATATGATCATTCCGAACTCGGTAACGACAGAGCCGGGACCGGATTGATCCAATGATTTGATTTAATTCGCTTTTCTTCGCAATGGCTGAGGTTGGCACGCCGCATGCTCAAGGGAGCCCGACGCAGGCTTTTCCTGCCGGGAGATTCCGATGGCCAACTTCACGCTCTTTCAATCGAACCGCGGCCCGCTGTTGCCGGCGACCGACGCCGTCAACGAAGAGGGTGCGCCGGCTTATCGTCGCTCGCCGGAGGCCGCGCTGGCCTTGTATGCGGCGACCGGTTGTCTCAACGGCACCTACTACGCGACCGACGAAGGCCAGCTGGCGACGGTGCTGATGCTGGCCGCGCAGGTGTCGCCGGAGTTCGTGGCGCGGACTGCGATCCATGCCCGCGAAACCGCGCACATGAAGGACATGCCGGCGCTGCTGCTGGCGACCTTGAGCCTGCGCGCGCCGGCGCTGTTCGCCGCGGCGTTTCCGCGCGTGGTCAACAACGGCCGCATGCTGCGCAACGTGGTGCAGATCCTGCGCAGCGGCCGCGTCGGGCGCAAGTCGCTCGGTTCGCTGCCGAAGCGGCTGGTAAAGGACTGGATCGCGAATGCCTCGGCCGGCACGCTGGTCGCGGCGGCGATCGGATCGCAGCCGTCGATGGCGGACGTGATCCGCATGGTGCATCCGAAGCCGGCCGATGCCGAGCGCGAGGCCTTGTTCGCGTGGATCGTCGGCAAGCCGTACAGCGAGTCAGCCTTGCCGCCGCTCGTGCAGGCGTACGAGGCGTTCAAGCGCGATCCGTCGCAGCCGCTACCGGACCTTCCGTTCCAGTACTACACGTCGCTGCCGTTGACGCGTGGGCACTGGACGACGCTGGCGCTCAACGCACCGTGGCAGGCGCTGCGCATGAACCTCAACACGTTCGCGCGGCACGGCGTGTTCGAGGATGCGGCGGCGACGGCACGTATCGCCGGGCGCTTGCGCGATGCGGCATCGATCGCGCGGGCACGGGTGTTTCCGTACCAGTTGCTGATGGCGTATCAGGCGGCGGCGGGCAACTTGCCGTCGGCGATTACCGAGGCGCTGCAGGACGCGATGGAAATCGCGACCCGGCAGGTGCCGGCGATCGCCGGCTGCGTCGCGGTTGCGGTCGACGTGTCGGGCTCGATGGCCTCGCCGGTCACCGGTTTTCGTCGCGGTTCGACCACGGCGGCGCGTTGCGTCGACGTGGCGGCACTGATCGCCGCGTCGCTGCTGCGGACCAATCCGCAGACACGCGTGCTGCCGTTCGCCGAGGCGGTGCGCCACGTGCGGTTGAATCCGCGCGACAGCGTGATGACGCAGGCGCGGCAACTGTCGGCGTTGTGCGGTGGCGGCACCGCGGTCAGCGCGCCGCTGGCGCAACTCAACCGGGAGCGCGCGAAGGTGGATCTGCTGGTGCTGGTGTCGGACAACGAGAGCTGGAAGGACACCGGCGCCGGCACCGCGACGCCGACGATGCAGCAGTGGGCGCAACTGAAGGCACGTTGCCCGCAGGCGCGCCTGGTCTGCATCGACCTGCAGCCCAATGCCACCAGCCAGACGGTGGAGCGTGACGACGTGCTGCACGTCGGTGGTTTCAGCGATGCGGTGTTCGAGTTGCTCGCCGCGTACCGGACCGAAGGATCGGCCACGGCGCGCTGGGTGGAAACGATCGAAGCCATCGCGCTTTGAAGCAGCAAAGCCCGGCCGGCAATGGGGCCGGCCGGGCGCGGGGATATCGGGTTGCACAACAGCTCCATGGAGAGCGGCGAATGCCGGTCCGACTACACGGTTCGCCGGTTCGACTCCGGCAAGTCGGAGACAACTATCGTCGCTGCTCTCCGCCAGGTCGACGGCGACGCTTTCGAATGCCGATGGAACTACAGACTTTCACTCTCCGGGTCGCGGGTTCGAATCCCGCCCGTCGCAGGACGGTAGCTCAGCGGTAGAGCAGGGCGTTCCATCTCCACTCGTCGAAGGCGTCGTCGTCACTTTTTCAGTGGCAGGTTCAATCGCTGCGGTTCACCCGGACTGCGGCACTGTTTTGCGGCGAATGCCGGTGGAACTACATGGGTAGCCCTCACGGGTCGGGTTCGAACCCCGGCCGGCGGTCGGTCACAGGCCGATCGCCGGTGTGTTCCACAAACTATCGTCGCCGCACCTTTTTTGGACGGAGAGAAGCTCCCTCCTTGAGTCGTCAGGAAACCAAGATGAGCACGATCAACTACAACGTCATCCACCAGCAGGGCCACGCACCGATCAAGTTGTGGACGCGCGGCGTGCCGCTCGAAGACGCCGCGCGCGCGCAGCTCGAGAACATGGCGAAGCTGCCCTTCATCCACAAATGGATCGCCGTGATGCCCGACGTGCATCTGGGCAAGGGCGCGACCGTGGGTTCGGTGGTGCCGACGATCGGCGCGATCATTCCGGCTGCCGTCGGTGTCGACATCGGCTGCGGCATGATCGCTGCGCGCACCACGCTCAGCGCCGACGACCTGCCCGATCACCTGGGCGAACTGCGCAGCGCGATCGAGCACGCGGTGCCGCATGGCCGCACGGCGGGCCGCGGCCAGCGCGACAAGGGGGCGTGGAACACGCCACCGAAGCGCACGTTCGACAGTTGGGCCGGGTTGACGGACGACTTCAAGCGGATCACCGAGCGTCATCCGCGCCTGAAGAACACCAACAACCTCAACCATCTGGGCACGCTCGGCACCGGCAATCATTTCGTCGAGGTCTGCCTGGACGAGGAGAACCGCGTGTGGTTCATGCTGCACTCCGGTTCGCGCGGCGTCGGCAATGCGATCGGCACGCACTTCATCGAGCTGGCCAAGCAGGACATGCGGCGCTGGATGATCAACCTGCCGGACGCCGACCTGGCCTATCTGCCGGAAGGTAGCGAGCACTATGGCGACTACGTGTTCGCGGTCGACTGGGCGCAGCGTTATGCGCGGGCCAATCGCGAGATCATGATGCACCACGTGGTGGAAGCGGCGCGCAAGGTGATCGCCAAGCCGTTCGAGGCGCAGGCCGAGGCGGTCAACTGCCATCACAATTACGTCAGCCGCGAGAAGCATTTCGGGCAGGACGTGTTCGTGACCCGCAAGGGTGCGGTGAGTGCGCGCAAGGGCGAACTGGGCATCATTCCCGGCAGCATGGGAGCGAAGAGTTTCATCGTGCGCGGGCTAGGCAACGCGGACAGCTTCCACAGCTGCAGCCACGGCGCCGGCCGCGTGATGAGCCGCACCGAGGCGCGCAAGCGCATCACGGTCGAGGATCATGCCAAGGCCACGGCGCACGTGGAGTGCCGCAAGGATGCCGAAGTGGTCGACGAGTCGCCGGCCGCCTACAAATCGATCGAGGCGGTGATGCAGGCGCAGAACGATCTGGTGGAAATCGTGCATACCTTGTGCCAGGTGGTCTGCGTAAAGGGATGAGGACGCAGTGACGATCGCGCGCCGGCGCAAGCCGGCGCGACAGGGAAAAGAAATGCCGGGCGCGATGTCGCCCGGCGGGGAATCTTGCATGGATACGCTCGAAATCGATGGCGCGGCCGGCGGCGGCCAGCTGCTGCGCTCCGCGCTGTCGCTCAGCCTTTGCACCGGCACGCCCTTCACGATGCGCAACATTCGCGCGCTCCGCTCGCGCCCGGGCCTGATGCGCCAGCATCTGACCGCGGTGCAGGCGGCCTGTGCGATCAGCAACGGCAGCGCCATCGGCGCCCAGATCGGCTCGACGACGCTGCGCTTCGAACCGGGTGCCGTGCTGCCGGGCGACTACAGCTTCGCGCTCGGCACCGCCGGCTCGACCATGCTCGTGCTGCAAACCTTGCTGCCGGCCTTCTGGAGCGCGGCGGCACCGTCGCGCCTGCAGCTCGAGGGCGGCACGCACAACCCGCTGGCGCCGAGCGCCGACTTCATCGCGCACGCCTATCTGCCGGCGCTGCGCCGCATCGGCGTGTGCGCGACGCTCGAACTGCAATCGCACGGCTTCTACCCGGCCGGCGGCGGGCGCGTGTCGGCGAGGGTCGAGCCGTCCGCGGCAATGCGGATCGCGTCGTTCGAGCAGCGCGGCCAATTGCGCGGCATCGAGGCCACGGCGCTGATGTCGGGCTTATCGTCGAGCATCGGCCAGCGCGAATTGGCCGTGCTCGGCAAGCGGCTCGGCCTGAGTGACGAGCAATTGCACCTGCGCAGCGTGCGCCCGGCGATCGGCCCCGGCAACGTGGTGATGGTGCGCGTGCAGCACGACGACCATGTCGACGTCTTCACCGGCCACGGCGAGCGCGGCGTGCCGGCCGAGAAAGTGGCCGAGCGCGTCGCGACCCAGGTGCAGGGCTATCTCGATTCCGAAGCCTGCGTCGGTGAGCATCTGGCGGATCAGTTGCTGCTGCCGATGGCGCTGGCCGGCGGCGGCCGCTTCACCACCTGCACCGCGAGCGACCATCTACGCACGAATGCCGCGTTGATCGAGAAATTCGTCGCTGTGGAGATTTCGTGCGAGCCGGACACGGCCGAGCGGTGGCGTGTCGAGGTGGTTGCCTGAGGCACGCCACGAAGCCTCAGCGCTGCCGGCTTGGATCAGCCCGCTTTCCAGGCGCCCCAAACTTGAGGTGACGCTTCTGTCGGGTCGGTCCCAAAAACCCCACCAGACTGAACAGAAAAGGGCGTTTTCGTTAACAGCCCGTTAAATAGAAACCCCGAAAATTCCTAATGGCGACAAGGGTTTGACGCATGCTCCGAACGGTGGTTATCGTACCGACCGTTTGAAGGACCAACAGGGGCAGGCGTGGATTCCAAAGCTAAGGATTCGGCAGGGAATGCCGCGGCCGGGACTGGCCGTGTGCAGGCAATCCGTCGCGGCGCGCAGCGCCTGAGCGACGCCGCCCGTACGGCAACTCCCGAGGCGGCCAGCTCGCAGGCTTCGGCTTCGCAAGCAACGACACCTTCCGCCCGCGTCGCGTCGATCGCCGGCGCGGCCCTGGCACCGCGCACCTGGCGCCGCGAGCACTGGATGCTGGCCAGCCTGTTCGCCACCGCCACCACCCTGGTGGCCGCGATCGCGCCGGGTTTCGCCAACGCCACGCGCCAGCCGGTGGAGCCGGTACTGATCACTCAGCCGCTGGCGTTGCCGGAAATCGAAGCGCCCGCCGGTATCGCAACCCAGGACGTGGCGTCGGACGATTTCGTCGCAGAGTCGGACGAACCGAACTGGCAGACGGTGACGGTGAAATCCGGCCAGACGCTCGGCGACATCTTCGCCTCGCTCGACCTGCCGACCAGCACGATGCATCGCCTGCTGGCGCATCCGGGCTGCAAGGATCCGCTCACCCGCATCCGCCCCGGCACCCAGTTCCATTTCGACATCGCCTCGCCCGGCGAACTGCGCGCCGTGCGCTTCGATCGCGACGAAGCCAGCCGCGTCACGCTCAGTCTGGCCGGCGAAAAAATCACCGAGTCGGTGCAGCAGCGCGATATCCAGCGCCGCATCCAGATGGCCTCGGGCGAAATCAAGGGTTCGCTGTTCGGCGCCGGCGCCGAAGCGGGCCTGAGCAACGGCGCCATCGTCGAACTGGCGAAGGTGTTCGGTTACGACATCGACTTCGCGCAGGACCTGCGCGTCGGCGACAGTTTCAGCGTGGTGTACGAAGAGGTGTATCGCGACGGCGAGCGCCTGCGCGCCGGCGATATCCTCGCCGCCACCTTCGTCAACCAGGGCAAGCGCTACAACGCTTTCCGCTACGAGTTCGCCGACGGCCGCCAGGAATATTTCGACGGCGAAGGCCGGCCGATGAAGAAATCCTTCCTGCGCATTCCGATCGAATTCGCCCGCATCAGTTCCTTGTTCACCTCCTCGCGCAAGCATCCGGTGCTCGGCATCACGCGCGCGCACAAGGGTGTCGATTACGCCGCCGGCAGCGGCACGCCGATCATGACGGCCGGCGACGGACGCATCAGCTTCGCCGGCTGGAAGAACGGCTACGGCCGCACCGTCATCGTCGATCACGGCCGCGGCTACACCACGCTGTATGCGCACATGTCGCGCTTCGGCAAGGCCAAGACCGGCGCGCGCGTCGGCCAGGGCGATGTGATCGGCTACGTCGGCGCCAGCGGCCTGGCGAGCGGGCCGCATCTGCATTACGAATTCCGCGTCGCCGGCGTGCACCGCGATCCGCTCAAGGTCACGCTGCCCAAGCCCGAACCGCTGCCGCGCGCCGAGCTCGCGCGCTTCCAGCTGCAGACCCAGCCGATGCTCGCCAAGCTGCAGCTGATCGAGGGCGGTCGCGCCTACGCGGCCCGCTGAGCCGGCGCGGCGCGTGAACAGCGCGCTCGACGACTCGCTCTACCTGGGCCTGATCTCCGGCACCAGTACCGACGGCATCGACGCGGCGCTGGTGCGCTTCGCACCGCGCCTGCAACTGGTGTTCGGCCATACCTACCCGTGGGAACCGACGCTGCGCGCGCGGCTGGTGGAACTGGGCCAGGCCACGGCGAGCCTTTCGCTCGATGAAGTCGGCGAACTCGATACCTGCGTCGGCCGCGCCTTCGCGCGCGCCGCGCAACAGGCGATCGACGCCAGCGGCGTCGATGCCGGGCAAATCCGCGCGATCGGTTCGCACGGACAGACCCTGCGCCATCGCCCGCACGGCGAACATCCTTTCACGCTGCAACTGGGCGATCCGAGCACGCTGGCGGAAGTCATCGGCCTGACCACGGTCGCCGATTTCCGTCGCCGCGACGTGGCGGCCGGCGGCCACGGCGCGCCGCTGATGCCGGCCTTCCACGCCGCGATGCTGCGCTCGCCCGACGAAGATCGCGCGGTGCTCAATCTGGGTGGTATCGCGAACCTGACGCTGTTGCCGCGCAACGGCGACGTGCGCGGCTTCGACACCGGCCCGGCGAACGGGTTGATGGATGCGTGGTGCCTGCGGCATCGCAACGAAGCCTTCGATCGCGACGGCGCGTTCGCGCGCAGCGGGCAGGTCGATGTCGCGTTGCTCGATCGGTTGCTCGAAGACACCTGGCTGAAACGGCCGCCGCCGAAATCCACCGGCCGCGATCAGTTCCATTTGCCGTGGCTGCAACACCAATTGCGCGGCGGCGAATCGCCGGCCAACGTGCAGGCAACCTTGCTTCGTTTCAGCGCGCGCACGATCGCCGACGCGCTGCGTGCCACGCAGCCGCTCACCACACGCGTGATCGCCTGCGGCGGCGGCGTGCACAACGGCGCGCTGCTCGCGGCGATCGCCGAAGACTTGCCGGGTGCGATCGTCGAATCGAGCGCGGCGCACGGGCTCGACCCGGATTTCGTCGAAGCGATGGGCTTCGCCTGGCTGGCACGCGAAACGCTGGCGGGGCGGCCCGGCAATCTGCCGAGCGTGAGCGGCGCGCGCGGGTTTCGCGTGCTGGGCGGAATCTACCCGGGTCGGTGATCGCGCCGCGCCGACGCGCGGCCGTTCGGCTCAGTAAGGCGTGTCGTCCGGCAAGCGCTGGAACGCCTTCATCGCCTCTTCCATCACGCGCGACTCGTCGTCCTGCCACGAGCCCGACAGCCGCGCGATGTCGCCCGGCAGCGGCGGCTCGGGCTCGACCATGCCGAGCGCTTCCTTGATCAGGCGCAGGATCACGTCGTTGATCGGCCAGCCGCGTTCGCGCGCGATCCGCTTGATGCGGTCGGCGACGTCGGCGTCGATATCGCGGATCAGGAAATCGGGCATGCGGGTCTGCGTTGCGAGCGTTGACGTGCCGCCTTCCCGCCCCCTGTACGGCACGGCAGAAACATAGCACGAACCTGCGATCCGACGGCCAGCTTCTGGAACTGCATCGATTGCCTCCCGTGGCGTCCTCGACCCTTGCAGCAGGCGTCGGGACGCCGGCCGCAACCTGTAGCATACGCGCGATGACAACGCCCACGGCTGCCTGGCGGCAGCGCACGCCCGCCGCTCTTCGTCCCTACCTGGAAGCCGGCCCGCTCGGCGCCCTGCTGCTGGGGATTTCATCGGGTTTTCCCTACGCCATGATCGGCGCCACGCTCACCACGCGGCTGGCGCAGGACGGCATCGACAAGAAGAGCGTCACCGCCTTCGCGCTGGCCTTCCTGGTCTACAACCTGAAATTCTTCTGGGCGCCGGCGATCGATCGCGTGCGGCTGCCCGGCCTACACCGCTTCGGACAGCGGCGTTCGTGGCTGTGGCTGAGTGCGGCCTTCGTGATGGCGAGCGTCGCCTTCCTCGGGCTGGCCGATCCGGACGTGAGCCTGTCGAGCGTGGCGATCGCCGCGGTGATGGTGGGCGTGGCCGGCGCCACCTTCGATATCGTGATCGATGCCTACCGCATCGAATCGCTCGAACCGCATCAACTCGGCACCGGCTCGGGCATGTCGCAGTACGGCTGGCGCATCGGTTCGGTCGCGGCCGGCGCGCTGGCGCTGATCGTCGCCAGCCGGCTGGGTTGGAGTTCAGCCTATCTGATTTGCTCGCTGTTCGCGCTGCCGGCGGTGCTGGCATCGTTCTGGCTCGGCGAGCCCAGGCGCCATCGCGAACCGCCGCCGGTCAAAGGACTTCTGGGCGCGGTTTCCGCAGTCGTCGCGCCATTGTCGGAATTCATCCGCCGCCGCGGCGCGTGGCTGATCCTGATCTTCGTGCTGGTGCACAAGGTCGGCGACACGCTGGCCAATCTCACGCTGCGTTTACTGCTCGACGATCTGGGTTTCAGCAACGAAGAAATCGCGACCTACGACGTCGGCTTCGGCTTCATCGCCTACCTGGTCGGCATCTTCGTCGCAGGCCTGCTGTACGTGCAGCTCGGCCTGAAACGTTCGCTGTTGCTCAGCCTGGTGCTGATGGGGCTGACCAATCTGACGTTCGCGGTGCTGGCGGCGGTGGGCCACAGCAACGCGATGCTCGCCTTCGCGATTTCGTTCGAGAATTTCGCCAGCGGCATCGGCGGCGTGGTGGTGGTGGCGTATCTGTCGGCGCTGTGCAATCTGTCGTTCACCGCCACCCAGTTCGCGTTGCTGACGGCGGCGGCTTCGGTGTTCGGGCGGTTGATCACCGGCACCACGGCCGGCGCGATGATCCAGGCCGTGGGCTACACCGATTTCTACATCCTCACCACGCTGGCGGCGCTGCCGGGAATTCTCATGTGCATGCTGCTGATTCGTGCCGGGCTAGTGGACAACATGCCGTCCAACGGCGGGCCGAGCGCGCAGGCCGAACCGCCGGCCTCTCAGAGCGCGTAGTCGACCACGAACGGCGCGTGATCGGAAAAACGCGGCGACGGATGGATGCTGCAGCCGCGCAGCGCCGGCCGCAGTGACGGCGTGACGAACTGATAGTCGATGCGCCAACCCACATCGTTGGCACGCGCCGCACCGCGATTGCTCCACCAGGTGTAGTCCTCGCCGTCCGGATGCAGCGCGCGGTAAGCATCGACCCAACCGATATCGTCGCAGCACATGCCGTTGAGCCAGTCGCGCTCGGCCGGCAGGCAACCGGAATTTTTCTGGTTGCTGCTCCAGTTCTTGATGTCGAGCCGGCTGCGCACGATGTTCCAGTCGCCGCACAGCACGTAATCGCGGCCGCTCGCCAGCCAGCCATCGAGGATCGGCTTGAACCACGCCATCACCTCGAACTTGAAACCCTGCCGCATCTCGCCCGACGACCCCGACGGAATATAGAGCGACACCACGCTCAGATTGCCGAAACGCGCCTCGATATAGCGCCCTTCGTCATCGAACGGCGACCAGCCCAACTGGGTGAGAATCTGATCGGGCTCGCGCTTGCTGTAGATCGCCACGCCGCTGTAGCCCTTCTTGGTGATCGCATCGCGAAAGAACGCGCGGTAACCATCGGGCAAAAACTGCGGCCCCGAAATCTGATGCTCCTGCGCCTTGGTTTCCTGCATGCACAGGACATCCGCATCCTGCGCGCGAAACCAATCGAAAAACCCCTTGGTCGTCGCCGAACGAATACCGTTGGCGTTGAACGAAACGATGCGCATGAGAACCCAACCACCGGAGTCACGGGACGCAAAGAATACCGGCACCCAGCCCGCAAAACCCAGCCGCCTCCTCCCCCATTCCCGCTCTCCTTCGCGTCCTTTCTTTTAAATCTCTGCGTCCTCTGCGTCCTTCTCTAAAATCAACCACGGCAACGTACCATTCGCGCAAGATTCCGCCCGGACAGCCGCCAGAATGCTCCACCCTCACCAGACCGATTTCCTCGCCCTGGCGCTCGAACGCCAGGTCCTGCGCTTCGGCGAATTCACCCTCAAATCCGGCCGCACCAGCCCGTATTTCTTCAACGCCGGCGGCTTCGACAGCGGCGCCGCGCTGTCGCGCCTCGGCGCCAGCTACGCCGCGGCGCTGAACCAGTCCGGCCTCGCCTTCGACATGCTGTTCGGCCCGGCCTACAAAGGCATTCCGCTCGCCACCGCCACCGCCGTCGCACTGGCGGCCGGCGGCCGCGACGTGCCGCTGGCGTTCAACCGCAAGGAAGCCAAGAGCCACGGCGAAGGCGGCCTGCTGATCGGCGCGCCGCTGCGTGGCCGCGTGTTGATCGTCGACGACGTGATCACGGCCGGTACCGCGGTGCGCGAATCGATCGATCTGATCCGCCAGGCCGGCGCCACCCCCTGCGGCGTGCTGATCGCGCTGGACCGGCAGGAGCGCGGCCGGGGCGAGCGCTCGGCGGCGCAGGAAGTGACCGACGAATTCGGCCTGCCCGTGATCCCGGTCGCAAGGCTGGACGATCTGCTCGCCTATACTCGCGACCGGGCCGAACTGTCCGCGCACCGCCCTGCGCTGCTCGCCTATCGCGAGCGCTACGGCACAGCGGCGTCCGGTCCGGTCTGAACGATTTCCCCAAAAACCCACGTTGCCTCGAACTCCCAGGGTCGCCGCCATGCGCACTACCTCGCTGCTCCTGCTCTCGGCCCTCGCGCTGGCCTTCACCGCCGGCGCGAACGCGCAGCAAAAGAAGCTCTATCGCTGGACCGACGCCAACGGCAAGGTGCACTACACCGATCAGTTGCCGCCGGAAGCCGCCGAGTCGGCGCGCGACCAGCTCAACGATCGCGGCATCCGGGTCGATCACGTCGCCCGCGCACCGACGCCGGAAGAACGCGCCGCGGCGGCCGCCGAAGAAGAGCGCCTGGCCGAGGAAAAGCGGCAGCGCGAAGAAAAGATCAAGATGGACAACGTGCTGATGGCGTCGTACCCGACCGAGGGCGACCTCGAACGCGCCTACAAGGAACGTTTCGATCTGATCGAGCAAAGCGTCGAATCCGCGCGCGTGGGCATCCGCAGCCAGGAGAAGAGTCTGGCCGACCTGCTCGCACACGCCGGCGATCTGGAGCGCAACGGCCGGCCGGTGCCGGCGACGGTGGTCGACTCGATCGCCAAGGCGCGCCAGCAGGTGGCCGACCAGCAGGCCTACCTGGGCAAGCGCGAAGCCGAGCGCGTCGCGCTGCAGAAGGAATACGACGATGTGCTGGCGCGCCATCGCACCTTGTCGGCGGCCGCCAGCGGCAATAGCGGCGGCGCGACGCAGCAGTAGACGTCGCAGTAAGGCCGCTGCAGCGAGGGCCGCGATTGCGGCCTTCTTTGCGGGAGTCGGGAGTCGGGAGTCGGGAATTTAAGCCGAAGCGCGACGCCCGACGAGGCGCGACGTGAAGTCGCGCCGCCTCAGAACGGCAGTTCGAGCTCCGCGCCCTGTGTGATCGCCGGCAGGTTCAGCTGCACGCGGAAGGCGTCCTGGATGCGCTGCAGGGCATCGGCGTTGTCGGCATCGAAGCGCAGCACCAGGCACGGCGTGGTGTTGGAACAACGCACCAGGCCCCAGCCGTCCGGCCAATCGGCGCGCACGCCGTCGATGGTGGCGATCTTGGCGCCTTCGAAACGCGCGTGTTCGCGGAAGCGATCCATGTAGGCGTAGTGCTCGCCTTCGGCCATCGGGATCTTCAACTCCGGCGTGCTCACGCCCTTGGGCAGTTCGCCCAGGATTTCCTCCGGCGAGCGTTCGTCGGCGGCCAGGATTTCCAGCAATCGCGCGGCCGAGTAGATGCCGTCGTCGAAGCCGTACCAGCGTTCGCGGAAGAAGAAGTGGCCGCTCATTTCGCCGGCCAGTTCGGCTTCGGTTTCGCGCATCTTGGCCTTGATCAGCGAATGGCCGGTCTTCCACATGATCGGGCTGCCGCCATGGCGCAGGATCTGCCCGGCCAGGTGCCCGGTGCACTTCACGTCGTAGATGACCGTCGCGCCCGGATTGCGGCTGAGCACATCCTGCGCGAACAGCATCAGCAGGCGATCGGGATAGATGATTTCGCCGTGCCGCGTGACCACGCCGAGGCGGTCGCCGTCGCCGTCGAAGGCGATGCCCAGATCGGCGCCCAGCTTGTCGACGAAGGTGATCAGATCCTGCAGGTTGTGCGGATCGCCCGGATCGGGATGATGATTCGGGAATTCGCCGTCGACCTCGCAATACAGCGGCACGACTTCGGCGCCGATCGCCTCGAGCACCTGCGGCGCGATGTTGCCGGCCACGCCGTTGCCGGCGTCGAGCACCACCTTGAGCTTGCGTTCGAGCTGGATGTCGCCGGCGATGCGCGCCAGATATTCGTGGCTGATGTCCATCAGCTGCAGGCCGCCGCTGCCGCCGCTGTCGAGCCGGTTGTCGGCGATGCGCGCGTACAGATCCTGGATCGCATCGCCCGACAGCGTTTCGCCGGCCACCACGATCTTGAAGCCGTTGTAGTCGGGCGGATTGTGGCTGCCGGTGACGGCCACGCCGCAGCTGGTGCCGAGCTGGAAGGTGCCGAAATACACCACCGGCGTGGGCGCCATGCCGATGTCGATCACATCGCGGCCGGCGCGGCGCAGGCCTTCGATCAGGGCCGCGCTCATCGAGGGGCCGGACAAGCGTCCGTCGCGGCCGACCACGATTTCCTTCTGGCTCTTCTCGGCCATCAGCGTGCCGATGGCCTGGCCGATCAGGCGGGCCACGCCTTCGTCGAGAGTCTGGCCGACCACGCCGCGGATGTCGTAGGCGCGGAAGATGCTGCGGTCGACCTGCGCCGCCGGCGGGCGCGCGCGCGGCGCGCGCGTGGCGGCGGCCGATTCCACCGGCGCATGCTGCAGCACTTCCTCGAAGGTGAGCTCCGGTTCGTCGGAACCGGCGGCGAAGGCATCGGTGCGGCGGAACGACCAGATCAATCCGCCGGCCGCCAGCAGCGCGAACACGCCCAGGCCGATCTGCACCATCGGCGGATAGGTCAGCAGCGTATCGAGCCGCGGCGGCGCCGAGCCGACCTGCAGCGCGACGTCTTCGATGTCGGTCAGGCTGACGCCCGGTTTGACCAGCGCATCGCCGGTCGACGCCAGCACGCGCTGGCCGGTGCGCAATTCGAGATAGCCGCCGGGCAGCGTGGCGCGCGTCACCGGTTCGGTGAGCGCATCGAGCGGCAGCGAAACGAAGGCGATGGCGAGCATTTCCTCGCCCTGGTGCACCGGCGCCGCCAGACCGAGCGCGGCGGCATCGCCGGCGCCGACCACCTCGCCCACCGCTTTGCGATCCACATGCGCGGCACTGAGCAGCGCCAGCTTGGCGAAGCCGAACTGATGCAGGTCCGAGGCGAAGGCTTCGTCGAGCGAGGGCTCGAAGAATTCCACCGCCACCAGTTCCGGCCAGGCTTCGCGGATGCGCTTGGCGGCGTCGTCGCGCGCGCCGGCGGCCAGATCGGCCTGCACGTAGGCGTTGTCGACGATCGACGCCAGCCGCTCGCGCAAGGCCGCGACCTGGGCCGAAATATCGCCGGCCAATTGCGTCCTCAATTGCAGCAGCTGCGGCTCGATCCGCGTCTGCCGCCACGATTGATAGCCTTGCCACAACAGCATCGTGCCGAGCAGCAGGCCGACCAGCGCACCCAGCGCCAGCAACGGCTTGCGCATCGCCGGCGGAATGCCGGTGCCCGCATCCTTCATTTTTTTCGCCATGACTTTCCCCTGTCTTGGTCGTGCCGCTCAGCCGACGCCGGTGTGGCCGAAGCCGCCGCCGCCGCGCACGCTGGCCGCGAATTCGTCCACCCGCTCGAAATGCGCCCTGACCACGGGCACGAAAACCAGCTGCGCAACCCGATCCCCCGGCCTGATGGTAAAGGCCGCGCTGCTGCGGTTCCACAGGCTGATCATCAAGGGGCCCTGATAATCGGCGTCGATCAGGCCGGTGAGGTTGCCCAGCACCAGGCCGTGCTTGTGCCCCAGCCCCGATCGCGGCAACACCACGGCGCATAGCTGCGCATCGCCGATGTGGATCGCCAGGCCCGAGGGCACGAGCGCGGTCTGGCCGGCGTCCAGCGTCAGCGGCTGCTCGATCATCGCGCGCAAATCCATGCCGGCCGAGCCGACCGTGGCGTAGTCGGGCAATGGAAATTCGTCGGTGCCCAGACGTACGTCGAGCACCTTCAGTTCGACCGCGCGCGACGTCACGCGCGCGCCCGCATGCGTTCGTCGATGAGGACGAGCAGGCGCTCGGCCACCGCGCGCTTGTCGGCGATCGCGATCTCGGCGCCGCCGCCGGGCCAGTACACCGACAGCGCGTTGCGCTCCGAATCGAAGCCGCAGTCGTCGGCGCCGACGTGGTTGGCGGCGATCATGTCGAGCCGTTTGCGCTCGAGTTTGCCGCGCGCGTACTTTTCCATGTCGTCGGTTTCGGCCGCGAAGCCGACCACGAACGGCCGCGGCGTTTGCGCGGCGACATCGGCCAGGATGTCGGGATTGAGCACCAGGTCGAGCGTGATGCCCTGGTTGCCGGTTTTCTTGATCTTGCTGTTTTGCCGGGTCTGCGGCCGGAAATCGGCGACCGCCGCGGTGGCGATGAAGACGTCCTGCCCCGCCAGTTCGGCGAACACTGCCGCGCGCATCTGTTCGGCGCTGCGCACATCGACGCGGCGCACGCCGGGCGGCGTCGCCAGCGACACCGGGCCGCTGACCAGCGTCACGTCCGCACCGGCCGCCTGCGCGACGGTGGCGATCGCGTAACCCATGCGGCCCGAGCTGCGGTTGCCGAGGTAGCGCACCGGATCGAGATCCTCGAACGTCGGCCCGGCGGTGATCAGCACGCGCCGTCCGGCGAACGTGGTGCCGCGTTGGGCCAGCACCGCATCGGCGATCTGCGCCGCTTCCCACATCCGGCCTTCGCCGGTTTCGCCGCAGGCCTGATCGCCGCTGCCGGGGCCGAGCGTCTGCACGCCGCGCGAACGCAGGGTCGCGACATTCGCCTGCACCGCGGCGTTCGCCCACATCACGCGATTCATCGCCGGCGCCAAGGTCAGCGGCGCTTCGGTGGCCAGACACACGGTGGTCAGCAGATCGTCGGCCTGGCCTTGTGCCAGACGCGCGATCAGGTCGGCGGAGGCCGGCGCGATCACCACCCGATCGGCCCAGCGCGCCAGTTCGATATGGCCCATCGCGGCTTCGGCGGCCTCGTCCCACAGCGAGGTGCGCACCGCTTCGCCCGACAGCGCCTGGAACGTGAGCGGCGTGACGAAGCGCGCCGCGCCCTCGGTCATCACCACGCGCACCTGCGCACCGCGTTCGCGCAGCCGGCGCACCAGTTCGGCCGCTTTGTAGGCCGCGATGCCGCCGCTCACGCCGAGCAGGATGCGGGGAGAGGGGGCGTCCTGGCTCACGAAAAAGTCCTATGCGAATAACGGGCGTAGCTTACCGGAAAGCTCCGATTCTCCCGAGGCCGCGCGGCGCGCGGCACGGCATGCTGGCGGCATGACGATCCGCGATTGGCCCCTCGACGAAAGACCGCGCGAAAAGCTGCTCACGCGCGGCGCGGCGGCGCTCTCCGACGCCGAGCTGCTCGCCGTGTTCCTCGGCTCCGGCGTGCGCGGCCAGAGCGCGGTCGAACTCGGACGCGACCTGCTGCGCCGCCACGCCGGTTTGCGCGGCCTGCTCGACCGCACCCCGGCGGCCTTGATGGCGGACAAGGGCCTGGGCCCGGCACGCGTGGCGCGCCTGCTGGCGGCGATGGAACTGGCCTCGCGGCATCTGGCCGCGACCCTCGAATGCCGCCACAGCGTCAACGATCCGGTGCGCGCCGGCGACTATTTCCGCGCCCGCCTACGCGGCTATCCGCACGAAGTGTTCGCCTGCCTGTTCATGGACAACCACCACCGCATGATCGCCTTCGAGGAACTGTTCCGCGGCAGCATCGACGGCGCCGAAGTGCATCCGCGCGAAGTGGTGCGCCGTTGCATCGCGCACAACGCGGCGGCGGTGATCCTCGGCCACAACCATCCGAGCGGCATCGCCGAAGCCAGCGCCGCCGACATCGCGGTCACCCGCCGCTTGCGCGAGGCGCTGCTGCTGATCGACGTGCGCGTGCTCGATCACTTCATCGTCGGCGAAGGTCTGCCGGTGTCGTTCGCCGCGCGCGGCTGGCTCTAGCGCGGCGCGCAGGCGGCCGTATACTCCGGCCAGGGGCGGCCCGGCGGGCCGCGTGGGAGCGTTGCCGGCGTGATCATCGGCCTGGCCACATCTTTCCCCGCCGACGCGGTGGAGAGGCAGTTGCCCGACGTGGCCACGGCGCAACGCCTGATCGCGGCGCGGCGTCCGGATTTCGCGCGCCTGCTGGCCGCGCGCCGCGACCGTCTGCTCGGCGCCTTCGGCAAGGCCCAGGCCGAAACCCTCGACCGCACCGAACGCGCCCTGGTGCTCGGCCTCGCCCGCTTCGGCATGCGCCACGGCAGCTGGGGCTCGGACTACCACCACTACCACAACGAAAACCACGCACTCGAAGTGCTCGACGGCCGTTTGGGCCGGATGATGGACCAGATCGGCCTCGACGCCTTGTCGGCCACCGACTGGATCGCACTCTCGCTGTTCGCCACCTGCCACGACCTGCGCCAGCGCGAAGCGATCGACTTCCGCCACCCGATCGGCAACAACGAAGCGGCCAGCATCGCCGAAACCCGACGCATCATCACGCTGGCGGGCTTCGACCCGGTGCGCGATCGCCCGCTGTTCCTCGCCCTCGAACTGATGATCGCCGGCTCCACCTTCGACGCGCGTCCGGCGCCGCAGGTGATGGAATACAACCCCGCCGAAGTCGTCGCCAGCGGCGGCGCGCTCGCGCCGAAACTGCCGCTGGTGCTCGACAACGAACGCCCCGGCTGGCGCCTCGACGCCGACATCGTGCGCGCCGTCGACCTCGCCCAGATCGCCTCCGACCTCGACACCGCGAATGTCGGCGAGCCACTGGTGTGGCTGGCCGAGAGTGCGAGCCGGCTGTGCCAGGAGCGCGAGATGCGCAGCGGCCGCGCGCTCGATGCGGCGGATTCCGGCCCGCCGTGCGTCGGTTTCTTGAGCGATGGGCAGGAGCGGTACTTTTTCGAACTGCACCGGTTCTGCTCGGACCCGGGCCGCGCGACTTTCGCTGCCACCAAACAGGCGAATGCGGTGCATGTGCGGGATATGTCGGCGCGGCTGCGTGCGCGGTGGCCGTTGCAGAAGAATCCGCGGAATGGGTTGGAAGTTTTGAATGAGTTTTCTTCGTTGGCGATTGCGTCGGGGTGATTGGGTTTTTTGATCGCGCGGTTTCCGTCATTCCTCGCGGAGGCTGAAATCCAGTGATTTTGAAGCGTTCGGTTTTCGCGGACTCTTTTCGACGCTGCTGAAGCGTTCCGCTTCCCTCGGTTTCGAAGTTGCGGCTTCGCGAGTTTCGTCCCCTCAGCGGGGGCCGAGTCACTTTCTTTGCTTGTGCCAGTACTGTCCGGGTTAATCCGCGAATAAAAT
>CBFHAI010000042.1:0-37233 GCA_965653565.1 uncultured Chiayiivirga sp. | reverse complement strand
TCCATGCGCGCAACACTTCGTGCTATCCACCCGCCCGGAGCCGCTTCACACGGGGGCCCCGAGAGCGGAAGCGAAGAAAGACGGAGCGACAGCCGGGCGTAGTGCTTAGTGCGAAGCCAGGCGCAAGCGCGCGGCCGACTGCTTTTAAGTGATGAGCGAACTATTTGCGAGTGCGTGCAAGCGCCAGCGACACCAGCCTCGCCGAAAGTTTCTCGCGCCAGCTCGCGGGTTTCTCCAGGCCCATTCGTTGCAGCGCTTCGCTATCCAAATCCGATGATGCACGCAGCGCATCGAGCGCCGTGCGCAGCGTATTCCAGCGTCCGGTGGTCGCTGCTTTCAGCCAGCCGAGGGCTTTCACCAGGCGCTGTTCGACGGGCGTGAAATCGCTGCCGAGAGGGTAGTCCGGCAGCAGGCCGTCGCGGCGGAAAGGCGCGAGTGTTTCGCGCAACACTTGTGGAGAGTTTCGCGATACGTCGGCGATGAAATCCGCGCGCAGTTTGCCGTTGCGTTGCGCGGTCGCAACCAGCGCTGCGGCGAATTGCGCATCACAAATCGCCACGCTCGCAATCACACAATCCTCGTCGCAGGCGTCGCGCAGGTCGGCGATGCCGTATTCGGTGATCACCAGGTCGCGCAGGTGGCGCGGGATGGTGACGTGGCCGTAGCTCCACACCAGGTTCGACATCGCGCGCTGCCGCACTTCGCGCGTCGCGCGCAGCATCAGCGCCGAGCGCGCATCGCGCAGCGCGTGTGCCATCGCGACGAAGTTGTACTGGCCGCCGACGCCGGAAACGACCTGTCCGGATTCGAGCGCATCCGACGTCGCCGCGCCCAGCACGCTCATCATCATGCAGGTGTTGAAGAAGCGCGCATCGCGCCGTTGCAGGCGTTCGAGTTTTTCGTTGCCGCCGTACAGTTCGTTGATATGCGAGATGCGCGTCATGCCGATGCCGCTCGCCATCGGTGCCGGCAATTCGCGCAGCCAGCGATAGAAATCCTTCGAGCCGAGGAAGAATCCGCCGTGCAGGAACTGGCCGTCGCGTGCCAGCAGCGCTGCATCATCGGCGGAGAGAGGGCCTGCGCACTGACGCTGCATCACGTCGGCGTCATCGACCACGCGCCGCGTGAGAATTCCCGCCTGCACCAGGTGCATGAGACCATCCATCACCATTTCGCTGGCGCCGTACAGGCCGCACACGAAAGGATCGAGCCCGCCTTCGCGCCGCACCAGTTCCGAACTCTCCACCGACGGCCACAATGCGCGCAACAGACGGCGGTAATCGTCGTTGCGGGTGTGCCGCAGGATCAGCGCGTGGCACAGCGCGTCCGACAACGCACCGATGCCGATCTGCAGCGTACCGCCGTCCTTCACCAGCGTGCTGGCGTACAGACCGATCGCGTACTCGGCATCCGATACCGGCTGTCGCGGCAGCGCGAACAACTGCGGCGCCGGCCCGGGCAGCTCGACGATCGCATCGAAGAAATCGGCATCGACGGCGGCGGCGCCATCCATCCAAGGCAAGTCCGGATGCACTTCGGCGATCAGCAGCGGACGCTTGCCGCCGATGCGTTCGATCTCGTCGAGCAGATCGAAAGTGAGGTCCGGATTGCAGCTCAGGCTCAGCCGCGTGCCGCTCGCATCGCGCGCCACCAGCTGCACCAGGACGTTGACGCCGCGGCCCGCCACCGCGCGCGCGACGTGCGTGTAGTTGAGGCTCGAATAGCGACGCTGCGCATACGCGCGGCCGAGCAGGCCGCCCGACTGCAGATAGAACTCTTCGACTTCGATGTGTGCCGGCAGCGCATCGCGGCGCTGCGCCAGCGCGTAGTCGAGCGCTTCGAAATCGGCGCCGAAATGCCGCTTCACGAAAGGATCGAGAAACCGCCGCTCCAGATCCGCCGACGCACTCGGCGGCGTCAGCGACAGCGCGGTCAGGATATGCAGCCGCCGCGACGGCGTCGCCGCCGCATCGCGATAGATCGCATTGAGCGACCGATGCGGTTTGCCGAGCCCCAGCGGGGCGGCGAGCACCACATCGCCGGGCACGCGCTCGCGCAGCAAGGCGATGATGGGTTCGAGCGTCTCATAGCGTAAGGCGGGCATTCGGCGAGTATCGCACCGTCTCCGGGCTCGGCGCCGGGCAGTTGACGGCGTCGTGATTACGCGTGTAATCTAACTTCACGATTACAGCTGTGAACGTTAACGGGGTCGCCGCGTGCCCATCGCGCCGGACGCCATCGCCGACCTTCGCAAACCTATCGAGAGATTCGACAATGATCGCCCAAACCATTACGGGCCTGCTCGAAACCGGCATCGCTGGCCTCGTTGCGACGACGCTGGTGCTCGTACTGCGCAAGCCCGCGCGCGCCTTGTTCGGTGCGCGCGCCGCCTACGCCTTGTGGTTGCTCGTGCCGGTCGCAGCGATCGCGATGCTGGTGCCGGCGTCGACGCTCGAATACGCGATCGTCGCGGCGCCGCCGGCGGCCGCCACCCCGGGTGGCACGCCGCAGGCAGCGCTGTCGGCCGCGCCGATCGCGTTCGATCCGAAGCCCTGGCTGCTCGCGCTGTGGAGTGCCGGTGCGGCGGCCAGCGCCGCGATGCTGGCTATCCGCCAGCATCGCTTCCGGCGCGAGTTGGGACCCTTGCAACAGCGTGGCGACGGCACCTGGATCTCGCAGTCGGAAAAGGTAGGCCCGATGCTGCTGGGCGCGTGGCGCGGACGCATCGTGGTGCCGCGCGATTTCGACGCGCGCTACAGCGCGGACGAGCGCGACCTGGTACTGCGACACGAGCGCGCCCATCTCGCGCGACGCGATCTTTCGGCCAACCTCGTCGCGGCCATCCTGCGCTGCGTGCACTGGTTCAACCCGCTACTGCATTTCGCGTTCCGCCGCTATCTGCTCGACCAGGAGCTCGCGGCCGATGCGCTCGTGCTCGTTACACGTCCGACCGCGCGCCGCGCTTATGCCGACGCGATGCTCAAGACACAGTGTCTGTCGTTACCGCCACCGCTGGGCTGCCATTGGCAGCCGGCTTATCCGCTCCGGGAGAGAATCATGATGCTCAAACAACCGCTGCCCGGTGCGCTGCGTTACGCCACCGGTGTACTGCTCGCGTTTTCGATCGCCGCATCCACCGGTTATGCCGCGTGGGCGAGCCAGCCTGCGAACAAGGCGATTGCCGTGGCGCCGGCGAGCACCGACGGCGTGCTCACCGTCAGCAGGAAAGTCGATGGCAAGTCGGAACTGCTCGCGCAATTGCTGGTGGAGCCGGGCATCGAGAAGCATGTCGATTCGAGCGACGGACTGCGGCTTTCGCTTACCGTGGCGAGCCTCACGGCAGACCAGGCGAAGATCGACGCCCGGCTACAGCGCGACGGCGAAGTGCTCGCAGAACCCAGCGTGCTAATCGAGCGCGGTACCGCCGCGACTATCACGCTGGAGGTTCCTGCCACGGGTGATTCCGGTTCGGGCGTGTCGACCGGGGTGACCTACGAAGTGCAGGTGAGCCGGCAGGCTGAAATGTCCGAGGCCGACAAGTTGTCGATGAACCGCCGCTGGAGCGAAGTGATGAACCGGTCGATCACTCTGCACGAGCAAGCGCCGAGCCTGCGTGCCGCATTGCAAACGGTCGCGGCGGCGGCCGGCTTTGGAATTCAGAACCTCGAGCTGGCTCCCGCGGACGGTCCCGCGGTGGCGCTGGATTTCGATGCGGTGCCGGCGCTGGAGGCGATCGACAAGTTGGCCCGAGGGGGCACCTTCGCGCTGATGCTCACCGTCGACGGCGGCGTTCTGCTGGTCGGGCAGGCGACTGCGCAAACCGCCGCGTCCGCGCCCGATGCAGGTTCGTCGCAGATCCTCGAGGCGCTGGACTATCCGGCCGATGCCTTCGCGCGCAAGGCCGAAGGCCTCGTGGTGCTCGCCGTGCATGTGAGCGAGGAAGGCAAGCCGCTCGCAGTCGAATTCGATCCGCAGTTCAGTTCGCCCGAGCTGGATACCTCGTTGATCAAAGCCTCAGTCGACAAGGCGCGCACCTGGCAATTCGAGCCGCAACGCAATGCCGACGGCAAGGCCGTCGCGCGCTGGGTGCGCGTACCGATCCAGTTCGATCCATACCGGCCGGCCGAGCCGGCGAAGAATCTTTGAATCCGACCGTCGTCGTTCCGCATTGACCTTTCCCCAATCCCGCTGGAGCAAACCAATGAACCGTACTGCTTGTCGCGCCCCGTTGACCGCCGCCCTGTTGTTGATGACATTGCTCGTGTTCGCCGCGCCGGCGGAATCCGATGCCACCGCCACCGATCCGGGATACGCACGCATCAGTCGCCTGACCTATCCCGTCGGCGCGACCGGTCATGGCAGCGTGATGGTGAAAGTGCTCGTCGGCGTCGACGGAAAGCCGGAGCAAGTCGAACTCGATCAATCGTCGGGCTCCAGCGCGTTCGACGAAGCCGCCGTGGCCGGCGTGTCGAAGTGGGCCTTCACCCCGGCGCAACGCGACGGCAAGTCCGTGGCCGCCTGGGTGCGCGTGCCGATCCGCTTCGAACCGCTCGCCGAAGCCATCGCGGCGCTGGACGAAATCCATGTCCGCAAACCCTGACCGGGCCGCATTGACCGCAGCGGATTACGCGCGTAATTTCAGCACCTCGGCCAGGGACGGAAGCGACACTCCAATGCAAATCAGCGAAGCCGAAAGCATCGTGATGCAAACGCTGTGGCAGAAGAGCCCGGCCGCCGCGGAAGAGGTGGTGGCGGCGCTGGCGCAGGCGCAGCAATGGCAGGAACCGACGATCAAGACGCTGCTCAACCGCTTGCTCAAGAAGGGCGCGATCGAGGCGATCAGGGATGGCCGCCGTTATCTGTATTCGCCAGTGCTCAAACGCGAAGACTGGCTGCTGCGCGAGAGTAAGGGCCTGCTCGATCGCCTGTTCGGCGGTCGCGTGGCGCCACTGGTGGCGCACTTTTCCGAGCAGCGCAAACTCAGCAAGAAAGACATCGCCGACCTGAAGAAACTGATCGAGGAACTCGACAAATGATTTCGACATCGATGAACGCGCTGTTCGAGGCTTCGCTTGCCATCACGCTGGCTGCGGCGGTGGTGCTGCTGCTGCGCCGGCCGTTGCGCGCGCTGTTCGGTGCGCGCGTCGCGTATCCGGTGTGGGCGCTGGTGCCGCTGGCGGGCGTGGCGGTGTTGTTGCCGGCGCCGTCATCGCAGAGTGTGCTGCCGGCGATCGCGGCCTTGCCGCAGGCAATTGCGGCGCCGACACGCGAATTGGCGAATGCGGCGCAGGGCGGTTACATGACGTGGCTGCTCGGCGTCTGGTGCGTCGGCGCGCTGGTCCTGTTGTGCATCGACCTGCTGCGCCAGCGCCGCTTCCGGCGCGAACTCGGCGCATTGCGGCCGCGTTCGGACGGCGCGCTCGAAACCGATTCGCCGTCGGCCGGTCCTGCCGTCGTCGGTGTGCTGCGCGGACGCATCGTGGTGCCGGCCGATTTCGACCGTCGCTACAACGCCGAAGAACGCGATCTGATCCTGCGCCACGAAGCCGTGCATGTGGCGCGCGGCGATCTGCTGTTCAATCTGTTCGCGCTCGCGATCCGCTGCGTGCAGTGGTTCAACCCGCTGGTGCATCGGGCGGTAGCGTGTTTCCGCTTCGATCAGGAACTCGCGGTCGATGCCATCGTGCTCGCACAGCGGCCGCAGGCGCGCCGCAGTTATGCCGATGCGATGCTCAAGGCGCAGTTCAGCGGCTTCGAATCGCCGCTCGGCTGTCACTGGCAGCCGGCGCATCCGCTCACGCAACGCATCGCGCTGCTCAAGCGCGCCGCGCCGGGCGCCAGGCGCGCAGGCGTTGGATTGATGCTCGCAACGACGCTGTCGCTGACGTGCGCCTACGCAGCATGGGCCTCGCAGCCGGCAGCGAACGAGGCGGTGACCGGTCCGGCCTATGCGCGCATTTCGCCGCCGAAATATCCGGAAGAAGCGCTCGCCGCACGCGAGCAGGGCAAGGTGATGCTGCGCGTGCTGGTGAACCGCGAAGGCGTGCCCGAGCAGGTGGAAGTGGAAGAATCCGCCGGCGCCGCGCGCCTCGACGAGGCCGCGATCGCCACCGTGCGCAAGTGGCGTTTCGTTCCGGCCAGCGACGGACACACGGCGATATCGCATTGGGTGCTGGTGCCGGTGACGTTTTCGCTCGACGCGCCGGTGCCGGATGACGAACCGCTGCCGCCGCCGGCGCCGAATACGCTCGACGAGATCTACATTCGCCGCTAAGTGGTGGGCGGCGCTTCGCGCTTGGCTTGGGCGTTGGGGGGGGTACGGGGCTGTGGGTAATGGGTTGCCGCCCCCCCGCCCTTTCCCCCGATACCCGATTCTCCATTCCGGATTCCGATTCCCGATTCCCGAAGCCTTCAACGCAGCGCCGCCGCCATCAGGCAAGCAACAACTTCCCCGCCGCAATCAGCAACACCACGCTCAACGCATAGCGCAAGCCCGAAATCGGCAGCCAGCGCAATCCGAATTGCGTGCCGAGCAAGGCACCGACGGCGACCACGCCCATCCAGATCGGCAACGCATCCGGCAGGGCGCCGGTCGATTTCCACAGGCCGGCCAGACCGAGCGCCGAGTTGATCCAGACGAAGGCGACCGAGATGCCCGAAGCCTCGCGCGTGCGCGCCCAGTGCGCGAACAGCAGCAGCGGGGTGAGGAAGATCGCGCCGCCGGTGCCGGTGAGGCCGGACAGCACGCCGATGACGCCGCCGACCAGCAACGCCGGCAGCCAAGGAATCGGTTTGGCCGGCGCGAGTTGCGCATCGTCCTGCACGGCGCGGCGCGCGCTGCGGAATACGCCGAAGGCCGCGACCAGCAGCACGAGTCCGAGCAGCGTTTCGTAATATTCCTTCGGCAGTTTGATCTGCGCCGCGAAGAACGCGGCGGGCGCGGAGGCCAGCACGAAAGGCAGCACGCTGCGCCACTGCACGTGGCCGCCGCGCCAGAATCGGAACAGGCCGATGCCGCCGACCAGCAGGTTCAATGCGAGCGCGGTGGGCCGGATCTGTTCGGGCAGCAGCCCGACCAGCGCCATCGACGCGATATAGCCGCTGGCGCCGGCGTGACCGACCGACGAATAGAGCACCGCCACGACGAAGAACAGCGCGGCGAGCAGGAGTTCGGTTTCAGTCATGGCGGGCAAGCGTAGCGGGGTGTCGGCGCGGGTAACGTTTTGCAAACCTTACACGCTGCGCCGCAAAACGGCTGTGCCTGTCGCATCGTCTGCTACCATCGCCCGCACTTCCCGCGATGCGTCGGCGCCGATGCAAGACTCCCGCAGCGCGGCCTGCGATGAGAGCCGACGTGCCCACGATTCCGACCACCACCCGCCAGATGCCCGTGCTGCGGACGCCCCGTCCGGGGCTTTGCACCTGTGGCCAGCCGGGCCAGGGCGCCTGGGGTCCGCTGGCGCGTGCCGGCGTGCGCACCGTGGTGAACCTGCGTCCCGACGATGAATTGCCCGACCGCGACGAAGCCGCCGAAGTGGCCGCCGCCGGACTGGCCTATCTGCACATCCCGATCCGCGATGCCGACGACCTCACGCGCGTCGCCGCCGCCGCGCTGCAGAAAGTGCTGATCAGTTCCCCGCCATCGGTGCTCGTGCATTGCAGCAGCGCCAACCGCGCCGGCGCTCTGCTGGCACTGGCCGACGCCTGGTTCGGCAGCGGCGTCACCGACAACGCCCTCGCCCTCGGCCGCGATGCCGGCATGACGGCGCTCGAACCGAGCGTGCGGGCGTTGCTGCGGGTTGGTAGCGCTCCGTAGGGCGCTTTGAAAAGCAAAGCCAAGGCGGGACGCAAAGGACGCAGAGTTAAAAGAAAGGACGCAGAGAAAGCCAAGATATTCTTCTTCGCGTCCTTTCTTTTTACTTCGCGTCCTTTGCGTCCCGCTCTGCTCTTTCAGGTCAGCGCATCATCTCGCCAGTCAGCGCGCGTTCCAGCATCGCCGCGAGTTCCGCCGCCGCTTCGCGGATGCGCTGCGCGGCGTAGTCGCGGTTTGCATCGAGATATGCGGGCGACAGTTTGCCCGGTTTGCGCGGGTAGAAACCCGCTTCGTTGGTCTTGCGGCACGAAGCTTCGGCCCACTGCGCCGGCGAAGTGGCAACCGCGGCGACCGGTTGAGTTTCGAGCAGTGCGATCCATTCGGCGAAACTGCGCTTGCCGCTGGCCAGCACGTGGTAGTCCCACACCGAATGCAGGTTGGCGCCTTCGCCGCGCAGGTTGATCTGGAATTCGTTGCCGCCCTTGTCCGGGCGATGGCCCGAATGCAAAGGCTGATGCACGTCGCCGACGAAATGCACGACGAATTTCAGGGCTTCAGCGCGTTCTGCGCGGGAGCGCGAACGATCGGCAAGCACATCGCGATAATGCTCGATCGCATCGACCACGCAGGCGCCGTTGGCGCAATCGCGCGCGCGGTTGAACACGCAGTTCGCGTCGTTGATGCGCACGTAGTGGAACGGGCCGGTGTGCCTGTATTCGGGTTGGTCGCGGATCGTGTCCGGCCACGCCGATACGCCCGCGAGCGTAGGCTCGGCCTCACCCGCGAGCAGTATCGCCACTTCCCGTTGCGCGGCCGGCGACAGGCGCCGCTGCGCCAACTCGCCGACCAGTCGGTGGCCCATTTCGCTCCAGGCGAGCGCGTCGGAAACGGTCAGCGAAAACAACAGCAAGGCGATGGCGAAGCGGTACATCGGCGATTCTTCGAAAACGGCAAGGCGCGCAGGTTAGCGCAGCTCGATGACCGCTGTGCAACGTTTCATCGCGCGACGAATTGTTGCAGCGCCGGGTTGCCGGTTTCTTCGCAGTTCCAGAAATCCAGGCTCGCCAGATCGGCCTCGAAGGCCGCGTCGTCGCCGTTCTCGACTTCGAAGCCGGCCAACACCCGGCCATAGGCGGCACCGTGGTTGCGATAGTGGAACAGGCTGATGTTCCAGCGCGTGCCGAGCGTTTCGAGAAACTGCAGCAAGGCCCCCGGCCGCTCCGGAAACTCGAACCGGAACAGGCGTTCGCGGCCGAGCCCCGCGGCGGGCCCACCGACCAGATGCCGCACATGCAGCCGGGCGACTTCGTTCTCGGTGTAGTCGGCGCAGGCGTAGCCTTCGTTTTCGAGCGTCTGGCGGATCGTCAAACGTTCCGCATTGCCGCCCTTCAACTGCACGCCGACATACACCTGCGCGGCGCTCGATCCGTGCCAGCGATAATTGAATTCGGTCACCGCACGGCGGCCGATGCTGCGGCAGAAGGCGAGGAAACTGCCGGGCCGTTCCGGAATCGTCACGCCGAACAGGGCTTCGTGCTGCTCGCCGATGCCGGCGCGTTCGGCGACATGGCCGAGCCGATCGAAATTCATGTTGGCCCCGCTCAACACAGCGGCCAGATGCATGCCGGCGACGGCGTTGCCGCTCGCCCAGTGTTTGAGCCCGGCCACCGCGAGCGCGCCGGCCGGTTCTACGATCGAGCGCGTTTCCTCGAACACATCGCGGATCGCCGCGCACACCTGATCGGCATCGACGGTGATCACTTCGTCGACGAATTCGCGCAGCAGCGCGAACGGTGCATCGCCGATCTGCCGCACCGCGCAGCCATCGACGAACAGGCCGATCTGATCGAGCCGCACCGGACGATCGGCGCGCATCGCGGCAGCGAGGCAGGCCGCATCGTCGGGCTCCACCGCGATCACGCGCGTCTGCGGATTGAGCGCCTTCAGATACACCGCCATGCCGGCGCACAAACCACCCCCGCCGACCGGGATGAACACCGCGTCGAGCGGCGCCTGATGTTGCGCGAGCAGTTCCATCGCGACGGTGCCCTGGCCGGCGATCACCGCGTCGTCGTCATAGGGATGGATCAGCGTGCGGCCTTCCGCGACGGCCAGCGCGCGGCCGTGCGCGGCGGCGTCGTCGTAGGAATCGCCATGCAGCACGATGCGCGCGCCGAGCGATTCGACGGCCGCGATCTTGATGCGCGGCGTCGTGGCCGGCATCACGATCACCGCATCGATGCCGAGCCGCTGCGCGCCGAGCGCGACACCCTGCGCGTGATTGCCGGCCGACACCGCCAGCACGCCGCGCGTGCGCTCCAACGGCGACAACTGCATCAGCCGGTTGTAGGCGCCGCGCAACTTGAACGAGAACACCGGCTGCAGGTCTTCGCGTTTCAGCAGCACCTGCGCGCCGAGCCGTGCCGACAAGCGCGGCGCCGCATCGAGCGGCGTGCGGCGCGCGACATCGTAGACCGGGGCGGTGAGAATGGCGCGCAGCCAGGCCGCCGAGTCGATGCGCGAAACCGCTGCGCGTTCGAACAGCGGCGTCGGCGCGCTCGCGCTCATGCGGCCTGCGCTCCGGTCTGCGCCAGTTTCTGCACCTGCGTGGCGATCCACTCGCCGGCCTGTTCGGTGCTGACGGCGCCGCGTTTTTTCAGATCGCGCGTCATCACGCCGGCGTCGAGCGCATCGGACACCGCGCGCTCGACGAGGGTGGCTTCCTCGGCCAGGCCGAGCGAATGCCGCAGCAGCATCGCGACGGAAAGAATCGTCGCGTAGGGATTGGCGACGCCGCGGCCGGCGATATCCGGCGCCGAGCCGTGGATCGGTTCGTACAGGCCTTTGCGGCCTTCGCCGAGCGACGCCGACGGCAGCAGACCCATCGAGCCGGCGAGCACCGCGGCCTCGTCGGTGAGGATGTCCCCGAACAGGTTCTCGGTGAGGATCACATCGTACGCCGCAGGACGCGTGAGCAGGTGCATCGCCATCGCGTCCACCAGCACGTGTTCGATTTCCACGTCGGGAAATTCTTCGCGCATCACGCGCGAGACGGTGGCGCGCCACAGACGCGAAGTTTCCAGCACATTCGCCTTGTCGACATGCGTCATCTTGCCGCGCCGCGCGCGCGCCAGCTGCGCACCGCGCCGCGTGGCACGTTCTATTTCCTGCACGCTGTAGCGGCATTCGTCGTAGGCCACATCGCCTTCGCGCCGCTTGGCACCAAAGTAGCTGCCGCCGGTGAGTTCGCGCACGAACAGAATATCGACGCCGCGCAGCAGCGCCGGCTTGATCGGCGAATGCTTCGCAGCCGAGGGATGCGGCTTCACCGGGCGCAGGTTGGCGTAGACGCCGAGCGTCGCGCGCAGTTTCAGCAGGCCCTGTTCGGGGCGCACCGGCGCGTTCGGATCCGACCACTTCGGCCCGCCCACTGCGCCGAGCAGCACGGCATCGGCACGATGGCACAGATCGATCGTGCCGGGCGGCAGCGGATCGCCGGTTTCATCGATCGCCGCGCCACCGACGAGGCCGGCCTCGATCGTGAAGCGATGGCCGCGTGCCGACGCGATGGCTTCAAGCGTGCGGATGCCTTGCGCGCAGACTTCCGGGCCGATGCCGTCGCCGGGGAGGAGTGCAATGGTGGCTTTCATTGTCGTTCTGAACTCTCGGGGGCTCGCTGCGAGTTGCGTTTCTCTCGCCGTCATTCCCGCGCGGGCGGGAATGGCGGAAGGGTGGGGCGGTCGTGCCGGACGACCCGGATCGTAGCGCTGTCAGGCCGCGCGAGCTTCGAACTTATCGATCGCATCCGACTCCGCGAGCAAATACCCAAGCTGATCGACACCCCGCAGCAAACACTCGCGCGCGAAGGCCTCGATCTCGAACGCGATCTGCGTGCCATCGGGCAGCGCGATCCGCAAACCCTCCAGATCGATGCCGATCGCCTGCGCCGCGAAGGCTTCGATGCCCAGCCAATCGGCATCGCTCACGACGATCGGCAGCAACCCGTTCTTCAGCGCATTGTTGCGGAAAATATCGGCGATGCGCGTCGACACCACGACGCGGATGCCGAAATCCAGCAAGGCCCACGGCGCATGCTCGCGCGACGAGCCGCAACCGAAATTGCGGCCCGCGAGCAACACGCCGGCGCCGCGGAATTCCGGCCGGTGCAGCGCGAAATCGGCGCGTTCCTTGCCATCGGCGTCGTAGCGCCAATCGGCGAAACAGGCGCGGCCGAGCCCGGCGCGTTCGGTGGTGGTGAGAAAGCGGGCGGGGATGATCTGGTCGGTATCGATGTTCTCGTTCGGCAACACCGCGACACGCGACTCGAATCGGCGGAAAGGATCCATCACGCAGCCTCCTCGCGGTTCAACGGCGCGAACTCGCGCGGGTCGGCGATCGTTCCGGCGACGGCGCAGGCCGCCGCGGTGGCGGGACTGGCCAGCACCGTGCGCGCGCCCGGTCCCTGCCGTCCTTCGAAATTGCGGTTCGATGTGCTGACCGAAAGTTGGCCCGCCGCGACGCGATCGCCATTCATCGCGATGCACATCGAACACCCGGGCTCGCGCCATTCCGCGCCGGCGCCGAGAAACACACTGTGCAATCCTTCCGCTTCCGCCGCGCGTTTCACCGCGTCCGAACCCGGCACCACGAGCATGCGCACGTGCGATGCCACGCGGCGTCCGCGCAGGATCGCCGCCGCTTCGCGCAAATCCGACAGCCGGCCGTTGGTGCACGAGCCGACGAACACGACATCGACTTTCTCGCCGATCAGCGAGGCGCCGGCTTCGAAGCCCATGTACTGACGCGCGCGTTCCGACAAGGGATCGGCGTCGTGCGGGATCGCGCGGTCGATGTCGACGACCTGGCCGGGGTTGGTGCCCCAGGTCACCGTCGGCCGAACCTGCGTCGCGTCGACGTGCAGTTCGCGATCGTAGGCAGCGCCTTCGTCGCTCGCGAAGGATTTCCAGCGTTCCACCGCCGCATCGAACGCCGTGCCCTGCGGCACACGCGAGCGGCCGCGCAGCCACGCGAATGTGGTCTCGTCGGGTGCGACGAGTCCGGCCCGCGCACCGGCTTCGATCGACATATTGCACAGCGTCATGCGCGCTTCCATGTCGAGCGCGCGGATCGCCGCGCCGCGATACTCGATGACGTGGCCGGTGCCGCCGTCCATGCCGAGGCGGCCGATGATGTGCAGGATCAGGTCCTTGGCGCCGACGCCCGGCGGCAGCGCGCCATCGACCGTCACGGCGAGCGTTTTCGGCCGGCGCTGCAGCAGGCATTGCGTCGCCAGCACATGGCCGACTTCGGTCGTGCCGATGCCGAACGCGAGCGCGCCGAAGGCGCCGTGCGTGGCGGTGTGCGAATCGCCGCAGACGATGGTCATGCCCGGCTGCGTCGCGCCCAGTTCCGGTCCGATCACGTGCACGATGCCGCGTGTGCCCGAACCGAAACCGTGCAGTTCGATGCCGAATCGCGCGCAGTTCTCTTCCAGCCGCACGACCTGCGCTTCGGTGGAGGCATCGGCGTAGGGCAGTCGACCGTCGGCACCGGCGGGCAAGGTCGGTGTCGAATGATCGAGCGTGGCGAGCGTGCGATCGGGGCGGCGCACGCTCAGGCCGCGCTGCGCCAGTTCGGCGAAAGCCTGCGGCGAGGTGACTTCATGCACCAGATGCAGATCGACGTACAGGATCGCCGGCGCGGCAGCAGTCTCTTCGCGCACGCAATGCGCCTGCCAGATTTTCTCGATGACGGTGCGCGGTACGGCAGGACGCATCACGCCACCTCCGCCAGTTCGCGTGCCGGTGCCGTCACCGGATCGAGCCAACCCCAGCGATCGGCGGTGCGGCCATCGAACAGACCGAAGAATTTATCCTGCAACGCCGCGGTGATCGGACCGCGGGCGCCATTGCCGATCACCGAGCGATCGACCGAGCGCACCGGCGTGATTTCCGCGGCCGTGCCGGTGAAGAAAACTTCGTCGGCCAGATACAGCAATTCGCGCGGCATCGCCTGCTCGACCACGCGCACGCCCAGGTCGGCGGCCAGCTGGAAGATCGTATCGCGCGTGATGCCGACCAGGATCGACGCCGCCGCCGGCGGCGTGTACAGCACGCCGCGGCGCACCAGGAAAAGATTCTCGCCGCTGCCTTCGCTCAACAAGCCTTCCGGCGACAGCGCGATGCCTTCGGCATACCCGTTGCGCTTGGCCTCCATCGCGATCAGCTGGCTGTTGAGATAGTTGCCGCCGGCTTTCGCCGCGGTGGGGAAGGTGTTCGGCGCCGCGCGGTTCCAGCTCGCGATGCAGGCGTCGATGCCGTTCTTCAGGCCGTCTTCGCCGAGATAGGCGCCGAACTCCATCGCGGCGATCATCACATCCACCGGCGAATCCGGCGCCGGACACACACCGACGCCGCCGACGCCGCGCATCACCAGCGGACGCAGATAGGCCGATGCCAATCCGTTCTCGCGCACGGCATCGCGGCAGGCCTGCGTGATTTCCTGCGGCGTGAACGGAATCCCGATGCGATAGATCGCCGCCGACTGGAACAGCCGCTCGACATGATCGGCGAGCCGGAAGATCGCAGGGCCCTCGGGCGTCGCATAGCAGCGGATGCCTTCGAACACCGACGAGCCGTAGTGCAGTGCGTGCGTCATCACATGGACTTTGGCGTCGGCCCAGGGGACCAGGTCGCCGTTGAACCAGATGTAGCGGGAGGTTTTCATGGTGGTCGTTTGGATGCGGGAAGCTTCGGGAATGGGGAAGGCTTTGGGAATCGGGAATCGGGAGAAGAGCAGGGTGAAGAAAGTCAGGCGGTTTGGTTGCGTACGGATGTCGAGAGCTCTGCTGCCGTCTCCCGATTCCCGACTCCCGATTCCCGGCTCTCCAGCACACGTCGCCGCTCGATGCGATTGATCACTTCGACCAGCGCCAGCGCGCTGGCTTCGAGGATGTCGGTGCTGACGGCGCGGCCGCGGTGTTCGCGGCCGTCGGCGAGCACGTCGACGCGGGCTTCGCCTTGCGCGTCTTCGCCGATCGAGAGCGAGCGCACGTGGTATTGGCGCAGCGTCACCGACGCGCCGGTGGCGCGTTCGATGGCGGCGAAGATCGCATGGACCGGCCCATCGCCGACCGCCGCTTCCTGCACCACGCGGCCATCTTCGTGCACCAGCCGCACGCTGGCGGACGGCACCGCTTCGCGGCCGATCGCGCCCTGGCTTTGCAGCGCGATCAATCGCCACGGTCCCTGCTCGCTGCCGGTGGCGCCGAGTGCGATGGCTTCGAGATCGGCGTCGAACACTTCCTTCTTGCGATCGGCCAGTGCCTTGAAATGCGCGAAGGCCTGGTTCAACGCGGCTTCGTCGAGCACGAAGCCCAGTTCGCGCAGTCGATCGGACAATGCAGCGCGGCCGCTGTGTTTGCCCAGCACCAGCTGCGAGCGCGAGACGCCGACGTCCTCGGGTGCCATGATTTCGTAGGTCGCGCGGTTGCGCAGCATGCCGTGCTGATGGATGCCGCTTTCATGCGCGAAGGCGTTCTCGCCGACGATCGCCTTGTTGCGCGCGATGGCGGTGCTGGTGACGGCCATCAGCTGGCGCGACGTCGGATACAGTCGCGGCGTTTTCACGCCGGTGGCGAGGCCGAAATACGCCGCGCGCGTGCGCAGCGCCATCACGATTTCCTCCAGCGCCGCGTTGCCGGCACGCTCGCCGATGCCGTTGATCGTGCATTCGACCTGGCGCGCGCCGTTCTCGATCGCGGCCAGCGAATTGGCGACCGCCAGGCCGAGGTCGTCGTGGCAGTGGCAGGAAAGGATCGCACGCTCGATACCGCGCACGTTGGCGCGCAGATGCGCGAACAGCGCGCCGTACTCGGCCGGCACGGCGTAGCCGACGGTGTCGGGCACATTGAGCGTCGTGGCACCGGCTTCGACCGCCGCGCTGAACACCTGCGCGAGATAATCCGGATCGGAGCGCGATGCATCTTCGGCCGAGAACTCGACATCATCGACATAGCGGCGCGCCAGCTCGACGGCGGCGCTCGCACTGTCCAGCGCCTCGGTGCGGCTCATGCGCAGCTTCGCCGCCAGATGCAGATCGCTGGTCGCGATGAACACATGGATGCGCGGCGCCTCGGCGCCTTCCAGCGCGGCGGCCGCGCGTTCGATGTCGTGCTTCTGGCATCGCGCCAGCGCCGCCACGCCGACGCCGCGCACACTGCGCGCTATCTCCGACACCGCCGCGAAATCATCGGCACTGGCGGCCGCAAACCCCGCCTCGATCGTATCGACACCCAACTCACTGAGCGCCCGCGCCATCGTGAGCTTTTGCGCGCGCGTCATCGAACAACCCGGCGACTGCTCGCCATCGCGCAACGTGGTGTCGAAAATTCGTACTCGATCGGTCATGGCGTTGTGCTCTGCGGTGAGGCGGGTGAGAGGAGAGCTGGAGCGGGACGCAAAGGACGCAAAGTAAAGAGAAAGGAAGAAAAGAAAGGAAGCAAAACTGAAGAAAAAGAAAGCGGAAAGCGAATATTCGAATGAGCGACCCTTGGCTTGGCATCAACCAACTCCAGCTCTTCTTTGCGTCCTCTCTTTTTCCTCTGCGTCCTTTGCGTCCCGCTCTTCCCAATCACTTCAATTCGTAGAAATCCGTTCCGGGATGCCAAGAAAGCTCATCCCGCGCCGGTTCGGTTTTGGCATCGCCGCAATCGGCGGCGCGATCGCGCTCGCAGGCAGCGTGAAGGCCGGCCGTGCCACGTCGAGGGCGGCTTCCAGTACGTCGTGCAGGCGGCGGATCTGGCGCAGCAAGATGTCGGCGGGGCGGGAGTCGCCGGCGATCGAGAGCGTCAGTTGCAGGCCGTGCGGGGTCGGGCGGGTGGACATCGTGCCGAGGCGGAAGCCGCGGCGTTCGATCAGGCCCAGCACGCGCACCAGGGCGCCTTCGGCATTCGCCAGCAGCAGATTCAGCTCAAGCATGATCGGTCTCCAACTGCGGCGCGGCGGGATCGGCATGCAGGTGGTCCTCGCCGTAGCGGCGCGGTGAAGGCGGCGAAATCCAGCTGGCGGCGAAGGTCGGACCCTGCCAGCGTTCGTGGCCGAAGTCGTAGGCGCTGTCGTGCGCGGCTTCGGTGGTGGAGTGGTTGGCGGCTTGTTTGCGCTCGGTGCTCATGGCTGTTGCTCCATCATCGTGTGGTTGGGGGAGTTGGGCGGGACCAGCGGCCAGACGTTGGCGCGCGAGTCGATCTTCACGTGCAGCAGATGCGGGCCGTCGGCGGCGAGCAGCGCCTGCAAGGCGGCGTCGACCTGGTCGCGGCGTTCGATGCTCGATGCCCCGATGCCGAAGGCGCGCGCGAGCACCGCGAAATCCGGGTTGTCCGACAGATCGATTTCCGAATAGCGCTCGGCGAAGAACAGTTCCTGCCACTGGCGCACCATGCCGAGCGAGCTGTTGTCGAGCAGCACGATCTTCACCGCGATGCCGTAGCGGCGCAGCGTGGCCAGTTCCTGGATGTTCATCATGATCGAGCCGTCGCCGCTGACGCAGATGACGGTGGTTTCCGGATGGCCGAGCTTGACGCCCATCGCGGCGGGCAGGCCGAAGCCCATCGTGCCTAGGCCGCCGCTTGTCAAGTGACGATGCACGGCGCGATGGATCCAGTGTTGCGCCACCCACATCTGGTGCTGGCCGACGTCGCACACCACCGTCGCATCGGCCGGCGCGATTTCGCTCAGGCGACGCAACAGTGCGGGCGCGTAGATATCGTCGCCCGGCGCGTCGTAGCGCGGCTGCGCTTCGCGCCGCAGCACTTCGCAGCGCGTCTGCCAGGGGCCGATCTCGGGACGGCAATCGAGCTGCGGCAGGATCGCCGTCAACTCGCCGACGATGTGCACCTGCGCGTAACGCAGCTTCGAGATTTCCGCGGCATCGGTGTCCAGGTGGATCACTTTCGCGTGCGGCGCGAACTCGGCCAGCTTGCCGGTGGCGCGATCGTCGAAACGCGCGCCGACGACGATCAGCAGATCCGCTTCCTGCACTGCGAAATTCGCGGCCTTGCTGCCGTGCATGCCGAGCATGCCGAGGAATTGCGGATGATCGGTCGGCACGCCGCCCAGGCCTTTGAGCGTGCTCACCACCGGAATGCCGGTGTCGCGCACCAGTTTGCGCAGTGCGGGTTCCGCACCGGCCAGGCCGACGCCGTAGCCGGTATAGAACACCGGACGCTTGCTCGCGGCGATCAGCGTGCGCGCGCGCTGCACGGCAGCGCGGTCGATCGCGGGCGTCGACGTGCGCTGCGGCGCATCGAACACCGGCGCGGGCACCGGCGTGTTCGCGATGTCTTTCGGCAGGTCGATCAGCACCGGGCCGGGCCGGCCTTCGAGCGCGATGCGGAAGGCTTCGCGCACGACGTTCGGAATTTCGCGCGCGTCGCGGATCACATAGCTGTGCTTCACGATCGGCAAGGTGATGCCGAAGATGTCGACTTCCTGGAAGGCATCGGTGCCCATCAGATGCGTCGCCACCTGGCCGGTGATCGCGACCATCGGCACCGAATCGAGAAACGCATCGGCGATGCCGGTGACCAGATTGGTCGCGCCCGGGCCGCTGGTCGCCAGGCACACACCGACCTTGCCGGTGTGGCGCGCGTAGCCGTTGGCGGCGAGCGCTGCGCCTTGCTCGTGACGCACCAGGATGTGGCGGATGTTGGAATCCACCAGCGCGTCGTACACCGGCATGATGGCGCCGCCGGGATAGCCGAAGATGAGGTCTACGCCCTCGGCTTCCAGCGCGCGCAGCAGCGAATCGGCGCCACGGATGGTGGCGGCCGGCGCCGGCTCGTTGCGAGCCGGTTCGTCGTTGGCGTGGGCGGCTTGCGCGCTCATTGCGGATCGATTCCTCAGCCTGCGATCGCGGGTTTTGCAGCGGCGGTTGCTGGTGCCGCCGCTTTCGGTTTCGCGCTTTCCTGCAGCCAGCTCATGCTGGCGCGCAGGCGCTTGCCGACGGTTTCGATCGGATGTTCGATATCGCGCTTCTTTAGCGACTGGTAACGGCCGCGGCCGGCCTGATGCTCGGCCACCCATTCTCGCGCGAACTGGCCGTCCTGGATTTCGCGCAGGATGGTGCGCATCTGCGCGCGCGTGTGTTCGTCGATCACGCGCGGGCCGCGGGTCAGATCGCCGTACTGCGCGGTTTCGGAAATGAACTGGTGCATCTTGGCGAGGCCGCCTTCGTGCAGCAGGTCGACGATGAGTTTCAGCTCGTGCAAGCACTCGAAGTACGCGACTTCCGGCTGATAGCCGGCTTCCACCAGCGTTTCGAACCCCATCAGCACCAGTTCCGTCGCGCCGCCGCACAGCACGGCCTGTTCGCCGAACAGATCGGTTTCGGTTTCTTCGCCGAACGAAGTCTCGATGACGCCGCCGCGCGTGCCGCCGATGCCGTCGGCATAGGCCAGCGCGAATTCCTTGGCCTTGCCGGTGGCGTCCTGCTGGATCGCCATCAGGCACGGCACGCCGCGGCCTTCCTCGTATTGACGGCGCACCAGCGCGCCGGGGCCTTTCGGGGCGACCAGGATCACGTCGAGATCGGCGCGCGCGGCGATCTGTCCGAAGTGCACGTTGAAACCGTGCGCGAACAGCAGCGTGGCACCCTGGCGTGCGAACGGGGCGATCTGTTCCTTGTAGATCTGCGCCTGCGTCATGTCGGGCGTGAGCAGCGCGATCAGATCGGCGACCGGCACCGCGCGTTCGGGCGTATCGACGGCCAAGCCGTCGGCCTTCGCCTGGTCGTAGCTCGCGCCGGGACGCGCCGCGACCACCACGGTGTAGCCGGATTCATGCAGATTGCGCGCGTGCGCGCGGCCCTGGCTGCCGTAGCCGTAGACGACGATGGTCTTGTCTTTGAGGGCGGCGGGGTTGGCGTCGGCGGCGGAGTAGGTTTTCATGGCGGGTCCTGGGCTTGGGTGCGGCGTTGTTTGTTTGGGAGACGAGGCGATGGGGTGGCTATTGGGAATCGGGAGTCGGGAATCGGGATTTGCGTTTCGGCGCTTTGATAAGTTTGTAAGTTGGAAAGTTGGATTCGGGGGCGGCGTCAGGCGATTTCGGATGCCGAGCCCCTCTCCCGTCGGGGGAGGGGTTGGGGTGAGGGTTCGGATGGAGCTTTGCGCTGCGCGACAACCGAACCCTCTCCCTCGGTCGCTGCGCCGATGGGGGAGGGATGAAGTGCGGGATCGACGCGGGAAGGAGGGAACGCCGTCACGGCGCCGGTCGATGCGCTGCTCACGGCGAATGCGTACTTCGCCAGCGCGCCGCGCGTTTCGATCGCCCGCGCGGGCCGCCATGCGATCGCGCGTCCGTCGATATCGGACGCCGTCGAGATCGTGCGCGATTCGACATCGATCACCACATGATCGCCTTCGCGCAGCTTGCCGATCGGACCGCCCAACGCTGCTTCCGGGCAGATGTGGCCGACCATGAAGCCGTGCGTGGCGCCGGAAAAACGGCCGTCGGTGATCAGCGCGACTTCGCCGCCCAGGCCCTGTCCGACCAGCGCCGCAGTCACCGCCAGCATCTCGCGCATGCCGGGCCCGCCGACCGGGCCTTCGCCGCGGATCACGACGACATCACCTTTGCGAATCGCGCGTGCTTGCACCGCGGCGAAGCAGGCTTCCTCACTGTCGAACACGCGCGCCGGGCCTGCGAAACGCAGGGTTTCGTGGCCGGCCAGTTTCACCACGCAGCCTTCCGGCGCCAGATTGCCGTACAGCACGCCGAAGCCGCCGCGCGATTTCAGCGGTGCGTCGTGCGACAGGATCACGCGCTGGCCGGCGCGTTCTTCGGCGCGATCGATTTCCGCGAACAAGGTGTCGCCGCTGACGGTGGCTTCGTCCTGCAGCAGGCCGGCTGCGCGCAGGCGGGCGCCGAGCAGGCGCGAACCGCCGGCCAGATACATATCGGGCGCCATGTAGCGGCCACCCGGTTTCAGATCGGCAATCACCGGGGTGCAGCGGCTGATTTCGTCGAAGGCATCGAGCGACAGCGCGACATCGGCTTCGCGCGCGATCGCCAGCAGATGCAGGATCGCGTTGGTCGATCCTGCCGTCGCCGTCACCGCGACGGCTGCATTGCGCAGCGATTTGGCGGTGACGAATTGGCGCGCGCTGCGGCCTTCGCGCACCAGTTCCATCACGCGTTCGCCGCAGGCGCGCGCGGCCTCGTGTTTTGCCGGATCGGGCGCCGGGATGTCGTTCAGGCCCATCGGCGCCAGGCCCAGGAAGGTGGTCGCCAGCGCCATCGTGTTGGCGGTGAACTGGCCGCCGCAGGCGCCGGCGCCGGGGCAGGCGGTCGATTCGATCGCTTTGAGTTCGGCATCGTCGATGCTGCCGGCGGCGTGCGCGCCGACGGCTTCGAACACGTCCTGGATCGTGGTGTTTTTCTGCTTGTGGCAGCCCGGCAGGATGCTGCCGCCGTACAACATCAGGCCGGGCAGATCGAGCCGCGCCAGCGCCATCGCGGCGGCCGGGATCGTCTTGTCGCAGCCGCACAGCACCACCACGCCGTCGAGGCAGTGGCCGCGCACGGCCAGTTCGATCGAATCGGCGATCACTTCGCGCGAGGCCAGCGAGGCGCGCATGCCGGCGGTGCCCATCGCGATGCCGTCGGTGACCGCGATGGTGTTGAACTCGATCGGCGTACCGCCCGCGGCGATGACGCCGCGGCGCACGTGCTGCGCCAGGTCGCGCAGATTCAAATTGCACGGCGACACATCGGACCAACTGTGCACCACCGCGATCAGCGGTTTGGCGATGGCGGCGTCGTCGAGGCCGGTCGCACGCAGCATGGCGCGGGCGGGGGCACGATCGGGGCCGGTTTTGATGGCGTCGCTTTGCATCGTTGGGTTCCATCGCGCGGATGAGCGATGGCCCGGACTTTTTCGCGTCCCCCAAAAGCAAAAACCCCGCACTGGTTGCCCGGTGCGGGGTTCGGAGTCTTAGGGTTGCGCTGAAGTCTGGGCCTAAGTCGCCGTTCCGCACCTATGTCGGCTAATAAGTACGAGTACGAGCGCAAGCGAAACCGCCGGGAGATTCCCGGTGGTCGGCATCGCGAAAGTGGCGCTCGGCTTCAGCATGGAGCCGATGCTGTGGTGCAGCATGGGGGCCTGTCAATAGTTTTTTTTGAAACGCTTGGCGCCGGCGTGAAGGCCACATCGGGCGCGCCTTCGACAAAACCATTGTCAATTGATGCGGCCGGCGGGCACCGATGGTGGCTGCCGCCGCGACTTTTGCCCTAGGCTCGCGGGTGGGGAATCGCGGTGCGCCACCGGCGCGCGGCGCGAGCGTTTCATGCGCCAGGGGAGTTGCGCCAATCATGATCTCGAATTTTCCGCGGACCGCGGCCGCGCATCGGGCCTGCCTGTCCGCCGTCTCGTTCGGCCTGCTGCTGGCCGCGAGTTGCGCGCAGGCCGCCGTCACGGTGCAGTCGCATTACCGCCTGGGCGACGACGATCCGGGCGCCACTGCCGGACAGGCCGTGACGCAGACGCGCGATGCGGTCGGCACGCGCCATCTGGAGGCGCACTTCGCACCGGTCTACCACGGCGCGGTGTCGCGGCCGGCGCAGCTGCAGGGCAGCGCGCTCGGCGTGCAGTTCGAGAAATCCAACAACTACGCGCGCAACAATGACTTCTCGATCGCGACCGATAATGTCGGCATCGAACTGTGGGTCAAGCCCACCTCGCTGAGCTTCAACGACAACTACATCACCGTCGGCCAGGGCGTGACCGATGGTTGGTCGCTCGGTCGCACCAATGGGCAATTCCGCGCCGCATTCGCCACCGGCAACTCGCTGGTGCAGATCGGCGCCGGCCCGGCACAGCTCAACCGCTGGACGCATCTGGCGCTGGTACGCGCCGGCGGCGTGGCGACGTTCTACGTCGATGGCGTGGCGTCGGGCAGCAGCGCGTTCACGCCGATCGCGCCGCAGTCCATCCTGCATCTCGGCGGCGATGCCGTGCTCGACGAGGTGCGGACCTTCAGCTTCGCGCCCGGCCAGTTCCAGATCACCGATCTGCTGATTCCGCTCGGCGAGATCGGCGTCGAGCAGCCGGCGGGCACGGCGCTCGCGTCCGGCGCCAGCGTCGATTTCGGCTTCGTCGGCGATGGCGATCCGCCCGCTGCGCGCACTTTCGTCGTCGCCAATAGCGGCATCGAAACCTTGCAGGGCCCGCTGCTCAGCATCAGCGGGCAGGATGCGGCGCAGTTCGGCATCGTCGCCGCGCCGGCTTCGTCGCTCGCCGCCGGTGCCACGACCTCGTTCACCGTGCAGTATTCGCCGGATGCGCGCGGCGGTGCACGCAACGCCGTGCTGCATATCGAAAGCGACGATGCCGACGAAGGCGATTTCCAGATACTGCTGACCGGCACCGCCGACGGCCCGCCGCTGGCGGTGACCTTGGCGTCGGGCAGCGGCGCCACCGCTGCGGAACAGATTTTCTTCGCGGCGGTGAACCCGGGTGGGCTCGCCACTGCGGTGCATTTCGAATATGGCGCCGATACCTCGTATGGCACCGACAGCACCACGCTGAATCTGCCGGCCGGCGATGCATTGCAGCGCATCGTGCTGCCGGTCGCGGGGCTCGTTGCGGGCGCCACGTACCACTACCGCGTCGTCGCCACCAGCGCCGCGGGCACCGTTGTCGGCGGCGACAGCCGTTTCACCGTGCGCGACGATGCGCTCACCGTGCAGCGCTGGTATCGCCTCGGCGAGACCGATCTGGACGCCGTCACCGGCACGCCGCCGCTCACCAGCTACGACAATATCGGCGGCGAAGCGCTGGTCACGCACGACGCGCCTTCCTACACGACGGCGGTCGGGCTGGCCGCCGGCGATGGCGGCAGCCTGCGCGCGCTCGACTTCAGCGGCGGCCTGCCGACCGCCGACAGCGCCGCGCTCGCGCTGGTCGACAACTTCGGTGTCGAACTGTTCGTGCGGCCTTCGGGCACCGGCGGCACGCTGATCTACAACGGCAACGGCGGCGCCAATGGCTGGGGTCTGGTGCAGCAGGGCAATGCGGTCGCGGCGCTGTTCGGCGGCGTCGAATTCTTCGGCACGACAGCGTTGACGCCGGGCGAGTGGACCCACGTCGCGCTGGTGCGCGACAGCGGCGCGACCACGCTCTACGTCGGCGGCCAGGTCGCTGCCACGACGGCATCGGCGCCGAACGCGGCATCGCCGATCGGCGACCGTTTCCAGCTCGCCGGCGCGGTGCTCGACGAAGTGCGCGTGTTCACCTTCGCGGCCGGCAGTTTCGACATCGACGATTTGCTGCTGCCGCGTTCGCAGATCGAAATCGAACAACCGGCGGCAACACCGCTGCCCGAAGGCCAGCTGCGCGATTTCGGTTCCGCGGCCGCGCCGCTCCTGCCGTCGGATCTGCAATTCACGGTGCGCAATACCGGCAGCGATCCGCTCACCGCCGTATCGCTTGCGCTCGATGGCGCCAATGCGGCCGATTTCTCGGTGCTTGCGGCGCCGGCCGCCATCGTCGCGCCCGCCGCCAGTACCACGTTCACCGTGCGCTTCGCGCCCACCGCCACCGGCACGCGCAACGCCACGCTGCGCGTGACGAGCAACGCGCCCAACGGCAGCTTCGACATCCCGCTCACCGGTTTCGGTGTCAGCGCGCCGCAGGCGATCACCGGCCGCGCCAACGTCGAAGGCGGCACCTCGCAGCAGGCACGCGTCGCGGGCATCGCCAACGCCGGCGGTCTTTCAACACAGGTGTGGATCCAGTACGGCACATCGATCGTTTACGACCAGGCCACGCCGCCGGTCGTACTGCCGGCCGGCAATCTCGACGGGCAGGATCTGTCGTTCGCGCTCGCCGGCCTGTCGCCGGGAACGACGTATCACTATCGCCTGTACGTCGAGAACGCGCTCGGCAACGACGTCGGCGAAGACCGCACTTTCACCACACGCAACGATGCGCTCACCGTGGCCGCCCATTTCCGCTTCGGCGAGGACGATCCCGGCGCCGCAGTGGGCGCGGGCGCCAGCAGTTTTGTCGACAGCGCCGGCGGCGCGCCCTTGCTCGTCTTCACCGCGCCGCCCTATCTCGATGAGGTGGCCGCCACGGCCGCGGCCGCGGGCAGTTCGCTCGCCACGTCGCTGCACAACACATCGACATTCCGCAACGCGCAGGGCGTCAACGTCAGCAGCAACTTCGGCCATGAATTCTGGGTGCGGGTCGACGACAACGCGCCCGGCGACCACTTGCTGATGAGCAACGGCGACGGGGTGCAGAACGGTTGGGTGTTCTGGAAATCGACCAGCCAGTTCCGCGTCGGCCTCGGTGGCACCGGCGCGCTGTTCTTCGGCGGCGCACCGGCGATTCCGGGCAAGTGGACGCATCTGGCGCTGGTCAACGACAACGGCGTGACGACGTTCTACGTCGACGGTGTGCCGAGCGGCACTTCCACCGAAACCGTGATCGGGCCGTCGGCGGCGCTGAACATCACCAGCGAAGACTACGACGAGGCGCGCTTCTTCACCTTCGCGCCGGGCACTTTCGATCCGGACGATCTGCTGTTCCCGCAAGCGCATCTGGTGGTCGAACAACCCGCGACGGTGCCTGTCGCCGACGGCGGCGCGCGCGATTTCGGCGCAGTCGACGTCGACAGCAGCGCCGATCTCGTCTTCAGCGTGAGCAACGATTCGGACGATCTGGCGGTCGGCGTCACGCTCGATCTGGATGGCGCCTTCGCCGCGCAATTCAGCGTGATCACGCCGCCGGCGGCATCGATTCCGCCGCACGGCAGCACCTCGTTCACCGTACGCTTCTCACCGACCTTCGCCGGCGCGCACACCGCCGCGCTGCATCTGCGCAGCAACGATCCCGACGCGCCGTCCTACGATGTCGCGCTCACCGCCACCGGCGTGCGCGAGCCGACCGCGCTCACCCTGCCGGCGAACAGCGGCGCCTCGCTCGACGATGGCGTGCTGCACGCCTTCATCGACTCGGGCGGCCTGCCGACGCAGGTACGATTCGAATACGGCACCAGCACCGACTACGGCCAACTCACGCCGGTCATCGTGTTGCCCGGCGCGCGCGATCCGCAACCGGTGCGCGTGGTGCTCAGCGGTCTCGCGCATGAAACCACGCATCATGTGCGTGTGCTGGCCAGCAGCGACCGCGGATCGGACGTCGGCGACGATGTGAGTTTCCGCACCCGCAACGATGCGCTCACCGTGCAGCACTACTACCGCAGCGGCGAAATCGATGCGGCACGCGTGCTCGCGCTTCCCACCGCGCAGACTCGCGATGCGGTCGGCGAGGCACACCTGCAGATCGCCGCCGGCACTGGCCCTGGCTACAGCAGCGACGTCGCGGCATCGGCCTCCGCCGATACCGGCAGCGTGCACGCACTGCAATTGAGCCAGAGCCGCGCACGCGGCCCGGTGACGCAAACGGCGATCGACAACTTCGGCATCGAAGCGTGGATCCGGCCGGGCGCGCAGTCGGGCAACGAAGTGATCGCCTACAACGGCCACCCGGGTTTCAACGGCTGGGGCCTGCTGCGCGAAGGCGGCCAGTTGAAAGCGCTGTACGGCGGCGTCGCGCTGTGGGGCTCGATGTCGCTGCCGGCGGATCGCTGGTCGCACGTGGCGCTGGTGCGCCAGCACGGCCTCTCGACGCTGTATCTCGATGCGCAGGCGATCGCCACTTTCGCCGGCAACCCCAACACACCGAACGGTTCCTTCGCGCTGGTTTCCGATCCGGTGAACGGCACCTCGAACTTCATCGGCAACCTCGACGAAGTACGCGTCTTCACCTTCGAGCCCGGCGGATTCTCGCCGGACGATCTGATCGCGAAGCTGCCGGACGTGTCGTTGATGGTGTCGAATCACGTGCTCGCCGACGGCGAAACACATGGCTTCGGCGACGAATACATCCTCGGCGGCGCGACCAACCACAGTTTCACCGTGAGCAATCACGGCAACGTCCCGCTCAGCGGTATTGCGGCATCGATCGCAGCCGGTCCGGATGCCGCCGAGTTCAGCGTCACCACGCCGCCGCCCGCCACGCTCGCGCCGGGCGCCAGCGCTACCTTCAATGTGCGTTTCGCGCCGACAGTGGTCGGCGAGGCACAGGCGACGCTGCTGCTCGCCAGCAACGATCCGGACGAACAGCCGTTCGAGGTGGTGCTGAGCGGTCAGGGTGTCGATCCGGAAATCGAGATCGAACAGCCGGTCGGCGACGCGGTGATCGACGGCGGCGAGCGCGAATTCCCGGCGACCGTCGTCGGCGACGGATCGACGCTGACATTCAGCGTGCACAACCCCGGCAGCGGCCACCTGATCGGCCTGGCGATCACCTTCCACGGGCTGCAGGCGGATCAGTTCAGCGTCGTCACGCCGCCGGCCGCGCCGGTCGTCCCCGGTGGATCGACAACCTTCCAGGTGCGCTTCGCGCCGACCACGATCGGTAACAAGCTCGCGATCCTGCGTCTGGCCAGCAACGATCGCAACGAAGGCACCTACGACATCCTGCTCAGCGGCATGGGCACGCTGCCCGACCTCGCCGTCGAACAGCCGGTGGGTACGCCGTTGTCGGACGGTGATGCGGTGTCGTTCGGCACGGCCGACGGGCTGCCGGTCGATCGCGCGTTCGTGTTGCGCAATACCGGTATCGGCGAGCTCTCCGGGCTGGCCTTTGCGATCGACGGCGCCGATGCGAGCCGCTTCAGCCTGATCGATGCAGCGACCGATGCCTTGCCCGCCGGCGGCAGCAGGCAGTTCACTGTGCGCTTCACGCCGGCCGGCGCCGGCACCAGCAACGCCAGCCTGCGCATCGCGAGCAACGATCCGGACGAAGCCCCGTTCGATATCGACCTGAGCGCCGATAGTCTGGTGCCCGAGATCGGTGTGCAGCAGCCCGTCGGCGTCGATATCGCCGACGGCGGCTCGCGCGGTTTCGGTGCGCATGCGCAGGGCACGACGGCCGATCTGGCCTTCACGCTGCGCAACACCGGCGCCGGCACGCTGCGCGATCTGCAATTCGCGATCGATGGCGCCAACGCCGGCGAGTTCGCCATCACCGCGCCGCCGTCGGCAACGCTGGCCGCCGGCGCCAGTGCCGGTTTCACGCTGCACTTCACGCCGAGCGGCAACGGACCGCGCAGCGCCATGCTGCACATCGCCAGCAACGATGCCGACGAAGCCTCGTTCGACATCGCCTTGAGCGGCAACGCGTCGGTGGCCGATATCGCTTTGACGGTGGAAGGTTTCGACTTCGTCAGCGGCAACACTTACCAGACCCAGAGTCTGCTGCTTGGCGAATCGCGTATCTTCGAATTCACACTGTCGAACGCCGGCGGCGAAACGCTCGGCGGTTTGCAGGCCACGGTGATCGATCAGGGGCCGACGGTGTTCTCGATCGACAGCCTGCCGCCCGCCACGCTTGCCCCCGGCGCCAGCGCGCCGCTCGGATTGCGTTTCACGCCCACGGCCGAAGGCTTCGTCAACGCCACGCTGCAGATCGCGAGCGACGATCCGGACGAAAGCCCCTTCGTCGTGCAACTGCTCGGCCACGCCGTGCCCGGCGCCGATCTGCAGGTGAGCGTCAGCAATCAGGTGTCGTACCTGCACCCCGGCGAGGACACCGTCTACACCATCCAGGTGCTCAACGCAGGTCCGAGCGCCGTCGATCAGGTGATGGTCGAGCAGTTCCTCGGCGTGGCCCTGTTCAACGTGCAATGGGACTGCCAATCGCAGCCCGCGGGTCTGTGCCCGGCCGCTGTCGGCGTCAACGCCATCCAGCATCTGCTGGCGACACCGATGCCGCCGCAGGCGCTGATCGAGTACACCATGTTCGCGCAGCACAACGCGCCGCTCGGCGCTTCGCTGCTCAATCAGGTGGCGGTCTACAGCAATGGCCAGGTCGGCGATCCGGCCCCGGAGAACAATCTGGCGCGCGACGACGACCGCGTGCTGCTCGATCGCATCTTCGTCAGCGGCTTCGAGGGTACCGGCCCCAGCCTGCTGCGGCCTTCGATTGCGGAATGAGCTTATGCGGGGCGGGCGGCGCGCTGCCGCCCGCCCCGCGGCGGGCCTTTGCTAGAATTGCCGCCCTTGCGGGCGCCGCCCCCGGCCGCGCCGCGCAGACACGAATCCTTCCGCCGCCCGCCTTTCCAGGAGATTTCCCGCATGGCCATCAAGGTCGCCATCAACGGCTACGGCCGCATCGGCCGCAACATCTTGCGCGCGCTGTACGAGTACAACCGCACGGCCGAGATCCAGGTCGTGGCGATCAACGATCTGGGCGACGCCGAGACCAATGCGCATCTGACCCAGTACGACACCGCGCACGGGCGTTTCCCGCATGAGGTGTCGGTCGACGGCGGCGATCTGATCGTCAAGGGCGATCGCATCAAGGTGTTCGCCGAGCGCGATCCGTCGAAGCTGCCGTGGGGTTCGCTCGGCGTCGACGTGGTGCTCGAATGCACCGGTCTGTTCACCGCCAAGGCCAAGGCCGGCGCGCATCTGGCCGCAGGGGCGAAGAAGGTGATCATCTCGGCGCCGGGTGGCGCGGATGTCGACGCCACCGTGGTCTACGGCGTCAACCACGACACCTTGAAGGCGTCGCATACGGTGATTTCGAACGCCTCGTGCACCACCAACTGCCTGGCGCCGCTGGCGAAAGTGCTGCACGAAAAGATCGGCATCGTGCACGGCCTGATGACGACGATCCACGCCTACACCAACGATCAGGTGCTGACCGACGTCTACCACTCCGACCTGCGCCGCGCGCGCTCGGCGACGATGTCGCAGATCCCGACCAAGACCGGCGCCGCCGCCGCGGTGGGCCTGGTGTTGCCGGAGCTCAACGGCCGCCTCGACGGTTTCTCGATGCGCGTGCCGACGATCAACGTCTCGGCCGTCGACCTGACCTTCGTCGCCGCCAAGGCGACCACCAAGGAAGAGATCGACGCCACGATGAAGGCCGCGGCGGAAGGCGCGATGAAGGGCATCCTCGGCGTCAATTCGAAGCCGCTGGTGTCGGTCGACTTCAATCACAACCCGCTGTCGTCGGTCTACGATTCGACCCAGACGCGCGTGATGGGCGGCACCCTGGTGAAGGTGCTCAGCTGGTACGACAACGAGTGGGGCTTCTCGAACCGCATGCTCGACACGACGCTGGCGTTGATGGCGGCGAAGTAACGCCGGTTCGCTGGCCGCGATGCGAAAAAGCCCCGGAAACGGGGCTTTTTTGTGGGTGCGGCAGAGCAGGGCAAAGGCGGGACACAGCGGGCGCAGAGATCGAGAAGAGAGAACGCGGAGAAATCAAAATTCTGGTTTTTCTCTGTGTCCTTTCTTCTCGATCTCCGTGTCCTCTGTGTCCCGCTTTTGCTTTTTTTTGCGCTATTCGAAGCCGCTCTGGAAGACGCGCGCCGGCGGCGTCGGCGAGCCGCCCGCGGCGCAGGCCACGCCGAGCACGATGCTGTCCTGTGCCTGCCGTACGCTGCCGGCGGAACTGCGGATCTCCGCGCGCACCGTCGCCACCGAGCCGGACGAGCCGCGCAGCGTCCACAGCCTGCCCGTGTTGTATGGTTCCCAAGCCGACCAGGTGGTGCCATCGTTGGAGAAGCGCATCTGCGAGGCGAAGCCGCTGCCGTACACGTACAGATCGATCGTGCACACAGTGGCGCGATAGGCTTCGCGCGCGATCACCAGCGGATAGGCGCCGCTGCGGCGTCCGAAGTTCTGCGTCCAGTAGTGGCGGAACGCGCCCGACAGGCTGCCGGTGACGTTGCAGCCGCCGCTGCTGGTGCGCTTGGCGGTGCTGTCGGTGGCCTCGTAGTAGTAGCCCACACCGAGCTCGTTGTACGACGAACTCAGGATGTTCGTGCGATGGCCGCTGCTGTTCATCCACTGATTCATCACCGCCGCCGCGCTGCTCGATCCGGCCGCGATGTTTTCGGCAGCGTTGCTCCAGCCGTAGCCGGCGTCGCTGATGCGCGTCGAGAACGTCTTGAGCGTATCCGGATCGCAGTGCATGAAGAAGTTGCGCACGCCCATGTTGGTGCTGTGCAGCGTGGCCGAGGCGTCGAGCTGCGCGTGGCCCTTGAGCGGCGGCAGCTGGCCGTTTTCCCAGCGCGCCAGGTTGGTCTGCTCGAGCACCTGTTCGGCCAGCGTCTGGGCGCCGGCGCCGAGCGGCGACAGGCAAAGCAGCAGGAAAGCGAAACGTGCGCGCATGCGTACCCCCCTTGAAGTGCGCGCAAGTTAACGGTCGCGCAACGGCAAGGCACGGAACGCGGTCACGGTTTCAGCTTGGGTTGAAGTCAGGTTCAGTCGCGTGACGATGTGACTGAATCGACGTTTTACGGTGTGGCTACAATTATTTAACGTCTTTGCAGGGCAGCGCGCACACGGTGGCGGGGTGTTTTCGAATGCGCGGGAATCGGGAGTCGGGAATCGGGAGGTGAAACAGGCTTCGCTCGTTCCGTGGGAGATCGGGAGTCGGACGAAGCGCGCTTCGCTCTCTCCCGATTCCCAATTCCCGATTCCCGTCAGGCCAGCACAGGCACCGCTTCCGCCCGCGTCACCCCAAGCGCAGCGGCCACCCCCGCGGCATACGCCGGATCGGCCTTGGCGAAATGCGCGAGCTGGCGCGCGACGATCGCTGCCGGCACGCCCTGCATCGCCGCGGCGATGTTGGCGAACAGCCGTTGGCGCTGGGCGTCGTCGAACAGGCGGAACAGGTTGCCGGCCTGGGTGTAGTCGTCGTGGCCGACGCGATGATCATAGCGATCGGCATCGCCTTGCAGCGACAACGGCGGCTCGCGGAATGCCGGGTCCTGCGTCGGGCCACCCACCGAATTCGGCTCGTAGTAGGCATCCGGATTGCCGCTGTCGTTGGCGAAGAAACGCATCGAACCGTCCTTGTGATAGTGATGCACCGGACAGCGCGGCTGGTTCACCGGCAACGCTTCGTAATGCGTGCCGAGGCGATAGCGATGCGCGTCGGCATAAGCGAACAGGCGGCCCTGCAGCATGCGATCGGGCGAGAAGCCGACGCCCGGAACGATGTTCGACGGCGAGAATGCGGCCTGCTCGATCTGCGCGAAGTAATTGTCGGCATTGCGGTTGAGTTCGACGATGCCGACATCGATCAGCGGAAAATCCGCATGCGGCCACACCTTGGTCAGATCGAACGGACTCCAGCCCGTGCGCTGCGACCACGCCGCCGCCTCGGCCTCACTCATCACCTGCACGCAGAAGCGCCAGCGCGGAAACTCGCCGCGTTCGAGCGCGCCGAACAGATCTTCCTGCGTCGATTCGCGCGTGCGGCCCACCACTTCGGCGGCCTGTGCGTTGGTCCAGTGGCGATGGCCCTGCATGGTCTTGAAATGGAACTTGACCCAATGCCGCTCGCCGGCCGCGTTGATGAAACTGAAAGTATGCGAGCCGAAGCCATCGATGTGGCGCACATCGGTCGGCAGGCCGCGATCGGAAAACAGGATCGTCACCTGATGCAGCGATTCGGGGCTGAGCGACCAGAAATCCCACATCGCCGTCGGCGAGCGCAGATTGGTTTTCGGATGCCGTTTCTGGGTGCGGATGAAATCGGGAAACTTGACCGGATCGCGCACGAAGAACACCGGCGTGTTGTTGCCGACGATGTCCCAGTTGCCTTGTTCGGTGTAGAACTTCAGCGAAAAACCGCGCACGTCGCGCTCGGCATCGGCCGCGCCCTGTTCGCCGGCGACGGTGGAGAATCGCATCACCAGCTCGGTCTTCTTGCCGATCTGCGAGAACAGATCGGCGCGCGTGTAGCGCGTGATGTCGTGCGTGACGGTGAAGCTGCCGAACGCGCCCCAGCCTTTCGCATGCACCACGCGTTCCGGAATGCGCTCGCGATTCTGGTGCGCGAGTTTCTCGATCAGCTGGTAATCCTGCAGCAGCAACGGCCCGTGCGGCCCCGCGCTGAGCGAATTCTGGTTGTCGGCGATCGGATTGCCGCCGGTGGTGGTGAGCGTGGCGGAACGTTTGGTCTGGGACATGATCTATTTCCTCGATGGGAACTGCAGGCTAGGCGCGTTGTGGCGCCGCGGGAAATGAATGGTTGCGATGAGATTGATAGGGGGAGGCTATTGGGGGCTGCCGGGAATCGGGAGACGGGAATCGGGAGAGAGCGTCGAGCTCTTCTCCCGATTCCCGATTCCCGACGACTGCAGTTGGACGCCAGCCCCGCGTACCCGACAATAGACGGCTCACCCAGGCCGCACCGGAGCCCGCCCCATGTCCATCCTTCGCATGACCGATCTCGATCTGGCCGGCAAGCGCGTGTTGATCCGCGAAGATTTGAACGTGCCGGTGAAGGACGGTCAGGTGACGTCCGAGCAGCGCATCCTGGCCGCGCTGCCGACGCTGCGGCTGGCGCTGGAAAAAGGCGCGGCGGTGATGGTGACCTCGCATCTGGGCCGGCCGAAGGAAGGGCGCTGGAGCCAAGAGGATTCGCTGGCGCCGGTGGCCGCGCGCCTGGCGCAGCATCTCGGGCGCGAGGTGCCGCTGCTGAAGGAATGGGTCGACGGCGTCGAGGTCGCGCCGGGGCAGATCGTGCTGCTCGAGAATTGCCGCATGAACGTCGGCGAAGGCGCCGACGACGAAGCGCTGTCGAAGAAATATGCCGCGCTGTGCGATGTCTACGTGATGGATGCGTTCGGCACCGCGCATCGCGCGCAGGCCTCGACGCATGGCGCGATCCGCTTCGCGAAAATCGCCTGCGGCGGGCCGCTGCTGATGGCCGAACTCGATGCGCTGGCGAAAGCGCTGGAAAAACCGGCGCGTCCGCTGCTCGCCATCGTCGCCGGTTCGAAGGTGTCGACCAAGCTCGAACTGTTGTCGAACCTGGTCGGCAAGGTCGATCAGTTGATCGTCGGCGGCGGCATCGCCAACACCTTCATCGCGGCGGTCGGGCATCCGGTCGGCGCGTCGCTGTGCGAAACCGATCTGCTCGACACCGCGCGCAAGATCATCGCCGATGCCAAGGCGCGCGGTGCCGATATCCCGATCCCGAGCGACGTCGTGGTGGCGCCGAAATTCAGCGCCGATGCGCCGGCCACGGTGAAGCGCGTGCAGGAGGTGGCGGCCGGCGACATGATCCTCGACATCGGCCCGGAAACCAGCGCGCAATACGCGCAGATGATCGCGAAAGCCGGCAGCGTGATCTGGAACGGCCCGGTCGGCGTGTTCGAATTCGATGCGTTCGGCAAAGGCACCGAAACGCTGGCGAAAGCGATCGCCGCCTCCGATGCCTTCTCGATCGCCGGCGGCGGCGACACGCTGGCGGCGGTGGACAAATATGGTGTCGAAGCCGGCATCAGCTACATCTCGACCGGCGGCGGAGCCTTCCTCGAATTCTGCGAAGGCAAGGAATTGCCCGCCGTCGCCGCCTTGCGCGCCCGCGCCGGAGCGTCGAAATGAACACGCCCGCGCCCGTCGCTGCACCCGTGCCGCTCAACACCCACGCCATCATGATCGGCTCGGCCGTCGGCATCGGCGCCTCGCTGGCGATGGCGGTGTTCTGGAGCGTGGTGCCGATGCAGAACCTCGGCGAATGGATCGGCGTGGCGCTCATCGTCAGCCAGATCGTCGGCGCCTCGATCGACATCGCCACCGGCGCCGTCGCCGGCTGGATCGCACGCTCGCGCGGCTCGATGCACGGCCTGTTCGCCGGCCTGATCGCGAACATCGTCTCGCTCGGCATCGGCTACGGCATGACGCTGCTGCGCACCGACTACGGCCGCACCAGCGAGGAAGTGATCCAGTATCTGATGGCCTTGCTGCCGTGGCAGATCATCGGCATCGCGCTAGCGACGATCGCCGGAGCGATCGCGGTCCGCCTGGCGGCGCGGCGCGACGTAACCGCAGTCTGACAAAGCAGTTCGACCAGGCATTCGCAAGGAAGCGGCAAACCCATGGCAACTTTGTTCTTCGACCTCGACGGCACGATGATCGACTCGGCCATCGGCATCACGCGCTGCGTCGCCTACGCGCTCGAACGGCTCGATCATCCGGTGCCCGAACAGGCCGAACTGCGGCGCTGGATCGGCCCGGCGCTGCGCACCAGTTTCGCGCCGCTGCTGCGCGATCCCGAGCGCGTCGAGGCCGCCGTGCTGTTCTATCGCGAGCGTTTCCAGACGCACGGCTGGCTCGAACACGAGGTCTATCCCGACATCGCCGACACCGTCGAAACCCTGCACGCCGCCGGCCATCGGCTGGCCGTCGTCACCGCCAAGCACGAGCCGGACGCGCGCCGGATCCTGGCGCATCTGTCGTTCGGCCACCGCTTCGACGACATCATCGGCTCGACCACCGACGGCCGCCTCAGTCACAAGCCCGAACTGATCGGCGAGGCGCTCGCGCGGCTGCGTCCGGACGATAAGCCGGTGATGATCGGCGACCGCCACATGGACATCGAAGGCGCGCGCCATCACGGCCTGGATTCGATCGGCGTGCTGTGGGGTTTCGGCAGCGCCGACGAATTGCGCGAGGCCGGTGCGACGCATCTGGCGTCGGCGCCGCGCGAGTTACTGTCGCTGGTGCGCTGACGGGTCTGCGTTGTCCCATGTGGTCCCGCAGCCGTTCGCGCCGCGGGCTGCTGCATACGAATGCAGCGCAGCGCAGCGAAACCCCGGCATGCTAGGTTAGGCGCTGATGGCAGGAGAGCCTGAGCATGAGCGATTCGTTGCGACGTACCAAGATCCTGGCCACGCTGGGCCCCGCCACGGATGCGCCCGGCGTGCTGGAAGACATCATCCGCGCCGGCGTCAACGTCGTGCGGCTGAATTTTTCGCACGGCACCGCCGAGCATCACGCCGAACGTGTGCGCGCGGTGCGCGCGGCGGCCGAAAAACTCGGCCGCGAAGTCGGCATCCTCGGCGATCTGCAGGGCCCGAAGATCCGCATCGAGAAATTCGCGGCGGGCAAGGTGGCCTTGAAGGCGGGCGACAAGTTCGTGCTCGAAGCGCGCGCCAACGCCGCGCCGGGCGATGCGACGCGCGTCGGCGTGAGCTACCTCGGACTGGTCAACGATCTAGTTCCGGGCGACACCGTACTGCTCGACGACGGACTGATGGCGGTGCGCGTCGACACCATCGAAGGCGATCTGATCCGCACCACGGTGCTGACCGATGGCTATCTGTCGGATCGCAAAGGTCTCAATCGTCTGGGCGGCGGCCTGTCGCTCGGCGCGCTCACCGACAAGGACCGCGCCGACATCGTGCATGCCGCGCAACTGGGCGTGGAATTCCTCGCCGTGTCGTTCTGCCGTTCGGCCGCCGACATGGATGAAGCCCGCCGTCTTGCGCGCGAAGCCGGCAGCGATGCGCATCTGGTGGCGAAGATCGAACGCGCCGAAGCCATCGAGAACCTCGGCGAAATCATCGACGCCAGCGACGCGGTGATGGTGGCGCGCGGCGATCTGGGCGTGGAAATCGGCGACGCCGAATTGCCCGGCTTGCAGAAGAAGATCATCCGCGAATCGCTGGCGCGCAATCGCGTCGTGATCACCGCCACGCAGATGCTGCAATCGATGGTCGACTCGCCGATCCCGACGCGCGCCGAAGTGCTCGACGTGGCGAACGCCGTGATCGACGGCACCGACGCCGTGATGCTGTCGCAGGAAACCGCGGCCGGCAATTACCCGGCGCGCGCGGTGGAAGCGATGGTGCGCATTTGCCTGGGCGCCGAGCGCCAGTTCGAGCCCGACACCGACTTCGAAAAAGCCGAACGCGAAATGCAACGTTCCGACCAGGCCATCGGCATGGCCTCGATGTTCCTCGCCGAACACATCAAGGTGCGCGCGATTCTCGCGATGACCGAATCCGGCGGCACCGCCCGCTTCCTCTCGCGCTATCGCTCGACGGTGCCGATCTACGGCCTGTCACGCCACGCCCCATCGCGCCGCCGCATGGCGATGATGCGCGACGTCTTTCCGATCGACTTCGATTCGCGCGGCCAGTCGCCCCGCAAAGCCGCACGCGCGGCGATCGGACACCTGTTCGAGTTGGGATTGCTGGCGGCCGGCGATCGCGTGGTGATCACCAGCGGCGACCATATGGAACATCACGGCGCGACCAATACGTTGCGGTTGTTGAAGGTGGGGCCGGGCGGGGCGACTGAGGGGTTGGGGGAGTTGTAAGTTATCGGTTGCAGATTGCTGGGAATCGCGTCCGCATCGGTTTGACTTTGGGTTGGTCGCGATGTGTGGTTCGCCTTCTCTTCAAGGATCAGGGTCCTCGACTTTCTTCATTCCCGTGCAGGCGGGAACACCAGTGACTCGGAGCGTTCCGCTTTTCGCGAAGCACAACAATCTCGTCATTCCCGCGTAGGCGGGAATCCAGGGACTTTGAAGCGTTC
>CBFHAI010000041.1:0-38067 GCA_965653565.1 uncultured Chiayiivirga sp. | reverse complement strand
AAACGCCAGCCCAGGTGCTGAGCGTAAGCGTTGCATCGACTGGTTGAGACCGCCATGCCTTCCTTTGACGTCGTTTCCGAAGTCGACAAGCACGAGTTGACGAACGCCATCGACCAGGCCCAGCGCGAGCTCGGCACCCGCTTCGATTTCCGCAACATCGACGCGCGTTTCGCGCTCGACGGCTTCGTCGTATCGATGAATGCGCCGAGCGAATTTCAGCTGCAGCAGATGCGCGACATCTTGAACGCGCGCCTGATCGCGCGCAGCATCGACGTGCGCTGCGTCGACCTGGGCGACATCGAAACCAATGTCGCCGGCGCACGCCAGAAGGTCACGATCAAGCAGGGAATAGAGCAGAAGATCGCCAAGCAGATCATCGCCGCGATCAAGGAAGCCAAGCTCAAGGTCGAAGCCCAGATCAACGGCGAAAAACTGCGCATTTCCGGCAAGAAACGCGACGATCTGCAGGCCGCGATGGCGGTGCTGCGCAAGACCGAAGTCGGCCTGCCGCTGCAGTTCGAGAACTTCCGCGACTAGCTGCGCCGCACTGGAGCGACGCAGCCGGCAACAAGGCGCGGACGCTACGTCGAAGCGCTCGACGCTCCATGCAACAGCGTCGCATCCATCGTGATCTTTGCGTTGAGCAGCTTCGACACCGGGCAGCCGACCTTGGTTTTCTCGGCGATTTGGGCAAATTGCGTCGCATCGATGCCCGGCACGCGCGCGTTCACCGTCAGGTGCGAGGCGGTGATCGCGAAGCCCTCGCCCTGCTTTTCGAGCGTGATGTCGGCCTGGGTGCGGATCTCGTCGGCGGTGAAGCCCGCATCGCCCAGGCCCTTCGACAGCGCCATCGTGAAGCAGCCCGCGTGCGCGGCGCCGATCAGTTCTTCCGGGTTGGTGCCGGGGCCGTCCTCGAAGCGCGCCTTGAAGCCGTAGGGCGCGTCGCGCAACACGCCGGTCTGCGTCGAGATGGCACCGATGCCGTCCTTGATGCCGCCTTTCCAATGGGCCGAACCGGACTTTTTCATGCGAGCGCTCCTGAGTCGAAAAGGACTGGGTCGAAACGATGTCCAAGGTACTCGCGCCGAAGGCCGCGAAGATGAACCCGCGCCGCCGAACGTGCCACCATAGCGGCACGCCACCCCGGGGAATGTCGTGAACGAAACCGCCGATCGCACCCAGGCCGCCGCCGCTGCGTCGCTCAAGCTCGACGAGAGCTTCGCCAAGAATCTTTTCTTCGGCGAGATCCTCGAGGAGAACCTGTTCCCGTATCCGCAGATGCGCGAACGCGATCGCGAAATGCTCGGCATGATGGTCGATTCGATCGACCAGTTCCTCGACGCCAAGGGCGCCGATTTCCGCCACTTCGACCGCGACGCGCAGCAGCCCGCCGAATACATCCAGGCGCTGCGCGACATGGGCCTGTTCGGCCTCATCATTCCCGAGCAGTACGGCGGGCTCGAGCTTTCGAATGCGGCCTACGCGCGCGTGCTGGGCCAGACCAGTTCGCACGACAGTTCCACCTCGCTCACCATCGGCGCGCACAGTTCGATCGGCATGAAAGGTCTGCTGCTGTGGGGCACGGACGAGCAGAAGTCGCGCTATCTGCCGAAGCTGGCGAGCGGCGAAATGATCGCCGCGTTCTGTCTCACCGAAGCGGGCGCCGGTTCCGATGCCGCGGCCGTGCGAACCAAAGCGGTGAAGAACGCCGACGGCAGCTGGACGCTGTCGGGCGAAAAGATCTGGATCACCAACGGCGGCATCGCGCAGTTCTACACCGTGTTCGCGCGCACCGACACGCCGGAGGGCAAGATGACCGCCTTCATCGTGGAGGCCGGCTGGCCGGGCGTCAGCCACGGTCCGCATGAAGACAAGATGGGCATCCGCGCCTCGTCCACCACGACGGTGGCGTTCGCCGATGTGCGGGTGCCGGCCGAGAACAGGCTCGGACCCGAAGGCAAGGGCTTCAAGGTCGCGATGTCGATCTTGAACAACGGCCGCACGGGATTGGGCGGCGGCGCCGTCGGCGGCATGAAGAAGTTGATCCGCCTGTCGACCGAGCAGGCGAAGAACCGCAGACAGTTCGAGCGGCCGATCGCCGAGTTCGGCCTGGTGCGCGAGAAGATCGCGCAGATGACGGTCGACTGTTTCGCCGCCGAAAGCGCGGTCTGGATGGTGGCGCACTACATCGATTCGGGGGCGTCGGATTATTCGGTGGAAGCGGCGATCAGCAAGGTGTTCGCCTCCGATGCGATCCAGCGCGCCGCGCACGAAGCGCTGCAGATCGCCGCCGGCAACGGCTTCATGCGCGAATTCCCGTACGAGATGATCACGCGCGACGCGCGCATCCTGTCGATCTTCGAAGGCACGAACGAGATCCTGCGGCTGTATATCGCGCTATCCGGATTGAAGGACGTCGGCACCACGCTGTCGGGAATTTCCGCCGCGGTGAACGATATCTTCAACAACCCGATCAAGGGTTTCGGCGTGCTGAGCGACTACGCGCGCGGCCGCCTGTCGCGCGCCACCGGCATCGGCAGCGACACGATTCTGCGGCCGCTTTCGCCGGCGCTGCGCAAGGTGGCGCAAACTTATGAAAAGCACGTCGTCGATCTGGCGACGGCTTCCGATACGCTGCTGCGCCGCTACGGCAAGAAGATCGCCGATGCCCAGTACCAGCAGAAGCGCATCGCCGATATGGCGATCGATCTGTTCGTCGGCCTGTGCGTGCTGTCGCGCGCGCATTCGCTCGAAGCGGCGAATGCGAAGGACGCTGACCAGGCGGTGGCGATCGCCGAAATCTTCACGCGCCAGGCGCGCCGCCGCCTGGTGCGCAATGCGCGCGCGCTCGAACGCAACGAAGACGACAAGATGGATGCGCTCGCCGGCTTCATTCTCGACCGCGGGTCGTACGCGTGGGACGTGATCTGAATTCGCACCCTGCCGCACCGATGATCGACGATCCGATCGCCGCCACGCGGCACTGGCTGGAACGCGCGGTGATCGGGCTGAATCTGTGTCCGTTCGCCAAGGCCGTGCTGGCGAAGCGGCAGATCCGTTTCGTGCTCAGCGATGCACGCGATACCGACACCCTGCTCGGCGTGCTGATCGATGAACTCGAATTGCTGCGCACGGCCGATGCCGCCGAGATCGACACCACGCTGATCGTGCATCCGCAGGTGCTCGGCGACTTCCTCGCCTACAACGAATTCCTCGACGTGGCCGATGCCGCGCTGTCGGCGCTGGCGCTCGACGGCGTGCTGCAGATCGCCAGTTTCCATCCGGATTATCGCTTTGCGGATGCGCCGGCCGACGACGTCACCAATTGCACGAACCGCTCGCCGTATCCGATGTTGCATCTGCTGCGCGAGGACAGCGTGTCGCGCGCGGTGGCGGCGTTTCCGGATGCCGATGCGATCGTCTCGCGCAATCTGGCAACGATGCGGCGGCTGGGGCTGGATGGCTACCGACGCCTGCTGTCGGGAACCGCGGTCAAATAGCGGTCACCGACCGCCGAACAGCGTCGCCAGATCGTTCTCGTCCAGAGCGCGCCAATGACCGGACGCAAGAGTGCCCAGCGTCAATCCGCCGATGCGGCTGCGATGCAGGCTTTCGACATGATTTCCCACTGCCGCGAACATGCGCCGCACCTGGTGGTAGCGGCCTTCGGTGAGCGTGAGCGCGGCCTGACGCGCGCCCAGCGGTTGCAGCGTCGCGGGCGCCAGCGGCGTGGTCTCACCCTCCAGCATCAGCGAGCCGCTGGCGAAGATCCCGGCTTCGTCGCCGCGCAGATCGGCGGCGAGCGTGGCTTGATAAACCTTGTCCAACTTTGCGCGCGGCGAAATGATGCGATGGAGCAGCGCGCCGTCGTCGGTGAAAAGCAACATCCCGGAAGTATCGCGATCGAGCCGCCCGATGGTCGACAGCGCCGGCGAACGCAGCCGGAATCGCGGCGGCAACAGATCGTAGACCAGGCGTCCGACGTCCTTCGTCGAACAGGTGTAACCGACCGGTTTGTGCAGCATCAGCGTCAGGCCGGGCGCCGGGTCGAGCGGCTCGTCGTCGATTCGGATCGTGTCGTGCGGCACCTGGTCGTCGGCGTAAAGCACGTCGCCCGCGGCATCGGTGATGCGGCCTTCGCGGAACATCAGCGCCACTTCCTTGCGCGTGCCGTAGCCCAGGTTGGCGAGCAGCCTGACCAGTTTCATGCGCTTGTCCTGACCGCTTCGATCACCTTGAATCCTTCCTGTTGCGCCACCGTGCGCACGCGGCCGAAATTCGCGCCGAGCGCGGCTTCGTACGGCAGATGCCGGTTCGCCACCAGCCACAATCGCCCGCCGGGCCGCAGCGATTGCGCCGCCACCGCGATGAAGCGTTGCCCGAGGTCGGGCCGGTCGGCGCGCGATTGGGCGTGGAACGGCGGATTGGTGACGATGAAATCGTAGCTTTGCGGCAGGCCGCGCGTGACGTCGTGCCAGTGAAAACCGAGTGCGGCGCGCGAAGCGAATGCAGCAAGATTCTTGCGCGACAACTCGACGCCACGCGCATCGGCTTCGTAAAGATCGAGCACGGCGACGCCTGGGTTGTGTTCGAGCACTTCGGCCGACAAGTAGCCGTAGCCGGCGCCGAGATCGGCACCGCGGCCCGTGAAATCGCGCGGCAGGTGCGCCGCGAGCAAGGCCGACGCGGCATCGATGCGATCCCACGCGAACAGGCCGGGCCGGCTCAGGAAACGGCCGTCGGCGATCGCTCGCGGCGCATCGAGCGCGAGCCATTCCTGCAGCAAGGCCGCGTCGGCGGGTTCGGCCAGCGGCTCGGTCCAGAACACGCGGCATTTGTTCTTCGACATCGCTTCCAATGGGCCGGCGATGCGTTCGAGGTCGCTCTCGCCCGAGCGCGCGCCTTCGTCGTTGCTCATGCAGGCGATCACGCGCCCGGCCGGCTGCGCCTGCGATACGGCGCGCGCAAGCAAGGCGCGCGCCTCTTCGCGCTGGCGCGGCGGCAGCACCAGCACCGTGTCGTAGCGTGCCGCGGGATCGGGCATCGCCACCGCGAGGCCGGACCGTTCCAATGCCTCGGCCGCCGGTTTGAACACCTGCTCGCAAACCAGTCCCGGCATCGGCTGCTGGTGCAGCGCGCCGCCGTCGCGCGCCTGCAGGAACAGCACCGGCGTGGCGCCCGGCCACGGCAGCGAGCCTTCGGCGAACGGCAGCAGCAAGGTTTCCAGGGCGGGATCGCGCAGCATGCCGGGACGGAGGGTGGAAGGTTTGCGGGGAAACGAATATTACCGTGCGCCGCAGTGCGGGCACCGGCAGTAGAATCGAATCATCGCCGTGGAACCAACCTCATGACCGCAACGCCGCACCCGCTGACCCGCGCCGAAACCAGCGACTACACCTACACCTCGCGCCATGCCGACGTGCTGGCCTTCCTCGCCGCACTGCGCGAACGCAACGATGCGCGCCTGCACTTCAGCGATTTCGGCAGGACGCCGGAAGGCCGCGAGCTGCCGCTGCTGATCCTTTCCGCGCACCGCCATTTCACGCCCGAAGCCGCGCATGCGTCGGGCCTGCCCGTGGTGCTGGTGATCAACGGCATCCACGCGGGCGAAGTCGAAGGCAAGGAAGCCAGCATGATGCTGGTGCGCGACATCCTCGATGGCAAGCACGGCGATGTACTCGAGCGCATCACGCTGGTGGTGGTGCCGCTGTTCAATGCCGACGGCAACGATCGCATCGATCCGGAAAACCGCCGCCTCGACATCACCAGGTTCAGCGGACAACTCGGCCCCGACACCGGCGTCGGTACGCGCGTGAACGCCGCCGGCATCAACCTCAATCGCGACTACATGCGCCAGCAGGCGCCGGAAATGCGCCAGTTGCAGACCCGCGTCTGCCATCCGTGGAATGCGCATCTGGTGATCGACTGCCATGCGACGAACGGCTCGATCCATCGCTACGACCTGAGCTACGACATCCCGCACGGCATCCGCAGCGGCCGACGCGAGCCGATCGATTACATGCGCGAAAAACTGCTGCCGGCGGTGAGTGCGGCGGTCAAGGCGAAGGACGGCCGCGACACGTTCTACTACGGCAATTTCCTGCGCGACGAAGGCGGCCAGGGCATGGGCTGGATCACCTACACCCATCATCCGCGCTTCGGCGGCAACTACCGCGGGCTGACCAACCGGCTCGATCTGCTGCTCGAAACCTACGCCTATATTTCCTTCGAGGAACGCGTATTGACGACCTACGCATTCCTGCGCGAAACGCTGGGGTACGTCGCTGCGAACGGCGCGGAAATCGTGCGGTTGCTGGCGGGCTGCACGATGCCGCCGGAGCAGATCGCGGTGCGTTACCGGCTTGAGGCTTTTCCCGATCGCGAAGTGGAAATTCTCACACGCGAGCCCTACACGCTCGACGGCGCGCCGATCAGCGTGAAAGTCCCGTACATCGGCAATTTCATCGGCGAAGACGTGGTGCAGCGGCCGCTCGCCTATGCCGTTCCCGAAGCGGTGGCCGAACATCTGGAACGGCACGGTTTGCGCGTCGAGCGTGGGCTGGCGCAGCCGATGCTCGATGCCGAAATCGCGATCGTGCGCGGCGCGGCGTCGGAAGCCGGCCGCGAGATTCTCGAAGCGAATGCATCGAGTCATCTGGAGGCCGACTATCGCCGCGAGCGTCGCGCGTTGCCGGCCGGCTGGGCGATCGTGCGGACGCAGCAACAATACGGTGCGATCGCGGTGTATCTATGCGAAGCCGGCAGCGACGACGGTTTGCTGGCCTGCGGCCTGATCGCCGAGCCTGCAGCCGGCAGCGAGTTTCCGGCGTGGCGGGTGCACGCGATCGGCTGATTCGTCTTCATGCACACTCGGCGCAGCGATGCGAGTGCCGGACTGAGGCGTGGTCGAAGCCCGGTTCATTCGCACGATGCACAATCGAATCGAAACCGCGTGCGACATCGCGCGGTGCGGCCCCGGCGCCCTGATGCGGCGCCGGCACAGTGACACCCCAGACAGGAGAAGCGTCATGCGGGCATTCTTCATCGGCGGCACGGTCGACAACAGCGAACTCGACATCGACGGCGCGGTAGCGCCCGCGCACTACCCGCCCAACACCGGCCGCGGCGTCTCGCGTTATGCACTGCATCGCGCCGTCGAACGCGATGGGTCGTGCCTGTATGCCGTGTATGCCGCGCCCGATCTGGCGGCGAAGGAAGTGGACCGCATCTTCAATGAGCGCGGGTATGGGAGGCGGTTCGATAGTTGAGCGCGGGAATGACAGGTGGTGAGGAGCCTGATGCGGCCGATCAACTACCTTCCCACGGCGCCGGCTCCAGCTATCATCCGCACACCATTTCTCCTGCGAGCCCGGCCATGAGCGACACCCCCCCCGATCGTCTTTCCGTCAACCCACGCAATCGCCACTACGACGAAGCGCTGCTCGCGCGCGGCGTCGGCATCCGTTTCAACGGCGAAGAAAAAACCAATGTCGAAGAATATTGCGTGAGCGAAGGCTGGGTGCGGGTGGCCGTCGGCAAATCGCTCGATCGCCACGGCAATCCGATGACCTTCAAGCTCAAGGGCAAGGTCGAACCGTACTTCCGCGATGTCGAACCGCCGGCCGCCTGAGCCCGGAGGCATCGATGAAATTCATGCTGCTGATCTACATCGACCACGCGCTGATCTCGGCCCTGCCGCAGGCCGAGTACGATTCGATGATGCGCGACTGCCTGCAGCACGCCGACGAGCTGCGTGCCAGCGGCGTGCTGCTCGACGCGCAACAACTCGAACTGCCGCCGACGGCGCGCGCGTTGCGCGTACGCGATCAGCGCGCCCGCATCGTCGACGGCCCCTTCGCCGAAACCAAGGAATACCTCGGCGGCTTCAACCTGATCGAAGCCACCGACCACGACCACGCCATGCGCATCGCCGGCGAGTTCCCGTGGACGCGCATCGGCTGCGTCGAAGTCCGACCGGTGCGCGATATGAACCAGGTTCGCATGCAGGTTGGGGCCTGATATCTCGGTTTGCTGGTAGAGCAAAGGCGGGACACAGAGGTTGCAAAGATCGAGAAGAGAGGACGCAGAGAATTCAGTTGTACTTTTCTCGGCGCCCTCTCTGCTTTTTTCTCTGTGCCCTCTGTGTCCTGCTCTTGACTTGCTTCGCTTTGATCAACACATAGATTCAAATTTTTCTTGACTTCCAATTCGGAAGGCGTATCGTGCGCGTCCATCGCCACTCACGGCGAGCCAAAGAGAGTTTCGTTTCAGTCATGAACCTGTTCCCGACCATCGCGAAGAACACGACGCCACGGCCCCATGGCCGGTGTGCGGCCGCGATGCCGCGTTCGGATCGATTCGAACGCGAAGGTTCTTCCACAGACTGACCTCTCACATCGCGGGAGATCGGTCGCCCGATCTCCCGAGGCTGCGCGAACGCCCTCGGGTTCCAACCCGGGGGCGTTTTGTTTTGCGCGTTCGCCAAGGAATTCAAAAACTAAATCAGCGATCTTGCGTTCCACTCCGAAGCACCCGGGCAGCGATGTCCGAGGCCAGGGGAGGACGTCGCGCGGCGCATCGGCGCTGTGTCTGGGTGCTTCGACACGAGCGGCGGCGGAACGAAGGATCGAGCGCAGGCAGCAGGCCTGACCATGGTTTTGCCGCTTCCGGCGCGCACCGAATGCGCACGGAGGCGGCAAAAAGAAGCGTCTTTCAAGGCGTTCTCGAAGCGGCACGGGTTCCCAAAGCCCGTCCGGTGCGCGCGGCGTTGCCGTGGCGTATGCCTCAGGAACGTACAGGACGTTTCGCAACGACGATAGCTCAGTGGTAGAGCAGGCGGAAACGCCCTACATCGGTTCGACTCCGATTCGTTGGCCTTTTGGATAGCTCAATCGGGTAGAGCACAGCACTGTTAGTGCTGGAGTCGCGGGTTCAAATCCCGCTCCAAAAACCTTGAAGCAACACCGGGGCGCAAGCCCCAGGGAATCCGCCCCGCGCGGCGATGGACCAGACGCAGCGACTGCGGTCGCCGCGGGTAATCCGGAACCGCAACGCATCCCTTGCCGGGATGCGGCCCTCGCGCAGGGCCGGCGTTCGCGAAACGATGGCGCGGTCCGTCCGCAGGACGACGCGCCACCCGATCGCTCTCGTCGCATCTGCAAGAGCGCCGCGTTCCCGCACCGGGTACGTGGGGCGGATTCCTCTTGATTGCAAGTTTCGCCGCGGTCTTATCCGGACCTCGACGACACATCGCGTGGCGCATCGGCGCGCCGCCGCGGGCTGCTTTTTTCTGTCGCGCCGGAATGTTTCTATTTGAAGGAGGACCGCAATGCTGATGATCCGCAAAGTCGTGATCGGCGACGCCGAACGCGGCCTCGTCTATCGCAACCGTCGCTTCGAGCGCGTGCTGTTGCCGGGCGTGCACTGGCTGCGTCGCTTCGGCACCGAGGTGCGCGTGCACGACATCGCGCAGCCGGAATATGCCGGCAAGGATGCCGACACCTTGGTCGCCGTGTTGGGCGATCGCGTCGGCGAAGCTTTCGACGTCGTCGATCTTGGCACGCAGGAAGTCGGCCTGGTGCTGCGCAACGGCCGCATCGAGGAAGTGCTCGCGCCGGGCAGCCGCCGGCTGTACTGGAAGGGCCTGACGCATGTCGAAGTGCGGCGCGTGTCGCTGGCCGAGTCGCTGGAAGTCGCCGACGGTGTTGCGAAGCGGCTGCGCCAGCTGGGGCAGCTCGATCGTGTCGCTGTCGCGGTGACGGTGCCGGCCGAACACGCGGGACTGGTGTTCGTCGACGGTGAACTGTCGCGCGTGCTGGGTCCGGGCGCCGTGGCGTTCTGGAACGTGCACAGGAACGTCGTCGCCGAAGTGATCGATCTGCGCGTGCAGTCGGTCGAAGTGTCGGGCCAGGAATTGCTGACGCGCGACAAGGTGTCGTTGCGCGTGAACCTCGCCGCCAGCATGCGCGTCACCGATCCGGTGGCCGCGCGTACCAAGGTGGCGAAGTACGCCGACTATCTCTACCGCGAACTGCAGTTCGGTTTGCGCAAGGCCATCTCGGCGAAAACGCTCGACGAGCTGCTCGGCGACAAGGCTTCGCTCGATGCCGACATCTTCGGCTACGTGCGCGGCCGCGTCGACGAGCTGGGCATGCAGGTGCTCGGCGTGGGCGTGAAGGACGTGATCCTGCCCGGCGAGATGAAGGACATCCTCAACAGTGTGGTGCAGGCGGAGAAAGCGGCGCAGGCCAATGTCATCCGCCGCCGCGAGGAGTCGAACGCCACGCGTTCGCTGCTCAACACCGCAAAGCTGGTGGAGGAGAGTCCGGTGCTGATGCGCCTGAAGGAGCTCGAGACGCTGGAAAAGGTCACCGAGAAAATCGACCGGCTCACCGTGTTCGGCGGCCTCGATGGCGTGCTCAAGCAACTGGTTACTTTGAAGTGAGGCAGTGCGGCCGGATGGGCCGGCCGCACGATTGCCTGCACAAACAGGCACAGGACGAACGAGCGGCCGCGTCCGGCCAGCGGCGGTTCGTCATTCGGACGAGATGCTGTGCCTATCTGCAGCAGGGTGAGTGCGCAGGCCGGCGAGCTGGGCATCATCCTGGGCAGCATGGGCGCACGACGTTTCATCGTGCGCGGACTTGGCAACGCGGACAGTTTTCACCGTTGCAGCCACGGCGCCGGCCGCGTCATGAGTCGCAGCAAGGCACGCGCGCAGATCACGCTGGCGCAGCACCGTCAGACCACGGCGCACGTCGAGTGCCGCAAGGATGCGGGCGTGATCGACGAATCGCCGGCCGCCTACAAATCGATCCACGCGGTGATGGCCGCGCAGAGCGGTCTGGGCTGACGGTTTGCTCGGGCATTCAGGAGTTCGGAAACCGGCGCTTCGGCGCCGGTTTTTTCTTTTGTGCGGCCCGATTTCGAATCGCGGCGCATTTTTCTGTCCGCCTTCGCTTCCGATTGCGTACCGCAGGTACAGCGCAACGGATGGCAGGCGTGGCTCGCCGGGCCTTTGGGTTCTTTTCGTTGACGCCACCACCGGTTCATCGGCGACTAGCTGCGCCGAACGCCGAAAATGCGCCTCAAACTGAAATTCGCAAGCTGAAAGACAGGCTGAAATACAAGCTGAAAGAACGGAGTGCCCAATGAAGCAGACAAGTCGTATCGCGATAGTTTCGGCCGCCCTGATGACGCTGGCGGGCCACGCCGAAGCCCAGGTGATCCGCTTCACCAATGCGTCGAATCTGGAGGTTCCGCTGAAGGCCGGATCGAGCGTGCAGGTCGATTCGTCGGGCAACCTGATCGCCGAATGCATGCTGGCGAACGGCACCTGCAGCGGACTGCCCACGGGTGGTGCAGCGGGGGCGCCGACGGGGTCGCTCAGCCGCGTCGACGGCGATCCCGAACTGCATGCCGGCGAGTCGGTGAAGCTGACCTGGTCGTCGTCGGGCGCCAAAGTGTGCCAGGCCTCGTCCACCGGTCCGGCGAACAATTGGAGCGGGCCGCGCACGACGGCCAACGGCAGCGGCGAAACCATCACCGTCGGCACCCAGGGCAGCTACGTGTTCAAGCTGCTGTGCTTCAACGAAGCCGGCGCAAGTCCGCCCTACACGGTCGCGGTCAATGTGCTGGCAGGTCAGGCGAACCCGCCGCCGGCAGCCGACGATTGCACGCTCGATGCATCCACGCCGCTCGTACAGCCTGCTGGCTGGACCCGCATCGACAAATCGTGGTCGGCGTTGTTCACGCCGGTCGATGGCGCGCCGGTGCCCGTCTATCCCAATTCCAACGGTTTCCCGGTTCCGCTCGGATCCAACAAGGGCACCTATGTCGCGGCCGCATTCACGGCGGGCGCCGATCAGACCGTCAGCATGTTCTGGGATCCGGCACAGGCCAAACCGCTCGAAGGCTATACGACGGCGCGCCCGGCCGAAGCGATGTTCTTCAGCATCAGTCCCTGCGCCGGCGATCTGCGCCCGGCCGATGGCTCCGGTGGTTTTCTGATGGCCGGATGCCGGCGCTTCGGCAACACCGGCAACATCATCTACTCGACCAAATCGTCGCTGCCCGCCTCGACGGTGTCGGCGTGCAAGCTGCAGGCCGGCAAGAAGTACTACATCAACGTGCTGCCGGCCGACCCCAGCGACGGTCTCTCGGCGGGCGAACACAGCTGCTCGGCCACCTCCAGCAGTGCGAACGGATGCGACGTGCAGGCACGCAGCGTCTTGCAGTAGGACTCGACAATAACAGTAGCCCGAGCGGACGGGCCGGGATCGCCGGCCCGGCTGCGAACGGCGAGAAGATTTACCGCGACGTTTCCGACGAATTCCATCGAAGGGTTCGCAGCAAGATGGCGTGCAGCACTGGCGCCATCTTTTTTTTGCCCGCGCTTCAGGGCTTGTCGGCGCCGACCGCCTTCTCGGCCGACCGCAGCGATCGCGCCAGCAGGCCGATACCACCGGCGAGCAGGGCCAGCATCATCAGCGTGTTGAACAGACTGGTGGGCTGGAAGTAGATGCGCAGGTTCATCAGGATGCCGGCGCCGATGATGGCCAGCGCGGCGATCAGCAGCAGCCAGCCGAGCACCGAGCGGCCGTTGAAGAACAGCATCCCGATGCCGACGATGAACGGAATCAGCGAGAGTCCGAAACTGTTGTAACCGCCGAGCGTCCAGGAGCCGCCGGTGACGGTGACCTGGTTCATCAGCAGCCAGGCGCCGGCCACCGCGCAGGCGAAGCCGATCAGGAACATGCCGATGCCGCCTTCGGTGCCGCCCGCTCCACGCATGCTGCCCTCCCCCTCGACTGACCTGCGCGAATCTTCGAGCCTGCGCCGCGGAATGGCAATCGCGGCTTGACCGCGCCGCGCGCAGCGTGAATCCTGCGGGCTCGCACATGGGGGGCCGGGCATGACGTCGATTGCGGCAAGACTGGGATGGACCTTGCTGGCCGTGGCGGGCGCCGCGACGCTCGGCGTCATCGCGCTGCGGCGCGGCGAAAGCATCAATGCGATGTGGCTGGTGGCCGCGGCGCTGGCGATTTTTTCGATCGCCTACCGCTTCTACGCGCGCTTCATCGAACGCCGCGCACTGCAGGTCGACGAGACCCGCGCCACGCCCGCGCATCTGAAGAACGACGGGCTCGATTACGTACCGACCGATCGCAGCATCCTGTTCGGCCATCATTTCGCCGCCATCGCCGGCGCCGGGCCCTTGGTCGGACCGGTGCTCGCCGCGCAGATGGGCTATCTGCCCGGCACCTTGTGGATCCTGTTCGGCGTGGTGTTCGCCGGTGCGGTGCAGGACATGCTGGTGCTGTTTTTCTCGTCGCGCCGCGACGGGCGTTCGATCGGCGAGATGATCCGCCACGAAATGGGCAACGCGGCCGGCAGCTTTGCGATGGTCGGCATCCTGCTGATCATGATCATCATCCTGGCGGTGCTCGCGCTGGTCGTGGTGAAGGCGCTCGCGGAGAGCCCATGGGGCACGTTCACCGTCGCGATGACGATTCCGATCGCGGTACTGATGGGACTGTATCTACGATTCCTGCGCCCGGGCCGCATCGGCGAAGTGTCGGCGATCGGCTTCGTGCTGCTGATGCTGTCGATCGCGCTCGGCGGCAAAGTGGCGGCCGACCCGGCGTGGGCTGCCATCTTCGATCTCGAAGCCACCACGCTGGCCTGGCTGCTGATCGGCTATGGCTTCGTCGCCGCGGTGATGCCGGTGTGGTTGTTGTTGGCGCCGCGCGACTATCTGTCCACGTTCCTGAAGATCGGCACCATCGTGTTGCTGGCGGTCGCGATCGTGTTCGCGATGCCCGACCTGCAGATGCCGGCGCTGACGCGCTTCGTCGATGGCAGCGGGCCGGTGTGGTCGGGCAGCCTGTTTCCCTTCCTGTTCATCACCATCGCGTGCGGTGCGGTGTCGGGTTTTCATGCGCTGATTTCATCCGGCACCACGCCGAAGATGCTCGCCAACGAAAACCAGATCCGCCTGATCGGCTACGGCGGCATGCTGACGGAAGCCTTCGTCGCGATGATGGCGCTGATCGCCGCCTGCGTGCTGCAACCGGGCGTGTATTTCGCGATGAACGCACCGGCGGCATTGATCGGTACCGATGTGACGAGCGCGGCGCAGGCGATCAGCGGCTGGGGCTTTGTCGTGACACCCGACGTGCTGAGCCAGACCGCGCGCGATGTCGGCGAAGCCAGCATCCTTTCGCGTACCGGCGGTGCGCCGACGCTAGCCGTCGGAATGGCGCAGATCCTCAATTCGCTGGTTTCCGGCCAAGGGATGATGGCGTTCTGGTATCACTACGCCATCCTGTTCGAAGCGCTGTTCATCCTGACCACGGTGGACGCCGGCACGCGCGTCGCGCGCTTCATGATCCAGGAACTCGGCGGCCTGGCGTGGGCGCCGCTGCGCCGCACCGAATCGTGGTTCGCGAATCTCGTCGCCACCGGTTTGGCGGTTTCGCTGTGGGGCTATTTCCTCTATCAGGGCGTGGTCGATCCACTCGGCGGCATCAATACGCTGTGGCCGTTGTTCGGCATCGCCAATCAGATGCTCGCCGGCATCGCCCTCATCTTTGCGACCGTGGTGCTGGTGAAGATGAAACGCACGCGCTTCGCCTGGATTCCGGCGGCGCCGGCGACCTGGCTGCTGATCTGCACGTTGACGGCCGGCTGGCAGAAGATCTTCCACGAAAATCCGAAGATCGGTTTCATGGCGAATGCGCAGCGGTTCTCCGATGCGCTCGCATCGGGCCAACTGCTGGCACCCGCGAAAACCGCCGGTGAAATGAGCCGCATCGTGTTCAACAACTACCTCGACGCCGGATTGTGCGCGCTGTTCATCGCGGTGCTGTTGTCGACGCTGGTGTTCGGTGTGCGCGAAATCGTGCGCGCGCGGCATTCGCCGGTACCGATTTCGAAGGAGACGCCGTATGTGGCACTCGCTGCGTAAAACCTGCGGCGCGACATGGCGTGCGCTTCGCAGCGCGGCGCGTCTTGCCTGCGGCGTGCCCGATTACGACGCCTACGTCGCGCATCTGCGCCGTGCGCATCCAGAGCGTGCGATTCCCAGCTACGCCGAGTTTTTCGCCGAGCGCCAGCAAGCGCGTTACGGCAGCGGGCGGTCGCGCTGCTGCTGAAAGGCAGCGCTGTTCGCGCCGGCTCAGGAACCGCGGCGCGTGCTCGACGCGCGCGGCCGCGGTTTCGCCTTCGTAGCCACTTTCGTGGCCGTTTTGCCGGTGGCGCGGGCGGCGACGGCCTTCTTGCGCGGCACCGGTTTGCCGGCCAGCGGTATCAGCGCGATGCGATACCCGAGCGCGGTGATCACCTTCAGCACGGTGGCGAAACTCGGATTGCCTTCGCCCGAAAGCGCCTTGTAAAGCCCTTCGCGCGTGATGCCGCAGCTGCGCGCGAGCTGGCTCATATTGCGCGCACGCGCCGCGATGCCGAGCGCGTGAGTGAGGAAGGCGGCGTCATCGGGCGCCTCCTCGAGGCAGGCCGCGAGATAGTCGGCGATATCCGCATCGCTCTGCAGCAGGGCGGCGGAATCCCAGCGTAAGGTTTTGAGTGCCATCGTCGTTACTCCAGGTCTGCCGCCAGTGCGACGGCGGTGTCGATGTCGTTCTGCTGCGAGCCTTTGTTGCCGCCGCAAAGCAAGAGGATCAGCTCGCGGTTTCGCCGCGTGTAATACACCCGATATCCGGGGCCGTAATCGATCTTCAACTCGCGCACGCCGCCGGCAGCACGCGATGCAGCCCGGGGTTGCCGGAGGCCAGCCGATCGATGCGGACCTGGATTCGCAGCCGCGCGCGCGGGTCGTAAAGAGCCTCGAACCACGCGTCGAACCGCTCGGTGCTACGGACTTCTACTGCACTGCAAGTGTCAACCATGGTTATCGATATGTCAACTGTGGTTATCGATTCGGGTTGCGGGGACGGCCATGGGCCGGCCCTCGCGCCTTGGGCGCGGAAACAAGAACCGGAGACGAATTCTCGAACTGCGCCTGCGGCGCAGCGTGACACCGGCCGCGTTGCGCGGCTTCGGGTTATTTCTCAGGTGACGCTAGGAAAATCCCGCGTTGCGCGCTGGGATTTTCCGCGGGCCGGCGCAACCGGCCCGCAACCGGTGCAATCGCTCAAACGCCGACCGGGTTGGCCTTGTCGACGTCGATCTTGAACACCTTGATCGCGCGCGCCACGTCTTTCGCATTCATCTTGCCGTCCTGCGCCAGCGCGGCGATCGCGGCGTGCGCGATGTAATAGCGATCGACTTCGAAGAAACGGCGCAGATTGGCGCGCGTATCGCTGCGGCCGAAGCCGTCGGTGCCCAGCACCGTGTAGCGCATCGGCACGAACGCGCGGATCTGATCGGCATACGCGCGCACATAATCGGTGGCCGCGATCGCCGGCCCCTGCCGGCCTTCGAGCAACTCGGTGACGAAGGCTTTGCGCGGCGTCTTGGCTTCCGGATTCAACCGGTTCCAGCGCTCCGCATCGAAGCCATCGCGCCGCAGTTCGGCGAAGCTCGGACAACTCCAGATATCGGAACTGACGCCGAATTCCTTCTCCAGCAATTCGGCCGCGAACATGCATTCGCGCAGAATTGTGCCCGACCCCAGCAACTGCACATGCGGCTGGTTCTTGCTCTTCTTGCTGTTTTCCCGATTCCCGGCTCCGGACTCCCGCAGCAGATACATCCCCTTGATGATCCCTTCCTCGGCACCGGCCGGCATCTCCGGGTGCGGGTAGTTTTCGTTCATCAGGGTGAGGTAGTAGTACTCGTCGATCTGCTCGTCGAGCATGCGCTTCATGCCGTGCTGCATGATCACGGCCACTTCGAAACCGAAGGTCGGATCGTAGGGTTTGCAATTCGGAATCGCGCCGGCCAGCAGATGCGAGTGGCCGTCTTCGTGTTGCAGGCCTTCGCCGTTCAGGGTGGTGCGGCCGGCCGTGGCGCCGAGCAGGAAACCGCGCGCGCGCATGTCGGCGGCCTGCCAGGCGCTGTCGCCGATGCGCTGGAAGCCGAACATCGAGTAGAAGATGTAGAACGGCAGCATCGGCAGATCGTTGGTGCTGTAGCTCGTCGCACTCGCCATCCACGACGAGAACGCACCGCACTCGGTGATGCCCTCTTCCAGCACCTGGCCGGCGGCATCTTCGCGGTAATACATCAGCTGGTCGCGATCGACCGGCTTGTACTTCTGCCCGAACGGCGCATAGATGCCGATCTGGCGGAACAGGCCTTCCATGCCGAAGGTGCGCGCCTCGTCGGCCACGATCGGCACGATGCGCGGGCCGACTTCCTTGTCGCGCAGCGTGATGTTGAGCCACTGCACGAAGGCCATCGTGGTGCTGATCTCGCGATCGCCGGTCGACTTGAGCAGACGCTCGAAGGTCGGCAGTTCGGGGACCGCGATCGAGGCCGACTTGCGGCGACGCTGCGGCAGCGAACCGCCGAGCGCGGCGCGGCGTTCCTTCAGATATTGCACTTCCGGCGAATCGTCGCCCGGGTGATAGAACGGCACGTCGGCGAGCTTGTCGTCGGCCACCGGAATGTTGAAACGATCGCGGAAGGCCTTGATCGCGGTGTCGTCGAGTTTCTTGGTCTGGTGCGTCGGATTGAGCGATTCGCCGGCCGCGCCCATGCCGTAGCCCTTCACCGTCTTGGCCAGGATCACGGTCGGCTGGCCCTTCATCGCGGCCGCCGCGGCGTAGGCCGCATAGACCTTGTGCGGATCATGCCCGCCGCGGTTCAGGCGCCAGATGTCCTCGTCGCTCATGTTCGCCACGAGCGCCGCGGTTTCCGGATATTTGCCGAAGAAATGTTCGCGCGTGTAGGCGCCGCCGAAGGCTTTGCAGTTCTGGTATTCGCCGTCGACGGTTTCCATCATCAACTGGCGCAGCTTGCCGGTGTGGTCGCGCGCCAGCAGCGGATCCCAGTAGCTGCCCCACACCACCTTGATCACGTTCCAGCCGGCGCCGCGGAACACGCCTTCGAGTTCCTGGATGATCTTGCCGTTGCCGCGCACCGGGCCGTCGAGGCGCTGCAGATTGCAGTTGATGACGAAGCAAAGATTGTCGAGCTGTTCGCGCCCGGCCAGCGAGATCGCGCCGAGCGATTCGGGTTCGTCGGTTTCGCCGTCGCCCAGGAAGCACCAGACCTTGCGGTCGGACTTCGGCATCAGCCCGCGGCCCTCGAGATATTTCCAGTTGCGCGCCTGGTAGATCGCACTGATCGGACCCAGACCCATCGACACCGTCGGCGTCTGCCAGAAATCCGGCATCAGCCACGGGTGCGGATAGGAGCTGACGCCCTTGCCGTCGACTTCCATGCGGAAGTTGTCGATCTGCGATTCGCTGATGCGGCCTTCGAGGAAAGCGCGCGCGTAAACGCCCGGCGACGAATGGCCCTGGATGTAGAGCAGGTCGCCCGGATGCTCGGTGCTCGGTGCGCGCCAGAAATGATTGAAGCCCACGTCGTAGAGCGTCGCGCTCGACGCGAAACTGGCGATGTGGCCGCCGAGTTCGCCCGGCTTGCGGTTGGCGCGCACCACCATCGCCATCGCATTCCAGCGGATGATCGAACGGATGCGCCATTCCATGGCCGCATCGCCGGGCGATTTGGCTTCGAAGGCGGCGGGAATGGAATTGATGTACTCGGTGGTCGGCGCGAACGGCAGGTGGGCGCCGGCCTGGCGGGTGTGGTCGACCATGCGCTGCAGCAGGAAATGCGCGCGCTCCGGGCCGTCGGCGGCGATCACCGCGCGCAAAGCGTCCGTCCACTCCTGGGTTTCGGTCGGATCCAGATCCTGATCGAGAAGGTCCTGCAAGGGGTTCATGTTTTACCTTTGGCCCGATGGTGGCTGCGCTGCGCGCGCTAAGTGCTTGTCGAGGCTGGCTTCGTGCCGCCGTTTAGAGCGAGGATTCTAACTCAAGGCGGCGCCGCGCCGAGCCCCGCGCGCGTGCCGGCCGGGCCACATGAGGGAAAGCCCCCAGCGACAGCGGGGGGAACCCCGGATGGCCGCCGTCATGGCGGCGCGCAAGATGGAGACCTCGTCGCAACGGAGTGCACGCCATGTCGACCCGTCATCCCCGCGGCCCCTATCCAGGCATTCGCGGCAAATCGAAAATGGTGTGGACGAAGAGTTTCGATTTCTGCGTGCTGCCCACCACGGTCAGCAGTGCCAACGACGATATCGTTCCGCTCCACCCCCCGAGCAGCCGGCGCAAAGGCCGCGCACGCCGAAACTGACCGTCGCCGTCGTCGCGCCACGACGGCCACTGTACGGCCCCACGGGCGTCGCATGACAATCGTTCCCGGATCCCCCTCTCGGAACCTTGTCATGCGACCCCTTCTATTTCTCCTGATCCCCGCGGCGCTGTCCCCCGGCTTTGCCGCCGCGCCCGCGCGGGCGGCCGACATCGATTGTGAAATGCGCTTCGATTTGCGCGGCTGGTCGGTGTTCTACAAACGTTCCAGCGGCAGCGGCACCATCACCTGCAACAACGGGCAGAGCATGCGGGTCTCGCTCGAAGCGCGCGGCGGCGGCATCACCTTCGGCAAATCGCGGATCGAAAACGGTGTCGGCGAATTTTCCGGCGTGAGGGACATCAGCGAATTGCTCGGCGGCTACGTGAGCGCCGAAGCGCACGCCGGCGCCGGCAAGTCCGCCAAGGGCCAAGTGGTGACCAAGGGCGAGGTGTCGCTGGCATTGAGCGGCACCGGCAAAGGCTGGGATGTCGGCGTGGCATTCGGCAGCCTGATCATCAAGCAGCGCTGATGCGCGTGGAGGCCGCGCCGTGTGGCGCGGTCGCAGCGTGCTTCGCCGATCTAACGTGCCGGTCCCGTCACGCGTCGCAATGGCAGGCGGTCGCGCACCCAGGCCGCGCCGACATCGAATCTTGCGTCGAGCGTGACCCAGTTGTCTTCGGCGCGACCGGTGGTCACGCCGTCGAGGTTCAACGTCATCGTGCCGGCTGTTGTCGGCTGCGGCGCGGCGCCGGCGCAAGCGCGGCAGGCGCCGCGCATGCGCTGCAGATTCAGCTGCACCGCGCCGCTGCCATTCCATGCCTTCTGCGCCAACAGCCAGCGCGGCGCGCCGGCATTGTCGTAGGCGTAGACGATGACGGTGAGCACGCCGTCATCGTGATGCACGCTCAAGCCCCAGCCGGCATCCGACGCCGGCCCCGCCCACAAGGCCGTGACCGGCGATTGCACCGACAGCAGCAGCGGCAACTGGCAGCTGGCAAGCGAGCCGATGCGTTGCGTCGGACGTCCGTCCGGATAGAACACGCCAAGGCCAGTGAAGTTGACGAACAATCCACCGGGCAATTGGATCTCGGTGATGTTGCCGTCGGCGGCCGCCGTCTGGCTGCCGAAGGTGATCGCCTTACCGGAGGCCTGCAGCGTCATCACGGTGAACTCGGCGTGGCTGATCGAACGCTCGTCGTGCAGCATCGGCAGCGGCCCGTCGTAATCGATCGGCCGCGCCCCGCCGCCGGCGAGTTCGACGCTGAAGAAGTTGCCCGGATGAGTGAACACCGGCCGCGTGATGCGCACGGACGGATACGAACGATCGAACAGCCGATCGATCAGCGGGCCGACCGTACCGTTCGGATAATTGCGGATGTCGAACACCAGTGCGTCGGTGTCCCGCAGTTCGTTCAAGGCGCTGTCGACTTCTTCGGGCTGCAGCCGCGCCATATCGACGACACCGAAAGTGCAGCCGCCGGCCAGTTCGCGCTTCTGCCAGACCGGCTGCCCGGCGAGCGGCGCGAACGCATAGTCGAAACTGCGCGGCAGAATCGCCTCGTACTCGCTGCCATCCGGCCGGCGCAGACGGAACATGCCCGGGCAGGTGCTGTCCGCCTTCGCCGGCGGCATCGAGCAGCGATGTCAGAACCGCGTTGCGGCTGGCGTCGTCGGCCGCGCTTTCGATTGCTGCGACGCGATCGAGCAAGACCTGATCCCAGTCCTGCGCGCAGGTCGTCACGCGCGGATGGAAATATTTGGCCAGGCCCCAGATGCGCGCGGCGAGCACGAGGTTGTCAGCCGCGGCCGCGTCGAGCACTTTTGGCGCGACGTCGCGAACCTGCGCTACCGGCGCCGACAACAACAAGCCAGACAGAACGAACACCGAAACGCAGCGAATCCAGTTCGACATGACGGGCTCCCGGCGAGGGTCGGGCAGACCATACGAAGCCTTTCGTACAAAGCCAAGCACGACGCGACGAAGCGTTTTTCCAGCGACCTCGGCGATATTCGTGCGTGATTGTTGTCGACGAACGCGGCGCCCGCCGCATCGCGCTAAAGTCCGCTCCAGGCAAACCGGAAAACAACGATGGCCGGCGACAATTCGAAATCGAACGCGCTCGACAAGGTGATCGCCGACGCCCGCCGCCAGGCCGAGCAGCGCAGCAAGGGATACCGCGAACGCGCGCTGCAGATGTATCCGTGGATCTGCGGCCGCTGTGCACGCGAGTTCACCCGCGCCAACGTGCAGGAACTCACCGTGCACCACCGCAACCATAACCACGACGACAACCCGGCCGACGGCAGCAACTGGGAACTGTTGTGCGTCTACTGCCACGACAACGAACATTCGCGCTACATCGATCACTCTTACGGCAGCATCGCCGAAGCGTCGGAAAAACCGGCGGCCGCGACGAGCAACCCGTTCGCCAACCTGAAGTCGATGTTGAAACGCGACTAGTCGCCGCCGTGATTTTTTTCCTCGCACCGGACTCAGCTTTTCGCCAACGCCGCGCAATTGCGTGAGGCGATCTCCGCAGCCGAGAATGATTCATGTCCCGTGCCGGCCGCGATGTGCCTTCCCACGTTGCCGCCGCTGATGCGCGGCCGGCGGTGAGCGCATCGAGCGCGCACGAAAGCCTGCTCGAAGCGCAGCGCCGCGTGCTCGAAATGATCGTGCGCGGCGAACCGCTGTCGGAGATCCTCGCGGCCCTGTGCCTGATCGTCGAATCGCAGGCACCCGATGCCGTGAAATCGGCGATCCTGCTGGTGGACGACAGCGGCCTGCACCTGGGCGGCGGCGTCGGGCCGAGTCTGCCGCCTGCCTATCATGCCGCCCTCGCCGACGTGCCGATCGATGCCACGCTCGGCACCTGCGCGGCGGCCGCCGCATTGCGCGAACCCGTCGTCACGCCGGCGATCGCCGATTGCGCGCGCTGGCGTCCGCTCTCGCATCTGCCGCTGGCGCTCGGATTGAAAGCGGCATGGTCGATGCCGATCTTCTCGTCGCACGGCTCGGTGCTCGGCACCTTCGGCACCTATTTCACCTGCCCGCGCGAACCGACGGTGCCGGAACGCCAGCTGGTCGCGGTGCTGGCGCAGACGGCCGCGCTCGCGATCGAACGGCGCAACTTCGACCACGCCATCCGCACCTCGTCGTGGCGCGACCGTTTCCTGGCCGAACTGGCCACCGCGACGCAGTCGCTGAGCGCGCCGGAAGACATCATGCGCACCGCGGCACGCATGCTGGCCGAATACCTCGATGTCGATCGCTGCGCCTACGCCGAAATCGAGAACGGCGAGTTCGTCATCACCGGCGATTTCACGTGCGGTGTGCCGAGCATCGTCGGCCGCTGGCCGCTGGCCGCGTTCGGCCCGGCCTGTGAGCACGCGATGCAGGCGGGCCAGCCCTACGTGGTCGAAGATGCGCTCGGCGATGTGCGCATTTCGTCCGCCCATCTGCCCGCCTACGAGGCCACCCAGATTCGCGCCGTGATCTGCGTGCCGCTGCACAAGGACGGGATTTTCTCCGCCGCGATGGCCGTGCATGCCGCGGCGCCGCGGCGCTGGACGAGCGAAGAGATCGAGCTGGTGGCGCTGGTGGTGTCGCGCTGCTGGGAATCGCTCGAGCGCGCCGCCGCCGGCCATGCGCTGCGCGAACAACGCGCGCGCCTCGACTACGCCGTGCGCTTGTCCGGCATCGGCTTCTGGTATTGCGATCTGCCGTTCGCGGAACTGGCCTGGGACGAGCGCGTCAAGGAACACTTCTTCCTGGATTCGGACCGGCGCATTTCGATCGACGAATTCTTCGCGATCCTGCATCCCGACGATCGCGCGCCGACGCAACGTGCGATCGAGAATTCGATCAGCCAGCGGCGGCCCTACGATGTCGTCTACCGCACCCAGAACCGCGATCGCACGCAGACCAAATGGATTCGCGCGCTCGGCGGCACCACTTACGACGAGTCCGGCATCGCGGTGCGTTTCGACGGCGTCACCGTCGATGTGACGAACGAAAAACTGGACGAAGCCGAACTGGCGCGCGCGCTCGATCAACTGCGTGAACAGGATCGGCGGAAGGATGAATTCCTCGCCACCTTGGCGCACGAATTGCGCAATCCGCTGGCGCCGATCGTGACCGCGCTCGAAGTACTCGGACGCACTTCGGACGCCGCGACTGCGGCGAACATGCGCGCCATGCTGGGCCGCCAGGTGCGGCATCTGGTGCGGCTGGTCGACGACCTGCTCGATCTGTCGCGCGTGACGCTCGGCAAGGTGCGGCTGGAGCGCAAACGCATCGATCTGCGCGAAGTGCTGGACAGCGCGATCGCGCTTTCGCGGCCGTTGCTGGCCGCCAACGAGCACCGTTTCACGGTGTCGATCCAGGACGGGCCGATGCCGCTGGACGGCGACGCCACGCGTCTGGCCCAGGTGCTGGCCAACCTGCTCAACAATGCCGCGAAATACACGCCGCGCGGCGGCCGCATCGAGCTGTCGGCGCGGCGCGAAAGCGCGCAACTGGTCGTCGAAGTGAGCGACAACGGCATCGGCATCGCAGCGGCCTGGCTGCCGCGCGTGTTCGATCTGTTCACCCAGGTCGCGCCCGGCGAGAGTGCCTCGCAGAGCGGGCTGGGCATCGGTCTGACGCTGGTGAAGCGCCTGGTGCAACTGCATGGCGGCGAAGTCGGCGTGACCAGTGCCGGGCCGGGGCAAGGCAGCACGTTTTGCGTGCGCCTGCCGCTCGGCTGAGAGCGCGCAAAGCGCCCGACCACTACCCCGCGCCACTACAATGGGCGGATGCTGTCCTTGCCGCCGCTCGCGCTCTACCTCCACATCCCCTGGTGTGTGAAGAAATGCCCGTACTGCGATTTCAATTCGCATAACCGGCCCGAGGCGATTCCGCAGGACGAGTACGTCGCAGCGCTGCTCGCCGATCTCGATCAGGATCTGCCGTTGGTGTGGGGCCGGCCCGTCACCAGCGTGTTCTTCGGCGGCGGCACGCCGAGCCTGTTCTCGGCCGATTCGATCGCGCGCATTCTCGATGGCGCGGCCGCACGATTGAGTTTTCGTCCCGGCCTGGAAGTGACGCTCGAAACCAATCCCGGCACCGCGGAATTCGATCGTTTCGATGCCTACCGGCGCGCCGGCGTCAATCGCATCAGCTTCGGCATCCAGAGTTTCGACGACGGCTGTCTCGCACGTCTCGGCCGCATCCACGACAGCGCACAGGCCGAGCGCGCGGTGAAGCTGGCGCAGGATGCGGGCTTCGACAACTTCAATCTCGATCTGATGTACGCGTTGCCGCAGCAGACCTTGGCGATGGCGCTGCACGATGTCGAGCGTGCGATCGCGCTGGCGCCCACGCACCTGAGCCACTACCAACTCACGCTCGAACCCAACACGGTGTTCGCCGCGAAACCGCCCCCGGACATTCCGGAAGATGACGCCGCCTGGGATATGCAGGAAGCCTGTCAGGCCGCGATGGCGGCGGCCGGTTACGCGCAGTACGAAGTCTCGGCCTACGCGCAGCCCGGCCGGCAGTGCGCGCACAATCTGAACTACTGGAATTTCGGCGACTATCTGGGCATCGGCGCCGGGGCGCACGGCAAGCTCACGGTGCCGGCCGAAGACGGCGTCCTGCGGCGCTGGAAAGTGAAGCAGCCGCGCGATTACCTCGCCAAAGCCGCCTCGCCGGCACGCATCGGCGGCGACGATTGGATCGCACCGGCGCAACGTCCGTTCGAGTTCATGCTCAACGCGCTGCGCTTGAATGCGGGATTCGAGCTCGGCTGGTTCGAAGCGCGCACCGGTCTGTCGCGCGACGCGCTGGAGCCGACGTTGTCCGATTGCATCGAACGCGGCTGGCTCGAACGCCAGCACGATCGCGTGCGGCCGACGGAATTCGGCCGGCGTTTCCTCAACGATGTGATGGGTGCGTTTCTGTAGCGGCCGCGAGGCTTGGCGAAGGAGAAAGGTTCGTGCTCGATTCCATCCTGCTGCGTTGCCCTTATTGCGGCGAACGTTTCGAGGCCGTGGCCGATGCCTCGGGCGGCGACGCCGAGTACATCGAGGATTGCCCGGTGTGCTGCCGTCCGATCACGTTCCGGCTCGATACCGGCGCCGACGGCACAATGCGCCGGCTCGATGCCGAGCGCGACGACTGACATTGCCAAACAGCTGCGTGCAAACAGCGCCGGCAACGCACGCGAACATCGACAGCCCGCCCGCCCTGCTCTAGACTTCGCGCGCTTTCAGGTGCTCGGGAAGCCGGTGCGAATCCGGCGCTGCCCCCGCAACGGTAAGCAGGTGTAGTCCGCCACACGCCACTGGAGCCGCGCTCCGGGAAGGCGGCGGACACCGATTCCGGCGGTCGTCTTCGATCTCCCGGGAATCGCCCTGCCAGCCCGGAGACCGGCCTGTAGCGCGCAGCCCGCCATGGGCTGTGCAGCGGCGCGTCGCGGTGGGCGATGTGGCGTGGCGTGCCGCCTGCGGTACGTCCGGCCTCGTCCTTTCCGTTGCGCGCGCCATTTCGCGGGTGTGCGTTCTTCGGAGAATCTTTCATGCAACGTGTTCTGTCTTTCACCGCGCTGGCGCTCGGCGTCGGCGTTTCCCTGTCGGCGTCGGCGCAATCGGCCGCCACGCAGCCTGAAGTCGTGGTCACCGCCGATCGTTCGCCTACCACCGTGGACGAGACGCTCGCCAGCGTCAGCGTGATCACGCGCGAGGACATCGAAGCCAGCGCCAGCAACGATATTTTCGATCTGCTGCGCCGCGTGCCCGGCCTCGATATCGCGCGCAGCGGCGGCATGGCGCAGCAGACCAGCGTGTTCCTGCGCGGCACCAACTCCAACCAGGTGCTGGTGATGATCGACGGCGTGCGCGTGGCGGCGCTCGGCACCGGTGGTTTCGCATGGGAGCACCTGTCGCTGGCGCAGATCGAACGCATCGAAGTGGTGCGCGGTCCGCGCGCCGCGTTGTGGGGTTCGGATGCGATCGGCGGCGTGATCCAGATCTTCACGCGCCGCGCCGATGGTGCCGACTTCGCGCTCAATGCCGGCAATCACGATACTTATGGCGCCGATGCCGGCATCGGCCAGCGCCACGAACGCGGCGGCTTCGATGTGCGCGCCGGTTACACGCAGGCGCGCGGCACCAATTCGACCAATCCGGAGGCCTTCAATTTCGATCCGGACGACGATGGTTTCGTGCATCGCAACCTGCTCGTGCACGGTGACCTGGCGCTCGGCGGGCAGACCTTGCGGGCGATGGCATCGCGCCGCGACGATGATGTCGAGTTCGATCAGGGCGAGCAGGACACGCGCCAGTCGCAATACGCACTCAGCCTCGAAGGCCTGCTCACGCGCGACTGGAATCACCAGCTGAGCGTCTCGGCGGCACGCGACACGCTCGACACGCCGGCCTTCTTCTCGCGCTATCACACGCGCCGCGAACAGGCCGACTGGAATCACACGCTGGCGCTGGCCGAGCGCAACCAGCTGCTGTTCGGCGCGGCCTATGTGCGCGAGCGCGGCGAGAACGTCGACACCTTCGGCAACAGCGCGATCTACGACGAACGCCGCCACAATCGCGCCGGCTTCGCGGCCTGGCGCATCGGCGCGGACGCGCACGATTTCGAGCTGTCCGGCCGCCACGACGACAACAGCACCTTCGGCGGCGCGAGCACGTTCGCGGGCGCCTGGGGCTGGCAGCTCAGCGAGTCGGTTCGTACCACGCTCAGCCACGGCGAAGGCTTCCGCGCGCCGACCCTCAACGAGTTGTATTCGCCCGGCTTCGGCGGCCTGTTCGCCGGCAATCCGCTGCTCGATCCGGAGTATTCGCGCAGCACCGAAGTGGGCGCGCAGTTCACGCTGGCACCGCAGGCGAGGCTCGATCTGCGCGCCTATCGCACCGATGTCGACGGTCTGGTCGATTTCAGCGGCGGCGAGACCTTCCAGGCGATCAACATCAAACGCGCGCGCATCGAGGGCTTCGAAGCGGATGCGGCGTGGGAAATCGCGGCGTGGTCGTTCGCCACCAACGCCACCTGGCAGAACCCGGAAGATCGCGACACCGGCGCGACGCTGCTGCGTCGCCCCGCGCGCAAGGCGAGCGCGCTGGTCGAGTACGGTTTCGCCGGCGGCGCGCGGCTCGGCGTGGAAGGCTTCGCGGCGTCCGAAAGTGCGGATTTCGGCGGCGACCTGCCCGGCTACGGCCTGCTCACGCTGCGCGGCAGCCTGCCGCTGGCGCGCGGCTTCAGCCTCGATGCGCGCATCGAAAACCTGTTCGATCGCGATTACGCGCTGCTGCGCGGCTACAACACGCCGGGCATGACCGCGCTGCTGACGCTGCGCTGGAGCGCGATCGACTGAACGGCCCGCACGACGGCGGCAGCGCGCCGCCGTCGTTCCGGCGCTACGGTTTCGCCCCGCTAGGCGCTCGCCGATCCCTGACATAGAATCGGGTGCGTTGCGCCAAAGGGGATCCTCATCATGCAAGGCCCGGCAACTTATCCGAGCGCCGGCGGCGGTCCACGCCCCTCGCTCGCGCAGCGCGCCTTCCCGCGCCGCGTCAGGGCGCTGCTCGAAGGCGTCCTCGATTACGTCGCCGACGAGCTCGACCGCGGCCTGGTGGCGACGCTCAACGAGACCGAGCAGCAGCTCTTCAAGATGGCCGAGCAGGCCAAGAGCGACGACCTGCAGAAACTGTGTTTCGACGCGCTGCGCGAAGTCAAACGCGGCCGCGCCGATATGGTGCCGCGCTTCCTGATGGGCCTGGAAGCCTCGCTGGCGACGCTGAAAGACCCGCCCCGGCGCGAAGGCGAGGCCCGCCAGGCAGCGTCGTTCCGCGAGCTGTCGCTGGTGGAAGACGTGGTGATGGAAGAGAACATCACCCTCAACGAAATTTCCGGCCGCGCCGAAATCCGCAACAGCCTGCCGCTGTTCCTGCTCGGCCAGCGCTTCGGCGTGATCGCCGGGCGCCCGGCGTTCGACGCCGAATCGCTGCCGGTGGGGCCGCATGCGTTGTGCCGCGTGTTCGGCGAGTCGATGGGCTGCCTGCAACTGAGCCAGGAATACCGGCAGCAGTTGTTCCGCCAGTTCGATCGCAACGTGATGCAGTTCATCGGGCCGCTGTACGAGGCCCTGAACACGTATCTGGTGCGCCAGCGCGTGCTGCCGTATCTGACCTTCGTGCCGATGCGCACCCGGCCGACGGCGCGCGCGCAGGCCGACAGCGCCGCCGGCACCGCGCCGCGCGCGGCAGCGACCGGCGGTGCCCGCGTGGCGGATGCCGGCACTTCGCTCGGCGCCGGCGCCAAAGGCGCAGAGGGCGCCGCGCAGCCGAGCGCCGACGGTGCCCGCGCAGCCCGCCAGGCGGCGGCCGCCTCCGGCCCACGGCCGCACACCGCCTGGCCCGGCGTGGCGAACGAAAAGCCCGCTTCGCAGCAGCAGCAAGACACCGAAATGTTCGACGTGTTGCGCGAGCTGCTGGCCGGCCGGCGCTCGTTGCTGGGCAAACTCGATGGCGCGAAACCCAGGCAAGGCGAGCCGGCCTTCGTGGTTTCGTCGGATGACGTGCAGCAGGTGCTCGGCGCGCTGCAAAGCAAACCGCTGGCGCCGGTGATGGTGGACGGCAAACCGCAGCCGCGTTCGGTTTCGCACCTGAAGCAGGACATGCTGGCGCAACTGCGCCGCGTGGCGCCGGTCGGCAGCGCGCCGGCGCTGCCGGAAGAACACGGCGACACCATCGATCTGGTCGGCATGCTGTTCGACCACATCATGAAGGACGTGCGGCCAAACTCCGCCGCCGCCACGCTGCTCACCAAGCTGCAGGTGCCGTTGCTGCGCGTGGCGCTCGACGACAAGGGTTTCTTCACCCGCAAGCAGCATCCGGCGCGCCAGATGCTCAACACCATTGCCGAGAGTGGCGCGTACTGGTCGAGCGAAGACGAAGCCGACAAGGCCGTGGTCGACAAGATGCACATGCTGGTCGATCGCGTCAGCAAGGAATTCACCGGCGATCTCACCTTGTTCGATGCGCTGCTCGGCGATTTGAGCAGCCACATGCAAACGCAGGCGCGCAAGGCCGAAGTGGCCGAGCGGCGCCATGTCGAAGCGGCGCGCGGCAAGGAAAAACTCGAACTCGCACGCTTGCGCGCCGCCGAGGCGATCGACGCCAAGCTGGCCGACAAGCGCGTACCGAAATTCCTGCACACGCTGCTCGCCCAGGCCTGGGCCGACGTGCTGGCGCTCTCGATGCTGCGCGGCGGCGAACAATCGCCGGCGTTCGCGCATCAGTTGAAGATCGCCGAACGCCTGATCGGCTCGGCCGAGAGCCGCCGTACCAGCGGCGTGCCGTCGATCAAGCCCGACGAAGTGCCGCAGCTCAAGAGCGAAATCGAAGAAGCGCTGGCGCTGGTCGGCTATCACGCCAACGATGCGCAGGCGATTTCGTCGCGGCTGCTGGCCGAGTCGGCCACCGAAGAGGAAGAGGACGACCCGGCCTCGCGCACCGAGCTTGCGATGCGGCTCAAATCGCGCCAGCGGCTCGGCGAAAATTCCGGCCCGGCGCCGGCCGGCGCGGCGGCCGAAAAGCCCATTCCGCTCGATGCGTCCGAACAGGCCTGTCTCGACCAGATCCGCCATCTGCCGTTCGGCACCTGGTTCGAATTCGTCACCAATCAGCAGGGCGACGTGGCGCGCCGGCGGCTGTCATGGTTCAGCACCGTCACCGGCCACTGCCTGTTCGTCAATCACCGCGGCCAGCGCGTCGCCGAGTATTCGCTCAATCATCTCGCGCGCGAGATGCGCCGCGGCAATATCCGCGTGCTGCCGGGCGAATCGGATTCGCTCATCGACCGCGCCTGGAGCGCGATCGTGAACGCGCTCAGATCCTTCGCCGGACGCGGCCCTGCCGCGCCGGGCGGTTGAGAGCATGAGGCTGAAATCATGACGACGAAAGAATATCGCCGCGCCAAACGCAAGGCCGCGCAGGAAACCATCGAAGTCGTCGACACCATGACCGAGCAGGTCGTGGGCCGCATCGGCAACATTTCCGAGTCCGGCATGATGATGCTGGCGACCTCGCCACTGGCCGACGACGCCTTGTTCCAGTTCCGCTTCCATCTGCCCGACGGCAGTTCGCACGGGCGCAGCGTGGAAATCGGATCGCATCAGTTGTGGTCGGATGCCGCCAACGTGCCCGGGCAATACTGGGTCGGTTTTCGCTTCATCGACATGTCGCCGGACGATGCCGGGCATTTGCGGCATTGGATCGAGCAGCCGGATGGGCACTACGTTTGATCCGGTGGGGCGGGAGTCGGGAATCGGGGGTAGCGGCCGAGTCCGGCAACGTTCTCGCCGGAGTCCGCCGGGAACCCGCCGCGCGGTTTCGATGCGGATCGCGGGGCTGCTGATCGCGGCCGCAACGCTCACCGCTTGCGATCGTCCGCCGCCACCGCAGCGCGAAACCTTGCTGGTGTTCGGCGGCGAAGCGACGCTCGAGCTGCGCGGCACCACGCCCGAGCAGGCGCAGCATGCCTTCGCGTCGGCGGCGCAGCGACTCAATGCCTACGGCCACGACTGGCACAGTTGGGAGGCCGGCGAACTCACGCGCATCAATGCGGCGCTCGCGCGCGGCGAGCCGGCGCCGGCGCCGGCATCGATCCGCGATCTGGTGATGCGCTCGCGCGCGCTGAGCGAACGCAGCGACGGACTGTTCGATCCGGCCGTCGGCGGCCTGATCCGCATGTGGGGCTTCCACACCAGCGAATTTCCGGTGGTCACGCCGGCGCCCGACGAGGCACAGATCGACGCCTGGCTGGCGCAGCGGCCGTCGCTCGCCGACCTGACGATCGAGGGCGACAATCTGGTCAGCCGCAATCCGAATGTGCAGCTGGATTTCGGCGCGATCGCCGAGGGCGTGGCGGCCGAAGAAACCGCGCGTCTGCTGGCCGAACACGGCGTGCAGAACGCACTGCTGAGCCTGGGCGGCGATCTGTACGCGATCGGCACCGCCGACGGCAAGCCGTGGAGAGTCGGCATTCGCGATCCCTACGGCGGCGTGCTCGCCGGCGTCGAGCTGATCGGCCCCGAGGCGCTGTTTTCGTCCGGCAGCTACAACAAATTCCGCGAAGCGCCGACCGGCGCGCGCTGGCCGCATGTGCTCGATCCGCGTATCGGCCAGCCGGTACGCGGTACGGCGGCGGTCGCGGTGCTGCATCGCGATCCGGTGCTGGCCGATGTCGCGGCCACCGCGTTGATGGTGGCCGGCCCGGCGCGTTTCGCCGAACTCGTGCAGCGCCTGGATTTGCGTTGCGCGCTGCTGCTCACCGAAGAAAACGAGATGCTGATCACCGCGCCGATGCAGGCGCGCCTGCAGATGCAGCGCGAACCGGTGCGGCTGGGCGAGGCGATCGGGGCGCCGGGGCCCTGCTCGCCCTGATCCGACTCAAAGCGACCGGCTCACCAGACCGGTTCAGTCATGCGCACGGTGTGGTTCGATGCCGGCCGGTTCGGGTTTGTGGATCGAAAATCCCTGCGCGTAATCGACCCCCAGCCCGCGCAGCAATTCGCGCTGGCGCGCATTGGCGACGAACTCCGCCACCACGGCGGCACCGGCTTGATGGCCGATATCGGTGACCGCGCGCACGATCGAGTAACTCATCGCATCGCCTTCGATCTCGCGGATGAAACTGCCGTCGATCTTGATGTAATCGACCGGCAGATTCTTGAGGTAACCGAACGAGGCCATGCCCGCGCCGAAATCGTCGAGTGCGAAGCGGCAGCCGATCGCGCGCAGGCGCTGGATGAAATGCACCACGCGCGCCATGCTGCCGACGGCGGCGGTTTCGGTGATTTCGAAACAGATGCGCTCGGGCGCGACGCGCGTGACTTCCAACTCGCGCAGCACGAAATCCGGGAAATCCTCGTCTTCCAGCGTGTTACCGGAAAGATTGATCGCGCACAGCGCCACGTCGTGCCCCTTCGGATGCAGGAACCCGAAGTTCGCCAGCGCGTGCTGCACCACCCAGCGATCGAGTGCCGGCATCAGGTTGTAGCGTTCGGCGGCCGGAATGAAGGCGCCGGGCGGTACCAGTTCGCCGTGTTCGTCGAGCATGCGGATGAGCAGTTCGAAATGCGCGCCTTCGCCTTCGCGCGCCGGCTGCAACGGCTGGATTTCCTGGTAATAAAGCCGCAAACGCCGATCGACGATGGCGCGCTTGAGCCGGTTCACCCACTCCATTTCGCCACGTCGGCGGGTGGTGGCCAGATCGCTTTCCGAATACAGGTGGACGCGATTGCGGCCGCGTTCCTTCGCCATGTAGCACGCGGTGTCGGCCAGCGAGAGCAGCTCGCGCAGGCTGCGCGCGCCGGTCGGCGTGACCAGCACGATGCCGATGCTCGCGGTGATCGAATAGGTCTTGCCTTCCCACGAGAAAATGAAATCGTCGATCGCATTGCGCACGCGCTCGGCCACGCGCATCGCCTGCACCTGATCGACGTCGCACAGCAGCAGACCGAACTCGTCGCCGCCGAGCCGCGCCAGCACGTGCCGCGGATCGAGCTCGCTCGCGAGTTTCGCGGCCAGATGCGCCAGCAGCACGTCGCCGGCGACGTGGCCGGAAGTGTCGTTGATCAGTTTGAACTGATCCAGATCCATGTAGAGCAAGGCGCACGAGGCGCCGCCGGCGTCGAGTTGCGCGATCGCCAACTCGAGCCGGCGTTCGAACTCGCGCCGGTTGTACAGATCGGTGAGCGCATCGCGCGTGGCCTGGTAACTCAGGCGTTCGGTGAGTTCGCGGAATTCGGAAATATCGGAAATCACGGCCAAGTGATGCGGCCGCCCATCGATCACCAGCGGCGCCAGCGCGACCTGCGCCCAGAACGCTTCGCCGTCGGTGCGACGGATGCGGGTGTTGAACGCATCGACGGCCAGATCGCGCTCGCCGCGGGCGATGCGGTCGGCCAGTTCGTCGTCTTCGAACATCGCGGCCAGGCTGGCGCGCGGCGCTTCGTCGGCATCCACATCGAGCAGCCGGCGCGCCGACTGATTGACGTACACCAGTTCGCCGCTTTCGACATCGGCCAGCGCCACCGCGACGGGCAGCAACTCGTTGAGGCTGCGAAAGCGCGCCTCGCTTTCGCGGTAGCGCGACGACAGCACTTCGGCCATCGCCACCGCGCGCTCGCGCCGGTTCGCCAGCACCCAGATCAGCAGTGCCAGCAGGATGCTGGCAGCGGCGACGATCGCGAACGTCGCCCACGGCAACCATTGCGTCCCCTCGCCCCAGTCCGGCGTGGCGCGCAACTCGACGCGCCAGATGCGTCCGCCGTAAGCCACCTCTTCGGCGAACGCCAGCGCCGAAGGCGGTGCCTGCCAGCGCGCCGGATCGCCGTGGAAGTACAGCGGCGGCGCGGCCGGCAGCGCGGCGTCGGACACGCGCACTTCGAGAAACTGGCCGACTTCCGGCGGCAACGCACGCTGGATCAGCGAACTGACCTGGAACGACACGCCCAGCGTGCCTCGGAAACGTTCGCGCCGCTCCTGCAGCGTGCGCGGTGCCGTGCCCGGCGTATACACCGGCAGACGCAACGTGATGCCGTCGGACGGACCATCGCGATCCTGATGCTGGATCAGACGGAAGCTGGCCGACATCGCCGGCGCGTTGCTGTCGCGCGATTGCTCGGCCGCGCGCAGATTGGGCGGCTGCGTGGTGACATCCAGGCCGAGCAAGCGTTCGTTGCCTTCGCGCGGCGCCACCATCGTGGTCGGATACGAAACGACCGGCGGCCCGCCGTCGGCGGCCGCAGTTTCCACCCGCGGCGCATAAGCGAAGGCGATCAGGCTGGGAAATTCGCCCTGCGGATCGAGGTTTTCGAAGACGCGCTGGAATTCCTCGGGCGTCACCGTCTGCGAACCCATGAAAAAGGCCTGCATCGCCCGAACCACGATGCCGCAGGTGTTCAGCTGCTGGCGCAGGCCCGTCACGGTGCGCTCCGCCACCCGGCCCAGATGCGCGCGGTGGTCTTCCTCCAGCAGCCGCGCGTGCTGGTGCGCCCCCAGGCTCGCCAGCCCGAGCCCCGCGCTCAGCGCCAGCGCGCTCCAGCCCAGGGCACGGCGTCGAAGGTGCTTCGATTCGGGAGCGAGCATCAAGGCTTCCGACCGGAACGGAAAACGACTTTATCGCAGGCGCGCTCGGCCTGCGGTGATCTCTTCAATGCTTTCAAGCAGAATCCGCCCTTCAACCCAGCAAGGATCGACCCCGGTGATGCCCCCGAGCAAACTCTACCGCGATCACCTCGAAACTCTGAAGGTTCGCAGCCAGGCGGCGCTGGCGCGCTCGGCTTTCGATCACCTGATCGTGGCGGCGGGCGTCGAGAAATATCACTTCCTCGACGACAGGCCCTACCCCTTCCAGGTCAACCCGCACTTCAAATCCTGGGCGCCGCTGCTGCAGCACCCGCATTCGTGGCTGGCTTTTTCGCCGGGCCGCGCGCCGGTACTGGTGTATTACCAGCCCGACGATTACTGGCATCTGCCGCCGAGCGCGCCGCAAGGCGTCTGGACCGAGCACTTCGACATCCGCGTGATCCGCGATCCGCAGGAAGCCGCGCAGCATCTGCCGCCGGCCAAGCACAGCGCGATTCTCGGCGAAGCCGATGCGGCGATCGCCGGCTACGTGCCGAACAATCCGCAAGCGATGCTCGATGCGCTGCACTGGCATCGCGCCTACAAAACGCCGTACGAACTCGACCGCATGCGCCAGGCCTCCGCCCGCGCGGTGCGCGGACATCGCGCGGCCGAGGCGGCGTTTCGCATCGGCGAATCGGAACTAGACATCCACCGCGCCTATCTCGCGGCTACCGGCCACAGCGATCTCGACCTGCCCTACGGCAACATCGTGGCGCTGAACGAACACGGCGCGGTGCTGCACTATCAATACCAGCAGGCGCAGGCGCCGACGGAACATCGCGCGTTCCTGATCGACGCCGGCGCCCAGTTCGACGGCTACGCCGCCGACATCACCCGCACCTACGCCAACGGCGACACCGCCTTCGAAGCGCTGATCGCCGCGGTCGATCGCGTGCAACTCGAACTGGTCGACGGCGTACGTCCCGGCCGCGACTACGCCGCGCTGCACATCGAATGCCACCATCGACTGGCCGGTGTGTTGCGCGACCTTGACATCGTGCGCATGACGCCCGAATCGATGGTGGAAAGCGGCGTCACCTCGACGTTCTTCCCGCACGGACTCGGCCACCTGCTCGGCCTGCAGGTACACGACGTCGGCGGCTTCCAGCGCGACGAAAGCGGCGGCCGCGTCGAGCGACCGCCCGGCCATCCGTTTCTTCGGCTGACGCGGGCGCTGGGCGCCGGCATGGTCGTCACCATCGAGCCGGGGCTTTACGTCATCGAAACTCTGCTCGCCAAATTACGCGAGGGCGCACACGCCGCGTCGGTGAACTGGGATGCGGTGGAGCATCTGAAGAAGTTCGGCGGGGTGCGGATCGAGGATGATGTGGTGTGTACGGAAGGCGCGCCGGAAAATTTGACGCGGGATGCGTTTGCCGCCTAGTTTCCAGACCGGAAGCTCCGTAGCACGCGCCACGGAGCTTGCCGTTTTTCGCTATTCCGAACCGAGCTTGATTCGGCGGCGACTCAGCGAAGTCCGCATTTCGAGGTTGACGCTGTCGCTCGCGGAATACGACGACGACCAATCGACGAAGATCAGTTCGTCGCGCTCAATCTGGGTCCAGGCAGAATAAGCCCAGCTTCCTTCCGCCGAAACGGCGACGCGAGCCTCGTAGCCGCTGCCCAATTCACGCAATTCGACCGCGGCGATAGCGCCCTCTCCCGTCGAGGAAAGTGTCCATGCCGCCCAGGGCTCGATCGTAAGCGCGCCTTGCATCGCGGCGGCATCGATCACGAAATGGCCGCTGTGCGAGTCGCCTGCCTGCGAAACGAATGCGGCCTTCGCGACGCTCGGCAACGACGGTGCTTCGAAGCCGTCGCGGAAAATGGCATCCGGCCGCGGTTCACCCGTCGACACGGTCAACTCTACGGTCACCGGTTGCGACCACGAGTTCCCGTCGGTCACGCGATAGGTGAACGCGTCCGGCCCGGAATACTCAGTGAATGGCGTATACGTAAAGCCGCCATTCGATGAAAGCGTCAGCGCGCCGTTGACGGGCGGCATGTCGACGAACGCGCCGAGCCCGTCGCTCTCCGCATCGGTATCGTTCGTCAGCACGCCGGGCGCGGTCACGACCAATGTGGTGTTCTTGACGGTCGAGTAAGAGTCTCCGATGGCCACCGGCGCTGCGCCGCTGCCTTTCGTCATCACCGTGAGCTGCACCACTACCGGTGTCGACCAGGAATTGCCATCGGACACGTGGTATTTGAACGAGTCGCTGCCGAGGTATCCGGGCGCCGGCGTGTAGACGAAGGCGCCGCTGGAAGACAGCGCCAGCGTGCCATGCTCAGGTTCCGATACGGCGAACGCAGCCATCACGTCGTTTTCAGGATCGGCGTCGTTGACCAGCACGCCAGGTGTGGGCACCGAAAGCGCGACACCCGTCGTCGTCCAATACGCGTCGTCCTGAGCGAGCGGCGGCGCGCCGCTGCCTTTCATCATCACCGTCAGATTCACGGTCGCCGGCTGCGACCAGCTGTTGCCATCGGTTGCGCGATAGGTGAAGGAGTCGCTTCCGACGTAGCCCGCGGCGGGGGTGTAGACGAGCGCTCCGCTCGAAGACAGGACGAGCGTTCCGTGTGAAGGCGAAGACAACGCGAACGCAGCGATCGCATCGCCTTCGGCGTCGGTGTCGTTCGCCAATACGCCGGGCGCGGGCAGCGACAAGGCGACATCCAATGTCGTCAGGTACGAGTCGTTCGCAGCGATTGGCGCGGCACCGCTGCCCTTGACCATGACGGCCAGGTTCACTGTCGCAGGTTGCGACCAGTTGTTACCGTCAGTCGCGCGATAAGTGAACGAGTCGCTTCCGACATAGCCTGCGGCCGGCGCATAGACGAAAGCTCCGTTCGACGACAGCGTCAGCGTTCCGTGCACGGGCGGCGACAATACGAACGCTGCCATCGCATCGCCTTCGGCATCGGTGTCGTTCGCCAGCACACCAGGCGCCGACAGCGACAGGACGACACCGGTGTTCGTCAGATACGCGTCGTTCGCGGCGACCGGTGCAGCACCGCTGCCCTTCGTCATCATCGTGATGCTGACGGTCGCAGGTTGCGAGTACGAGTTACCGTCGGTTGCGCGGTAGGTGAAAGAATCGTCGCCGGTGTACCCCGCGTTCGGGACGTAGACCAAAGCACCCGAGGGCGAGAGCGAAACGGTTCCGTGGGCAGGCGAAGTGAGCGGCCACGCGATGATCGCATCGCCGTTCGCGTCGCTATCGTTCGCCAGCACACCGGGGGCGGCGATGTTCAGTGCCACGCCGGTCGTCGTCCAGTACGCATCGTTCGCAGCAACCGGCGCCGCTCCGCTGCCCTTCGGCATCACCGTGATGTTGACGGTTGCAGGTTGCGAGTATGAGTTGCCGTCGGTTGCGCGATAGGTGAACGAATCGCTGCCCGTGTAACCCGGCGTCGGGGTGTAGACGAAGGCACCAGAAGGTGAAAGCGAGAGCGTGCCGTTCGCAGGCGATGAGAACGGCCACGCAATGATCGCGTCGGCATTCGCATCGCTATCGTTAGCCAGTACCCCGGGCGCGGTGATGTTCAACGCAACGCCGGTCGTCGTCCAGTACGCATCGTTCGCAGCAACCGGCGCCGCTCCGCTGC
>CBFHAI010000040.1:0-39088 GCA_965653565.1 uncultured Chiayiivirga sp. | reverse complement strand
GACCTGTGCGTATTTATTTTTTATGCACATTTTATTCTTATTATTCTTTTTCTTCTTCCTTCGCTTCCTTTCTCTACCCTTTGCGTTCTGTGCGACCCGCTCCTAATTCATACGCGCAAACCTCAACACGCGTCACGAGGCTCAACCCCGTTCGAGCAAAACGATAACCTCGTAATGCCGCGTATGCGGAAACATGTCCAGCACACGCGCTTGCGACACGCGGAAGGCGGGCATCGCCGCCAGGTCGCGCGCCAGCGATTCGGCGTTGCAGCTCGAATAGATCACGGTGGTCGCGGGCGATGCGTCGAGGAAGCGGGCGAGCGATTCGCCGATGCCGCGTCGCGGTGGGTTGACGATCACCAGTTCGGGTACGCGCGTTTGTCCTAGCGCGAAATCGGCGGCATCCAGGGCACGGAAATGCACGTTCGCCAGCCCGAGTTCGCGCGCGCTGCGGATCGCACTTTCGATGGCGTCGGCGCTGCTTTCGATGCCGGCGACTTCGCGCAAGCCATCGGCGCAGTGCAGCGCGAAGCCGCCGACGCCGCAGAACAGGTCCCACATCGCGGCCGGCGCTTTTGCGTCGACCCAGTCGCGCGCCTGGCGATACAGCGCGGCAGCGACGGCGTCGTTGGTCTGGAAGAAACTCTTCGCACCAAGATGCAGCGGAATGCCGTTGAGGCGCATCGTGATGTGCTGGCGCTCGCTGAGCACGATTTCCTGTTCGCCTTCCAGGACGGCCTTGTGCTCCGGCTGGAGGTTGGCGGAGATCACTGTGAGCTGCGGAAATGCGGCTTGCAGGGCTGGCAGATGCTTGCGCATGCGGGCGATCGGTTCCTGCGAACGCAACACGAAGCGAACCATCACTTCGCCGCCGTGCGGCGACGCGGCATCTGCCGCAAGCGTGATCAGCAGATATTTCAGTTCGCCGCGACGCGCGCCGATATCGTACGGCGCGATGCGCGCGGTGCGGATGAAGTCGGCGAGCGGCGCGAACACGGCTTGCAGCGCCGGCGGATAAAGCGGGCAATCGGATAGATCGACGCCGCTGCCCGCCGCATCGAGGATGCCGAGCACGGGCTCGTCCATCGTGCCGCTGACGACCATCTTCGCCTTGTTGCGGAAGCCCGCTTCGGCGCTCGCCACGGGCGCCAGCCATTCGATGCCGGCGTGTGCCGACAACAGATCGCGGCACACGCGTTCCTTCGCCGCGAGTTGCTCGGCGTACGGTCGCGCCAGTTCGCTGCAGGAACGACAGCGGTTCGCGTCGAAATAGGCGCACTGCATCAGCGCCGGCCCAGCCATTCGAGTGCGCCGAGGCCGGCGCGGCGCCCGCTGGCGAAGCAGGCGGTCAATAGGTAGCCGCCGGTCGGTGCTTCCCAATCGAGCATTTCGCCGGCGCAGAAAACACCGGGACGTGCGCGCAGCATCAGCGCCGCGTCCAGATCTTCGGCGCGCACGCCGCCCGCGGTGCTGATCGCCTCGGCGATCGGGCGGGTACGCAGCAATGTGATCGGTAGAGATTTGATGGCCGCTGCGAGTTTCACAGGATCGTCGGTGAGCGGACGCGGCAAGGCTTCGTTGAGCAAAGCGAGCTTCACGCCTTCGATGCCCGCGCGACGGCGCAGGTGTTCGCTCACCGAGCGGCTGCCGCGCGGGTGGGCCAGGGCGGCTTGCAGCCAATCGGCACGGCGGTCCGGCGCGAGATCGAGATGTACGAGCACCTGTCCCTGCGCGGCGATGGTCTCGCGCAACGGCGCCGACAGCGCATAGATCAGACTGCCTTCGACGCCGTGTGCAGTCGCAATGAATTCGCCTTGCCGTTCGTGCCGCGCGCCGTGCGCATCGACGAACGACAAGCGCACCGGTTTCACCGGCGCGCCGGCATGACGCGCTGCGAAGATGTCGCTCCAGCCGGTCTCGAAGCCGCAGTTGGCGGGACACAACGCGGCCGGTTCGATGCCGGCGCGAGAAAAAATCGCGGCCCAGGTGCCGTCCGATCCCAGTTCCGGCCAGCTCGCGCCGCCCAGCGCAAAGACACTCGCGTCGGCATGCACGGCAACCTCGCCCGCGTTCGTCGCGAACAGCAGCGCACCCTCATCGGTCCATCCGACCCAGCGATGATGCATATGAAACCGCACGCCCTGGTCGCGCAGCCGGCGCACCCAGCCGCGCAGCAACGGCGCCGCCTTCAGATCGGCGGGAAACACGCGGCCCGAACTGCCGACCATGGTCTCGATGCCGAATCCGCGCGCCCAGTCGCGCAGGGCATCGGCATCGAAATCGCGCAGCCACCCGCGCACCCAGTCGCGGCGCTCGGCGTAACGCGCGACGAAGGCGTCGAACGGTTCGGAATGGGTGAGGTTGAGGCCGCCCTTGCCGGCGAGCAGGAATTTGCGGCCCACCGAGCCCATCGCGTCGTACAGGTCGACCTCGACGCCGGCCGCGCGCAGCACGTCGGCGGCCATCAGTCCGGCGGGTCCGCCGCCGATCACGGCGGCCTGCGTTGGGGCGGCGCGGGCGGTCATCGCGACATGGTCGCACGGCCGTCAAGACGGTCCGGCAGTCGGCCCCGGAAGCGCGATGCTGAACAGAATCTCGCGCGAATAACGCAAAATTGGTTGCTGACGCAAGTAATGGGTTGTGTCAGCTCTTTTCGGCAGGCTTTTGATTTTCAATGGAATCTGCACTCGAAGCTTGAGGCAGCTCACGCTGAATAACGAATTCTTTCTGATTCAGGCGTTAAGCTGCCGCCAGTCCTGACGATGCCGATGTTCCGTCCGAGCGGGCCGCCGAGCCGCCGTCAGGCTTCCCACCATGATACGACCGGGTCTTCCCGAAGCGACTGCGCCGCCAGGTGCCGGTTGCGGGTCGGCGCGGTTCGCGTCCCAAGCAAGGAGCAGCGCATGAGCGACAGCAGCAATATCCTTCCGGAGTTGATCGAAGCCAGCCGTGACGGCGGCGAGTTCTACGCCGAGGCGGCCGAATCGGTCAAGGACGCGGAGCTCTCGAAGCTGTTCAAACGCATGGCGCGGGCCAAGGCCGATCTGGCCACGGAGTTGTCGAACGAAGTCGACACCAAGTCCGCCAAGAGCACGACCAAGGTCGCCAAGACCGCCAAAGGTGCGAAGGCACCGGCCGCCAACGGTTGGGTCGGCGAAATCCACGCGGTGTACCGCGATCTGCGTCCGGGCATGAAAGCCATCCGCCAGGATCAGGTGACGCGCATCGAAGAAACCGAGAACCAGCTCCTCGGCCGCATCCAGCAGGTGCGCCACGATAAAGAGAACAGCTACGTCGTGCGCGTGCTGGCGATGCAGTATGAAACCCATGCGCGTGCGCTGGGCGAAGCCCTGCGCGCCCGCAAGCGCCGGCTGACGGCGGCGCAGGTGAGTGCGCCTTCGGCTTCCTGAGTTGCGGTTATTGAAGTTTGACGACTGCGGCGCCTTCGGGCGCCGCAGTCGTTTGGGGAATACGAATCGAGCCTTAGCGGTGTCGGGGCAGCGAGGAGCGAACGCTCGTCAAGGAGTTGCGACCTCTTCGAATCCGTCGGCAAAGACTTCGGCGCCGGTGCTGCGAAAAACGAAAGCGCCGCCTTCGAAAGGGTTGCCGAACGGGGGCGCGCCGCTTCGGCCCGGCGAGCCGACGATCAAGTCGGAATCGTTGGCGGCGCAGGCAGAGCCCAATTCGCGCACGGTGCCCGAAAGCTGTTGCGCATCGATGCTTACGTCCGCCACCCATTGGTCGCCAATGCGAGTGAAGGAAGCGACCTTTCCCGCATATTGGTCGGTGCCTGGCGCTCCGACAAACAGTGCGCTGCCGGTGACGGCGAGGCAGCTCCCGAAATAGGCAGCTGGCGAACCGGTTGGGTCGATCAGTTCGCCGTTGTCTACCCAGACTCCATCGTTGCCGCGCCGATAGAGCTGAAGGCGGCCACGGTTGTCGTCTCCGGCGACGGTGGCCTGATTCGCGCTGATGATCAGATCGTCGCCGGACAGTTTCACCTCGCGGCCGAATGCGTCGTGTTCGGCAACGGATCCGTCGAACGCCGCAGTCCATACCCAGGCTGCTGCGTTGCGCTGGAAGATATGCACGCTACCGGATGCTTCTCCTTCTGCGCCTGGAGCACCGACAATGATCGTATCGGACGAAACGTCGAGCGCGCTCCCGAACCAGGCGCCCGCTGCCGGAACCGGAGCTTGCAGCTTGGCGGTCTGCGCCCATCCAGCGGCGGCTTCGAACACGTAGACCGCGCCGGAATTGAAGGGCTGCGAGGTGTCTTTCGAAGGAGCGCCAACCACCAGCACTCCTTCGTTGAAGGCGAGCGCGTTTCCGAAGTAATCGTTGACGTCCGGATCGTTCGGATGGATATCCGCCACATGCGCGTAAAGTCCACTCGAAAGTTGGTACAGGTGGACAACCCCGCTATCTGATAACCCTGATTCGTCGCTGGCATGTTCGCTGATGGCAATCCAGTCCCCGTCGATCGCGACGACTGCGCCGAAACGCTCGGTTTCCTTTTCTGTTTCGAGAGAAAGCCGTTGCAGAAGATTCCACGCTGCTCCGGAACGCTGATAGACGTAAGCCGCGCCACTTTCGAAGTTCCCACTGCGACTGTGCTCGTCAGGCGCACCCACAACGGCGATATCCGCTGCGATATCGACGGAATCGCCTAGTCGACCTGCAGCGCTCGGAAACCCTGCGTGAAACTCTTGACCTCCCACGGGAAGCGTGTCGGCCCAATCCACAATCGTTGCGACACCCGTGTTCCCGACAGCGCCCTCGGGCTCGCCATTGGGGACACCCACGATTGCGGTATCTCCGGAGGCGGCGAGAACCGTGCCGTATTGATCGCCGATCTGGGTACTGTTCCTGGTCACGGCGGGCAAGGGAGTCCAGGTTCCTAGGATCATTTCGAAAGGAATGACACGGCCATTGGTAGGTGAATCTGGTTCGCCGACGAGCAGGCGGGTCGACGCCAACGCAATCCCTCGTCCGAATCGAGCGCCGGGAATACCGCCGACAAGCTTGGCGGTCTGGGTCCATGCAGCGCCGGTCTTTTCGAAAATGTAAGCAGCGCCGGTGTTGCTTGCTGTGCCCGGGGCGCCGACAGCCAATCGATCTCCAAATGCACTAAGGCTGATGCCGAAGCCATTGATGGAGGTGCCATCGTTAGCGTTGAGTGTCTGCTTGTTGCCCCAGAGGCCCTGCTGTAACTCAAAAACCGCCACCTGAGTTCCCAACGGGGTGTCGTTCGAAAGCGAAGCCGCAAGCGTCGTCGGCGTCAAAGCGATGCGCGCGCCGAGCTGCGCAGTGCTAAGCGGCGCCGGCGCTATAACGCGCTGACCATGCACCCACACCCCGGCTTCTCGTACGAAGACCTCGATGACGCCCGCGCTGGCTTGTCCCGAGACGGTGGCGTTGGGCACCCCGGCGGCCAGAATTCCGTCCACCATATCGATGCTGTAGCCAAGCAAGTCGTTTAAAGCAGGTGTAGGCGACGAAAGCTTCTGAGTCAGGCTCCACTCCCCATCCGCCCTATCGAAAACGAAGACCGCGCCGGAGAAATTGATTGCTCCATCGCCTTCTCCGACTGCCCCAACCGCCAGGGTGGTGCCGTCGACTGCCACGGCCGTGCCGAAGCGCTGGTTGATCTTCGCCACCGGCGCAACCAGTTTTTGCTCCTGGCTCCAGACTCCCAGCGTTCTTCGATATACGTAAACCGATCCGGCGTGCGAAAAATCCCCGACATCGTCTTGTGGTACACCGACCACCGCAACGTCGCCATCGATGTCGACCGCCGTTCCGAACCGATCGAAGAACGCAGCATCGCCCAGTTCGCCGGCATTGAGAAGCGCCACGAACTCTGGGGCAGCGCCATTGGCACTACCGCTCGTCGCCGCCAGAACCAACGAAAATATTGCCGATACCCAAATCGTCCGCATGTCTGCCGCTCCGTGTGATGCCTGCCAACAGGCATACGCAGGCAGAGCGATTGGCGGACGCACGCAGTCCAGTTTTTGCATCAGCAATGCGGCGGGCAAGAGCGCTAGACTCACCTCCGACCAACATCAGGTCCGACCAACATCAGGCCCGCCCATGCCCCGCACCTCGCGCTTCCGAGCCTGTCCCTTGTGCGAGGCGATCTGCGGCCTCGAATTCCAGTACGAGGACGATCGGCTGGTGGCGATTCGCGGGGATAAGGACGATGTTTTCAGTCGCGGGCATGTCTGTCCGAAGGGCAATGCGATTCTCGATCTGGAGGCCGATCCGGATCGGGTGACGCAGCCGTTGTTGCGGCGTGGCGATCAGTGGCTGGCGATCGGGTGGGATGAGGCCTTCGCGTTGGCGGGCGAGCAGCTCGCGGCGGTTCAACGCGAATACGGTCCGGCGGCGGTCGGGGTGTATCTGGGCAATCCGAACGTGCATCACTTCGGGCATATCGCGTATGCGCCGGCGTTGTTGAAGGCGTTGCGTACGCCGAATGTTTTTTCGGCATCGTCGGTCGATCAGTGGCCGCACCAGCTGGTATGCGCGCAGATGTACGGGCATCAGTTCCTGTTGCCGATCCCGGATATCGACAACACGCAGTATTTCCTGATGCTGGGCGCCAATCCGGTGGCGTCGAACGGCAGCCTGATGACGGCGCCGGGGATCGTGCATCGACTGGATGCGCTGCGTGAGCGCGGCAAGCTGGTGGTGATCGATCCGCGCCGCACGGAAACCGCGGATCACGCGAGCGAACATCATTTCATTCGTCCCGGCACCGATGCGCTGTTCCTGATCGCGCTGCTGCAATCGATGCTCGATCTCGGGCCGCCGCGCGTCGAAGCGTACGCAGGGAAGTTGAAAGGCCTCGATATCGCGCTCGCCGAAATCGCGGCGTTCGATCGCGCCGCGATCGCCGCGCGTTGCGGCATCGATCTGCCGACCATCGCTCGCATCGCTGCCGAGTTCCGCGCCGCATCCTGCGCTGTCGTCTACGGTCGCATGGGCCTGTCGACGCAGCCGTTCGGCACGCTGTGCCAATGGTTGATCCAACTGGTCAACCTCGTCACCGGGAATCTCGATCGCGAAGGCGGCATGCTGCCGAACGAGGCCGCGATCCCGGTGACCGGGCCGGGCACGTCGCCTGGGCAACGTGCGCGTTGGCACAGCCGGGTGCGCGGTTTGCCGGAGTTCGCCGGCGAGTTGCCGGTGGCGGCGTTGCGCGAAGAAATTGAAACCCCGGGAGCAGGACAGATCCGCGCGATGGTGACGCTGGCCGGCAATCCGGTGTCGTCGACGCCGGACGGCAATGCGCTCGACCGCGCGCTGGGCGGGCTCGATTTCATGCTGTCGGTGGATGTCTACCGCAACGAAACCACGCGGCATGCGCATCTGATCCTGCCGCCGGCGTCGATGCTGAGCCAGCCGCATTACGATCTGATCTTCAATGCTTTCGCGGTGCGCCGTGTCGCGAAGTGGAGTGCGCCGCTGCGCGCGCAGCGCGACGACGAACGCGCCGACTGGCAGATTTTCAACGGCGTCGCTGCAGCATATGCGAAAGCCGCGGAGAAACCGTTCCAGCCGTTGCCGCCGCCGGAAACGATGGTGCGCGCCGGCCTGGCACGCGGAAATTCCGGTCTCGATTTCGACACCCTGCGCAGCGCCGAACACGGCATCGACCTCGGCCCGCTGCAACCGAGCCTGTTGCGCCGTCTGGAAACCGCCGACGCGATGATCGACTGTGCGCCGCCGCTGTTCCTGGACGATTTGCTGCGCCTCGCGCGCCACCTGCAGGAAGCGCCGCCGGCCGACAGCGTGCTGCTGATCGGACGCCGTGACCTGCGCAACAACAATTCGTGGATGCACAACGCGCCGCGCCTGGTAAAGGGCAAACCGCGCCATCACCTGCTGATGCATCCGGCCGATCTGGCCGTGCGCGGTCTGGCCGACGGCGCGCTGGCCCGGGTGCGCTCGCGCACCGGCGCGATCGAGATCGAAGTGCGCGCCAGCGACAGCCTGGCGCCCGGCGTGGCCTCGCTGCCGCACGGCTTCGGCCATCGCCGGCCGGGCGTGCAGCAGCAGCTGGCGCAGACGCTGGCGGGCGCCAGCTACAACGATCTGACCGATCCGCTCGCGCTCGACGGGCCGTCCGGCAATGCCGGGCTCAATGCCTTGCCGGTCTGGGTCGAGGCGCTGTCCTGACGGCTGTCCCGTCGCCGCAAACTAACGACATCTTCACGAATGCGGGCATTCAGCGTACCCTCGGTGCGCCGTGTGGGGCGTTGGGGATTGCATGGCGCGGGTGGTTGCCGGGAGGGGCAGGCACGCCGCGCGGGCGCCGCCACGGTAGAGCGATTGCATTTTTCCGCCATTCCCACCTAGAGCGACCCCGACCGCCGCGTGCGGCGAGGCCGCCATGCCGCCAACAAGGTCCCGCCCATGGTCCCGAACAAAAAGAAACCCGCCGCCGCTCCCCGCCTTCGCGCGCTGAGCCTCGCCATTGCCCTGGCCGTGCCGTTCGCCGTCGTGGCGCAGGACGAGCCCGAGCAACGCGACGCCAACGAACCGGCCTCGCTCGACGCGATTTCGGTCACCGCGCAGCGCCGTGTCGAAGACGTGCAGGACGTGCCGATCTCGATCACCACGGTCTCCGACGAAAAACTCGACGTGCTCGGTTCGGGCGGCGAAGACATCCGCTTCCTGTCCGGCCGCCTGCCCAGCCTGATCATCGAATCCTCGTTCGGCCGCGCCTTCCCGCGCTTTTACATCCGTGGCCTGGGCAATACCGATTTCGATCTGAACGCCTCGCAGCCCGTGTCGCTCGTCTACGACGACGTGGTGCAGGAAAACCCGATCCTGAAAGGCTTCCCGGTGTTCGATCTGGAGCAGATCGAAATGCTGCGCGGCCCGCAAGGCTCGCTGTTCGGCCGCAACACGCCGGCCGGCCTGATCAAGTTCGATTCGCGCCGTCCCGAGCAGGAAACCGACGGTTACATCCAGGCTTCCTACGGCACCTACGACACGGTGAACATGGAAGGCGCGGTCGGCGGGGCGATTTCGCCCACGGTGTCGGCGCGCATTTCGGGCATGGCGCAGACCCGCAACGATTGGGTCGACAACACCTTCACCGGTGAAGAAGACGCGCTCGAAGGCTACGAAGAATACGCCGCGCGCTTCCAGCTCGCGTTCGAGCCGGGCGAGAGTTTCTACGGCCTGTTCAATCTGCACGCGCGCGAACTCGACGGTACCGCGCGCCTGTTCCGCGCCAACATCATCGCGCCGGGCACCAACCAGCTGGTCGGCGGTTTCGATCGCGACCGGATTTCGATCGACGGCAAGAACTACCAGAAGCTCAATGCCTACGGCGGCAGCGCGCGGCTGCGCTGGGATTTCGACAGCGTCAGCCTGCACTCGATCACCGGCTACGAAACCGTCGACACCATCAGCCGTGGCGACATCGACGGCGGCTTCGGCGCGTCCTTCCTGCCGCCGTTCGGGCCGGGCTTCATTCCGTTCCCGGCCGAATCGGCCGACGGCCTGCCCGAGCATCGCCAGTTCACCCAGGAAGTGCGCTGGGAATCGAACGATTGGGGCCGTTTCGACTGGCAGGCCGGCGTCTTCTATTTTGACGAAGACATCACCATCGACAGCTTCAACTACGACACCTTCGCGCCGGGCCGCCCGCAGAACGGCTACGCGGTGCAGGAGCAGAAGAACACGGCGTACGCGGTGTTCGGCTCGGTCGAATTCGATGTGACGGAAGATTTCATTCTGCGCGCCGGCCTGCGCTACACCAACGACGAGAAGGAATTCTCGGCCAGCCGCCTGCAGTCGCCGATCGGCGCCGGTCCGATCGGTCCGCTCGAAGTCAACCCCGATGACAGCGACGTCAGCGGCGATGTGTCGGCGACCTGGGAAATGTCGGAAGACACCAATCTCTTCGGCCGCGTGGCCCGCGGTTTCCGCGCGCCCAGCATCCAGGGCCGCCTGCTGTTCGGCGATGCGGTGTCGGTGGCCGAATCGGAAACCGTCACCTCGTTCGAGGCCGGCATCAAGTCGGATTTCTTCGATCGCCGCGCACGCGCCAGCTTCACCGTGTTCCATTACACCGTCGACGATCAGCAGCTCACCGCGGTCGGCGGCGCCACCAACTTCAACACGCTGATCAACGCCGACAAGTCGACCGGGCAGGGCTTCGAGCTCGATTGGGAAAGCTACGTCACCGACAACCTGCTGATCACCTTCGGCGCCAGCTACAACGACACCGAGATCGACGACGAAGGCCTGGCGGTGGCGCCGTGCGGCAGCGGCTGCACCGTGCTCGATCCGACGGTGGTGGTGAACGGCACCACGCTTGCGATCATCGACGGCAATTCATTGCCGCAGGCGCCGCGCTGGATCGGCAACATCACCGCGCGCTACAGCATGCCGGTGGGCGACGACGGCGAATTCTTCGTGTTCACCGACTGGGCCTATCGCGACAAGATTTCGTTCTTCCTGTACGAATCGGCCGAATTCACCGGCGATCCGCTGCTCGAAGGTGGCCTGCGCGTCGGCTACAACTGGAACTACGGCGATTACGAAATCGCGCTGTTCGGCCGCAACATCCTCGATGAAACCGAAGTCGTCGGCGGCATCGACTTCAACAACCTGACCGGCTTCGTCAACGAGCCGCGCATCCTGGGCGTCGAGTTCAAGGCGCAGTTCTGATCGATTGAACCGGCACGACGAAAACCCTCCCCGACGAGATCGGGGAGGGTTTTCTTTTTTGCAGGCTCAGCGACGGGCCGACTGGCTCAGCCAGACCACGTTGCTGCGCGGGGCTTCGTTGCGCTTGCGCCGGACCAGGTAGAAATCGAACGGCGTCACGCCCGAAGCCGGGCGGGAATCCGGGCGGCTCATGCAGCCTCCGAAACCTCTTTCACCACCTCGCCGGTTTCATTGCGGCTGGCGGATTTCGCGATATCGGCGACCGCCACGATGCCGCACAGACGGCCATCGTTGTCGACCACCACGACGCGGCGGATCTGATGCTTTTCCATCAGGTCGCAACAGGCCGAGAGATCGCTGTCGGGCGAGACGGTGACGACCGGCGTGGTCATGCATTCGCTGGCCGGCACGTCGAGCGGATTGATGCCGCGCGCCACGGTGCGCACCGCGATGTCGCGATCGGTGACCACGCCGACCGGCTTGCGGCTTTCATGATCGTCCACCACCGGAATCTCGCCGCAGTCGTTGTCCACCATCATGCGCGCCACCAGATGCAGCGGCGTGTTGGGAGTGCAGGCGGCGGGGTCGCCGGTCATTGCGCTGCGTACGTCCATTTTTCACTCTCCAGTCTCAAGCTTCAATCGAACGGCGCCGGATCGCGCGGCCGCCAAGCGGCTCGCGGAGCCGGCGAATGGACGCGCGCACCGGCGTCAATCGATGGCCGGTGCGCGCGGGCGTCGCGATCAACTACGGTTGCCGCAGGCCTGATTTACAGCAGGCGAGCGACACCGCCGGTGACCACGACGCGCGAGCCTTCGCGCACGCCGTTGAGATCGCGCTGGTCGAGCACGATGGTGCGGCCGTTGTCCATGCGCACCACGATTTCGTAGGTATCGCGCGAGTTGCGGTTCTTTTCGATGCGGTTGCCCGCCACGCCGCCGGCGACCGCGCCGGCCACCGTCGCGGCCTTGCGGCCGTCGCCGCTGCCGATCTGGTTGCCGAGTGCCGCGCCGACCAGCGCGCCGACTACGGCGCCGCCACCGGACGCGCGGCGATCGCCGTAGCGTTCGATATCGATGCGTTCGACCGTGCCGCAATTGCCGCAGCGCGCGCGACGCGAATAGCGATCGTCGTAGGCGTAGGTGTTGCGGTAACCGTCGTTGCGATACTGCGTCTGGGTGTAACCGTCGTAATAGCTGTCGCGATACGCGTAGCCATCGCTGGCGCAAGCCGACAGGCTGGCGGCAACCAGGCCCGACATCGCGAGAGTGAGAAGTTTGGTATTCATGGGACGCTCCAATGAATTGGGGGTAGCGCACCCAATGCAGCAAAGCGCATGCCATTGATGACCTGCGTGAACAGTCCGGTTCATCCGCGCTGTCGGCCGCGGCAGTCGTGCGGGTGCGTGCAGCCGGATGCGTCACGCAGGAACAGTTCCGCCGGCGTTGATTGAAATTTTCCGCGTCTGCGCACGAAACAACGAATTTTTCATTGCATCTTGCCCGTCGCCGGCGGCACAAAGAAAAACGCCGCCCGAAGGCGGCGTTTTCTTTTCGTTCAAGTGTCGCGTTACTTCGGCGCCGTCTGATCGAGCCCGCGGCGTTCGAGCAGCGGCTTGATGTCCGGTTCGCGGCCGCGGAAATCCTGGAACAGCTTCATCGCATCTTCGCTGCCGCCCTTCGATAGCAGCGTCTTGCGGAAGTGATCGCCGTTTTCGCGCTTCAGGCCGCCGTTCTCCTCGAACCACTTCACGCTGTCGGCGTCGAGCACTTCGCTCCACAGGTAAGCGTAGTAGCCCGCCGAATACCCGCCGGCGAAGATGTGGCTGAAGTAGCCGCTGCGATAACGTGGCGGCACCGGCGCGTAGTCGACGCCGGCTTTCTTCAGCGCCGCGGCTTCGAAGCCTTCGACATCGGTCGGCACCTGATCGGGCTTGAGCTGATGCCAGGTCTGGTCGAGCAAGGCGGCCGCCAGATACTCGGTGGTCGCGAAGCCCTGGTTGAACTGCTGCGTCGCGAGCACTTTGTCGAGCAGCAGTTGCGGCATCGGCTCGCCGGTCTGGTAGTGCTTGGCGTAGTTCTTCAGCACTTCCGGCCAGGTCGCCCACATTTCGTTGACCTGCGACGGGTATTCGACGAAGTCGCGCGGCACGTTGGTGCCGGCGAAGCGCGGATATTTCACGTCGGAGAACAGGCCGTGCAGCGCGTGGCCGAATTCGTGGAACGCGGTGCTCACTTCATCGAAGGTGAGCAGCGTCGGCTCGCCCTTCGGCGGCTTCGGAATGTTGAGATGGTTGGCGACCACCGGCTTGGTGCCGAACAGGCCGCTCTGGCCGACGTACTCGTTCATCCAGGCCCCGCCGCGCTTGGTGTCGCGCGCGTACCAGTCGACCAGGAACAGGCCGAGCGGCTTGTTGCCTTCGTCGAACACTTCGAACACGCGCACGTCCGGGTGATAGACCGGCAGATCCTTGCGCTCCTTGAAGCTCAGGCCGTACAGCTTGTTGGCGGCGAAGAACACGCCGTTCTGCAGCACGTTCTCCATTTCGAAGTAGGGACGCAGCTGCGCTTCGTCGAAATCGAAACGCTCCTTGCGCACTTTCTCGGCGTAGTAGGCCCAGTCCCACGCGGCGATCTGGAAACCGCCTTCTTCCTTGTTGACGATGGCCTGCATGTCGGCCGCTTCTTTCTTCGCGTTCGCCACCGCCGCCGGCGCCAGGCCGGCAAGCATCTTGTTGACGGCCTGCGTGGTCTTGGCGGTTTCGTCTTCCAGTACGTAGGTGGCGTGGTCGGGATAGCCGAGCAGGTTGGCGCGTTCGGCGCGCAGCTTGGCGGTTTTCGCGATCACCGGACGATTGTCGAATTCGCCGGCATTCTGGCCGCGCGCGATCGAAGTCTGCTGCAGGCGCTGGCGCAGTTCGCGATTCTCGAGCGAGGAAAGCGCCGGCTGCCCCGAGGTGTTGAGCAACGCGATCACATACTTGCCTTCCAGCCCGCGCGCCTTGGCGGCTTCCTTCGCGGCGGCGATTTCGTTGTCGGACAGGCCGGCGAGTTGTTTGACGTCATCGATGATGACGGCATCGGCATTGGTCTGCTTGAGCACGTTCTGGCTAAACTGGGTCGCCAGCGACGCCAGTTCGGCATTGATCTGTTTCAGGCGGGTCTTGTCGGCCTCCGACAGGTTGGCGCCGGCGCGCACGAAATCGGTGTGGTAGCGCTCGAGCAGGCGCTTGGATTCGGGGTCGAGGCCGAGCGTGTCGCGCTGGTCGTAGAGCGCCTTGACGCGCGCGAACAGCTTGCCGTTGAGCACGATCGCATCCTGGTGCGCGGCCAGTTTCGGCGCGTACTCGGACTGGATCTTTTCCATCGCCTCGTTGGTGTTGGCCGAGGTCAGGTTGAAGAACACGTTGCTGACGCGGATCAGGGTCTGGCCGCTCTTGTCCATCGCCACGATGGTGTTCTCGAACGTCGGTGCGTCCTTGTTGTTGGCGATGGCGTCGATCTCGGCGAGCTGCTCGCTCATGCCGCGGTCGAAGGCCGGCGCGTAGTGCTCGTTGCGGATCTTGTCGAACGCCGGCAGGAAGTAGGGCAGCGTGCTCTTGGTGAAGAAAGGATTGGCGGCCATCGGGGCGGTGGCGGAAGTCTCGGTGGGCTTGGCGGGATCGGCCGCGTAGAGCGGCGCGGACAGGGCCAGGGCGGCCGCGATGGCCAGCGCGAGCGGGGATTTCATCGGATAATCCTTGGGGTCGGCGTGAGGGACCGCCGCAGCCTACCCGATGCCCCCGGCCGGCACCCCTGACGAAAGGCACGGCCGGCGCGAGGATGGCGGTAACGAAACACCGCAGCGGCGCCGGTCACGGCTGCCCGGCCGGGGTGTAAACGGCGTTCAGCCAGGTAGTCGCTTTCCTTAACGCAAGCGTGTATCGTACGCCCACTGTGTTTGCAAGGGTCACAGTAAATCGTGGCCCGATGCGGTAGATCCAACGATCCGCTCATCGTCGCACCTCGCTTACTCCCTGCAACCTCAGTGACTCCCGCCGGATGTTCTGGCTGCGGAGATTTTTAATTGTGTTTCAAGGAGTTGTGAAAATGTCGGATCGTCAGACCGGTACCGTGAAGTGGTTCAACGACGCGAAGGGCTTCGGCTTCATCAGCCGTGAAGGTGGCGAAGACCTGTTCGTGCACTTCCGTGCCATCCAGGGCACCGGCTTCAAGTCGCTGCAGGAAGGCCAGAAGGTCACTTTCGTGGTCACCAAGGGCCCGAAGGGCCTGCAGGCTGACCAGGTCCAGCCGCTCTAATCAGCGCTAGACCGGTTGTACGAACGCCGGGCGGACTTCAAAAGTCCGCCCGGCGTTTTTTCTTTGCGCCGCGCCCCTAGCGCTGCGCGGCACCTCGGCCTCGTTCTGCAGGCCGAATTTCCGGGTCGGCCGCCAGTCGCCCCGCTCATGGCGCCCTTCGCGCCGCATTAACGCCGCCGACGGCGGTGTTTTGCTCCAGGAGATCCACCACATGCTGAGCATCAGCGTCCGCGGCCTGCCGCGCCAGATGACCGAGAAAGACCTGACCGAACTGTTCGCCGCCCACGGCCGCGTGCATGGCCTGAAAATGGCGCGCGACCTGTTTTCCGGCGAGTGCAAAGGCTTCGCCGAACTGCAGATGGAAGGCCACGAAGCGCGCGCGGCGATCGCCGCACTCAACGGTTCGACCCAGGGATCCGAAATGATCCGCGTCGGACTGAAGTCGGAAGACCGTCCGCGTCGCCGCTGAGCCGGGCCGATCTTTGCCGCCCGATCGGCCGGCGGTCCCGCCCGCTGATTTTCGCCGCCCATCCTCGCCGCTGATCCGCGCTGCCGACCGGCAACATCGGTACCGTCAACATCGGTACCGTTGATCGGCGACGAATGCGACGCAAAGCACCGCGTCCGCTATAGACTGCATCTCCATGCAGCCCCCGAGCGCCGACTTCGTCTTTCATTCGCGCGACGAAGCGGCGCGGCATTACTGGTATCTGCCGCAGTCCGAGCGCCCGCCCGGCGCGGACATCCAATGGCTGACCCTGCGCGTGCGCTTCGACCGCTTCGTCGCGGCCTCGCCGGGCTCGCACTTCGCGGTGGTGTTGCGCGCCGCGCTGACGTTCGATGAGGCCGGCATCCCGGTCGCAATTTCCGGCCGCGGCCTGACCCTGGGCGACACCACGCTGGCACAGCCGCCGCTCGAGAATCAGTATGCACAGGCGCCGGGTTTCGGCGGCGTGCGCGGTTCGCAGATCGAAAGTTTCTGGCGCGGCGGCAATTTCCTCTATCGCGATGCGGCGACGCGCACCGAAGGCTTGCGCGACGATTGCTGGTACCGCGTGCAATTGCACGTGAGCGACGCGCGCTGGATCGCGATGTCGGTCGAACTCGACGATTCGACCGACGAAGACCCGCACTGGCCTACCGTGCAGGACCGCCCCGAACATCCGGTGGCCGAGGACGCCACCGGTGTGCTGATCGCGCTCGGCCGCGGCGCCGACGAGCAGGGCGAGTGGAGCGCGGAATTCCGCGATATCCGCACCGGCTGGTTCTGACTCGACGTAAACTTCGCCCGGAGCATCAGCAGGGGCGCGCATGTCATCCGTACAAACACCGGCGCCGGTCGATCCCGTCGGTCCGCCACCAGTGGCGCCAGCGGAAGCGGTCGTCGTGTCGCCGCCGGCATCGGTCGAGCCCGGCGGCCTGCAATTGCCGCCACCGCCGCCGCCGCTCGATCCGCTGCCGACGCGTGCGCAATCCACCATGCTCGCTTCGATGTTCGGCGCGGGCGCGCTCACGGCGCTGATCGGCACCCTGGTCGATTTCCGCTACGGCGGATTGATGCAGCAGGGCGGCGCATTCTTCGCCACCTATGCCGCGCTCGTCGCGGCGAGCTGGCTGCCGCCGAGCGTGCTGACGCGCCGCGTCGACAAACTGCTCGACCGCTGGGTGCGCAACTCGGCCACCGGCTACTACGGCGTGATGGCGCTGGCGGCGTTCGGCGTGATGGAGGCCGAATCGATGATCGACGGCATCGCCAACTTCGATTTCGATTTCTCGACGGGCAACCTGGTGCAGGTGATCGTGCAGACCGTGATCGGCATGAGCGTCGACTCGATCAAGAATTTCGGCCTGGCGATGGGCTGGCCCGGCACCGCCGTGCTCTCGACGCCCGCCGGCGCGATGCCCGGCCTAATGCTGGTAGCGCTGACCTGGGGGGCCTTCCGCATCGGCTCGAAGGTGCTGCCGCACGCGAGTTTCGAGCTGAAAAAGCCCAAAAAAGCTAAGAAAGAAAAGAAGAAAAAGCCGCGTTGAATGCTACGGGCCTGGCATTGCGTGGCGCGAGGTTGCGCAAACGGGCGGGTGCCTGCGAGTGGTTCGACAGACTCACCACGACCGGTTTTCATTTTTCACAGTAGCGCCGTTCACCCTTTCTTCCAGGCTCTTCTTCGCGTCCTTTCTTTTGAATCTTCGCGTCCTCTGCGTCCCGCTCTAAACACCACATCCCGCGTCGCGCTACGAAAGCAGAGCCCGCGCATGATGCCGCAGATGATCTTCGACGAAGCTCTGGATGAACCAGTAACTATGGTCGTACCCGGCATGCAGGCGCAATTGCAGCGGCTGCCCCGCATCGCGACAAGCCACTTCAAGCAACTGCGGCCGTAGCTGCGAGTCGAGGAATTTATCGTCGAGGCCCTGATCGACGAGGACGTCACCGTCGAATCGTTTGCCGGCGGCGATCAGCTCGCACGCGTCGTGCGCAAGCCACGGCGCGCGATCGTCACCGAGATAACGCAAGAAGGCCTTCTCGCCCCAGGGCACTCGCGACGGCGACACGATCGGTGCGAACGCCGACAGCGATCGATAGCGTCCCGGGTGGCGCAGCGCGAGCGTCAGCGCACCATGTCCGCCCATCGAATGCCCGGTGATGCCCGAGCGCGCGATATCGGCCGGAAACGCGGCTTCGACTAACTTCGGCAACTCCTGCACGATGTGCGTTTCCATGCGAAAGCGCGACGCCCACGGCGCCTGCGTCGCATCCAGATAAAACCCCGCGGCTTCGCCGAATTCCCAATCGCCGACGGCGCCGTCGATGCCGGTATCGCGCGGGCTCGTATCGGGCATCACCAGCATCAGGCCCAGTTCGGCAGCCACGCGCTGCGCGCCGGCCTTGATGCTCGCGGTCTCTTCGCTGCAAGTGAGCCCCGCCAGGAAATACAGCACCGGCACGCGCCGCGTGCGCGCCTGCGGCGGCTGGAACACGCCGAAACGCATCGGCCCGCCGCAGGCGTCGGAGTGGGCGCGGTGGAAGGATTGGGTGCCGCCGTGGCAGGTGGATTGCGAAAGGGTTTCGAGGGGCATGGGTTTTTAGGGGGTAGGGATGAGTAGCGAGGGCGCTTTGGTTGGGGCGTGAGGCGGTGGGCAGTGGCGTGCTGACTCCGCTTCGCTGCATCCAGTGTGAATTGGGAACGACGGGTGACGAAGGCGCGTCGTGCAACGCGCCCTAGCTACTCGCCCCTAACCCCGCTCTCAAAAAACAACAACGCTACGAATCGACTCACCCCGATGCATCAAATCAAACCCTTCATTGATGCGCTCCAGCGGCAAGGTGTGCGTGATCAGCGAATCGATATCGATCTTGCCGTCCATGTACCAGTCGACGATCTTCGGCACATCGGTGCGGCCGCGCGCGCCGCCGAAGGCGCTGCCGCGCCAGTTGCGGCCGGTGACGAGCTGGAACGGGCGCGTGCTGATTTCTTGACCCGCGCCGGCGACGCCGATGATGACGCTGGTGCCCCAGCCCTTGTGCGCGCATTCCAGCGCCTGGCGCATCACCTTGACGTTACCGATGCATTCGAAGGTGTAGTCGGCGCCGCCCTTGGTGAGGCTCACCAGATACGGCACCAGGTCGCCTTCGACCTCGGACGGATTGACGAAATGCGTCATGCCGAACTTTTCCGCCAGCGGCCTGCGCGCCGGGTTCAAATCGACGCCGACGATCATGTCGGCACCGGCCAGCCGCGCGCCCTGGATCACGTTCAGGCCGATGCCGCCGAGGCCGAACACGACCACTTTCGAGCCTTCCTCGACCTTCGCGGTAAAGATCACCGCGCCGATGCCGGTGGTGACGCCGCAGCCGATGTAGCAGACCTTGTCGAACGGCGCGTCGGGCCGGATTTTCGCCAGCGCGATTTCCGGCAGCACGGTGTAGTTCGAGAAGGTCGAGCAGCCCATGTAGTGATGGATTTTTTCGCCGTTGATCGAGAAGCGGCTGCTGCCGTCGGGCATCAGGCCCTGGCCCTGCGTGGCGCGGATCGCCTGGCACAGATTGGTCTTCGGATGCAGGCAGTATTCGCACTCGCGGCACTCGGGCGTGTAGAGCGGAATCACGTGATCGCCTTGCTTCAGCGATTTCACGCCGGGCCCGACATCCACGACGATGCCCGCGCCTTCGTGCCCGAGGATCGCCGGAAACAGGCCTTCGGGATCGTCGCCTGAGCGGGTGAATTCGTCGGTGTGGCAGATGCCGGTGGCTTTGACCTCGATCAACACCTCGCCGGCGCGCGGGCCTTCGAGGTCGACGGTTTCGATGCTCAGGGGAGCACCGGCTTTGAAGGCGACGGCGGCGCGGGTCTGCATGCGGCGAACTCCTCGGAAACGGCGGACGAATGCGCGCAGTTTAGCGGCTCGCGCCGGGCGCCGATGAAGTCGCTGCACGGAGGTGCGCTCAATGCGAGTGGCTGAGTTCGACGACAGACCGGCCCGCGAGTCAAGGGTGATCCGGGCGCCTCGCCCTGCTAGCCTATGCGTCTGCGCGGCCGCCATCTTCGGCCGCCAATCACGCGCAAGGACCCCGCAATGCAGATCGCCGAAAACTCCGTCGCCGCCTTCCATTACACGCTCACCAACGACGCGGGCGAAGTGCTCGATTCCTCGCGCGGCCGCGAACCGCTGGTGTATCTGCACGGCGCCGGCAACATCGTGCCGGGCCTGGAAGAAGCGATGACCGGCAAGCGCGCCGGCGATGCGTTCAAGGTGGATGTGGCGCCGGAAGACGGCTACGGCGTGCATCACGAAGGCCTGGTGCAGGACGTGCCGCGCGGCGCATTCCAGGGCGTCGACGAAATCGAGCCGGGCATGAGTTTCCAGGCGCAGACGCCGCAGGGCGTGCATTCGGTGACGGTCACCAAAGTCACGGCCGAAACGGTGACCGTCGACGGCAATCATCCGCTCGCCGGACAGACGCTGCATTTCGACATCGAAGTGACCAGCGTGCGCGAAGCCAGCGCCGAAGAACTGTCGCACGGACACGTGCACGGCGAAGGCGGCCACCACCACTAACGGCAGTAAAGCCAGGGCCGCAATCAAAATGTATACGCTGTATTACTCGCCCGGTTCCGCCAGCCTGGTGGTGCACTGGCTGCTGATCGACATCGGCGCGCCGCACACCTTGCATCGCCTCGACCTCGACGCGCGCGAGCACAAGCGGCCCGAGTACCTCGCGCTCAATCCGAACGGCGTGGTTCCCACGCTGATGATCGACGGTTTTCCGGTGTACGAAGCCGCCGCCTTGCTGCTGCATCTGGCCGATGCGCATCCCGATGCCGACATGGCGCCGGCGCCGGGCAGCATCAAACGCGCGCAGTACTATCAGTGGATGCTGCATTTCGCCAACTCGCTGCAGCCGGCGTTCCGCGCCTGGTTCTATCCGGACGAGCCGGCGGGCGCGGCCAACGCCGAGCTCTCGAAGCAGGCCGCGCGCGAGCGCATCGAGGCCTGCTGGCAGCGCGTCGACCAGCATCTGGGCAACAACGGTCCGTACCTGCTCGGCGACAACCTCAGCGCGGCCGATTTCCTGCTCACCATGCTGATGCGCTGGTCGCGCAACATGCCGCGCCCGGCGAGCGACTGGCCGCATCTGGCGGCGCTCATCGTGCGGATGAAATCGCGCGACAGCTTCCGCCTGCTGTACGAGCGCGAAGGTCTCACCGAATGGGCTTGAGCCTGACGCCGGCGACCCCGGCGTTGCGCTAAGCTGGCCGCACTTCGCTTCGGAGCCACCCGATGACCAACGCCTACGATTTCTCCGCCAAGACCATCGACGGTACCGAGCGCCCGCTCAGCGATTTCCGCGGCAAGGCGCTGCTGGTGGTGAACGTCGCCTCCAAGTGCGGCTTCACGCCGCAATACACCGGCCTCGAAGCGCTGCATCGCAAGTTCCGCGACAAGGGCATCGAGGTGCTGGGCTTCCCCTGCGACCAGTTCGGCCACCAAGAACCGGGCAACGAGGAAGAGATCAAGAACTTCTGCTCGCTGACCTACGACGTGAGCTTCCCGATGTTCGCCAAGGTCGACGTCAACGGCCCCAACGCGCATCCGCTGTACAAGTGGATGAAGGAAGAAAAGGCCGGTTTTCTCGGCACCGAAGGCATCAAATGGAACTTCACCAAGTTCCTGATCGATCGCCAGGGCAGGGTCGTGCGCCGCTACGCACCGACCGACACGCCGGAAAAGATCGAAAAGGAACTCGAGGCCATCGTGGGGTGAGGCGCGTGGGCTGACGCTTGGCCGACGCGACGTGCGAAAATCCCGCGGTCATCCACCTTCCCGGGATTTTCCATGAGCGTCACGATCTACTCCGCATCGGTTCCCGTTTTCCAGCAGATGCTGCGCAGCCTCGACGGCCTGCTCTCGAAGGCCGAGTCGCATGCCGAAAGCCGCAAGATCGAGCCGGCCGCGCTGCTGCAGGCGCGTCTGTTCCCCGATATGTTCCCGCTGCTGCGCCAGGTGCAGATCGCCGCCGACTTCGCCAAGAGCGTCAGCGCGCGCTTGGCCAACGTCGAGGTGCCCTCGTACGAAGACAACGAGCAATCCTTCGCCGATCTGCACGCGCGCATCGGCAAGACGCAGGCCTTCATCGCCAATCTCGATGCGGCCGCGTTCGAAGGCGCGCAAACGCGCGACATCGTGCTGCGCCCGGGCACGCCGAAGGAACGCCGCTTCAACGGCCAGACCTACCTGTTGCACTACGGCCTGCCGCAGTTCTTCTTCCATGTCACCACGGCTTACGCACTGCTGCGTCACAACGGCGTCGAAGTGGGCAAGCTGGATTTCATGGGCCAATCCTGAGTTTTTCGGCCGAAAAAGCCCGAATTTCACCTGAGGGCGGCCGGCCCCGGCCGGCCGCGGCAATTTCCTCCGCTACGATCGCGCGCATGGATCCGCAACAGTTTTTCGGCGTCTACGACGGCGCCCTCGAAGCCGACTTCTGCCGCTCGGTGGTGGCCCGCTTCGAGGCCGACCCGAGCAAGATCCCCGGCAAGGTGGGCGATGGCACCGCCACCGGTTCGATCCGCCCGGACATCAAGGCCACCACCGAAATCATGCTGACGCCCGATCGCACCGATTGGGCCGACGTGCTGCTGCACGTCAAGCAATGCCTGCAACGCCTGCTGCCGGTCTATCTCAAGCCGTGGAAGCCGGCGTTCCCGGTGCCGCTGCGCACCGAGGACTTCCGCATCGCGCGCTATCTGCCCGGCGAACATTTCCAGTACCACTCCGACAACATCGGCGGCAGCGTCACGCGCGTCATCACCGCCCAGTGGTATCTCAACGACGTCGCCGAAGGCGGCGCCACCGAATTCCCCTGGTACGGCGTCGGCGTGCAACCGCGCGCAGGCCGCCTGATGCTGGCGCCGGTAGGCTGGACCTACCTGCACCGCGGCGCCCCGCCGATCAGCGGCCCGAAATACATCGTCATCACGCAGCTGCATCAGGTGCTCGGTGGCGTTTCGCCGGGCAATCCGATGGCGATGGGGTAGGGCGCGTTGCCGCTGTGTTGCGGGAATCGGGAGACGGGAATCGGGAGAAAGCATTGGGCTCCTCGCTCTTTTCCCGATTCCAGATTCCCGCGGCGTCGCAACGCCGTAACGCCGTAACGCCGTAACGCGCCGCCCAAAGAAAAAGCCCGGCTCGCACCGGGCTTTTTCGTGCAACAAGGTCACCGCAACGCCGCATCGATGGACCGATGCGGGGCCGGTGCGCGCAGCTTTAAGCTGCCGCGTCCTTGACCTTCTTGAGCGCACGCACTTTCACTTTCACCGAAGCCGGCTTCGCCGGGAACCAGCGCTCCTGACCGGAGAACGGATCCTTGCCGAAACGCTTGGCCTTCGCCGGCACCGCGACGGAGGTGATCTTCAACAGGCCCGGCAGCACGAACTGCTGCGCGCCCTTCTTGCTCACCGCACCGAGCACGGTCGCTTCGAGCGACGCCAGCACGGCCTTGACGGACTTGGTTTCGACGCCCGAATGCTCGGACAGGTGGCGGGCCAGGTCGGACTTCGACATCACGCCCTTGACCGGCTTGTTGGAGGCAGCAGCCTTCGCCGGCTTGGCGGCCTTTTTGGCGGCGGGTTTCTTTGCGGCTTTCTTAGCAGTGGCCATAGTTCTCTTTACTCGAATCTTGAGGTTCGTCCGAACGGGGGCGCCGGACGGCCTGGATCAGGCAGCCAGACTGTAGCGCAGGATTTGCCGAATCGCAGCAAGAAAAACGAAAAAAATGCGCTTTTCTGGCACGCGCACGCCGAACAGGCGAAAATGTAGCCATGTCCGACATTGTCCTGGCCACGCTCAACGCCCGTTACGCCCATGCCTCGCTGGGCCTGCGCTGCCTGCGCGCGAACCTCGGGGGCTTGCGCGACCGCAGCTGCATCCGCGAGTTCGTGATCGGTCAGAAAACCGAGGAAATCGCCGAGAAAATACTGTCCGAACGCCCGCGCGTGCTGGGCCTGGGCGTGTATATCTGGAACGTCGAGGAGAGCACGCGGCTGGTCGCGCAACTGCGCGTGCTGGCGCCCGATCTGGTGATCGTGCTGGGCGGTCCGGAAGTCTCGTACGAAACCGACGGTCAGCGCATCTGCGCGCTGGCCGATTACGTCATCACCGGCTGGGGCGACGTCAGTTTTGCGCAGCTCGCCGCGCAGTTGATCGCCGACGAACGGCCGGAAGTGCGCACCATCAAGGGCATCCAGCCGCCTTTGCCGGCGCTGCAATTGCCGTACGCCGAATACACCGACGAGGACGTGCGGCAGCGCCATCTGTATGTCGAGGCCTCGCGCGGCTGTCCGTTCAAGTGCGAGTTCTGCCTGTCGGCGCTCGACAAGACGGCGTGGCCGTTTCCGGTCGAGGCCTTCCTGGCCGAGCTCGAAACGCTGTACGCGCGCGGCGCCAGGCAGTTCAAGTTCGTCGACCGCACCTTCAACCTGAAGATCGATGCGTCGCTGGCGATCCTCGATTTCTTCCTGGCCAAGCTCGACGCCGCGCCGGACGATCCGCCGTTCCTGCATTTCGAACTGGTGCCCGATCACTTGCCGGAGCGCTTGAAGGACGCGATCGTGCGTTTCCCGGCCGGCACGCTGCAATTCGAGATCGGCATCCAGACCTTCGACCCGCAGGTGCAGGCGCGCATCTCGCGCCGGCAGAAGAACGACGTGGCCGCCGACAATCTGCGCTGGCTGCGCGCCAACTCCACCGCGCATCTGCACGTCGATCTGATCGCGGGGTTGCCCGGCGAAGACATGCAGACTTTCGCGGCCGGTTTCGATCGCCTGGTGGCGCTGGCGCCGCACGAAATCCAGTTCGGCATCCTCAAGCGCCTGCGCGGTGCGCCGATCGCGCGGCACACCGCCGAGCACGGGCTGCGCTTCAATCCGGACCCGCCGTACAACATCCTGGCCACCGGCGTCATCGACTTCGCCACCATGCAGCGCCTGTCGCGTTTCTCGCGCTACTGGGACATCGTGGCCAATTCCGGCCGCTACACGCGCAGTCTGCCGCGCCTGCTCGCCGCCGCGCCGTTCGCGAATTTCCTGGCGTTCGCCGACTGGCTCTATGCCACGACCGGCCAGACCCACGCGCTCGCGCACGAACGCCTCGTGCACCTGATGCACGACTATCTGTGCGACGTCGTCGGCGACGATCGCGTCGCCGCGGGCGCCGATCTGGCCGCCGACTACCACGCCGCCGGCGGCCGCAGCCGCCTGCGCTTCGAAGCTGCCGACGCCCCGCTGCCACTGCCGCGCGGCGCGCGCGAAGGTGCTACGCCGAAGCGGCAGGCGCGGCATCTGGCGGGCAGGGCGTAGGCGCGGTTCGACGCATCCTCGGAGATCCGTCATTTCCGCGCAGGCGGGAATCCAGCGACTCTGAGCCGATCACCTGCGCGCGCGGCAACGCCTTCGCACCTGCATTTCCCGTGCGAAAAAAGTTCTGCGCCGATTCGCACACGATCGAGCGTTGAGAGCCTCACGGCACCGACGCACGCCTCGCCTTGCAACCTTGCAACGCGATCCCGCATCGAACCGCCGTGTCCTCAACCCTCTCAGGAATTCCCGATGTCCCTCGCCCTGCGCTTCCGCACTTCCCTCGTCGCCCTGGCCTGCCTGTCGAGTCTTTCGCTCGCGGCCGTCGCCACCGAGGCCGTCCCGCCGGCGCGGGTGATGATCGTCGGCACCTATCATTTCGACAATCCGGGCCGCGATCTGCACAACGTCGAAGTCGACGATGTGCTCGAGCCCCAGCGTCAGGCCGAGCTGGTTGCATTGACGAAATCGCTCGCCGCGTTCGATCCGAACATGGTGGCGGTCGAATGGCCGGCCGAGGTGACCGACACCCGATATGCGGCCTTTCGCGAAAACAAACTCGAGCCGTCGCGCAACGAAGTCGTGCAACTGGGTTTCCGGCTCGCCGCGCAGCAGAAACTCGACCGCGTGCATGGCATCGATGTCGACGGCGATTTTCCGTTCGAGGCCGTGCAGGCCTGGGCCGAAGCCAACGGCAAATCCGATGTGCTCGGCGCCATGATGCAGCAGGTGCAGACGATGGTCGCGCGCATGGGCGAGATGCAGAAAACCCACACGGTTACCGAGCTGCTGCGCCACTACAATTCGGTGGAAGAAATCGAACTGGCGCAGTCGTTCTATCTCGACCTGCTCAAGTTCGGCGCCGGCGATCAGCAGCCCGGCGCGGAGCTCAACGCCGCCTGGGCCAAGCGCAATTTCATCATTTGCGCGCGGCTGCTGCAGGCGCTGAAGCCGGGTGATCGCGCCGTCGTGTTCTACGGCCAGGGCCACGCCCACGCGCTGCAGCGTTGCGCGATCGAAGCGCCCGGCGTCGAGCTGGTCGATGCCGGCGCCTATCTGAAATAAGGCGTCAACCGAGGCGCGCGTCGAGCGAGCCCTCGACTTCGAGGGCTCGATTCCTTCTCAAGATGGCGTGTTCGGGACAGCTCGCGCGCGAGGCGCCGGCGCGGCCGATCCGTTGCTAAAATCGCGACATGATCCTCAACCTCGCCGCCTACCGCTTCGTGCCGATCGACGATCCGCACGCGCTCGTTGCGCAAGTCCGCGAACAGGCCGAACGGCGCAACCTGCGCGGCACCGTTCTCGTCGCGGCGGAAGGCATCAACTGTTTTCTCGCCGGCAGCCAGGGCGATGTGCTCGACTGGCTCGCCTGGTTGCGTAGCGATGAACGGTTCGCACCGATCGAGGCCAAGCTCAGCCATAGCCGCGGCAATCCGTTCGCGCGGCTGAAAGTGAAGCTCAAGCGCGAGATCATCGCGTTCCGCAAAGAAGATGCGTCGCCGCTCGCCGGCCGCGCACCCACCGTGGCGCCCGAGATGCTGGCGCGCTGGCTCGAACGCGGCACGGATGACGCCGGCCGCCGCGTCGTGCTGCTCGATACGCGCAATCGCGAGGAAGTCGCGCACGGCACTTTCGCCGGTGCGGTCACGCTGTCGATCGACAATTTCGTCGATTTTCCCGCCGCCATCGCAGCGCATCGCGAGGCGCTCGCCGACGCCACCATCGTCTCGTTCTGCACCGGCGGCATCCGCTGCGAAAAAGCCGCACGCTGGATGCAGGCCGCCGGCTTCGCGCAGGTGCGGCAACTCGATGGCGGCATCCTGGGCTACTTCGAAAAAGTCGGCGGCGCGCACTACGAGGGACGCTGCTTCGTGTTCGACGAACGCGTCGCGCTCGACCCTGCACTGCAGCCTGCCGTGGACGCCGCCAGCCCCACGTAATTGTTACCGTCCCCCGTCATGCTCCGCTCAGCATGGCGGGGCTACGGTCAGCTTTGTCTGTTGCCCTTATGCCTTTATCCGGAGTCGCCGTCATGTCCCGTATGCGCACGCTTTCCCTGCTGATCCCGTTGCTGCTGGTCGGCTGCGACCGCCCGAACGATCCGGTCGAACCGCAGGCCTCGGCACCGGCGGCAACCACTGCACCGGCAGCGACGATGCCGGCGACGCCGGCCACCGCGACGACCGCGCCGACGGCGCCAATGACCACGCCGGCACCGGCATCGAGCACCGCGCTGATGGCTGCCTCCAGCGATGCGGCGATGACCGCGCAAGCGATGCTGATGCCGACGCAGGGCCGCAGCGCCGGCGGCGAACTGTCGCTCACGCCGGAGAATGGCGGATTGCGCTTGTCGGGCCGTCTCACCGGCCTCACTGCCGGTGCCGCACATGGCTTCCACATCCACGAAAAAGGCGATTGCAGCGCACCGGATGCATCCAGCGCCGGGCCGCATTTCAATCCCGCCGGCAACCCCCACGGCAAGGTCGAATCCGGTCCGCACCACGCCGGCGACATGCCCAACGTGACGGCCGATGCGCAAGGCCAGGTCGAAGTGAACCTGCTGTTGCCGGAACTCGAACTGGGCAGCAACGGCCCGCGCGACGTGCTCGGCCGCGCCATCGTCGTGCACGAGCAGCCCGACGACTACACCTCGCAACCGGCCGGCAATTCCGGCGCGCGCATCGCGTGCGGCGTCATCGGCCGCACCGTCGCGCCGAGCGCGGAAGAAATTCCGGCCAGCGAACCGCCGCCGGGCTGACGCCGGCCGACGTTTCGACCAACGACTTGCATCAATCCGAAGTGCTTCCTCCAAGAGAGTCGCCGATCGACCAGCCGCAGCCCGACCAGTCTCGGCCCGCAAGGAATCGTCCATGCATCCCGATCGCCAGCAGCAGATCGAAAAACTCGCCGAGCTGATCCGCGAAATCAAGATCGCGATGCTCACCACGGTGACCGCCGATGGCCGCCTGCTGAGCCGGCCGCTCGGTACGCAGGATGTCGATTTCGATGGCGATCTGTGGTTCGCAACGGGCCTGGACAGTGCCAAGGCGCGCGAAGTGGCAGCCAATCCGGCGGTCAACGTGTCGTATGCGTCGATGGAGGAGAACACCTTCGTTTCGGTCGCCGGTCGCGCCACGCTGGTGCGCGATCGCGCCACGATCGAGCGCTTCTGGTCGCCGGCGATGCAGATTTATTTTCCGGCGGGCAAGGACGATCCGAATCTGGCATTGATCCGCGTCGAAGCGCTGAGCGCCGAATACTGGGACGGCCCGGGCTCGCTGATCGGCAAGGCGCTGCATTTCGTGATGGCCGCTGCCAACGACGATCCGGGCGCGCTGGGCGACAACGAAACGCTCAGCCTGCGCCACGGCTGACCGACGATGGAAACCGCGCCGCTGCCGCCAACGCAAGCAAAAGCGCGGCGGCGCACGGGTCTGTGGTTGTTCCTCATCGTAGTGGCGGCGATCGCCGTGCTGGTCGCGGTGTGGGATTGGAACTGGTTCAAAGGCACGATCGAACGCCGCGTCGAAGCCGCCACCGGTCGCCGGCTCGAAATCGCCGGCGATCTCGATGTCGATCCGGGCTTGCGCACCGCGATCGTGCGCGCCAACGACGTCACGCTGGCCAATGCCGGCTGGTCCGAAACGCCGCTGATGGCGCAGGCCGAACAACTCGAACTCGAAGTTTCGGTGTGGCCGCTTTTGTTCGGCGATTTCGTGCTGCCGTCGGCGCGTTTGAAGAACACGCAGGTGCTGCTCGAACGCGACAAGGAACACGCCGGCAACTGGAAATTCGATCGTCCGGAGAATCGCCGCAAACGGCGCATCGAGATCGCGCAACTGCTGGTGACCGACGGCGAATTGCGCGTGCGCGATGCGCCGTCGCGCACCGACCTCACCCTCGATGTGAAAAGCGGCGAGCCCGATGCCGACGATGCGCTGGCGCCGTTGCTGGTGACGGGGACCGGCGAGTACCGCGGCTATCCATTCAAGCTCGACGGCACGATCGAATCGCCGCTCGAATTGCGCAACAAGAGCGCGCCGTATCATGTCGACCTGCGCGCCCGCGCCGGCGCGACGCGCGCGCACGCACGCGGCAACGTCAGCGCGATGGCGGCATTCCGCAACTTCGATGTCGCGCTGAAACTGCAGGGACCGGATCTGGCGCAGCTCGACGATCTGGCCGACATCGTCTTGCCCGAGACGCCGCCGTACACGCTCGACGGGCAGCTCAGCCGGCGCGACGACGTGTGGAATTATCGGGGATTCAAAGGCACGGTCGGCGATAGCGATCTGTCCGGCGACGCCACGCTCACGCTCGGCGGCGAGCGCCCGTACATGAAGGCCGCACTGGCGTCGAGCAATCTGGATTTCGACGACCTCGCCGGTTTCATCGGCGCGCCGCCGTCCGCCGACAGCGGCGAAACCGCCTCGCCCGAACAGAAGCGCGAAGCCGCGAAACTGGCGCAAAGCGCGCGCATCCTGCCGCAGCGTCCTTATCGCCTGGAAAAGATGCGCGCGATGGACGCCGACGTCACCCTCGATGCGGCGAAAGTCGACGCCGCGCCGCTGCCGCTCGAATCGCTGAAGGGCCGTCTGCTGCTCGAGAACGGCGTCGCCAAACTCGATCCGCTCGAACTGCGCGTCGCCGGCGGACGCATCGACAGCCGCATCACGCTGGACGCCTCGGGCGCGCCGATCGCATCGAGCGCCGACCTGACGATGCGCGGGCTCGAACTGCCGAAGTTGTTTCCCGACGGCCGGCTCACGCGCGAAAGTGTCGGCCGCATCGGCGGCCGCATCGAACTCGCCGGCCGCGGCAATTCGGTGGCCGACATGCTCGCAACCTCGGACGGCCAGGTGTCGCTGGTGATGGGCAAGGGCCGCATCAGCAATCTGCTGCTCGAACTGGCCGGCCTCGATGTGCAGGAAGCGCTGCGCTTTCTGCTCGGCAAGGATCGCATCATTCCGCTGCGCTGCGCGCATGCCGATTTCAAGGCGAACGATGGCGTGGTGACCGCCGAGCGTTTCGTGTTCGACACCACCGACACGATTCTCTACGGCGAAGGCAGCATCGATATGCGCGACGAAACGCTGCATCTGTTGCTGCGCCCGCGCCCGAAGGATCGCAGCCTGGTGTCGCTGCGCTCGCCGCTGGAAGTCGACGGCACCTTCAAGGATCCCGACATCCATCCGAAGGCCGGCCCGCTCGCATTGCGCGGCCTCGCCGCGGCCGCGCTCTATTCCGTCGCGCCGCCGGCAGCGCTGCTCGCCTTGCTCGAAACCGGGCCGGGCGAAGACAGCAGTTGCGCGATCGATCCCGACGACGAAGCTCCGCCCCCGAAGTCCGCCAAACCGCAAGGAGAATCCTCATGAGCCTGATGCGCCTGCGTTTCACCGGCAGCGACGATGCCGCCCGCGGCCTGATCAACATGATCGCCTCGATCGACGGCGTCGAACACGTCGAAGAAGTGGCCGACCTGATGCCGAACCTCGACGATGACGATTCCAGCTCGGCCGGATTGTTCTCCGACCGCGGCCCGTCGTCGCGCGCGATCGAGGTGGAAGTCCCGAACGAGATTGCCGCCCGCCGCGTGCGCATCCTGGCCGAAGGACTGGCCGAAGAAACCGGCGCGGGTGTCGAATTCGAAGAAGACGGCTCGTGGGGCGAGAACGAACGGCTGGGGACCGACGAGGGCGGGTTGACGCATTGAGTGGTGCTTTTTAGAGCGGGGACGCAAAGGACGCAAAGGGAAGAGAAAGGACACAAAGGAGAGAAAGAAGAGCGAATGAAGTAGGAGCGAACATAAGGAAATGAATTCCTAGCGGCTGCTCGCAGCCGGCTCGGCAATTGTCCTTTACTTTTTTCTCTTATCTTGCTTTGCGTCCTTTCTCTTCCCTTTGCGTCCTTTGCGTCCCGCTCTAGCTTCTAAGCCACCAACCCAGCCGCATGCCCCGAAGCCCAGGCCCATTGGAAGTTGTAGCCGCCCAGCCAGCCGGTGACGTCGATTACTTCGCCGACGAAGTAGAGGTTCGGGACCAGCTTCGATTGCATCGTGGCCGATGACAGTTCGTCGGTGTCGACGCCGCCGAGCGTCACCTCGGCCGTGCGGTAGCCTTCGGTGCCGCTGGCGATCAGTGGCCAGGATTCGAGCATCGCGGCCACTTCGCGCAGTTCCGGGTCGTTGAACTGCTTCATGGGTTTGCTGGCGAACCAGACTTCGCACAGCCGCTGCGCGAAGCGTTTGGGCAGCAGGTCGGCCAATACGGTTCGCAGTTCGGCGGCCGGGCGTTCGTTGCGTTGCGTTTGCAGTATTTCCAGCGCATCGCCCTGCGGCAATAAATCCAACTTCAAGTCATCGCCCGGTTGCCAGTACGAAGAGATCTGCAGGATCGCCGGACCGCTCACGCCGCGATGCGTGATCAGCATGAAATTGCTGAAGCTCTTGTCGTTGGCCGTGGCGCGCACGGGCAGGGCGACGCCGCTCAGGTCCTGCAGGCGTTCCTGATGTTTTCCGCTGAGCGTGAGCGGCACGAGACCGGCGCGCGTGGCGAGTACGTTGTGGCCGAACTGCCGCGCCAGTTCGTAGCCGAAGCCGGTCGCGCCCATGCTGGGAATCGACAGCCCGCCGGTGGCAACGACCAGCGATTGCGCGGCGATCGTGCCCTGCGCGGTGTGTACGCGAAACCCGGCATCGGTTTTCTGCACGCGTTCCACCGCCAGGCTCGTATCGATCCGCACGCCGGCGGCCGCGCATTCGTCGAGCAGCAGTTTGACGATCTGCTTCGACGAGTCATCGCAGAACAGCTGGCCGAGTTCCTTTTCGTGATAAGCGATGCCGTGTTTCTGCACCAGCGCGATGAAATCCCACGGCGTGTAGCGTGCGAGGGCGGATTTGCAGAAATGCCGGTTGGCCGAAATGAAGTTGTCCGGTGAGGTTCCGATATTGGTGAAGTTGCAACGACCGCCGCCCGACATCAGGATTTTCTTGCCGCAGCGATTCGCGTGCTCGATCACGCGCACGCGGCGTCCGCGCTGGCCCGCGGTGAGCGCACACATCAAACCGGCAGCGCCGCCGCCGATGATCACGATGTCGGCGCTGTCACTCAACCCCGACCCACCATCGCCTGCCGCACCACCGGCGTCACCGTCACCGTTCCGGCATCGCCCATCAACTGCACCTCGCCCTCCTGCACCAGGCACTGCAGCGACATATTCCGCCCCAGCATCTTCGCCAGTTCGTCCGCCGTGCCCACACCCAGGTCGATCACGGTGAGATTCGAGCATCGCGCCAACCCGCCCGAATTTTTCTCCCACCACAAATCGAACGAGCGACCCGCATAACCGATCACGACCACCTCGCGAGCCCGGCCGCAGGCCTTGCGGAGGCGCGATTCCTCCGGCTGCCCCAGTTCGATCCACTGCTCGATTTCGCCGGTCAGCGATTTGCGCCACAGGTCGGGTTCGTCGTCGGCGCTCACGCCGCGGCCGAATTCGAGGCGCTCGTGCGCGAACAGACCGAAGGCGAGCACGCGCACCATCAGCCGCGCATCGGTTTCGCTCGGGTGCTGGGCCAGCGTCAGCGCGTGCGTCGCGTAATAGTGCCGGTCCATGTCGCTGACCTGCAGTTCCGCCTTCACCACCGTGGCCTTGAGCGCCATCGACATCCCCCGAAAAAGATCGCCATTGTAGGCGGGCGGCTGGGTCCGGCTCCGGCTCGCATCCAGCCGGCCCGCGGCTGACCGGCCAAACTGATCCGGTCGACGCAGGCAGAAATTGCTGCTGTACCGGCCCAACTGCTCCGGTCAACATACCCAACGTGACCATGACACGCCATCTGCTGCCGGGATTGCTCTGCTTCGCGCTCGCCGGCGCGGCCGCCGCGCAGGCGCGCGAGACCGATCTGACCGCCCGCCTGGCCGCCTGCAACGCCTGCCACGGCGAGCGCGGCGAGGGAACGACGACCACCGAATACAACCCGCACCTGGCCGGCAAGCCGGCGCAATACCTGTTCGATCAGCTGCAATCGTTCCGCGATGGCCGCCGCCACTATCCGCAGATGAACTGGCTGCTGCGCAATATGGACGATGCCTATCTCGGCGATATCGCGCGCCATTTCGCCGCGATGCCGCCGCGTACGCGTCCGGTCGCCGAAGTGCCGCCGCCGATCGACGACGCCTCGAGCCGGCGTGCGCTGCAGCTCGTGGCAGCCGGCGATCCCGTGAACGGCGTGCCGGCCTGCACGGCCTGCCATGGCGAGCAGCTCACCGGCCTCGAACCCGGCATCCCCGCGCTGGTCGGCCTGCCCGCCGAATACGTCGTCGCGCAATTCGGTGCCTGGCGCAGCGGCGTACGGGCCGCGCGCGCGCCCGATTGCATGGCGCAGATCGCAAAAGCGCTCGACCCGCGCGACATCCGCGCGCTCGCCACTTGGCTCGCCGCGCAAGGCCACGCCGACCTGCGCCCGCCGTCGCCGGCCGGCAGTTTCGTGCCGCCGATCGCCTGCGGCAATCTGCCGTATTCGGACGACGCGCGATGAGCCTGCGCCGCAGATTCGCGTTGATCGGCATCGTGTCGTTGCCGCTGCTGCTCGCCGCGATCGCCATCGTCAGTGCGCTGGTGCTGCGCCAGGGCGGCCTCGAACCTTTCGATGTTCCGAGCGCTTCGAGCGAGCAGCCGGCGAGCGGGCCGACCCTGGTCGAACAAGGCCGCTATCTGGCCCGCGTCGGCAATTGCGGCGGCTGTCACACCGCGCGCGGCGGCGAGCCGTTCGCCGGCGGCCGCGCCTTCGCCACCGGCTACGGCACCGTCTACAGCAGCAACCTCACGCCCGATCCGCAGCATGGCATCGGCGACTGGTCGTTGCAGGAATTCCGCCACGCGATGCGGCATGGCGTGAGCCGCAACGGCGTGCAATCGCCGGTGTTCCCGTACGCCAATTTCGCGCATCTCGATGATGCCGAGCTCGATGCGCTGTTCGCCTACCTGCGCATGCAGCCCGCGATTGCGAAGGCGCCGCCGGACGATGATTTTTCCTTTCCGGCGAATCTTCCCGGTGCGATGACCGCGTGGCGCCTGCTCAATTATCGGCCTGTCGCATTGCCGGACGCCGCCACGCAATCGGGCGCCTGGCAACGCGGACGTCGTCTCGTCAACGGCGTCGGCCACTGCGCGATGTGTCACGGTGCGCGCGGCTCGCTGGCGACGTTGTCCGACGAAAGTTTTCTTGCGGGCAACCGCTTGCGCGGCTGGTACGCGCCGCCGCTCAACAGCGTGGCGCTCGACGATTTCGCCAACGGCCAGCTCGCGCGCTATCTGCGCACCGGTGTGTCGAGCCACAGTGCGGCCTACGGCAACATGGCCGATGTCGTGTTCGAGAATCTGCAGCATCTGACGCCGCCGGACGCCGCCGCGATCGAAACCTATCTCGCCTCGCTGCCCGCACCGGCCCCGGTGCCGCAACGCCGCCACCGCATCGATGCGCCGGCCGATCGCATCGCGCGCGGCGATCGCTTGTACGAAAAGCACTGCGCCGATTGCCACGGCGACGACGGCCTCGGCGAGCCCGACAAATATCCGTCGCTGGTCGGATCGGCCGCCATCACGGCGGACGATCCGATCAACCTGGTGAAACTCATCCTGTTCGGCGGCTCCGCGCCGACGACGGCCGCGAATCCGCAGCCCTACACGATGCCGCCGTTCGCGCAGCAGCTGTCGAACGAGGACGTTGCGATGCTGGTCAACGCGCTGCGTCAACGCTGGGGCAGCCCGATGCAGCCGGTCACGCCGCAGGACGTGAATCTTCTCGGCGGCATCGAACAGCGCTAGTCACGATGAAGTTGTACGAACAATTCGCCGAAGAAATCTCGGCCCTGATCGCCGCCGGCCAGTTGCGTCCCGGCGATCGGCTGCCTTCGGTGCGCGAAGCGCGGGCGCGGCGCGGCGTCAGCGCGTCCACGGTTTTCCAGGCGTATCAAAAACTGGAAAGCGCCGGCCTCGTGCATTCGCGGCCGCAGTCGGGCTACTACGTTTCCGGCAGATTGCCGGCCGTTTCTCGCGATTTCCAGGTTTCCGCGCCGCGTGCGGAAGCCAGCGATGTGGCGATCAGCGACCTGGTGTTCGATGTACTGCGCGCGGCGCGCTCGCCCGGCATCGCAGCGCTCGGATCGGCCTTTCCCGGACCCGAACTGTTTCCGCTCGCGAAACTCGCGCGCGCCGCCGCCCTCGGCCTGCGCCAGCTCGATCCGCACTCGATCGTCGACAATCTGTCGCCCGGCAATCCGCGCCTGCGCGAGCAGATCGCGCTGCGCTACCGCCTCGACGGCATCCGTTTGCAGCCGGACGAAATCGTCATCACCAACGGCGCGCTCGAAGGCCTCAACGCGGCGCTGCAGACGGTGACCAGACCGGGCGACACCGTCATTATCGAATCGCCCGCCTTCTACGCCGCGCTGCAGGCGATCGAGCGCCTCGGCTTGAAGGCACTCGAAGTGCGTACCGATGCCGAAACCGGCATCGACATCGATGCGCTCGCGGAAGCCTTGTCGCGCCACACCGTGGCGGCGTGCTGGCTGATGACGACCTTCCAGAACCCGCTCGGCAGCCTGATGCCGGCGGCGCGCAAACAGGCGCTGGTGAAGTTGCTCGCGAAACACGAGGTGCCGCTGATCGAAGACGATGTCTATGCCGAACTGTATTTCGGCAGCCTGCGTCCGCGGCCGGCGAAGGCCTACGACGAAGCCGGCCGGGTGCTGCATTGCTCGTCGTTTTCCAAATGCCTGGCGCCCGGTTATCGCGTCGGCTGGATCGCCGCGGGCCGCTACGCGAAGAAGATCGAGCGCCTCACCTTGATGACGACGATGGCCGCGTCGGTGCCCGCGCAAACGGCCGTCGTGCATTACCTGGAGCAGGGCGGCTACGACCGCCACCTGCGCCGCCTGCGCGCCACGCTCGACGCACGCATGTCGGCGGCCCTGCACGCCATCGAATCGAGCTTCGTCGCAGGAACGCGATTCACCCGGCCGCGCGGCGGCTATTTCATTTGGGTGGCGCTGCCCGACGGCGTCGACGCGATGGCGCTGCACCGGGCCGCACTCGCCGAAAACATCGGCATCGCGCCGGGCCACATCTTCTCGCCCGACCACCGCTTCGCCAACTGCCTGCGCATCAACTGCGGCCACCAGGGTGTCGACATCCTGCCGGCACTACGCCGGGTCGGACAGCTGACCCACGAACTTGGCCGAATTACTTCATAAATCCGAATTTCGCATTATTTGACATTTTATGAAAACTATAATCGCGCTCGCTTTCCTCGCCGTCATTCTCTACAACCTCGGCGCCGGCCTGTATTACATGATGGTCGACAAGGGCGGCAGCAGCCGCATGGTGAAGGCGCTGACACGCCGCATCGCCTTGTCGGTGGCCCTGATCGTGCTCGTATTGATCGGCATCGCGACCGGTTTCGTGCAACCGCATGGTGTGAATGGCTGACCATCGCGTAGTCCAGGGCAGCGATACCGACGCAGCGCATTCCCCGAATTCCGCTTCGCTGCATCCGGGCCGCGAGCGGCTTCGTGTCGCTTCGCCTCGCACGCCGCGCTTCTCGCGAGGAACCGCACTTCTCCTTCCCCTCGAGGGGAGACCGGGGTGAGGATGGTGTCGATCCTCCAAGCCTTCCAAGGTCACAATCGGCACCAACAGCGCACCAGGGAAGGTCATCTGCACCCAGCCCGCGTCGAAACGAGCACGCCAGGTCTACCGGCCCCACCACGGGAACGCGTAGCCTAGCCACCGCATCGACACGCCGGGCGCGCCCGCGCCACCAACCGAGGACACTCCGATGAAGAACCTCTCGCTCTCCACCGCCATCGCCTTCGCCCTGGCCCTCGCCACCTCGGCGAACGCCGCCGAAACCGTGCGCTACGTCATCCTGGTCGACAACGGCAAGAAGGCCGGCGAACAAGTGGTGGAACACGCCGACGACGGCAAGACCAAGGTCCACTTCATCTTCAAGGACAACGGCCGCGGCCCCGAACTCGACGAGGAATACACGCTGCTGCCCGACGGCACCTTCGCTGATTACAAAGTAAAAGGCACCACGACCTTCGGCGCACCGGTCGATGAAACTTTCCGGCGCGATGGCGACAGGGCGATCTGGAAATCGACCTCGGAAGCCGGCGAGAAGACCGTCGACGTGCCCTCGCTGTACGTGCCGCTCGGCGGCACCCCGCAGAGCGCCTCGGTGGCGATCTCGCTGCTGGCGAAAAGCAAGGACCGCACCCTGCCGCTGCTGCCCGGCGGCACGCTCAAGTCCAAAGTGCTGCAGGAAGTCACCGTCGAAAGCGACGGCCAGCCGCAGACCGTGCAACTGCTCGCGCAGACGGGCCTGGGCCTGAATCCGCAACTGCTGTGGGCGACGAAAGGCGACGCGGCGAAGAACGAAGATGCGCGCCTGTTCGCCTTCATCATCCCCGGATTCCTCACCGCCATCGAAGAGGGCTGGGAACGCAACGAAAAGAAGTTGCTCGACATCCAGCAGGCGGCCGAAAGCACGATGGTGAAGGATCTGGCCGCGCGCCAGTTCCAGAAACTCGAAGGCCTCACCGTCATCAAGAACGCGCGCGTGTTCGACAGCCTCGAAGGCACACTCGGTGCGCCGAGCGACGTTTACGTGCTGCGCGGCCGCGTCACCGCCATCCTGCCGGCCGGTGCGCCCAACGCCGGCGCCGACAACGAAATCGACGCCGCCGGCCGCGTCATGCTGCCCGGCCTGTTCGACATGCACGGCCATGAGTTCGGCCGCTGGAACGGTGGGCTGCACCTCGCCGCGGGCGTCACCACCGTGCGCGACATGGGCAACGACAACACCACGCTGCAAACCCTGATCGACGAAACCATCCGCGGCGAACTGCTCGGCCCGCAGATCGTGCCGGCCGGCTTCCTCGAAGGCGAAAGCGATTTCTCCGCCCGCAACGGCTTCGTCATCAAGAACCTCGAAGAAGCCAAGCACGCCATCGATTGGTACACCCAGCACGGCTACCCGCAACTGAAGATCTACAACTCGTTCCCGAAAGCGATCCTGAAAGACACCGTCGCCTATGCCCACAGCCGCGGCATGCGCGTCAGCGGCCACGTGCCGGCCTTCCTGCGCGCGCAGGACGTGATCGATGCCGGCTTCGACGAAATCCAGCACATCAACCAGCTGATGCTGAATTTCTTCGTCACCGAAACCACCGACACCCGCACCCTCGAACGCTTTCGCCTGCCGGCCGAAAACACCGCCGGCCTGGACTTCAATTCCAAGCCGGTGCAGGACTTCATCGCCTCGCTGAAAAAGAACGACGTCGCCGTCGATCCGACACTCACGACCTTCGACTACATCCGCCAGCGCCCGGGCGAAGTGTCGAAAGCCTTCGAAGCCGTCGTCGACCACATGCCGCTCGATCTGCAGCGCCAGTTCCGCGTCGCGGAAATGAACATCCCCGACGACGAAACCGCCGCCCGTTACAACAAGAGTTACGAAAAAATGGTCGAATTCGTCGGCCTGATGCACAAGGCCGGCGTCACCGTGCTGCCCGGCACCGACGGCATCCCGGGCTTCACGCTGCACCGCGAGCTGGAGTTGTACGTGCAAGCCGGAATGACTCCCGCCGAAGCCCTGCAAAGCGCGACCTCAGTCTCCGCCAAAGTGGCCCGCGTCAACGCGGATCGCGGCGATATCGCCGTCGGCAAACTCGCGGACTTGGTGCTCGTCGACGGCGATCCGACGAAGGACATCAGCGCGGTGCGCAAGCCGGTGCTGGTGGTGACGCAGGGCAGGGTGGTGTCGCCGTCGAAGGTTCACGAGGAACTCGGCATTCGGCCGTTCGTCGAGGACGAACCGGTGGTGCGGTCGGTGCAGCGTTAGGCGTAACGCTGGCGGTTGTTTGGCAGGTGTCGAGAAGGCGGGCTTGGTTTTTTGATGTTTCGCTAGCCGGTTCGGAGCTTGAATCCCGCCTGCGCGGGAATGACGAGAATTGATCCGGCGCGGCGACAACCGCAAGTTTCAAGCCGCTCGGTTCCCCGCCTGATGGCGGGGAACCGAGCTGGTCGAAGCGCGGAAATGCGCAGATTGAAGGTCACTAGATTTTCGCTGGCCGCAAACGGCCCGCCCTGTCTGTCGAAGGGCGGGAACGTCGGAATTGTGAATGGTGGTCTCAACCGATCGATGCATCAGACTCCTAAGCATCGATACGGACGACA
>CBFHAI010000039.1:0-41214 GCA_965653565.1 uncultured Chiayiivirga sp. | reverse complement strand
AACCCGGGGTGTGTTTCTTTGTTACTTTCTTTGCACAAGCAAAGAAAGTGACTCGGCCCCCGCTGAGGGGGACGAAACTCGCGAAATCGCATCATCAAGCAAGAGGGAAGCGGAACGCTTCAAAGTCGCTGGATTCCCGCCTGCGCGGGAATGACGAGGGTGATGTGAAGCGGCGAAAACCGAACGCTTCAAAGCCACTGGCTTTCCGCTTCCGCGGGAATGACGAGGATTGATACGAAGCGGCAAAAAGCAGAACGCTTCCAAGTCACTGGATTCCCACCTGCGCGGGAATGACGAAGCATGCCCCGCCATCCCAACCTGACTCAACCTCCCCACCCCTGCCATCAATGTGCGTTGCCGAACCGATGCCCCCCACCCCACCCATTAAGGTCGATCGAAGTTTCCCGCCGGCGCGATCGAGCCCCGGCGTACGACATCGTTTTCGACTCCGAGGTGGCGCCCGTGAAACCTCTTCGTTCGTTCCCGTCGCTGACATTGGCATTGGGCGGCTTGCTGGCAGGATGCGCGTCCGGCACCGCCGAGTTGCGGCCGCCGCCGTCGACCGTCTACACCGCGCCGGAATATCTGATCGGCGTCGACGACATGATCGCGGTGCGGGTGTGGCAGAACAAAGATCTGGATGTGACGGTGCCGGTGCGGTCGGATGGGCGCATCACGGTGCCGCTGATCGGTGACGTGCAGGCCGGCGGCCGCACGCCGAAGGCGGTGGCCGACGACATCCGCAGCGCGCTCGCGGCTTATGTGCGCGAGCCGCAGGTTTCGGTGCTGATCACCGAACAGCGCAGCAACGAGTATCTGTCGCGGGTGCGGGTCACCGGTGCGGTGCGCGAACCGGTGTCGCTGCCGTATCGGCCGGGCATGACGGTGCTCGATGCGGTACTCGCCGCCGGCGGGCCGACCGAGTTCGCGGCGTCCGATCGCACGTCGCTGCACCGCCGCGATCGCGATGCCACGCATCGTTACGGGATCGCGCTCGAGTCGATGCTCGAAGATGGCGACCTGAGCAGCAATTATCCGGTCCAGCCCGGTGATGTGATCACCGTGCCGCAGCGCAGTTTCTGAGCCGCCGCGATGCGTGATCTGCTTCGCGACGACGACCGCGCGCCTCTCGGCGAAGTGCTCAGCGCCATGCAGCGCGAGGGGCGCCGGCGCGCCGTCCTGATGGGGCTGCTGTTCGCCATGGTCGCTCTGACGGCGATCGCGATCGGATGGAACTGGCCGAAGAAATATTTCGCCTCGACCACCATCCTGGTGGCGGAGGACAAGACCATCCAGAAGCTGATGGAAGGCCGCGCGGTGCCGACCAGTGTCACCGATCGCGCGATTATCGCGCGCGAGGTGATGTTCAGCCGCAAGGTGATGGACGACATCCTGGAGAAGAACGGCTGGCTCGCCGACGACCCGACGCCGGCCGAACGCGGGCGTCTGGTGGAAGCGATCCAGGCCCGCACCGTGATCGGTGCGCCGCGCGAGAATCTGATCCGCGTGGAGTATTGGGACAACAATGCGCAACGCGCGCAACACGTGGCGCAGCAGTTCGCCGATCACTTCATGCTCGAGAGCCGCGACGCGCAGTTGCGCGAAAGCCGCGAAGCCTACGACTTCATCGCCGACCAGGCCGCGCGCTACCACGAGAAACTGCAACAGGCCGAAGCGCACCTCATCGCCTATCGCAAGGAAAATCCCGACGCGCGCGCCGAACCGGTGACGGTGGTCGAGTCGCGGCTGGCCGGTTTGCGGCAGCGCCTGGCACGCGATGAAGCCAGCCTCGACGAGGCCGCACGCCAATCCGCGGGCGCCGCTCCGGCGGCCGCGGTCGACGATCCGTACGCGGCGCGCATCGCTGCAGCGCAGGAGGAACTCGCCGAGAATCGCCTGCGCTATACCGATGCGCATCCCGAAGTGGTGCGTCTGCAGCGCCAGCTCGATGCGCTGCGCGGACGGCGGGCTGCGGCGCCGCCAGCCGTCGCGAGCCGGCCCGCCGTGGCACGCGACAGCAGCGAAATCCGTGCCCGCATCGCCGCCACCGAACGCGAAATCGCGGCCGAAACCGAACGTTTGCGGCGCCAGGCCGCGCCGCCGCCGGAATTCGCCGAGTTGCTGCGCGAGCACGAAGTGGCGCGCGACCTCTATCAGGATCTGCTGCGCCGACTCGAATATGCGCGCGTGTCGATGGCGCTCGATGAAGAGGGCCGCGGCCTGAACATGCGCATCCACGAATCGGCGGCGTTGCCGATGCGGCCGGCCGGCGTGCGCTTCGCGCATTTCGCGCTCGGCGGCCTGGCCGCCGCAGCGGCGATGCCGCTCGGTTTGCTGTTCCTGTTCGTGCGCTTCGATCCGCACCTGCGCAGCGCCGGCGCGGTGCAGCGCCGCACCGGCCTGCCGGTGCTGGCCGACGTGCCGACGTTCTGGACGCCGGCCGACCGCCGCCTGCTGCGCCGCGATGTGCGCATTGCGGGCGTGGCGGTGGTATGCACCGTGGCAGTGGTGGCCGCAGCCTCTTTCGTCAAGCTGATGCAATCCTCATGAGCGAATCCCACGCCCTGCTCCGCGCCGCACACGACGGCGATCGCACGCGCCTGCCGCTGCCCGGCCGCACGCCCGTACCGGCGCCCGGCACGTCGATCGCACGCATGCGCCACGGCGCTCCGATCGATCGCATGCGGCTCGACGCACGGCGTGTGGTGCATGCCGACATGCCCGACGAACGCGCGCTCGATCTGTTCCGCGAGTTGCGCACGCGGCTGTTGTTCGCCAGTCCGGTGGCCAATCCGGTGATCCTCGTCACCGGCGTGCGCACCAATTGCGGCGCCAGTTTCGTCGCGCGCAACCTGGCCGCCGCGATCGCGCTCGATGAAGATCGCACCGCGCTGCTGATCGACTGCAATCTGCGGCGGCCCTCCGCCGATCGCGTGTTCGATGTCGATGGTCCGGGCCTGATCGACTATCTGCGTACGCCGACGCTCGGCGTCGAAACCATCCTGCATCCGGCCGGCGTGCCGCGCCTGCGGGTGATTCCGGCCGGCGGACAGACGCGCAACGGCGGCGACCGCCTGGCGTCGCTGCGCATGCGCTCGCTGGTCGACGAACTGCACGGTCGCTATCCCGATCGCTGCGTGGTGCTCGATGCACCGCCGGCGCGCGGCGCGCCCGAAGCGCGCGTGCTGGCCGAGCGCGCCGACCTCGTCGTGCTGGTGGCGGGCGAAGCGATGCATACGCGCGACGACATCGCGCAGGCCGCGCAGGTTTTCGATCCCACGCGCTTCGCCGGCGTGGTGTTCAATCAGTTGCCGTGACGGCAGCCACCCGGGACCGGCGCCTCGCATGATCCCGCCCCCGCCGACGCCGCGATGCGTCCGCCGCGCGCTGTCCGCCGCGCTTTGCGCCGCGCTCGGTACCGCCCCCTGCGCCGCGCAGGAAAGCGATCATTTCCGCTACGAATTGCAGGCCGGCCTGGAAGCCAGCGACAACCGGCTGCGCACGCCGAACGATCGGGTCGACGATCTGCTGCTGATTCCGCGCGTCGATTTCTCGCTGCTGCATTCGAGCGAGCGCGTGCAGTCGCGCGGGTCGGGGAGGTTCGAATTCGAACAATCGCTCGACGATGGCGTCGACGAGGATTTCCGCGCACGGATGGCCGCCGCGGTCGATGTCGCGGTGCTGCCGCAGCGGTTGTACTGGACGTTCCAGGATTACGCCGACATCGAACCGGTCGATGTGTTCGCAACCGATTCGCCGTCGAACCGGCAGCAGACCAACGTCTGGCTCACCGGTCCGGCGCTGCTGCTCGGCAACGATCGCGGCTGGTCGGCGCGCGCCGAGGCACTGTATTCGCAGGGAAAAGCCGAAGCCACGCCCGAATTCGACCATGCGCGCACGTCGCTGGCGCTGGCGTTGCAGCGGCGCACCGATGCGGTGCGCGCGTGGTCGTTCGCGACCGAGACCGGCGAAGTCGATTTCGACCAGCCCGACGCCATCGATTTCGTGCGCAGCGAAGCGCTGCTGCGTTTCGACAACCAGACGCCGCGGCTCGGTATCGACCTGGCCGTCGGCCACGGCTGGATCAACTACCAGCGCCTGCTGCCGACGCATTCGCGGCCGCTGGCGCGCGCCACGCTGCGCTGGACGCCGACCGGCAGCAACGAACTGCGCGCGCATTTCGCGCAGGAACTGTCGGATGCCGGACGCGATCTCGCCGCCGAGATCGACATCGACGCCGGCATCGTGCAGCACACGCGGCGCTGGCGCATCGGCGCCGATGTCTATCGCCTGCGCAGCGGCGAACTCGAATGGCAACACCGCGGCGTGCGCAGCGAATGGGAATTCGCGCTGTTCGCGCACGATTACGACTATCTGCAACAGGCCCTGATGCTCGATCGGGATTCGCATGGCGCGCGCATCGATGGCCGCATCCTGATCAATCCGCGGCTGGCGCTGCTCGCCGATTTCGGCAGCGAGCGTTTCGAGTTCGACGACGAGCAGCGCCGCGACCGCGACACGTATGCCTCGTTGCAGGCCGAGCAGCGCCTGGCGCCGCGCTGGATGCTGCGCGCGGGCCTCGCTCACTACCGTCGCAGCAGCGACGCGAGCGGTGCCGATTTTCGCGAAAATGTGCTGTCGCTGTTCCTGGTGTATGCGGGGGGCGCACGATGAATCCGCTGCTGTCGACGCAATCGCTGATTCCGGATCTGGTTGGCGACGACCTGCCGCCGCCAGCCAAATGCGAGCCGCGCCTGCGCATCCTGTTGCTCACCGACACCGCGATACTCGGGCCCGGTGGCAGCGAACGTTTTCTGCGCAATCTGCTGACCGGCCTGGATGCCGATCGCTATGAAATCGATGTGGTGCAGCTGACCGAGCCGCCCACCCGGCTGGCGCCGTCGTGCTGCCTGCCGCCGGTCGATCGGGTAAGGCTGGAATATCTGCCGATCGGCGCGGCCTACGGTCCGCGTGCGTGGCGCGCGTTTCGCGAATTGCGCCGGCGCGTGAAGCACGGCTACTACGATGTCATCCAGTCGCAGCACGAAAAATCCGACCTGTTCTGTGCGCTGCTGCCGCGCGGGCCGTGGCCGCTGGTGCGAATCAGCAACCGGCGCGATACCGGCTTCCAGAAAAGCGCGAAATTGCGGGCGGTATTCCGCCGCTTGAATCATCGGTTCGATTGGATCGTGGCGCCCTCGCGCGCGGTGCTCGATCAATTGCAGATCGACGAAGACATCGACATCGCGCGTACCCGCTGCCTGCCGAACGGCGTCGATGTCGAACGTTTTTCTCCGTTGCGAGCGCCCGATCGAGTGACGTTGCGCGCCGCCGCCGGCCTGCCGGCGCATGGCCGGCTGATCGGCTGCGCCGCGCGCCTGGTGCCGGTGAAACGGCATCAGGACCTGCTCGACGGCTTCGCACTGATCGCCGAGCATCATGCCGATGCGGCGCTGGTGCTGATTGGCGGCGGTCCGCTCGAAGCCTCGCTGCGAAGCCGGGCGGAGTCGGCCGGCATCGCGCATCGCGTGCATTTTCTCGGCGAGCGGCGCGAAGTGGAAACACTGCTGCCGCTGCTCGATGTCTTTGCGCTGTGTTCGCTCACCGAAGGCATGTCGAACGCGCTGCTCGAAGCGATGGCCTGCGGTCTGCCGGTGATCGCGACGAGTGTCGGCGGCAATCCGGAAGTCGTGGGAGCGGAAGACGCCGGCATCCTGGTGCCGCCGCGAACGCCCACGCGCATCGCCGGCGCACTCGAATCGCTGCTGCGCGACCCGGGCAAGGCGCGCGCCATGGGCGAAGCGGCGCGCCGGCGCATCGAGCAGCAATTCTCGATCGGCGCGATGCTCGACGGCTTCGACAAGTTGTATCGCACCTGCCGTCTGCAGCTGGCGGACTCATGACGGCAGTGGTCATCCACCTTCGCTCGTCGATCGGCCTGTACGGGGCCGAGCACATGCTGCTCGGTCTGTGCGGCGAACAGGCGCGCCGCGGTACGCATCCGGTGCTCGCGGCGTTCGCCCATCACGGCGAGCGCGCGCCCGATCTGCTCGATACCGCGGCGAGCCGCGGCCTGCGGACCATCGCCGTACCCTGTCGCGGGCAGGTCGATCTGCGTTGCGTCGACAACCTGCGCTCGCATCTGGCGCAGGCGTACGACCGCGGCGCGCGCATCCTTCACTGCCACGACTACAAATCGGTGGTGTATGGCCGCATGGCGTCGAGCGGTATCGGCCTGCGTCGCGTCGCGACGATGCATGGCTGGTTGCAGGACCACGCGCGTCTGCGGCTCTATCGCGCGCTCGAACTGCGGCTATTGCGCAGTTTCGAGCGCGTTTGTGCGGTGTCGGAGGCGATCGCGGAAGAACTGGGCGCCGCCGGCGTCGACCGATCCCGTGTGCGCTGCATCGACAACGGCATCGATGTCGAACGCTTCCGGCCGCGCGACCGTGCAGCGCAAGGAGCGCTGAAACTCGGCACCGCCGCGCGGCTGTCGCCGGAGAAGAATCTCGATCAGCTGATCTTCGCGTTGTCCGAATGCCGTACGCGGGGCGTCGATGTCGAACTGGTCATCCACGGCGAGGGTCCGCTGCGCGAGAACCTGCAGGCGCTGGTGCACAAGCTCGGCCTGGACGATGTGGTGAAGCTGGCGGGCAATTGCGCATCGCTCGAAGACTGGTATCCGCAACTCGATGCTTTCGTGTTGCCATCGCTCAGCGAAGGCATGCCGCTCACCGTGCTCGAAGCCTTGAGTTGCGGCTGTCCGGTGCTGGCGTCGGATGTCGGCGCCTTGCCGCGCGTGCTGGAGAACCTGCCGGGCTGCCGCGTGCTGCCGGCCGGCGATCATCTGGCGCTGGCCGATGCGATCGCCGCGCAGCCGCGGCGCGACAAGCCGGACGAACGCCTGCGCCAACGCGTGATCGAGCGCTTCTCGGTATCGCGCATGGCCGATGCTTACGAGCAGGTTTACGACGAGGCGCTCGCCGCATGAACGCCGCGAGCCGACCACTGCCGCTCGCCGCGCCGGCGGAACTCGGCGCGGCGTCGCAGACGCAGCGAGTTGCCTCGCAGAACTGGGCCTTTCTCGCTTTCGTCGCGCTGATCCCGCTGCAGAACATCTACTCGCTGCACCTGCCGAAATTCGGCGGCGGCCTGAACTTCCTCAATGTGATGTTGCTGGCGTCGCTGCTGATGGCCTGGCGCACCGGCCTGCGCACCGTACGCGGCCCGGGCGTCAACGGTTGGGTGTGGACCTACATCGCCATGTCGGTGCTCGCATTGTTCGTCGGGCTGGGGTCGGTGCGCGACGGCGCCCCGCATTTCAACATCCTGAAAGATCAGATGATCGCGGTGGCCTTCGTCTTCCTGGCGCAGATGAGCGTGGCCGACGAGGCCGGCCTGCGCCGCATGATCCTGGCCTCGCTGATCCCGCTGCCGTACATGCTCAGCGTCGTGCTGAGCCAGAACGCGGCGGTGAATTCGTGGCATTACAGCCACGATCTGCGGGTTTCGGGCACGTTTTCGGAACTGGGCGCGAACGAGTTCGGCGCCTGGTGCGTCACCGCCTCGCTGGTGTCGCTCGGCCTGCTGCTCGGCGTGCGTGCCGACTGGCGCTGGCGCTTGCTGTTCGCCGCCGGCGCCGTGGGTGCGGGTACCGGCGTGGTGCTCAGTTATTCGCGCACCGCCTATGTCGCGATCCTGTGCGGCGCCGCGCTGATCGTGCTGCTGCGCCGCGCCGGCATGCGCGTGCTGTTGCCGGCCGCGCTCGCGTTGATGATCCTGCCGTCGATACTGCCGCCATCGGTGCTGGAACGCTTCGACAGCATCGAGATCGAAGAAGGCCGGCGCGACGAAAGCACCGAGCACCGCTTCGAATTCTGGCAAGTGGCGCAGGCCCAGTTCAAACAGCGACCGCTGCTCGGCTCGGGCTTCCACACATTCCATCACGCCGAAATCAACCCGTACCAGACCGACACGCATAACTTCTTCCTGCGCGAACTCACCGAGAAAGGCCTGGTCGGCGCCTTCGTGCTGCTCGGCATGCTCTGGAGCATCGCACGGTTGCTGCGGTACACGCTGCGCAATGTTGCGGCCGGCAGTTGGACCTACGGCCTGGCGCTCGGCCTCGGCGGCGCGTTTCTCGCCCTGTTGTGCGGCAACAGTTTCGGCGACCGCTTCACGCACTATCCGATGATCGCGCATTTCTGGCTCTATGTCGGACTGCTGCTGCGCGCGGTCACGCTCGAAGCGGCGCGCGCACGGGAGCTCGGCGATGGATAGCGTGGTCGCATCGCAAGTCGACGTGTCGAACGCGGCGGCGCCATCGCAAGCCGATGGAACTCGATCGCAGCGCGCCACCGTCTTTCCGGCGCGTCTGGTCGTGCTCATGTACCACGGCCTGCATCGCGGGCCGCAGGACGACGGCCATTTCGATCCGCGCTACAGCGTCACGCCGGAGGCGTTCGAGCGGCAGATGCGACATGTGCGCCAAGCGCGCGGCCGCGCCTGGCTGCCCGGCGATGCGATCGACGCAAGCTCGAGCACGACGCCCGAAGTGATGATCACGTTCGACGACGGCGAAGCCACCGACGCCACGATCGCGCTGCCATGCCTGCAATCGCTCGGCCTGCGCGCGGCGTTCTTCATCACCAGCGGCTTCGTCGGGCGGGCCGGCAGCGTCACCGCCGCGCAACTGCGGCAACTGTCCGACGCCGGCATGTGCATCGGCGCGCACGGCGCGACGCATCGCTTCCTCAGCGGGCTGAGCGCCTCGGCATTGCGCGACGAACTGCGCGAAAGCAAATATCTGCTGGAACAGGAAACCGGCAAGCCGGTCGACCTGCTCGCCCTGCCGGGCGGCCGCGGCGCGATGCGCGAATTGCAGACCGCCTATGCCGAAGGCTACCGGCACGTGTTCGATTCCTCGCCGGGCGACAATCGCGACGGCGGAGCCGGCGGTTATCTGCAGCGGGTGGCGATCACCCGCGATACGACGCTCGACACCTTCGACCAGATCCTCGCCTGGCACGGCCCCGCGGTGAATGCGATGCGCTGGCGGCATCGTGTTCTGCGCGTGCCGAAACTGCTGATCGGCGATGCGCGTTACGACCGCTTGCGCGAGGCGCTGCTGCGATGAACTTCGACGCACTGTTCTGGGTTTGCCTGGCGATCGCCGCCTACACCTACGCCGGCTATCCGCTGCTGGCGCTGCTGCTGGCGCGCCGTTTCGGCCGCGAGCCGCACCGCGCCGAATATTTCCCGCCGATCACGATCGTGGTGGCGGCGCGCAACGAAGCGCCGCGCATCGAAGCGCGGCTGCGCAATCTGCTCGACAGCGATTATCCGGCCGACCGCCTCAATATCCTGCTGGTGGACGACGGCAGCAGCGACGGCACCGCGGCCAGTGCCTGGGCGATGAAGGATTCGCGCTTGCGCGTGCTGTGCCTGCCGCGATCGCTCGGCAAGAGCGCGGCACTGAATGCGGCGATGGCGCAGGTGCGTACGCCGATCACCGTGTTCGCCGATGCGCGGCAGCGCTTCGACCGGCGCACGCTCGGCGCACTGGTGGCGCCGTTTCTCGACGGCCGCATCGGGGTCGTTTCCGGCGAGCTGCGCACGCTCGAACCCGGCGGCGACGCCAACGCCGTCGCCGCCGAAGGCAGCTACGGCTGCATCGAGCGCACTTTGCGCGAAGCCGAAGCGCGCCTGGGTTGGGCCCATGCGGCGAGCGGCGCGGTGTATGCGATCCGCACCGCGGTATTCCGTCCCTTGCCGATCGGCCTGCTGCTCGACGATGTCTACACGCCACTGCAGGCCCTGCAACAAGGCGCACGCATCTGGGTGGCGCGCGATGCGGTGGCATTCGACGTGCCGGGCAGCGACCTGCGCCGCGAATTCCGCCGGAAACTGCGCACGCTGGCCGGCAACTGGCAGTTGATGGCGGCGCTGCCGTGGCTGATGAAACCGACCTTGAATCCGGCGTTTTTCGCGTGGATCTCGCACAAGGTCGCGCGCCTGATCGCGCCGTGGGCGCTGATCGGTGCCTTCGTCGGTGCCGCCTTCGCCGAAGGTGCGTTGCCGCGCATCGCGTTCTGGCTGCAGGTCGTCGCCTACGGCGTCGCAGCGGTGACCCTGCTGGCACCGAAGCTGATGCGGCACGTGCCGTTCGCGGCCACCGCCGGCAGTTTCGTCGCACTCAACGCCGCGGCCTTCCTGTCGCTGCCGGTCTATCTGGGAAGCCGCGATCTCGGACGCCTCTGGAAGGCCTGATGGCGCGCGTCGTCTTCGTCACCAGCCGCCTGCCTTATCCGCCGCGCGAAGGGCATCAACTGCGTTCCTGGCATCTGTTGCGCGCGGTCGCGCGCGAGCACGAGGTCGATCTGCTCAGCCTGCAGCGCGAACAGGATCCGGCCGAGCCGCCTGCCCTGCTGCGCGATACCGTGAACAGCGTGCACTGCGTGAAACTGCCCTCGCTGCGCGATCCTTTCGCCGCCGCTTCCGCCGTGGGAAAAACCCTGCGCGACGGCGACCCGCTGATGCTCGCGCGCTATGTTCCGCGCGCATTGCAGAAAAAATTCCGCGCGTTGATCGCGACGGCCGACCTCGTGCATCTGGACATTCTCGCCGTCGCCGGCCTGCAGCCCGATGTGCCGTCGAAACTTCCCGTGATACTGAACGAACACAACGTCGAAAGCGAACTGCTGCGTGCCCGGGCGACCATGGATGCGAGCCGCTGGCGGCGCGGGTTGCTGCGCTGGCAGGCCGACGAATTCGAGCGTTTCGAGCGCGACGCCTGCGCGCAGGCATCGCGCGTGCTCGCCTGTTCCGACATCGACGCCGCGCGGCTGCGCGAACTGGCGCCGGGCAGCCGGGTCGAAGTCGTGCCGAACGGAGTCGATCTCGCCGAATTCACGCCAGGCGAGGAACGTCAGGAGCAGGACAACACGCTCGTCTTCGTCGGCCAGATGAGCTGGTTCCCGAACCGCGACGGCATCGAGGATTTCATGGCGAACACCTTGCCGGTCATCCGCGAGCACTGCAATGTCCGCCTGCGCGTGATCGGCCGCTCGGAGGGCATGCAGGCGCCGGAAAACCTGCGCAATCATGTCGAATTCACCGGTTTCGTCGACGATCTGCGCCCGCTGGTGCAGCAGGCCGCGGTGTACGTGGTGCCGCTGCGCGCCGGCAGCGGCACGCGGTTGAAACTGCTCGAAGCCATGGCGATGGGCAAGGCCATCGTCAGTACGCGCATCGGCGCCGAAGGCATCGGCTTGCGCCACGGCGAGAATGCCCTGCTCGCCGATACGCCGACGGATTTCGCCGCGGCGGTCTGCCGATTGCTGGCCGACGCGCCGCTGCGCCAGCGACTCGGCCAGGCCGCGCGGCGCGCCGCGGAGCGCGAGTTCGGCTGGGACGCGATCGGCGACCGGCTGCTGCGCGTCTATTCCGAAGTACTTGGCTCCACGTCCGACGCACGCCAGCGATAAACGAGGTCGCCGACGATTTCGTGCAGCGCCGCTTCGGTCTTGCGCAATGACGACGACTGCGGCAAAAAAGCCATCGCACCCGTCGCCGCAATGTAGCGACGATTCAACGGCCACGCGCAGACCTCGAAGCCCATCGCTTGGAAGGCGCGCCGCGCCCGCGGCAGATGCAAGGCGCCGGTCGCCAGTGCGATGCGCCGCGGCGGTGGCAGCAGATCGGCGACCGCGGAGGCGTTTTCCCAGGTCGTGGCCGAGCGGGTTTCGCGCAGCGCGACGCGCAGCTGCGGATTGACACGCCGCAGCAGCGCCTCGATCACCTGCGACTCGGCCGTCGCGTGCGGACCGCCGCCGGCAATCACCAGCGAGGCATCGGCCGGCAGCTCGCGCTTTGCGAAGACGAAAATGCGCGCCAGCGTTTCGGCTGTGAGCGCCGCGAAGTCGTCGTCGGCCATTGGCGCGCGCTCGAGGCCGCCGGAAAGCAGGACGACGGCGTCGATGCCGCCGCACTCACCCGGATTCGCGTCGGCGTGCCGCTCGATCGCACCGACGAGTCGGTTGGCGAACCATGGCGTCATCGCGAACAACGACAACAGCATCGTCAACGCCGCCACCAGGAATGTGCGGCGCCACCGCCGCGCCGCTGCGAACATCGCCAGCATCGACGCGAGCAGCAATAGCGTCAGCGGCGACAGCAGCGGCGTCACATCGCCGCCATCCGTTCGCGGCGTTGCCGTGCCAGCCCTTGCACCGCATGGCGCAGACGGCGATCCGACGCGGCCATCAGCAGCGCCGGCAGCATCACCGCGAAACCGCCGACGACGAATCGCCACAGCGGTGTTGCCGCGCCGAAATAGTCGAATGCCTGCAACAGCCCGAAGATGACCAGCGGAAAGCCGATCACGACCGGCAGCCGCCGCAGCGGCGGGAAATAGCGCAATTCCGCCGGACACTGGCGATATTGCAGCGCGGCCAGCATCAGATATCCGATCGCCGTGGCGGCGGCCGCGCCGGCGACGCCGTAGCGCAGGATCAACGGGACGTTCAACGCCAGCTTCACCAGCGTGGCGGCCAGCGTGATGAGGAAGTGCCGCCCCGCACGGCGCTGCAGCAGCATGCCGTACTGCGCGATCTCGAACAGCGAGTACCACAGCATCGAAATCGCGACGGTGACGAAAACGGGGCCCGATGCGGCCTTGTCGGCACCGGCCATCAGGATCATGAAATCCTGTCCCGTGCACAGCAGCAGCGCGCTGCCGACCGACACCGCGACCAGCCATACATCGAGCATGCTGCGCTTGAGATCGCGCACGGCATCGGCGCCGCGGCTTTCGTACAGCCGCACGGCAGTGGGCGTGAAAGTCTGGCTGAGCGTCGCGCCGAGTATCGTGCCCACAGCGATCGCCAGGCCCTGCCCGATCGTATAGACGCCGACGTCATGCAGGCTGCCGGTGAGACCGCGCAACATGAGGCGATCGGCAAAGCCGAACAACACGCTGGTCAGTTCGTTGAACATCATCGGCACGCCGAACGCGAGGCCCGCAAGCAGCGGTGCGCGCGCCGGGTTCACCACCGGCGCGCGCGACCACCGCAGGAACCACCAGGTCAGCCACATCGCCACGCCGATCACGACCACGAGCTTGGCGCCGAGCACGCCGAAGGCGCTGCGTTCGAGCAGCACCAGCGTCGCCAGCACCAGCGCCAGCTCACCCCAGCGCCAGGCCGTTTTCAGCCAGACCGTGATGTCGGAACGTTCCAGGGCATACATCACCGCTTCGATCAGGCTGCACCAGATCACCAGCGGCACGGTGACCAGCAGCACGGCGACGATGGCGCGTTCGCCGCTCGGTACGCGGTCGATGAACATGAAGGCCGCCAGCACGCAGACCAGCCACAGCAGTAGCGACAACGCGAACGGTGCGAGCACGTGATCGCTGCGAAAGCGCGACAGAGCGCCGACCGCGCCGGTATGCGGATAGAACCGCAGAATCGCGTGCTGGGTGCCGAGCTTGAGCACGCCGGCCACCAGCAACAGACAGGCTTCGTAATAGCCGAGCAGACCGAACTGCCGGTTGTCCAGCAGCCGCGCCATGATCGGAAACGACACGAAGCCCGCCGCCACCACCAAGACATTGCTGCTGAGGTAGCGCAGATAATGCGTGGCGATGCCAGGCCGGGCCTGGGCGGGAACCGAAGACACGGCTGGACGCACCCGATGGCGGGGAAACCCCGAGTCTACGTTCGCCGGCAGCGGACTTAAGTGCGCTAGCCCACCGAGCCCGGCCACGGCGCACGGCATGCTGCGTCGATGGACACGATCGGCGTGGCTACGCCAACCAGTGCACCACCGCGGCCGCGCAGTGCGCTGCGCGCGGACTACGCGCGCTACCTGCAGATCGCGCGCGCCGATCGCCGCGGCTGGCGCGCCCATGCCGCGGCGCTTTCCGAATTCGGTTTCCTCGCGATCTGCGTGTATCGCTACGGCCGCTGGACGCGCGGCCTGCGGCCCTGGGCGCTCGGCCTGCCGTTCAAGCTCGTGTACCGGATGCTCGACGTGGCGGTACGCATTCTGTTTGGCATCGAGCTATCGACCAATTCCGAGATTGGTGCCGGTTTCTACATCGGCCACGCCGGCAACATCGTCGTGCATGGAATACTCGGCGCGCGCTGTTCGATCGGCCAGGGCGTCACCATCGGTTCGAAAGGCGCCGGCCTGTCCGATGGCTATCCGCAACTCGGCGATGACGTCTATCTCGGCGCCGGCGCGATGGTGATCGGCAATGTGAAGATCGGCAACGGCGTCGTGGTCGGCGCCAACACGGTGGTGGTGCGCGACGTGCCCGATGGCTGCCGCGTGGTGAGCGCGCCGGTGCGCATCCTGCCGCCGCGCGCGCGCCGTTGATTGTTGTCGGGTTTATTACCCGATTTTGGTTCGCGACTCTTGTCGTCTGATTCACGCCGACCTTCACTTCACCGGCGTGCAGATGAACGCCGTCGGCAATGTGGTGCCTCGTACAGAGCGTGCCGCACGCCGCGCCTACGGTTCGTGCAAGGCGGCGACAGCCGTATCGGATCGAGATCGCATCATGAAGGGATTCTTCCGCCACACGCTTGCCGTCGTATTATCGACCGCCGCCGGCCTCGCGCACGGCCAGGCCTTCACCACGCGGCCGCTGCTGGTGCCGGTCACCTATCCCACGTCGCTGCAGTTCGGGCCCGACGACCGGCTTTACGTTTCCGAACACTACGGCGTGATCCACGCCTTCACCGTCGTGCGCAGTGCCGAAGGCGAGTATCAATCGGTCGCGCACGAAACCATCACCGCGATCCGCGACATCGAAAACCACAACGACAACGGCGGCGCCTGCAGCGACGATTGCGAGCGCCGCCAGGTCACCGGAATCCTGGTGCTGGGCAGCGCGGAAAATCCGGTGCTCTACGTCACCTCGTCCGACCCGCGACAGGCGGTGGCGAACGATTCGGGCCTCGATACCAACTCGGGCCTGCTGACCCGGCTCACCTGCACCGGCGGCGTCGTGTCGAATCAATGCCAGGCCTGGCAGCGCGTCGATCTGGTGCGCGGCCTGCCGCGTTCGGAGGAAAACCACGCGGTGAACGGCCTCGCCTTCCACGCGGCAAGCCGCACGATCTATCTGGCCGTCGGCGGCAACACCAACAAGGGAGCGCCGAGCAATTCGTTCTCCGGCACCAGCGAATATTTCCTCGCCGGCGCGGTGTTGTCGATCGATCTGGATGCGCTCGAAGCGATCGAAGCATCGAACGGCGGGCCATACACCGATCCGCGCAGCGGCGCGAAATTCGTCTACGACCTGCTCACGCTCGACGATCCGACGCGCGCCAATATCACGAAGTCCAGCCCGCAATTTCCGTATCCGGCGGGACATCCGTGGCGCGAGCTGAGCGTCGATCCGGGCGATCCGTTCGGCGGCAACGACGGCTACAACCAGGCCTTGCCGGTGCCCGGCGGGCCGGTGCAATTGCACTCGATGGGCTATCGCAATCCCTACGATGTGGTCGTCATGCAAAGCGGCGAAATCTACACCTGGGACAACGGCCCGAACTCCGGCTGGGGCGGCACGCCGTGGCTGCGCACCTCGGCCGGCGCGCTGAAAGGTTATTCGACGCAGCCGGGCGTGACGTTCAATCCGGGCGCCGGCGATTACTGCACCAACGAACTCAACGAGAGCGGCAGCGGCACGCTCGGCGACAGTCTGCATCGCATCACTGCGCCCGGTTACTACGCCGGACATCCTGCGCCGATCCGCGCCTTTCCGACGCGCAGCGGTATCTACAACTACGTGCAGCAACCCGATGGCCACTGGCTGCACGAAGGCGTCGTGCATCAGCTGCAGAATCTGCTGCCGGCGGGTTATGGCGTGAGTGCGGCCGATTTCCCCGACGACGCGCGCCAGTGCGAATACACGGTGCCGGCCGGCGGTCTGGAAACCGTCAGTGCGTCGACCAACGGCCTGGCCGAGTACACCGCCGGCAACTTCGCCGGCGCGATGCAGGGCGATCTGCTCGCCGCCTCGTTCAACGGCAACCTGTATCGCTGCAAGCCGAACGGCACGGGCGGATTGATCGATCTTCCCGGTTCGTCGAGCGGCACCGAAATCGGCAAATGCGAAGTGCTGCTCGGCGGCTTCGGCGCGCAGCCGCTCGATGTCACGGCGCAGGCCAGCGATGCGATTTTTCCCGGCACGATCTGGGCCGCGACCTACGGCGCCAGCAGCGTCACCGTGTTCGAACCGGCCGATTTCGCCTGCGATCCGAGCGTGCCGACGGAAGATTCCGACGACGACGGCTTCAGCAACGGCGACGAAGCCGACAACGGCACCAACGCCTGCTCCGCCGGCAGCCGCCCGGAAGACGCCGACGGCGATCTTGTTTCCGATCTCAACGACGGCGACGACGACAACGACAGTCTGGCCGACATCAATGACGTTTTCGCGCTCGATCCCGACAACGGCCTCAGCACGACCCTGCCGCTGAATCTGCCGTTGAACAACAACGATCCCGGCACCGGCCTGTTCGGCCTGGGCTTCACCGGCCTGATGCTGGCGCGCGACGGCAGCAGCACGTGGCGCGACGGTTACGACGCCGAGCATCTGGCCGCGGGCGGCACGGCAGGATTGCTGACGGTGGAAACGGTGACGGCCGGCACCGCCGCCGGCAATGTCAACACGCAGGACAACGCCTTTCTCGTCGGCATCGACGCCGACAACACCACGCCGCCGTTCATGGCCGTCACGCGATTGCGTCCGCCGTGGTTCGAAGTCGGCGGCGCGGCGAGCACGCCGCAGCCCGGTCAATCTTATGGACTGTTCGTCGGCACCGGCGATCAGGACGACTACGTGAGCGTCGTGCTGACCGCCGGAACCGGCGGCAGCGGCGCGATGAAAGTGACGGTGGAAATCGACGGAACGGCGACTGCGACGACTTACTCGTCATCGTCGTGGGGCGACGCGAATCTGCTCGCGGCGAGCGCGCTGGAACTGGGCATCGTGGTCGATGCGCAGGCCAATACGATGTTGCCGCGCCTGTCGCTCGACAACGGCGCGACCTGGCATGCGCTCGGCAGCGCGCGCGCCGTGCCCGCGGCATGGTTCAGCGCGGCCGATGCGCAGGGCCTGGCCATCGGCGCGATTTCGTCGAGCGCCGGCGCGGTCGAATTCGGTGCAACCTGGGATTACTTCCGCGCCGATTTCGTGGCCGGCACCTCGCCGGGCGCATGGAGCCGCATCGACGATTCGCCGGAAACGCGCCACGAAGGCGGCTTCGTGCAGGTCGGCAACAAATTCCACCTGATCGGCGGCCGCGAATCCAGCAACGTGCGCAGCTGGGATCTCGCCACCGGCAACTGGAGCACGGGCGCGGCCTCGCCGATCAAGCTGCACCACTTCCAGGCCGTCGCACTCGACGGGCTGATCTATGCGATCGGTGCGATGACCGGTGAATGCTGCAGCGAACCGCCGGCACCGAACGTCTACATTTACGATCCGCTCGCCGATCGCTGGATCACCGGCCCGGCGATGCCGGCGGCGCGCGCGCGCGGCGGCGGCGGTGCGGTGGCGGTCGATGGAAAAATCTATCAGGTCAGCGGCAACACCAGCGGCCATTCGGGACCGGTGAGCGCCTTCGTCGATGTGTTCGATCCGGCCACCGGGCGCTTCACTGCCTTGAATCCGATTCCGAATCCGCGCGATCACTTCTTCGTCGCGCATCACGAGGGAAAAATCTATGTGGCCGGCGGCCGCAACTCTAACGCGGCCGCCGATGGCGACGTGTTCGACGACAACGTCGTCGCGGTCGATGTGTACGACATCGCCACCAACACCTGGAGCACCCTGCCCGCCGGCGCCAACCTGCCGACGCCGCGCGCTGCCGCGCCGACCGGCATCATCGGCAACGAATTGATCGTCGCCGGCGGCGAAAGCGGCGCGCAGACGGCCGCGCACGCGCAGACCGAAGCGCTCGATCTCGATACGCATCAATGGCGCACGCTGGCGCCGATGCGCACGCCGCGGCACGCGACGCAGGCCATCGTCAGCAACTTCGGGCTGTATGTGGCGGCCGGCTCGTCGCAGCGCGGCGGGCCGTCGGGTGCCGCGCTCGATCTCGAAGCGCTGCATCTGTTCGGCAGCACGCCGCCGCTGAGCGAAAGCATCGGCACCGGCGTGCTGCAAGCGACCGCGCAACTGGATTTCGGCCGCATCGCGGTCGGCGCCGCGCGCCAGCACACCGCCACGCTGACGCTGGCGTCGGGCACGCAGTCGGTGGTCGTCAGCGATCTCGCGCTGACCGGCGGCGCCGGTTTCCGCCTGGTCTCGCCGCCCACGCTGCCGTTCGTGGTGGCGCCGGGACGGCCGGTGTCGTTGCAGGTGGAGTTCGCACCGCAGGCGCAGGGCGCGGTACAGGCGAGCTTGACGATGTCGTCGCCCGGCCGCTCGCCGCAGGTCACGCAACTGCTCGGCGAAGGCTTCGGCAAGGCCGATGCGCAGGTGCTGTATCGGGTCAATCTCGGCGGGCCGCAGGTCGCGGCGATCGATGCGCCGGCGCCGGCCTGGAGCGCCGATACGGCGGTGTCGCCCTCGCCCTATCGCGTCGCCGGCGGTGCGGAAATCTTCGACGATGCGCAAAGCGGCGCCTACGGCGGCGCAGTGCAGATGGACGATCCGTCGCTGCCGGCGGACGTGCCGGCGGCGGTGTTCCAGTCGGAGCGCTGGGATCCGGCCGGCGCGCCGGAAATGCAGTGGTCGTTCCCGGTCGAGGACGGCGCGCTGGTCGAGGTTCGGCTGTTCTTCGCAGAGTTGTATTCGGGCATCGAAACCACCGGCGAACGCGTGCTCGATGCGCGCATCGAAGGCCAGATTCCCGCCGAATTCGACGATATCGACCGCTACGCCCAGGCCGGCGCGAAAGGCGCGATGATGCGTGCCGCACTGATCGAAGTGGACGGCACCTCGCTCGATCTCGAACTGCTGCACGTGGCCGAGAACCCCGCGCTCAACGCGATCGAAATCCGTCTCGTGGAGCCGGGCGTGAACCTGCCGCCGACGGCGCGCGACGACTACGCCAGCGTCGCGCAAAGCGGCAACATCGCGATTCCGGTGCTGGCCAACGACAGTGACACCGATGGCAGTCTGGTCGCTTCGACGCTGCAGGTGATCGATGCGCCGGACTACGGCAGCGTGCAGCCCGGTGCCGGCAACACCATCGTCTACACCCACAACGGCGCATCGGCGTTGCTCGACAGTTTCACCTACACCGTGCGCGACGACGACGGCGCGGTGTCGAATGCCGCGACGGTGCGCGTGCGCCGCAACATCGCCGCGTTGCCCGCCGATGCCGACGGCGACGGCACCGTCAACGCCAGCGATAGCGACGATGACAACGACGGCCTCGCCGACACGCGCGACGCCTTCGCCGTCGACGCAACGAACGGCCTGGCCACCGCGCTGCCGCATCGGCTGTCGCTGCAGCCCGGCAACGGCGGCCTGTTCGGCCTGGGCTTCACCGGCCTGATGACCAACGGCATCAGCGTCGCCGGCAGCGACTATGCGACGCTGTTCGATCCTGCGCGCGTCTTCATCGACGATGCGCCGGACGCCGCGCCGCGCCTGACCATCGCCGCGATCGACGATGGCACGGCGGCCGCCGGCAGCAACACGCAAAAGCATGCGTTCCAGTTCGGCGTCGCGGCCGATACGGCCAGCCCGATGTTCGTGCTGCGCGGCCAATTGCACGCGCCGTTTTTCGACGGCACGCCGTCGCCGGGCCAATCGCAGGGCATTTATCTGGGCACCGGCGACCAGGACAATTTCATCGAACTGAGCCTCGACGGCGACCTCGCGCTCAAGCTGCGTCGGGAAGTCGGCGGCGTGCCGACGACGCAATCGATCGCGATCCCGGGTGGCATCGACGGCGTGCAGCAACTGGCGCTGATGCTGATCGTGAATCCCGCCGCCGGCGAAGCGCGCGCGATGCTCGCCATCGATGGCGCGCCACCGATCGCACTCGGCAGTGCCGTCAACCTGCCGGCTGCCTGGCTTGCGCCGGGCGATGCGCGCGGGCTGGCGGTGGGCATCATCGCGACCTCCGCAGGCGCACCGCCGGCCTTCGCGGCGCATTGGCAAGCGCTCGAGATCGTACCGCTCGCCACCGACGACATCTTCGCGCACACCAATGGCACGGGCAGTTCGATGATCGACGTGCAGGCGAACGACGCCGCCGCCGCCGGCCGCCGCATCAGCGCGCTCGGCACGCCCGATCGCGGCGGCGCCGTGTCGATCGATCAGAACGGCACGCCGGCGAATCTGCTCGACGACCGCGTCAAGTACACGCCTGCCGCCGGCGCCAACGGCGTGGAAACCTTCACCTACACCGTGTCGACATCGTTCGCCTGGAGCGATGCCGGCGTCGTCGCGGTGGACCTCGGGCTGCCGGGAAAGATTTTCGGCAATGGCTTCGAAAGTGCGCAGTGAGCGCGGGGCGCTATCGGTGTGAATAGGGATTGGGGAATTGGGAATCGGGAATCGGGAGAAAGCGGTAAAGGCTTTCTCCCGACTCCCTACTCCCGATTCCCGCAGCATCGGCAACCGTCGGCAACAACAATCGCGAAGAGCGCAGCTATGTTGGAAATCGCACGGTGCGTCCTCGTCGGTGCGACTACAGTTTCACCATGGGTTTCGCAACGTGCATCGTCGAAGCGCCTTTCGAAACCGCAAAAAAAAATCCGGCACCGCCAAGGCGAGTGCCGGATCCAGGAGCAGTCGGGCGCGGCGGCCCTACCGCTCACGAAGGCATATCGATCTTCGTGAGCCCGCCGCGCCCGGTAGGGGGCGTCAGCTGCCGAAACCATCCTTGAAGATGGCGCCCACCGCCACCGGAGGCACGCTGCCGCCGGCTGCCGTGGCACCGAACTGGTAGGCACCGATGTCGGGCGCCGCACCGCGCGCAAAGCCGCGGTAGTCGGTGAGCGGCGCGGCACTGGCGTCGCCCGCGCCGATCAGCGGTGAACCCGCCAGCGGCAGCGGATCGAAGGCGGTGTCTAGCAGGTTGGCGATCAGCGGCAGGCCGGTGCACAGGCTGCCGGTCGGGCAGGCGCCGTTCTTGACGCCGGTGACGAAGTTCGAACGCCACGTCACCTTCTCGCTGCCGCCATCGGAGTAATGCGCGCAGCTGCGATCCCACGGCTGGCGCCAGTCGACTTCGCCGATCATCAGATTGTTGGTGAAGTTGAGTTGCGACGTGCTGCCGCCGCCACCGCTGAGCACCAGGCAATCGCCCTGGCTGGTGATGGTGTTGTTGACGATGTTCGCGACGCTGGTGGCATGCAGCCCGATCGACAGCGCATTGCCGAGCGCGCGGCAGTTATCGCCGGGGTGCATGTTGCCCTGGCCGCTGAAGTAGGCGCAGTTGCCGACGATGACGGAGTTTTCGATCAACGAATCACCCTTGGTCTTGAGCTGGTTGCCGGCGTTGCCTTCGGCCCAGGTGCGGCGGATCGTGACGCGGCCGCCTTCCTTCATGTAAAGCAGATCCAGGCCATCGGACGTGTTGTGATGAATCATCGAGTCTTCGATGATCCAGTGGCCGGCGGTGGCACCGGTGCCCAGGCCATCGCCGTAACCGCCGGCGGTCTGGCCCCAGCAACCGAACGGTTCGCCGCTCGGATACTTCTCGCCGCAACCGTTCCACGACAGTTCCAGTTCGCGGAAGATGATTTCGCCGCTGTTGGAGCTGTCGCTGCCGATGTCGCCGTCCCAACCGGCCCAGCCGTTGCCACGGATGGTCAGACGCTCGGTGGTCCAATTGCTCAGGCGGCCGGCCAGCACGCCGCGATTGGCCATGCCGTGCACGTTCACGTCGGTCAGCTTCACTTGCGACGAGTCGCTGGCCTTGATGCCGGTGCCGGCCCACTTGCCCCACGGCGCGGCGTCGCGGTTGCACTTGATCACTTCGCCGTTGCACACGCCGCCATGGCAGTGATTATCGATGCAGCTTTCATGGTCGGTGATTTCGACGCAGGCCACTTCGACATTCGAGCTGCCCTGCAGATTGAGCACCATCGAGGTGCGCTCGGTGCCCCACAGTTCCGGCGCGGCCGGACAGGCGGCATCGTGGCCCTTGCCGAGGATGCGCGTGGGCTGCGACGGCGACGGGCCGCTCGGTACCGCCGTCATGTAGCAATCCCAGCTCCAGGTCTGGTGGCACATCACGGCGCCCGGTGCGCCCAGGCCCATCATGTAGCTGCCCTGGCCGATGATCAGCGTATCGCCGCCGGCGATGCGGGCCGGGCCGCCCGGCGGCAGTGCCATGAACGGATGTTTCCAGGCGCAGGCCTGGTTGCTGCCACTGCCCGAGTACGGCGCATCGCTGCGACCCGTGCACTGGCTGGCATCGCCGCCATCGAGGCGGACATAGAAGGTTGCAGCGGACGCCATCGAAGCCGCACCGAGCAGGCCCAGCAGCACGAGGATCATAAAAGCGGCGCGCGAGCGCGCACGGCGCCGGCCGCGGCCGGGCTGAGAGTTCATCATCGGGAGTTTTCCCCTAAGTGAAGCCCCATCCTGGGGCGGGCTGGCAGCGCGTGGCTGACCAGGGAACGGGGCGCATTCTGCCGGCCCTAGCAAATCCGCATCGCGGTCGCTATCACAATTTGTGACTTTCCCTGGGGGAAAAACCTACAATCGGGGGATTTGTTGCAAGCAATTATGTTGTATGAATAAGGATTCAGCACAAATTAACCATAATTTGACATGAAGCGTCCTCTGCTTCACCGAGGCGGCGCGCAGGATACCGGCTTTTTTATGGGATTTCAGCAGCCGCGGCCGTATCGGCGTCGGAGCGTGCTGTGCCGCACCGCGTGTGATTTAGCGGTGGCGTCATTTTTGATTTTATTTTCTCGTCGGCTGTCATCGCGACAGCCCGGATTGGCTCAATCCGTACAGCGATTTCCCGCTGGGCAAGCGCGCCGCCGCACGCCGACGAAATCGTTGTCGTCAAGCTCGATTAGTGCGGCGGTTTCATGGGCGTAGAAGCCACAGCTGAGCTTGTCGCGGGAATTCCACATCGGGGCGCCGCGCAGGCGATTGCCTGCGAAGCGAAGCGTGCTGGTGGCGTCGCCCTGCTCGGCCACCGCGAGGCAATCGCCCTGCCCGCTCAACCTGTTGCCCACCACTTCAGCCGCGCGACCGGACTGCAGCGCCAGCACCAGCGCATTGCCGCCGGCGCGGCAGTGATCGGACGCCGGCAGGCCCTGCGCCGCCAGCGCACTGCAGTTGCCGTCGATCGTGTTGTCGCCGACTATCGCTGCGCCCGCTGCCTTGAGCTGGTTGCCGGCATTGGCATGCAACTTCGACCCCGTCACGTGCAGCGTCGCCTCCGCGGTGAGGTAAAGCAGGTCCAATCCATCCGATGCGTTGTGATGCACGTTCGCACGCTCGAAGCGCCAGTTGCCGCCGGTTGCCGCGCTGCCGAGCCCATCGCCGTAGCCACCGCTCGATTGACCCCAGCAGCCGAAAGGTTCGCCGCCGGGATAGCGCTCGGCGCAGCCGTTCCAGGCGATCTCGACATCAATGAACTCGAGCGCGCCTGAATTCGAACTGCCACCGTCGCCCAGATCGCCATCCCAGCCCGACCAGCCGTTGCCGCGCAACACCACGCGCTCCAGCCGCCAGTCGTGCAGGCGGCCGGCGTGGATGCCGCGCAAGGCCATGCCATGCACGGCCACATCGCGCAGCGTCACCGAGGCCGAGTCGCTGGCGAAGATGCCGGTGCCGGCCCAATCGCCGAACGGATAGGCATCGCGCTGGCAGCGCGCGACTTCGCCGCCGCATTGTCCGCCGTGGCAGTGATTCTCGACGCAGCTGCTGTGATCGGTGATTTCCAGGCAATCTATCTCGACGTGCCGGCTGTCCTGCAGATTCAGCACACGCGCGGCGCGTTCGGCGCCCCACAGTTCCGGCCACGCGTTGCAGCGGCCCTGCGCATCGAGCCCGCTGACGCGGGTCGGCTGCGCCGCCGATGGCCCGGAAGGGATCGGCGGCATATGGCAATCCCACGGAAACTGCTCGGCGCAGCGCTCGGTCTGCGGCGCGCCAAACCCCATGCGGTAGGAACCCTGACGGATATGCAGCGCGTCGCCGCCGGCGATGCGCGGTTCGCCGCCGGGCGGCAAGGCAACGAACGGATGCTGCCACGCGCAGTCGTCGCTGCCGGCGCTGCGCGCGCGATCGACACGGCCGCTGCACTGCTGCGCATCGCCGCCGTCGGGCCGCACGTAGTAGTCGGCTGCGCCGGCGTCGCTGGCTGCGGCGCAAAGCGCGCAACAACCAGCGAGCGCCAGCGCGGCGCGTCTCAGGTTCGCAGCACGGACCACGTCGATCGCGGCAACACGCTGCGCACCAGGGCCTTGGCGGCGCCCATCGAGGCCTTGCGCCGCAACGAATCGACCAGCACCGTGCGCGCGCGCTGCACTTCGCCGTTCTCGAGCAGCCGGTAGCCGTAGTCGTACAGATACTGCGCATAGCGCGCGCGGATCCGGTCCTGATGTTCGCGCGCGAAGCTCGGATGCGCCTGCACGAAGCGATCGAGGATGAGCAGATCGACGCGCGCATCCAGGTCGAAATCCTCGCGACTGAGGCTGTCGGCGCGGATCGTGCGATTGAGCAAGGGCGCGTCGACGCAGCCGATGCGATAGCGCGCCAGCAAGCGCAGGAACAGTTCGTTGTCCTCGCCCACGCGCAAGGTCGGGTCGAAATGTCCGACCGCATCGAGGCAGCGCCGCGGCACCACCACGGCCGAGGTGATCAGGAAGAAGTCGCAGAAAAAGTCCACCAGCGCGTTGCCTTCGGCGTTGCGCGTGCGGCGCACCCAGCCTTCCACCGGGCGGCCGATTTCATCGACGAAACGGCAGCCGCAGTGGATCAGTCCGAGTTGCGGGTCGCTGCGATAGACGGCGGCCTGGCGCGCGAGTTTGGTCGGCTCCCAGGAATCGTCGCTATCGAGGAAGGCGATCAGTTCGCCGCCGCTGGCCGCAATGCCGCGATTGCGCGCCGCCGCCGGCCCGGCGTTGGCCTGCCGCAACGCCAGGATGCGCGAATTGCGTGCCGCATAGCTTTCGGCGATCAGCGGCGAGTCGTCGCTGGAGCCGTCGTCGACCACGATGATCTCGAGCTTTTCGGCCGGATAACGCTGCGCCAGCACCGATTCGAGCGCGCGCGACAGATAGGCCTGGCAGTTGTACGACGGCATCACCACGCTGATCGTGGGCAGTGTTTCACTCATGGCCGTGGTGTTCACAGGTCGGCACCCGCCTGCCGGGCGCGCGTCGGTGCGCCGACGTCGCGCAGGATCTGCGTCACCGACAAGCGCGCCAGTTCGTCGAGCGCCCGCTCCTCGCGTTCGATGCGATGCCGCGGCAGCGGCTCGCGCAGGCGATGCCGTTCCCACGCCAGGGCCGACGACACGATCAACGCCAGATCGTCGCAGCGTGGCCGCCAGTTCAGCACGCGGCGCGCGAGCGAGGCATCGGCGACGATCTTCGACATGTCGCCCGGCCGCCGCGGCGCCTCGACCACCATCAGCGGATGCCCGACCAGCCGCGCCAGCACATCGATCACATCGCGCACGCTGAAGCCGTGGCCGTAGCCGCAATTGGCGGTGAGCGAGCCGCCGCCGTCGCGCAGATAATCGAGCGCCGCCAGGTGCGCATCGGCGAGATCTTCGACATGGATGTAGTCGCGGATGCAGGTACCGTCCGGCGTGTCGTAATCGGCGCCGTAGATCTGCAGGCTGGCGCGCGTGCCGACCGCATGCTGGCAGGCGACCTTGATCAGGTGCGTGGCTTCGGGCGTGTCCTGGCCGATGCGGCCGCGCAGATCGCAGCCGGCGACATTGAAGTAGCGCAGCGCCACGTAGCGCAGATCGGTGACCTGCGCCAGATCGCGCAACATCCACTCCGACATCAGCTTCGAGCGGCCGTAGGGATTCATCGGCGCCGGCGGCGTTTCTTCGTTCGCGACGCCGCCGGCCGGATCGCCGTACACGGCGGCCGTCGACGAGAACACGACGTGCTTGACGCCGGCGGCGCGGCAGGCATCGAACAGCACGCGCGCGCGCGCCGTGTTGGTGTCGTAGTAGTCGAGCGGATGCGCGACCGACTCGGGCACCACGATCTTGGCGGCGAAATGCATCACCGTGTCGATGTCGTACTCGCGCAGTACGCGCGCCACCAGCGCGGCATCGCCGACGTCGCCGACGATCAGCCGCCCGTGCAGCACCGCGCGCGGGTTGCCGGTGCTCAGATTGTCGAGCACCACGATGTTTTCGCCGCGTGCGCCGAGCTTGGCCACCACGTGGCTGCCGATGTAGCCGGCGCCGCCGGTGATCAGCAGGTTGCCGCGCTTTTTCTGAGTTGCCGTCATGGGAGTTCCTGTCAGCGGATGTGCTGTCGCGCTGCGATGAGGGTCCGCGGCGACAACGCACGGGCGATCGCCTCGTAAGCCGTGCGCAACAGCCGGCGCCAGATCAGCTTCGTCTGCGGACGGATCGCCAGCGCGCGCAGTTGCGCCCGCAACGCCGGCCACCACCGGCCTTCGTCGAGCAATTCGAGTCCCAGGTCGCTTTCGATCATCGCCTGCCCCTGGGCGTAGAGCGGCGCACCGCGCGGCGACAGCGCGAGTTTGCAGAGCAGCCGTTGGCGGGCCTGCGCCATGCGCCCGCGATTGCGGCTCATGCTGCCGGCGTGCACGCGATAGTCGGCCGTTACGCAATCCAGATAACGCAGCCGGAAACGTTCGGCGATGCGCAGCCACAGGTCGCGGTCTTCGCAACCCAGGCCGGTGAACTGGCTATCGAATCCGCCGACGGCGCGGATCGCTTCGCGCGAGAAGACCGCGGTCGGACAGGCGACATGTTCTTCGCGCAGCGCCAGCGCGCGATACGGGTCGAGGCCGCGATGCCAGCCCCGCGCCGGCACGCCGAGCTCGGCGCCCTGCGCATCGACGCGCCGGATGTTGGCATGCACCAGGCCCAGATCCGGATCGGCATCGAACGCCTGCATCGCGCGCTGCAAATGCTCGCGATGCCAGACGTCGTCGGCATCGAGCAGCGCGTAATAGTCGCCACGGCCGGCATTGAGGGCGGTATTGCGCGCAGCCGGCAGGCCGGCATTGCGCTGATCGATCACCCGCACGCGACCGGGAAAGCGCCTGGCGTAATCGTGCGCGATCTCGTCGCTGCCATCGGTGCTGCCGTCGTTCACCACGACGATCTCGAACGAGCGATAGGCCTGCGCCAGCGCACTCTCGATCGCTTGTGCAGCGTAGGCGCGCGCGTTGTACATCGGCATCACCACCGTCACGCGCGGTTCGCTCCGTGCCACCGGAATGGCGCTCATCAGCGGCCGCCGCGACCGAACAGCACCACATCGACGGTCTGCAGCAGGATCAGCAGATCGAAGCTCAGGCTCTGGTATTTGACGTAGTACAGGTCGTAGCGCAATTTCTCGGCGGCGTCCTCTTCCGAGGCGCCGTACGGGAAACGCAACTGCGCCCAGCCGGTGAGCCCGGGCCGCACGCAGTGGCGCAGGTTGTAGTACGGCACGCGATGCTTGAATTGTTCGACGAACGGCGGCCGCTCCGGCCGCGGCCCGACGATGCTCATCTCGCCACGCAGCACGTTCCACAACTGCGGCAGCTCGTCGAGACGGAACTTGCGGATCACGCGACCCACCGTCGTCACGCGGTCGTCGTTGGATTGCGCCCAGCGCGCCACGCCGTCGCGTTCGGCGTCGGTACGCATGCTGCGGAATTTGTAGAGGCGGAAGGTTTCGCCGTTGCGGCCGACGCGTTCCTGCGCGTACAACACCGGTCCCCGGCCACGCGCTTCGATCAGGATGGCCGCTGCCACCGCGAGCATCGCGGGCCAGCCGAGCGCCAACATCACGAACGACGCGCAAAGGTCGAACCCGCGCTTGCTGATGCGGCGCAGTGCCGAGGTGTCGAACGCCGAGGTGAACACGCACCACGACGGCAGCATCAGTTCCAGCGTGGTCTTGCCGAATTCGCGCTCGCAGAAGGCTTCCAGATCGAGCACTTCGATGCCGGCGAGCCGGCAGTTGACCAGTTCCGACATCGGCAGCGTGCGGCGGCGCTCGTCGGCCGCGATCACGATTTCATCGATCTCATGTTCGCGCGCGTATTCCGCCAGCCCGCTGCGCAAGTGGATGCGGCGCGGATCGGCGAGCGCGACGCTGTCGGTCGGCAGGGTGACGAAGCCGACCAGCCGGATCGAGCGCGGCGATTCGGAATCGTCGCTGCTGTTGAGCCGCTGCAGCAGTTCGGCGGCGCGCGCGCCGGCGCCGAGCACCAGGGTCTGCCGGCGCAGCGCCGTGTCGCCGGCCAGACGCGCGAAGCCCATGCGCGACAGCGTCAGCAGTATCGCTGCATAGCCGAGCGAGAAGCCCAGCATGCCGGTACCCGGACCCTCGCCGCGCAGCAATTCCCAGCTCAGCACCACGATCGCACCGGCGGCCAGCGCGACGACCACGCGCGCCGCCGTGCCGAGTCGCGCCTCGCGTGCGAACTGCGCGTGCCGCTGATACAGACCGAGCGCGATCATCGCCGTCCACGCGGTGCTCACCAGCAGCCACGAATGCTGGAAGGCGGCGGTGCGCAGACCGAACGCGTTGCAGGTCTGCACCGCGAGTGCCACCGCCAGGATCAGCAGCGCCAGCTCCACGATCGCCAGCGCCGCGAACCAATGCGCCTGCTGTTGACGCAGCAGACGGCGCAACAGCGACGGCACTTCGTAAGTGCGAGTGTCGGCGAGATCGGCATCGAGTGCCGGCGGCGGCACGCGCAACGGATACACCGTATCGTTGGCGGCGGTTTCGCGGTGGGTTTCGTAAAGATCGAGCATGGCGCTATCCCTGTCCGTGCACGCTGTCGGAGGCGACATTGCGTCGCGTTGGGGACCGAAACTACGCAGCCGTGCAAGAACGCTCTGTTCGTTGTCCAACAGTCTCGGCGGGGTGCGAAAAAACTGCACTGCACATGAAACAGCACGGCCCGCCGAAGCGGGCCGTGCTGCATTCTTCTGCGTGCTGTCTACGGAGCGTTTTCGAATCCGCTTGCGAAGATCCGCAGTTCGATCGGATCGACATTGAAGGTCAGCGACGCGCTGTCGTTCTCGCTGTTCGGATCGGGCACTTCCGAACTGATCGACGGCGCTACGACGAACTGCGTCGCCGCCGCCTGCGTCGCCACTTCCAGCGAGAATCCGAGCAACACCTGGCCGCCGGCTTCGAGCGCGCGCGTGCAGACGAGTTCGGCGAGCTGCGGCGTCGGTGGCGTGCAGGTCCAGCCGGCTGGTGCATCGATCGCGGTGAACGTGGTGCCGGCCGGACGCGGCACGGTGAACTCGAGATTGTTCACGCCGCGCAGGCCGAGGTTGTTGATCGTCATCTCGAACTCGAGCACGTCGCCGACCTGCACTTGCGGGCTCGGCCCGTTGGCGACCAGGCGCAGGTCGGTTTCACCCACCTGCACCGGCACCGACAGCAGTTTCGTGCTGTTGGCGGGGTTCAGATCTTCCGGCGTCACGCTGGCGTTGACCGGCAAGGTGCTGCCGTGCACGGCGGACGCGCTCGCCTGCAGGCTCAACACCACCGAGCTCACGCCGACGGGCACGCTGGCGCGCTCGCAAGTGACGATCGCCGCGGCGGTGCCCGGCAACACGTCGTTGCAAGTCCAGCTGCCGGCATTGATCGCCTGCAAGGTGATCTGGCTCGACAACTCGATGCGCAGACTCGCCGCCTGCACGACTTGCGGCCCGTCGTTGTCGACGGTGGCCGTGACGGTGAAGTTGCCGCCGGCCTGCACCGTCGACGGCGTCGCCTGCAAGGTCAGCACCATGTCGGCGTTCGGATCGCAGGCATCGCCCTTGCCGTCGGTGTCGAAATCTTCCTGGCCCGGATTCGGCACCAGCGGACAGTTGTCGGTGGCATTGGGCACGCCGTCGCCATCGGCTTCGTCGTCGCAGACATCGCCGACGCCATCGTCGTTGAAATCGGCCTGATCGGAATTCGGCAGCGCCGGGCAGTTGTCGTCGCCATTGTTCACGCCGTCGCCGTCGATGTCGGGATCGCAGGCATCGCCGATGAAGTCGCCGTCGAAATCGAGCTGGTCGTCGTTGGCGACGGTCGGACAATTGTCGAGCACGTTGCAGAACAGATCGCCGTCGGTATTGGTGGCCGGATCGGCACGACAGCCCGGGTCGAGGTCAACCGTCACCGCGTCGAACGACGAGCTCGCCACCGCCGTGGTGCCGGTAGTCCGCAGTTGTGCCGCGGCTTCGGCGTTGCCGCGTGCGATCGCGGCATCGGCGACGATCATCTGCACGCCGCGCGTCAGCAAAAGATGGTCGGTGGCGCTGGCGGTCGCGATCTGGCGGCTGGCCGCGCCCTGGATCGCGCCGAAATTCTCGCTGCCGATGGCGGTGACACGATCGCCTTCGGGCGTCAGCATCACGCTGTCGAACAGCACCGGCGACACCGGATTGAAGGGTTCGACATCGATCAGGTTTTCCGGATTGAAGTAGGTGCCCGACAGCAGGCCGACGACGTCGACGTAGCCGTCGGTGCTGTTCCATGCATTCAACTTGCCCGCGACCAGCAGCGGTGCCGTCATGCCGCCGCCTTCGAGCTGCATCTGCTGGATCAGCGCGGCGATCGAGTTGGCCTGCGCGAAACGCCGCTCGCGTGCCGAGCCGGTGCCGGCATCGACGCCGGTGCGGTCGGCGATCGCCACGTTGAGCACGCGGAAAGCCTGCACGGCACCATCGCCGGGCGCGGTGAACGAGGCGCTAAGCAGCAACGGCGGCATCGGATGCAGCAGCGCGCCGCCGCCTTGCGTCGGATCGGTTTGCGCCGCGGCGAGCGTGGTCACGGTCGGCGAATCGATGCGCGCGTTGTCGACCAGGAAAGCCAGATCGAGGCCGCGCGGATTGGCGCCCTCCACCATCAGGCCGCTGTACGAGGAACCGGCGACGCGTGCGGTGACGGCGTCGGCCAGCGCCGACAGCGTGGCCGCGTTCTCGACGTGCTGCAGCGCGACGACGGCCGGCCCGTTCAACACTTGCGCGATGTAGGCCGAGAGGCGCGACAGCTGCGTCGTCAACTGTCCTGCGCTCGGTTCGGGCGTGCTGCATGCGACGGTGGTGTTGCCGGACACCGCATCGCACAGCGCGGTGAGGTCGAAACTGGCGACGCGGAACATATCGGTCGATGCCGGCGCGCCGACCGGCACCGGCAGCGTGTTGCTGGCGGCATTGAGCGTGAGGCTCTGCGGCCACAAGGTGTAGTCGCCGTCGGCCACGCTGAGAATGCCGGTCGCGGCGAAGGTCGCGCCGCCGGCGATCGGCGTGTTGGCGGGCACCGCGCCGAAGCGGTCCGCATCCATGCGCAGCACTTCCGGATTGCCGTCCCAGATGCCGGCCAGTTGATTGCCGGCCTGCACCGCGCCGCCGAAACGCACGCCTTTCTCGCGCATCGAGCGGGTGCCGAACGGTGAGATGTGGACCGGCCCGAAAACATCCGAACCGTTGATCACGTTGCCGCCGGTCGTGCGGCCCTGCGGCAACGTGACGCGCATGCCTTCGAAGCATTCGAAGTTGCTCAGGCCGTTGTAGCAGTAAAGATTGTCGGCGCGTTCGCGCGGCCTTCCCGCCGCCACGCTCAGTTCGACGGCCGCCGGCATCGCGGCACCGCCGCCGACGGGTTCGATCAACGTCGCCGTCAACCGTGTTTCGGAAGCCACTTCGCTCACCGTGCCGACCACGTTGACGCGATGGCCGACCGCGATGCCGCCGCCGCCCGGGTAGACCGGTGCACCGGCGGTGACGACGCGAATGCCGTTCGACGTCAACGCAGTGTCCGAATCCGCGCGCACGTCCGGCGTCTGCAGGAAGAAACCATCGGACAGCAAGGCCGTCACCACGCTATCGGGCACGCGCACGGTCTGGCCTGCCATCGGCGAGCTCAGCGCATTGCCCTGCACATCGAAAATTTCCACCGTCGCAGGCTGGGTGCCCGCGTGCGTGGCGAAAGGAAGCAGCAATAACCCGGCCGCAAGGCCGAGGAGTGCCGGTATCGTCTTCACGTTGCTCTCTCCCAATGTCGCAGTCTTCGATGGCCGCGTGTCGGCAGGAACGGTGGCTCGAGCGGCGGCGATGCGCGTTGCGCCTCGCTCGATGGCGGCCCTGCCGGACGCGCGCCATCGCACCATGGACGCGAACGCTACGGTTCGCTGGCGACGCGCTCTGTACGCGAGCGAACGCAGCTTTTCTATTTGGAAAAACTGCAGGCGAATGGAAAGATTTTCCCGCGCCGCAGGCAAGGGTTCGCGTGCCTGCGACGGCTCAGACCGATGCAGCGAGCGCCGCGGAATGTTCCGTTGCCCGTGCCGCACGCAGCGGCGAGGCAGCCTCGGTTTCGCCGTAATACGCCAGATACCATTCGACGAAACGCTGCACGCCGATCTCGACCGGCGTCGACGGGCTATAGCCGGTATCGCGCTGCAGTTCCGACACATCGGCCAGCGTATCGGGCACGTCGCCGGGCTGCGCCGGCAGATACTCGATGACTGCCTCGCGACCGAGCGCGCGCTCGATCAATCCGATGTAGCGCATCAATTCCACCGGTCGCTGGTTGCCGATGTTGTAGACGCGGTACGGTGCCTGCGAGGTTGCCGGCGTCGGGATCATCGGATCGAAATCGGCGTCGGGTTCGGCGACCCGATCGAGGGTGCGGATCACGCCTTCGACTATGTCGTCGATATAGGTGAAATCGCGCGAATGGCGGCCGTGATTGAACACCTGCACCGGCTCCCCCGCCAGGATCGCGCGGGTGAACTTGAACAGCGCCATGTCGGGCCGGCCCCACGGCCCGTAGACGGTGAAGAAGCGCAGTCCGGTGGTCGGCAGGCCGAACAGGTGGCTGTAGGTGTGCGCCATCAATTCGTTGCTCTTCTTGCTCGCCGCGTACAGGCTCAGCGGATGATCGACGCAGTCGCGCACCGAGAACGGCAGCCGCGCATTGCTGCCGTAGACCGAACTCGACGAGGCATACACCAGATGCTCGACGCGCGCGCTGCGGCAACATTCGAGCACGTTGATGAAGCCGACGATATTGCTGTCGATATAGGCGCGCGGGTTCTCGATCGAATAGCGCACGCCGGCCTGCGCGGCCAGGTTCACCACGCGATCCGGTCGGAATTCCTCGAAGGCCGATTCGAGCGCACCACGATCCTCGAGTGCTGCCGCGCGGAAGCTGAAATGCGGCAGTTTAAGCAGGCGGTCGCGCCGCGCATGCTTCAAGGTGACGTCGTAGTAATCGTTGAGGTTGTCGTAACCGAGTACTTCATCGCCGCGCGCCAGCAGCCGATGGCTCAGCGACGAACCGATGAAGCCGGCCGCGCCGGTGACGAGCACCTTCATAGCCGTCCCTCCGCCTGGCCGGGCGCCAACAGATTCTTGACATCGAACACGATGCCGTCGCCGCGCAGCAGCGCGCGGATGCGCGGCGCGCCCCATTGCGCGAACTCGCGGTGCGCGACCGCCAGCACGACGGCGTCGTAGCTTTCCGGTGCGGGTTGTTCGACCAGGGCGAGACCGTGTTCGTGTTGCGCGGCGCGCGGGTCGGCCCAGGGATCGTGCACATCGACCTGCGCGCCGTAGTCGCGCAACTCATCGATGATGTCGGTGACGCGCGTGTTGCGCAGGTCCGGACAGTTTTCCTTGAAGGCCAGCCCGAGGATCAGGATGCGCGCGCCGGCCGCGTGGATGCGCCGCTGCACCAGCAGCTTCACGACGCGGCCCGCGACGTAAGCGCCCATGGCGTCGTTGATGCGGCGGCCGGCGAGGATCATCGCCGGCGTGAAGCCGAGCTGCTGCGCCTTGTAGGTCAGATAGTACGGATCGACGCCGACGCAATGCCCGCCGACCAGGCCGGGCCGGAACGGCAAGAAATTCCATTTGGTGCCGGCGGCTTCGAGCACCTGCGCGGTGTCGATGCCCATGCGATGGAACAGCATCGCCAGTTCGTTGATCAGCGCGATGTTGACGTCGCGCTGCGTGTTCTCGATCACTTTCGCGGCTTCGGCGACACGGATGCTGGGCGCGCGATGGGTGCCGGCGGCGATGATGCTGGCATACAGGCGATCGACGAAATCGGCGGCTTCCGGCGTCGAGCCCGAAGTGATCTTGACGATCTGCGTCAGGCGCCGATCGTGATCGCCCGGATTGATGCGCTCGGGACTGTAGCCAAGGAAGAAGTCGCGATTGAGCACCAGGCCCGATTCGGCCGCGATGATCGGCGCGCACACTTCTTCGGTCGCGCCCGGATACACCGTCGATTCGAACACCACGACCGCGCCGGGTTTCAACGCACGTCCCACGATGACGCTCGCCGATCTCAGCGGGCCCAGGTCCGGTTGCTTGTATTCATCGACCGGCGTCGGCACGGCGACGATGATGACGTCGCAGCCGGCGAGGTCGTGCGGATCGCTGGTGCAGTTCAGGCGCTGCGCGGCAGCCAGCAGGTCGCGATCGACTTCGCGCGTGCGGTCGATGCCGTCGCGCAATTCGCGCACGCGGACGGCGTCGAGATCGTAGCCGACCGTCGCCAGTTTGCGTCCGAATTCGGCGGCGAGCGGCAGCCCGACATAGCCCAGACCGATGACACCGACCTTCACCTGCTCGATGCGCGGGAACGGCTGCGCGCATGGCGCAACGTCTTCGAGAAAACCCGCGGACGCTTCGTTGCCGGCAAGACGGGCGTTGAACGGCACACGGACACTGCGGGCGGATTCGGAGTCGACTAGCAAGGGCATGGAACTTCATCCGGCGAGCGCGGAAGGCGCGCGTGCATGGTCGTTGCCGGGGGTGGTGCGTCTCTGTTCGATTGGACACAGAGGTGGGGTGGTCGAGCGTTGGGTGAGTCGGGAGTCGGGGATCGGGAGAAGCATCACCATCCGCATTTCTCTCCCTTGAAGGGGAGGGAGAAGTGCGGTGCATCGCGAGGATCGAGGTGAGCGCGTGATCGCGCGATAGCATGACTATTCGCGCCGTCCGATAGCGCTGTGTTCGCGCAGTCGTGAGTCGAATAAACCGGTGCAATCGACTCCCTCTCCTTCACGGGGAGGGTTGGGTGAGAACTGTCGAGCGAGACCGCGCGCAGCGGCTCAGGCAGACAACCGCATCGGCTGGCGTACCGACGTCAGCGGCGCGGCGAAGCGCGTCATCGGATCGGCTTCGCGCAGCGGTGCGAGCAGGCTCTGCGAAGCGCTGCGGATTACCGCATAGCACTCGCAGCTCAGCGCGGCCAGACGTTCGCGGTCGATCACGGTGATGCGTCCGCGGCTGTAGGAGATGACGCCCATTTTCTGCAGTTTGCAGGCGGCTTCGGTGACGCCTTCGCGGCGCACGCCGAGCATGTTGGCGATCAGTTCCTGCGTGACGAAGATCTGGTTCGAGGTCGAACGGTCGAGCGATAGCAACAGCCAGCGGCACAACTGCTGAAGCACCGTGTGGTGCCGGTTGCAGGCGACGGTCTGCGCCATTTGCACGATCAGCGCCTGGGTGAAGCGCAGCAGGCAGCGGAACACGCGCGGATTGCGCTCGAGTTCGCTGCGGAACAGATCGCCGCGCAGTTGGTACAGCGGTCCGCCGGCATGCACCACGGCACGGCTGCGCGCATCCTCGCCCGAAAGGAACAGCTCGACGCCGACCATGCCTTCGCTGCCGATCACCGACACTTCGGCCGCTGAACCATCCTCGAGCGCGTGCAACAAAGAGACGATGCAGCCCGCAGGGAAATACACATGACGGGGCCGCTCGCCGGCATCGAACAGTACCGCTCCCTGCGGAACCTGCATCAGCTGTAGTTGATCGCGTGCGGTTTCCGACAGCGCACTTACGAGCTGATTGACCAGTACGTTCGACACCTGCGTCATGATTTTGCTTCCTGCGGTTAGCGTGAGAGATGAAATCGATTGGATGTCTTCAAAGCACACGCCATGCCACTGCAATAACGTTTTCTAAACGCGTTACATGAACGCGGCCGAACGTAAAGAAAACGCGAAAAACACCGTTTATTCCGGTTTTATGGACGCGCTTCCAACAGTCGCGTCCGTCAGTCGTTGTCGATTGCAAATTGCGGTATGGCCGTCGTCGCGGCCTTGAAAAACGCAGGCACGATCTTGTCGGCAGCGAACCCGTCAAAGAAAAATCCGGCGTTGCATCCTTGCTGCGTTCGGTAGTTTTCAGACAACGACGAGGAAATTTTTCCGTCGAGTGAAATCTTCGCATCGTACTGGGCGATTCGCGCTGCGCCGTCCCACCACGGCCGCCATGCAGTGGCCCACAGGCGCTTCCGGTCACCGGCCACATTGGGGGGTTTGGCTCCGTCGAGCGGCACCACGGCGAACCGGTTCAACCTGCGGCGATACGAAATCGCCCATGGCGCGCCGGCACTTGATCCTCGGGGGAATAGCCATGCATTTCTTGATTTTTTGCAGACGCGCAATCCGCGCTCTTACGATCGGCCTGCTCGCGCTGTCGGCGATCGGACTGGCACAGGCCGCCGCACTGAGCGAACGCTCGCCGGTGCGGATGGGGCTGTGGTGGGATCCGGTGCGCACCGGCAGCGGTGTCGAGTTGTTCGCGGCCGGCGATGCGCAAGTGCTGGTCTGGTACACCTATCGGCAGGACGGCAGGCCGATCTGGTACACCGCGGCGGGCCGGTTCGACGCGCAGGGAACCTGGTCTGCGCCGCTGATGCAGCAACGGTGGAACGCGGGCGCACCGGGCGAGCCGGTGGCGGTGGGCACGGTCAAATTGCAGCGCCTGCATTTCGAAAGCATCGGCTTGGAGTGGACGCTCGGCGACGACGCCGGCACACAATCGCTGCGGCCGTTTCCGGTCTCCGGCGTGGTGCCGGAAATCGATCACAGCGGCGCCTTCTACGACCCGAAAAGATCCGGCTACGGCCTGAGCCTGACCGAACAAGGCAGCTCGCTGATCGCGGGCCTGTATTTCTACGACGCCGAAGGCGAGCCGACCTGGCGCGTCGGCGACAACACCGCGCTCGGCAGCGAGCTCACGATGCGCGGTTTTCGCGGCGCCTGCCCCGCTTGCGCGCCGCGCGCCTCCGAGTTGTTCGATGAGGGCAGCCTGCGCCTGGAATTGTTCGAAGAACACCGCATCGAGGCCCACTACCGGCCTGCCGCCACCGCGGCGTGGCCGCTCGATGGCGAATTGCGCCAGCTCAGCACGCCGGCATCGCTGCGTCCCGCCGATCGGCAACTGGCGCATTTCGACGACGAGGCGACGCTGCGCGCTTACATCGACGATGCACTGCAGATCGTCGAGCCGCCCGCGCCGGTCATCGACTTTTCGCCGCCGCCGCAATCGGTGACGTATTCGACCACCAATGTGCAGGAAACCGGCGTCGACGAAGCCGATCTGCTGAAGACCGACGGCCAACTCGTGTACGCCATCGCGCGCAGCGCCGATGGCAGCCTGGCGCCGCGCGTGCGCGTCGCCGAAGTCGGCGATGCGGGCCGCGTGCTCAATGTACTGCCGGAACTGATGCTCGAGTCGCAAGCGCAATACATCGCGCACGCCGGGCTGTTCGTCACCGATGACGATCTCCTCGCCCTGCATGGTTCGTCGCCGAGCAACTACGGGGGCGCGTCGCTGTGGCTCGAACACTGGGCCTGGACCGACGGCGACCTGAGCGTGACGGTGTTCGACCGCAGCAATCCGCGCGCGCCTTCCAAACGCTGGCAGGCACAGATCGATGCGCATCTGGTCGCCAGCCGCCGCATCGGCAACATCGTGTATCTGGTGGTGCGCAAGACCAGCTATGTCGAAGGCATGCACTACGGAGCGACGGACCCGGCGGTCGTACAGGCCAACCGCGCGCTGATCGCCGCCACGCCGACCGCCGCTCTGTTGCCGCGCATCCGCATCGGCGACGGCGATTTCCAACCGCTGGTCGATGCCGACGACGTCTGGCTGCCGGTCGGCGGCGCCTTGCCGGCCTCGCCGGAATTCATCGCCGTGGTCGCGATCGATCTCGAGGCGCCGGACGACTATCGCACCCTGGCGGTGGCCGGCTCGGTGGCCGCGGTGTACGTGTCGGACGATCGCATGTATCTGGCGACCACGCGCGATCAGCCGCGCGTCGATCCGATCCTCGGTTACAGCCTCGCAGGGTTCTCGGTCACCGATATCCATGAAATCGCGCTCGGCGAGAGCGGCCCGACGGTCGCCGCCACCGGCACGGTCGAAGGCTATCTCGATCGCGAACCCGATCGCGCCGTGTTCCGCTTCAGCGAAAGCGAAGGCCGCCTGCGCGTGGTGACGGTCGGCGACCACTGGGGGCCGTACGGCCACAACCGGCTCACCGTGCTCGAACCGTCGAGCGTCACGCCGGGCCTGCTGCGCACCTTGTCGTACCTGCCGAACCACGATCGCCCGGCGCCGATCGGAAAACCGAACGAGCAGTTGTATGCGACGCGCTTCGTCGGCGAGCGGCTGTACGCGGTGACGTTCCAGCGCGTCGATCCTTTGTACGTGATCGATCTGTCCGAGCCGGAAGATCCTGTGATCGCCGGCGAAGTCGAGCTGCCGGGCTTCTCCGATTATCTGCATCCGGTCGGCGACGATCTGCTCGTGGGCATCGGACTCGACGCCAGGCTCGAAGACAGCCCCTGGGGCACGTTAACCTTCTTCCGCGGCCTGCAGTTCAGTCTGTTCGATGTGACCGACGCGTCGCGGCCGGTGGTGCTGCAGCAGGAATTCCTCGGCAAGCGCGGCAGCGCCACCGCGCTGTCGTACAGCCATCACGCGTTGAGCGCGCTGCCGATCGCGGGCGGGCTGCGCCTCGCCGTTCCGGTGCGCGTGCATGCGCCGGGTTCTGCGGGCGATCCGCCGCTGTCGCCGGAGCAGTATTACCCGTGGTCGTGGAGCGGCCTGCAGCGCATCGATGTGGTCGGCAGCACGCCGCAGGATGCTCGCCTGGTGCTGCAATCACCGGTCAAGACGCATCAACGCAGCAGCATGATGGACTTCCTCAATGCCGACGATGCCGCACACGCGGCGCGTTCGGTGCAGTTCGAGCGCGGCGTGCTGTATGTCGAACAAGGCCGCTTCTGGCTCGCCGACGAAAGCGGCGCGCTGCTGCAGGGTCCGCGCTGATTCGAAGTTTCGCTGCGACTGCCCAGACCGTGGCAGTCGCAGCTTGCTCGCCGAGGCTGGCGATCGACTCCCGCGGAGAAGGCCGGATCAGACCGCGTTACTGCGCCGTGTTGAAAACATTGCGACAATTTCACCCTGAAGCCGAACACAGAGATCTGCCCTCTCTGCTCTTCCTCCGCGTCCTCTGTGTCCCGCCCTGACGCTATGGCATCATCGAGCGGCGCAATCCAGGGAGATCGGCCTATGACGCCCCTCGACAAACCGCTGCGCCGCGAGTTGAGCATCGGCGACAAGCCTTACACCTTGACGATCACGCCCGACGAGTTGCGGCTGGTCGAGAAAGGCCGCCGCAAAGGCCTGGTGTTGCGCTGGCAGGAATTGGTCAATGGCGACGCCGCGCTGGCGGCGGCCTTGCAGGCGTCGGTGCGATAGCGGCCGATTCTTTCTGCGCGGGCGGCGGCGCTACGACGCCACGCCGAAGCGCGCGTACGGCGATCGCTTCGACCGCCCCGCTCGGCCGCTACCGGTCGTCGGATCGCGATCGAGCCGTAAGATTTGCTTGCTATTCTGGCGCTATCGCCTCTGAGATCCACGCATGAACCCCCGCTACCGTTCGGCTGCGCTGCTCGTCATGGTCGCCGCCGCAATGCCGGCCTCCGGCAAGGACCTGCGCATCCTGGTTTCCAATATCGAAAGCGATCGCGGCGAAATAAATTGCCTGCTGTTCGCCAATTCGAAAGGCTTTCCGCAGGACGGCGAAGAAGCGCTGGCCATCGTCACCTATCCGGCCGCGCCGCCGCTGCTCACCTGCACGTTCCCCGCCGTGGAACCGGGCCGCTACGCCGTATCGGTGATGCACGACGAGAACGGCAACAAGGAAGTCGACACGAATTTCCTGGGCTTTTCGAAAGAGCCCTGGGGCGCGACCAACAACGTGCGGCCGCCGCGCCGCTCGCCGACCTTCCTCGAATCGATGATCACCGTGAGCGAGCGCGCCGCCGATTTCGAAGTGTCGATCGGACGATAACGCCCGGTTATTTCGCTTCCTTGCGCTGCCCGCGACCGGTGGCGACGCGCCACAGATACAGCACGACCACCGCGATCAGTATCGCGTTCGACACCGGCCCGACGAAGGTTTCGACTTTCTCGAAACTGCTGCCGAGCCAATAACCGGCTGCCGCCAGCAACCCCGACCACAGCGCACTGCCGAGCGTCGTGAGCGTCAGGAACAGCGCGAAATTCTGCCGCGCGATGCCGGCCGGAATCGAAATCAGCGACCGCACGCCCGGCACCAGACGCGCGAAGAAAACCGCCCATGTCCCGTGCCGATCGAGCCAATCGGTGGCGCGCACTATGTGGCGGCCGGAGATCGTCAGCCAACGTCCATGGCGATCGGCAAAATCGATCACCCGCTGCCGGCCGAGCTTGCGACCGAACCAATACAACGGCAACGCCCCCGCCACACTGCCGAGCGTCCCCGCCACCACCACCCCCACGAACGTCATCTCCCCACGCGCCACCAGATACCCCGCGAGCGGCATGATCAGTTCGGACGGAATCGGCGGAAAGACGTTCTCCAGGAACATCAGAAACGCCAACCCGAGATAGCCCAGTTGCTGCAGGATGCCGGCGACCCAGTTGTCCATGCGTGTGCTCGAGGTTGGTGGGGTTTTCTGCGGTGGGGTTGAGGGTGCCTTGCGTGGCGGGTCGAGGCAACCCCGACAATCTCGTCATTCACGCGGAGTCCAGTGACTTTGAAGCGTCGACTCTTCGCGAAGCACAACAATCTCGTCATTCCCGCGCAGGCGGGAATCCAGTGACTTTGAAGCGGTCCGCTTCCCTCTTGTTTGATGATGCGACTTCGCGAGTTTCGTCCCCCTCAGCGGGGGACGAGTCACTTTCTTTGCTTGTGTGTATGGACCGGACACATCGCTGACAGGTGTGC
>CBFHAI010000038.1:0-41232 GCA_965653565.1 uncultured Chiayiivirga sp. | reverse complement strand
GCACGCATGCCGGGCTCTCGACGCTAAGCCTACGCAGTTGCCAAGAGATAAAAGAGAAGGACACCCCGGTGCCGCGCCTGATTTACGTCCGTGTAAATCAGGTTCGCGCGTCGGCTGCGGGGTTCTTCGACGGCACATCCATGTGCCGACGAAGAACTCGCGCACTTCCTGTGCGCGCCCCTTCGGGCTTTCCTCCGCCGCCGCGCCGCGGCACAGGGGCCCCGATTGAAGAGCCAGAGCGCGCGCTTCCTGCGCGCAAGAGCAAACCGGCGGTCCATGACAATCGGCACACGTGGCGGCGTGTAGCGGTTCCTATGCTGGGGTTCGAGTGAGCGATTGCCGCTCAATGCCGTGAGGCTGCGCATGATCGAGTCGCTTCGCGCGCTGTCTGCGTTGATCCTGGTCGGTGGGCTGATGGCGCCGGTGGCGTCTGCCGTGGCGGCTTCGTCACCGGTGCGGACGGACCATCTGCAGTCGCGGCTGGTGGCGGAAACGACGGCGGCGGTGCCGGGCACGGCGCTGACGCTGGGTCTGCTGCTGGAGCACGATCCGCACTGGCATACGTATTGGCGCAATCCGGGCGATTCGGGGCTGCCGACCGAGCTGCATCTCACGCTGCCGGACGGTGTCGTCGCCGAGCCGATCGCGTGGCCGCATCCGCAGCGGTTCGCGCTCGCCGATATCGTCAACTTCGGCTACGGCGAGCGCCGGCTGCTGCCGGTATCGATCGTGATTCCGGCCGGCTATGCGGCGCCGACGCTGGCGGTGCGGGCGACAGCGAATTGGCTGATCTGCGAAGTCGAGTGTATTCCGGGCAAGGCCGATTACGCGTTCGAATTGCCGGTGGCGCCGACGGCCGAGGCCGATTCGCGCTGGCACGACGATTTCGCCGCCGCGCGTTCCGACTTGCCGCGTGCGGCGGCGGCGTCGCTCGCCGTGGCCGACACCGCCGATGCCATCGTGCTGACCTTGGACGGTGTGGACGCCGACGCCGCGCCCGCGCAGTGGCAATGGTTTCCGGAAACGGCCGAAGTCGTCGCCAACGGTGCGCAGCCGCAGTGGCAACGCGCAGCGGATGGTTGGCAGGCGCGCTGGCCGAAGAGCGAATACTTCACGGCGCTGCCTGCACAGGTCGCGCTGGTGGCCGTCGACAAGGATGGCGCGGCGTGGCGTTTTGCCGCGAGCAGCGCAAGTGCGGCCGCGCCGACGATCGCGGCAACGGCTTCCGCCGCCGTGACACCCGCGTCGGAAATCGCCGCCAATTCGCCATCGCCCGGCCTGCTGCCGGCCCTGCTGTTCGCCTTCCTCGGCGGGCTGATTCTCAACCTGATGCCGTGTGTGTTCCCGGTGCTGTCGATCAAGGCGATGGGTGCGCTGGCCTCGGCCGACGATCGCGCCGAACTGCGTCGGCATGGCGGCTGGTACACGCTCGGTGTGATCGCGACCTTCCTGCTGCTCGCCGGCGTGCTGCTCGCATTGCGAGCCGGCGGCGAGCAGCTCGGCTGGGGTTTCCAGTTGCAGGAGCCGCGCTTCGTCGCCGCGCTCGCCTTGCTGCTGTTCGCGATGGCGCTGTCGTTCTCCGGCGTGTGGGAATTCGGCGGCCGCATCGCCGGTGCCGGCCAGCGGCTGACCGAAGGACACGGCGCGCGCGCATCGCTGTTCACCGGTGCGCTCGCGGTCGTTGTCGCGAGCCCGTGCACGGCACCGTTCATGGGCACCGCACTGGGCTGGGCGCTGGCGCAGCCGGCGCCTGTGGCACTCGCGGTATTCGCCGCGCTCGGGTTGGGCCTCGCCGCGCCGATGTTGCTGCTCGGGTTCGTGCCGGCGCTGGCCCGCATCCTGCCGCGGCCCGGTCCGTGGATGGATGGTTTTCGCCAGCTGCTGGCGTTCCCGCTGTATCTGACCGTGTGCTGGTTGCTGTGGGTTTACGGCGAGCAGACGTCCGCGCTCGGCATGGCCTGGTTGCTGGCGGCACTGACCGCGCTGGCATTCGCACTGTGGCTGCTGGGACGGCGTCCGGCGATGCGCTCGCCGCGGCTGCGCGGCGCGGCCGCCGTGATGTCCGCCGCGGCGCTCCTGCTTGCGCTCGGCTTGCCGTTCACGACGCCGCCGCCGGCCGCCGCGGCGAGCACGACGGGCGATTCGGGCGCCGAGCCATGGAGCGAACAGCGCCTGGCCGAACTGCGCGCCGCCGGCCGGCCGGTGCTGGTCAACATGACCGCCGCGTGGTGCATCACCTGTCTTGCCAACGAACGCGTCGCGCTGTCGACCGCCACCGTGCGCGACGCGCTCGCCGCGCGCGACGTCGCCTACCTCAAGGGCGACTGGACGCGCCAGGACGCCGCGATCGCGCGCTATCTCGAACGCTACGGCCGCAACGGCGTGCCCTTGTACGTGCTCTATCCCCCCGGCGGCGCCGCGCCGCGCGTGCTGCCGCAATTGCTGACCGCCGACGCCGTCGCCGACGCGATCCGTTCGATGTGACCTTCCCGCTCCGAGGAGACCGACCGATGAAAGCCCTGTTGCTGTCCGCTTCGCTGACCTTCGTTGCCCTGGCCGGTTGCGGTGGCGTCGATATCGATGCCATCGCCGCGGCCGCCACCGCCAAGGTCGGCCAACCCGCGCCGGCGTTCTCGCTGGTCGACTCCACCGGCCAGACGCGTTCGCTGGCCGACTACGCCGGCAAGACCGTCGTGCTCGAATGGACCAATCACGAGTGCCCGTTCGTCAAGAAGCACTACGGCGCCGAGAACATGCAGGCGCAGCAGCGCGATGCGACGGGCGACGGTGTTGTGTGGCTGACCGTCAATTCGTCGGCGTCGGGCCAGCAGGGCCATGTCGACGGCAGCGCCGCCGAACAGATCCGCGGCAGCGCGCGCGCCGCGCAGACCGCCTACCTGCTCGACGCCGACGGCAACGTTGGCCGCGCGTACGGCGCCAAGACCACGCCGCACATGTACGTCATCGACCCGAGCGGCGTGCTGCAATACGCCGGTGCCATCGACAGCATCCCGAGCGCCGACACCGCCGACATCGCGAAGGCGACGCAATACGTGCCGCAGGCGCTGACGGAACTGGCGGCGGGAAAATCGGTGAGCGTGGCGGTGACGCGGCCTTACGGCTGTTCGGTCAAGTACGCGAACTGAGTCGGCGCGGAGGTTTCGCGGTTGCGGCTGTGTCGCGCGCAGCAAGGCAGGCGCGGCTATGCAGGTGCGTCATCGGCGGAGCGCATTCGGGCTCCGACGTTTCTGGATGATTTGTTCTCGATAAGTTTTCGGTAATCCGCACGACGCGCGCAGCGCGCGCGTCGCGCGTGCACAGGTTCAGCGCGCGAGTGCGCCGCCCTCGAAGCCATCGCCGAACAGGCCGCCGAGCTGGTCGCAGTCCTGATCGATCACCACCTCGACCGTGTCGATGGCGACATTGCCCCAGGAATCGGTGCTTTCCACGCGCGCCGTGTAGGTATCGCAGGCGTTGTAGCCGTGCGTCGCGGCGGCCGAACCGCTGGCCGTAGTGAACGGGGAACCGTCGCCGAAATCCCAGCGATAGGCGGTCGCTCTGGTGCCGGCGATGTTGGAGCCGAACGTCGCATCGAAAGCGACCTGCTGGCGGGCCGAAACGCGCGCGCCGAGGGTCGCGTCCGCTGTCACGGTCGGCGCATCGGCGGCCCAGTCGAGCAGGCGGCCTAGCAACGCGGCCCGCGTGGTGCGGCCTGCGATGCCGTCGTTGACGCCTTCGAGCCCGAACCCGAGCAAGGCCATCTTGCCGAGGAAGGCGATGCCCGGCGATTCGAGGCTCGGCTGGTCGCGGCGCAACACGGCCACGGTGGCCGGCGAATCGACCGCGGCGCCTGGCGGATAGAGCAGGAAGGCCGGCGCCTGCGTGCCCAGCGCGTCGACAAAGCGCTGATTGCCGGCGCCGCTGATGCCGGTGCCGGTGCTGCCGGACAGATCGAGCGCCAGGTCGGCGAACGCGGGCGGTGCGCCGGGCGGCGGTGCGATGGTCTGGCTCGGCAACTGATCGACCTCGACGCCGTCGGCGAGCACCGAGTCGATGTGGAACAGATCGCTCATCAGGAAATGCGCGTCCATCACCGAGCTCGCGTCCTGGCCGGTGACGATCACCGCGCCGCCGCTGTTGGCGTACTCGACCAGGCGGTCCATGTCCTGCCAGGCGAGCGGCGTCTTGGCGTTGAACGAACCGTCGGGACTGAAGTTGTCGCCGGTGAACCAGATCACCGCCTCGTAGCTCGACAACACCGACGGATGCGGAATCACCTGGCCCGGCGCGGCCAGCCAGTCGGCGTCATCGAACACGTCGAAGGAAACGCCGAGCGCGGTGAGCGCGCCGGTGTAGTAACTCAGGTAGTCGGGCAGCGTCGCGATGGCGTGCAGATCGTTGTGGATCAGCAGCACGTCGGCGGTGGCCTGCGCCGATTGCATCACGCGCGCCCAGGCCGGCAGATGTGCGTCGTGGCCGTTGTCGCCTTGCAGGACGACGAAGCCCTGGTTGTCGCCCAGGCCGGTACCGGTACCGGCGTCGAAGCTGACCGTCACCGTGGCGAACGCGCCGGGCTGCAGCGTGAACTGCGTCGGCTCAACGGTGAGGCCCGGCATGGTGCCGGGCGCACCGAAGCCATCGGCCGTGCGCAGCGTGTTGGCGGTGAAGGTTTCGGCGGCGGCGGCGATGTTGGTGACGCGCACCTCGATGCTCCGGCTGCCGGCCTGCTCGACGTAGCCGAAGCTCAGGCCCGGCGGATCCAGGATCACGCCCGGATCGAGCGCGGCGGCGAGGTCGAGACGCCCGGCGCCGATGTCGAGCGGCTGCGCCGGCGCGCCGCTGGCGGTGAACACGTCGAGATATTTCGAGGTCGACATCAAGGCCGATTTGATCGCCGCGTTCGACCAGGTCGGTCGCAGCTGGCGCAACACGGCCGCCGCGCCGGCCACGTGCGGCGCCGCCATCGAGGTCCCGCTGACCTGGCCGAAGCCCAGGTGCCGCGCTTCGCCGAAGGCGCCGGTGGTGTAGCCATGCGACATGACCGACACGCCCGGCGCCGCGATGTCGGGCTTCAGCGTGCCGGCGGCGCTCGGGCCGCGGCTGCTGAAGTCGGCCACCACGTCGGCGGTGCCGGTCGCGAAGAAGCCCTGGTTGTTGAGTTCGATCTGCGCGGCATTGCCGTGCGTCGAGTACCACTCGACCAGGCCGACGCCGCCGGTACGGCCGACGAAGACCGACGGAATCGTGACCTGGTGGCCCACCAGGCCCGGTCCCATCGTGGTCAAGGCTTCGCCGCCGGCCGCGGTGTTGTAGACGATGACGAAATCGGCGCCGGCGGTCTGCGCGTTCAGCACCTTGACGCCGAACTCGCAGTCGCCGCGTTCGACCAGCGCGGCCTTGCCGAGGAAGGTGTCGGCCGGCCAGGCGGCGCAGCCGGTGATGTTGTCGCCGGGCAGCGCGGCCGATGCGACCAGCGCGAAGTTTTCCACCGCGCCCGGGGCGATGGACGCCCCCATCGACGAGTAGGCGAAGGCCATCGCCTGCAGGCCGGCCGGCACCGGCTGCGGCGCCGATGCGCTGAGCCGCCCGTTGTCGTAGGAGCCGCCGCTGGTGGTGGCGGCAACGTTGATGTAGTCGTCCGACGGATGATCGCCGGTGCCCTCGAACGGGCCGGCGTTGCCGTTCGACATCACGACGAATACGCCGGCGTTGGCGGCATTGATCAGGGCGGTGTCGAGCGGGTCGAACTGGCCGCCGATGCTGCCCGGACCGGCGCCCCACGAGTTGTTCACCACATCGGCGCCATCGCGCACGATGTCTTCCAGCGCCGCGATGCCTTCGGCATTGAAGAACGAACCGCTGCCGCCGACGCTCGGATAGAACACGCGGTAATTCATCACCCACGCGCCCGGCGCCACGCCGCTCAGCGTGCCCAGGCTGCTGCCCAGGTACGTGCCGGGCACCGCATTGCCGATCGCGATGCCGGCGGTGTGCACGCCATGCGAGGTGCCGCCCAGGCCGGGCCAGGTTTCGCCGTCGCCGGCCTGCGGCGGATCGTCGCCGCGGAAATAGGCGCGCGACACGATGATCTTGCCGTTGGTGTTCTGGGTGTCGCCGAGCGGAAAGCCCGCCGGGTAGCTGAAGCCTGTGCCGTCGAACATGGGCGCATCGCGATGCACGCCGCCATCCATCGAGGCGAGCTTGATGCCGCTGCCGGCGTCGCTGCGGCCGCCGGCCTCGGCCCAGGCCACCGGCGCGCCGATCAGATTCAGGCTGGTGTGCAGCGTCGGGTAATGCGGCCGGTCGAAATGCACGGCGCGCACGCCGGGAATCGCCAGCAGGCGTTTGCGCGCCTGCTGCAGCGGCAGCGTTCCGGTGTCGACCGCCATGCCGTTGAACACCACGCGGTAGCTGGCGTTCGCCGCCAGCCCTTTGGCGTCGACCAGGCTGGCCGGCGCCGCTGCCGGCAAAGCCTTGCTCAGCGCCGCGACGAAATCCTGCTGCGCACGATCGAGGTGGGCGAGGTAGGCGCGCTCGGCCGAGCCATCGAGCGACAGGCGTTCGCGGCCGTTGACCTTGGCGCGCGTCGGCGCCGCAATGCCGGCGACCCCGCCGCGATAGGCCGCCAGCGGCGGATCGTTCAATTCGACGATCAGGCGATGCGGGTGCGCGCCCTGCGCCTGGCTCGCCGGCGCAGCGTCGGCCGGTCCGGTGCCGTCCGCATCCGCCTGGCATGACGGCGAGACGAGCAGCATCCCCAACAGCAGCGCGCCGAGGCGCGAGCCGGTTTCGAAACCCATGCTAGACATTGCACATTCCCCTTGGTGATCCAGACGCGGTGGCTGCCGCGCAGTTCGTGCACGTGCTCCTGCCCGGCTCGATGACCGACCGCTCCGGCCGCTGCGTCCCCACGCGAAACGGCCTGCTGAAGCCGATAGTCCGCCGCTGCGACCGCCCGGGCAGTATGCTCGCTCGGCCGGTGATTGGGCATGGCGCGGACGGCGTCGGGGATCGAACAATCGTGAGGAATAATCGTCGGCGCGTTAATGCAGAGCGTTCATGCAAGAACGATCATCGAGCGGCGACATTCTCCGTCGCGCCCGATTGTCGGCGCCGCGGCGGCGGCGCCTACTCGGCAACGCATATTCCGGCCATCGGGGCAAACCGCGCGCTATCGATGATCGAGACGCTTTTCTGCGCCGATTTTTCGACTCGCTGCGACCGTCCCGCATGACGTTCGCGCAGTTGCTCAGGAACGGCTGGATGGATCTGCTCTCGGCCGCCGCGGTGCCGGTGTTGTGGCTGATGCGCGAACGATTCGACGGCGAAACCACGATGGCGCTGCTGTTCTGGCCCGTCGTGTTCGAGATGTTCGCCACCGCCGCGCTGGTGCTGGCGAGCACGCTCAACACGATCGCCCTGGCGCCGGTGCGCAACGCCTGTTTCGTGCTGGTGGCGGCCGGCTATCTCGGCGCGTCGTGGCTGTGCGGCGCCAACACCAACATGCCGCAGATCTGGATCATCGCGCTCTGGCTGCTGCTGGCGCGCGTGATGCCGCCGGCCGGCTTGCGCGCGGGGTCCGCCGCGCATCGCGATTGGCTGTTCACCGGCGCCGGGTATTCGGGCCTGATGTGGGGCGCGGGATTCGTGTCGATGATCCTGCTGATGCTGGCCTTCGGCAGCGAGCCGGTGCCCGATGCGCACGGCGAACTCACCAGCACGTCGCCGGCCTGGATCTATCCGCTGGTGTGGACACCGTACTTTTTCGCCGAAGCTCTGGTGCGCGCGTGGCGTCAGCCGCTGCGTCTGCGCGGCTGATTTCGTTCAAGCCCGGCCGCATCATCCTGCGGTCGAACTCAAGTTGATCGGGCCGGGCGATCGAGCTTGCGCCATCTGGAAACGCGTCGTTCGAACCCGCGCTGGTCGAGCCGCCGCTACTCGAACCCGTTGCCGAACAATCCGACGCCGTCGGCCAGCCGCGCGATGCCGAAGTCGTTGTCGCCGGCGCTCTTGGTCGATCTCACCGCGCCGGCCAGGATCACTTTGTCGCCCTGCAGCGCGAGCGATTGGGCAGTGTCGTACGACAATCCGCCGACCAGATTGAAGCCGACCACCGACATGCCCGGGCGCGCCGGATTCTTGTTGCCGTAGTCGGGATCCGGCGTGCCGTCGGAAAACAGCCGCATCGCGTACATGTCGCTGCGTTCGCTGCTGCCATCGCTGCTGAAATTGCCGGCCACCACGATGCTGTCGTCGTCGGCCACCTTGACGTCCTGTCCGCGCATGTCGCACACCGCCGGGCACGGATCGTAGAAGCGGAAACCGAACGGCGCGAAGCCGACGGCGGCCGATCCATCCGGGTGCACGCGAGCCACCGCGGTGCGCAGGCCTTCGCCTTCGACCAGTTCCGCGCTGCCCGATGCGACGTAGCTGCCGTCCGGCGCCACGACCACCGACTGGCCCCAGAAAATCCGGTTGGCGCCGAAGCCGAGCGTGAACACGCCGCCGCTGTCGACGAAGCCGAAATCGGGCTGGCCGTCGGCTTCGATCGCACCCATCATGAATTTCGGTTGCGAGGTCGAATCATCGGCCACGCCCACCGCCACCAGCGTGCCGTCGGAGGCCTCCGCCACGTCGGCGAAATAAGCATCGGCGTTGCGGATGGCGCGGCCCTGGCTGCCGAAGCCCAGGGTCGGTTCGCCGTCGGGATCGACCACGGCCACCAGGGCGCGGTCTTCCGAGTCGATGCGTTCGCTGCCGGCGGCCGCGATGCGTCCGTTCGCCAGCACGCGCACGCCGTAGAAACCGCCCGGCGCATAGGCGCGGCAGCCGGGCGTGGCGATGTCGCCGAAGCTGGTATCGATCGCGCCGTCGGCGTGGAAGCGGCACAGGTACGAGTCGGTAGTGAAGAAGGCGGTCTTGCGCACCGTGCCGGCCACGACGATCTTGCCGTCGGCCTGCAGATCGGCCGCCAGTCCGCGCAGCGAGGTCCACGCCGGTTCGCTGTGGACCGCCTTGCCGCCATTGCCGAAGCTGACGTCGACGGTGCCGTTCGGCAGCAGCCGGGTCAGCGCGATCGCGCTGCGCAGCCCGCCGCCGGTGGTCTCGGCATCGCCGACCACGATCACGCGCAGGTCGGGCCGCACCAGCACTTCGCCGACGTTGTCGACCAGTTCGCCGCCCTGATCGATCGCCACCACGCGGCGGCCGGAATTGCCGAAGCCCGGATCGAGTTGGCCGGCCGGCGTGGCGAGCGCCAGCGGCGATGCGATGGCGAGCGCCAGGCAGGTGACGGAAGTGAAAGATTTCATGGGGCGGCTACGGTCTGCGCGAGGGCGCGATAGCCGTACGTACGCGGCGCCGACGGGGCAGGGATCATCGGCTCGCCGCAGCGACGCCGCGCCATATCGTGTTCGGCGCGGACCGCCGGAGTTTTATACTTCAGCCTGGTTCACCTCGCCTACTGCCGGATGCACGCCGAGATCACCCGCCGTATCGAGGCCTGGCAACGCGGCGATCGCGATGCGCTGGAAGACGCGATGCCCGGCCTGTACGCCGAGCTGCGGAAAATCGCGCTGCAGCGGCTGTCGCGCGAGGGGCATGCGGTGACGGTGGAGCCGACCGACCTGGTGCACGAAGCGATGGCGCGTTTGCTCGGCTCGGGCAAGGCCTTCGCCAACCGGCTGCACTTCCTTGCCGTCGCCGCGCTGTACATGCGCTCGATCCTGACCGATCGGGCGCGCGCCATCGTCGCCGGCCGGCGCCTGGCGCCCGGCCTGTCGGTGACCTTGCATCCTGACGCCGGACTCGGCGGCGACGAGGCGCTGGATCTGGCGGCATTCGACCAGGCCTTGCGCCAGCTCGAAGCCGAAGACGCCCGCGCCGCGCGCGTGCTGGAGTTGCACTCGTTCTCCGGCCTGTCGCGCGAGGAGATCGCCGAGTTGCTGGCACTGTCGCCGGTGACGGTCGGGCGCGACCTGCGTTTCGCGCGCGCTTTCATCAACAAGGCGATGGCGTGAGCCGGCTGCGCGAATTGTTCGAGCAGGTCTGCGATTTGCCGGCGCGCGAACGCGATCCGGCCCTGCAGCGCGCCGGTGCCGACGCGCGGCAGCGCGCCGAGGTGCTGGCGCTGCTGGCCGGCGACGACGCCACCCACACGCGATCGCGCGGCGCGCTGGCGAGCCTCGCCGCGCAATTCACCGAAACCGAATTGCGCGCCGGCGACCGCCTCGGCCCCTGGCAGCTGGTGCGCGAAATCGGGCGCGGCGGCATGGGCGCGGTGTTCCTGGCCGAGCGCGTCGACGGACATTTCGCGCAGCGCGCCGCAGTCAAACTGATTCGCGGCCTGGCCGACGACGCCACCGCCGCGCGCTTCGCGCACGAGCGCCAACTGCTCGCCGACCTGCAGCATCCGCAGATCGCGCGCCTGCTCGATGGCGGCGCCACGCCCGAGGGCCAGCCTTATCTGGTCATGGAATTCGTCGAAGGCGTGGCGCTGCAACGCTGGCGCGAAGGCCGGCCGCTGAGCGCGCGCCTGGCGCTGTTCGTATCGATCTGCCGCGCGGTGCAGTTCGCGCATTCGCGCCTGGTGGTGCATTGCGATCTGAAGCCGTCCAACGTGCTGGTCGATGCCGAGGGCCGACCCGTGTTGCTCGACTTCGGCATCGCCCGCACGCTCGGTGCCGAACCTGTCGCTGCCGCCGACGCGGCCTTGGCATCGTCGAATCCGTTGACGCCGCGTTATGCCAGTCCCGAGCAGCGGCGCGGCGAGCCGCCGGGCACCGCGACCGATGTCTACGCGCTCGGCCTGATGCTGTACGAATTGTGCGCCGACCTGCCGCCCGAAGAAGGCCGCGGCGAAGACGCGCCGGTGCCGAGCGCCACGCCGGCGCCGGTGTCGTGGAAGCGGCGGTTGGCGGGCGATCTCGACGCCATCGTCGCGCGCGCCTGCGCCTTCGATCCGGCCGCGCGCTACGGCTCGGCGGCGGAGCTGGCGGAAGACGTCGCGCGCATCGCATTGCATCGACCGGTGCTCGCGCGGCGCGCGACGCCGGTCTATGTCTTCGCGCGATTGCTGCGGCGGCGCTGGCCGTACTTCGTTCTGGGCTCGCTGGTGTTGGCCTTGGCGCTCGGCTTCACCTGGCGTCTGGTGCTGGCGGAGCGTCACGCCCGCGAACAGGCGGACGCCGCACGGCGCGAGGCGCGCACCGCGCAGCGTGCGACGGAATTTCTCGTCTCGGCCTTCGCGCTTTCCGACCCCACGCGCAGCGAACGCCACGACTTCAGCGCCCGCGACGTGCTCGATCGCGGCGCCGCGCGCATCGCTGCCGAACTGGCCGACGAGCCGCGCGTGCGCGCGCGCCTGCTCGATGCGCTGGGCAATGCTTATCGCGGCATCGGCGAGGGCGACGCCGGCGCGTCGCTGCTGGAAGACGCGGCGCGGTTGTCGCTCGATCCGGCCGTCGACGAACCGCTCGCCGCGGCACGCAGTCTGCGCGCGAAGGCCGAAGCCTTGATGGCGGCACGCCTGTCGACCGCCGATGGCGAGGATGCCGCACGCCGCGCCCTCGAACTCACGCAGCGCCACGCCGCCGGCGACATCGCGCAACTGGCCGATGCGTGGAGCGTTTATGCCAACGCGCTGAATGTCGCCAACCGTCCGCGCGAAGACATCCTCGCCGCGGCGCAGGAAGCTTTCCGGCTGCGCGAAGCGTCGAATCCGGCGCCGCTGGTGTTGGCGCAGGCGCTGGTCGATCTGTGCAGTGCGGTGCAGTTCGCGCGCTCGCCGGCGCAGGCCTTGCCGCATTGCGAGCGCGCGGTGGCGATCTATCGCGAGGCCGGCGCGACCCGCACCGCCGAATACCGCCGCGCGCTGATCGTCTACGGCGGCGCGCTCTACTATCGCGACCGGCCCGCCGAGCATGCGCGCAATGTCGAAGTGCGGCGCGAGCGGCTCGAAGTGAGTCGGGCGCTATACGGCGAAGACAGTTCGGTGTTCGCCTCCGACCGCGCCAGCCTGGCGCAGATGCTGGCTTTTCACGGTGCCTTCGACGACGCCGAGGCGTTGCTGGCGCAGGCGCTGCCGGTGCTGCGCGCACGCAATGGCGAGCAGAGCACGCAGTATGCGCAGGCGTTGCTCGGCGCGGGCCTGCTCGAGTTCGCGCGCGGTCGTTACGACGACGCCGCGGCGCGCATGCGCGAGGCCGAGGCGATCCAGGCGCGCGCCACGGGCGAACGCGACAACGATCGGCTGCAGGTGATCCGCATCGCGCTGGCCAATGTGCTGGTCGCCAGCGGCGACACCGGCGACGAGCCGCGCGCCATCATTACAGCGAAGATCGCATCGATCACCGCCAACGATCCGCACTCGCCGGGATTGCCGCACGCGCGATTGCCGCTGGCGCTGTGGCACCTCGGACGTGGCGAGTACGCGCAGGCCGCCGGGTTGCTCGACCAGGTCGACGCGGTCGGCGATGCACTGGAAGCCGAGTTGCGTGCGCGTGCCGCCGCCGCCCGCGCGCGCATCGCGCGCGCAAGCGGCGATCTTGCTGCGGAACTCGAAGCCACGCGCCGCGCCTACCAGATCACGCTGGCGTCGGTGGGGCCGGAAAACCCGCGCACGGCGCGTTATGCGCTGACCCATGCGCGCGTATTGCGCGAGGCCGGCGATGTGTCCGGCGCCGCTGCACTCGAACGCGACTATCGCGCCCTGTTCGAGCACAGCTACCCCGCCGATTCCGCCTTCCGGCGCGAGTGAAACACCAGCTTCACTCACGAAGCTTCGTCTCCCGATTCCCGATTCCCGACGACTCCCGTCATTCGCGCCGCCCACGCGCACGCTCGGCCGCCGGCACGCTCAGGCTCGCGCCGGACGCTTCGAAACCGTCGACGAAGATGCCTTCGGGCACCACCAGCACGCTCGCCGTCGCACTGTTGTTGCTCGGATTCGGATCGGTGAGCGGCGAGCCTGCCGGCAGGGCGAGCGTCGCGCTGTTGTCGAACGCGACGAACGAGTCGCCGGTCGCGGCCGGCTGCACCGTGCCGAACAACTCGAAGCGCAGGAACGCGCCGGGCGGCAGATCGACGGCGACATCCAACGTGCCGCTGCCGGCGCCGGGCTCGGGACAATTCGCGCCGGAGTTCACCACCTCGATGCATTCCCACAGCACCGACGCCAGGCGCGTGGGCGGCACGTCGCGGACGCGCGCCGCGGCGACCGCAGCCGGACCGGCATTGGTGGCGATCAGCACGTAGCGCACGCTGTTGCCGATGCGCGCGGCGGCGGGATCGACGTCGTTGGCGATCTGCAGATCGGCGACGGTCGGAGCAGTCACATCGATCGTGGTGCTGGCATGCGCCGTCTCGTAGCGCGCTTCATCCGCCGGAGTGAAGACCACCGATAGCGTCTGCGCGGTGCCGGCTTCGAGCAGCGTGCCGGCGGGCGGTGTGTAGACGAAGGTGCCCGCCACCGGGTCGATGCCGTCGCGCGCGGTCGCGTTCAATTGCGCCGCGCCCAGCGGTGTGCCTGTTTCGATCGCAGCCGGTGCCGGCCAGTCGATGGCCGGCGTTTTGCGCAGCACATCGATGGTCGTCGTCTGCGTGACGGAATCGTAGGTGGCGCCGTCCTGCGGCGTGAACGTGACCGACAGCACCTGGCCCGGGCCGGTATCGAGCAGCGTGCCCGCCGGGGGCGAATAATCCAGCGTCCCGGCGATCGGCGCGTTGCCGTCCATCGCCACTGCCAGCAGTTGCGTCGCGTCCAGCGCCGTACCCACGACGATCGGTTCGGGCGCCGCCCACACGATGGTCGGCACTCGTTTCTTCACCACGATCTGCAGCACTTGTTCGGCCGCCGGCGCGACGCCATTGGTGGCGTGCAGGTGCATTTCGTAGGTGCCGGCATCGCCGGCGCCGGGCACGCCCGCAAACACCAGCGTGCCGTCGCCCGGCAGCGAAAAACTCAGGCCTGCGGGCCAGTTTTCGTAGGGTTCGTAGGTCAGCGTCGGTGTCGGTGCGCCGGTCGTCGTCACGCTGAAGGTGGCGGGCGTGCCGATCGTGAAGGTGACGCTGTCGGGACTGGTGAAGGTCGGCGCGACGCCGGCATAAACCTCCTGCGTCAGCGCCGCCGACGTGGCGGGAAAATGATTGGCATCGCCGGCGAAATAAGCGGTGATCGCATGCGTGCCGGTCGGCAGCGACGTGACGTCGCAGCGGATCGGCGATGAATTGGCCGGCACCGTGCACAACAACGTGCCGCCGCTGCAGCCCGCATTGGTGGTGACCGCGTTGGCGCAGAAGCTGACGTTGGCACTGGTGCTGGCGGCGGCACCCAAAGTGGCGGTGAGCACCAGGGTGCGCGCACTCGGCGGCGGGCTCGGATTCTCCGAGCTCGTCACCGCCAGCGTGGGCTGGCCGCGCACGATGCGCAGCAGGCGCGACTGCTGCGGCGGCGGCACGAAGGTGCCGCTGCTGCCGATGCCCGCCCACACCAGCGACTTGACCGCGCACAGTCCGACGTTGGTCGCGTACAAGGCATTCTGTTGCAGGCCGGCCAGCGCGCAGCGTGTCGCCGGCCAGCGCTCGAAGCGGCCGGGTTGTCCGCTGTCGCCGCTGACCGCTGCGCTCAGCAGCACGAATTGCCCGGCGGGCAGCGATGCCGGCGGCGAGAAGTCCAGCGTCTGGCCGGACAGAATCCAGGCCGGCCGGCCGACCGGCGCCAGATTGCCGCGGCCGAGCTCTCCGAATTCGTTCCGGCCCCAGCAGCCGAGCGTGCCGGCCGCGCTCAGCGCGCAGCTGTGTTGCCAGCCGGCCGCGGTGCGCAGCATGCCGCTACCCGGACCGGCGATGGCGACCGGCACATTGCTGCGCACGATGTCCGGGTCGCCGAGTTGATCGTGCGCGTTGTCGCCCCAGCACCACATGGCGCCGGACGAAGTGACCGCGCAGGTGTGCTCCAGCCCGGCGGCGAGGTGCACGATGCCGGAGAGATTCGTCACCGCCTGCGCCGTGCTGCCTTGCAGGAAGGTGCCGTTGCCGAGCTGCCCGCCGGAATTGTCGCCGATGCACGAGGCCGTGGCGTCCGCATACAGCACGCACGTGTGCAGGCCGCCGGCGCTGATCGCAATGACGTTGTTGTAAAAGGCCACCGCCGCCACCGCGGCAGCGCGCGTGGTGGTGCTGCCGTCGCCGAGTTGGGAGCGCACGTTGTCGCCCCAGCAGAAGGTTTCGCCGAAGGACGTGAGCGCGCAGGTGTGTTTGCTGCCGGCGTCGATCGCCACCACGCCGGTCACGCCGCTCACCAGTCGCGGCGTGAAACTCGAAACCGAGCTGCCGCCGTCACCGAGCTGACCATGCAGATCGTCGCCCCAGCACCACACCTCGCCGGTTCCGCTCAGCGCGCAGGTGTGCTGGTCGCCGGCCGTGATCGCCGTCATGCCGGTCAGGCCGGGGACCTGGTTCGGCGCGTTACGCGTGCCGAAGGCGGTGTCGATGCCGAGCTGTCCCTGATGGTTGACGCCCCAGCAATACACCGTGCCGTCGCCTGCCAGTGCGCAGGTATGGAACTGGCCGGCGGCCAGTTCCGCCACGTTGCTGCGCAAGCCGCTCAACCGCACCGGCGACCAGGCATTGGTCGTCGTGCCGTTGCCGACCTGTCCGAAGTCGTTGCGTCCCCAGCACAGCGGTGTGCGGGCGGCGGTGAGGGTGCAGGTGGTGCTGCGTCCGGCTGCGATGGTCTGCACCGGCTGCGTCACCGGATTGCCGTCGACGGTGTAGGTGCGGGTCGCGCGCAGCACGCCGGCCGCCGCTTCCACCACCGGCGCCGGTGCCACCCGCCACGGGAAAAACGCGTCGGCGCCTTGTTGGCCCTGATTGTTGGTGCCCCAGCACAGCACGCCGCCGAAGCGCGTGATGGCACAACTGTGGCTGTCGCCCGCCGTCACCGAAACGGCTTGCGCGAGGCCGACGACCTCGACGGGCAGCGGCAGCACCGCGAAGATTTCGCCGGCCAGCAGCGGATTTCCGAGCTGGCCCTGGTTGTTGGCGCCCCAGCATTTGGCGCCGCCGGAAGCGAGCGTGGCACAGGTGTGGCGGCTGCCGGCGGTGATCGATGTGGCGCCGGCGAGGCCGACGACATCGGCCGGCATGCTGTTGTCGCCACCGCCGCTTCCGAGCTGGCCGAAGCCGACTTCACCCCAGCATTTCGCGCTGCCCGCGGAAGTGAGCACACACGAGTGATTCGCGCCGAGCGTCAGCGAGTGCGCGCCGGTCAGGCCGGAAACATCGACCGGCGTGGCCTGGACCGCGACGCCGGTGCTGCCATTGCCGAGTTGCCCGCTGACATTGCGGCCCCAGCACTTGCCGGCACCGGTCGCGGTGAGGATGCAGCTATGGCTGCCGCCGGCCGCCAGTTCCAGCGCGTCGGCGATGCCGCTGACCGCAAGCGGCGTCGGATTCGGCGTGCCAGTGCCGGCATTGGCGGCGCGACCGAGTTGGCCGCCCGAATTGCTGCCCCAGCAGCGCACGGTGGCGTCGGCCATCAGCGCGCAACTGTGCTCGCCGCCGGCGGCGATCGCCACCACGTCGGTCAACCCGGTGACATCGAGCGGCGTCGGGTTCGGAGTTTCGCTTCCCGAATTGCTGGCGTTGCCCAGCTGGCCCGCGTTGTTGCGTCCCCAGCATTTGACCGTGCCCGCCGACAACAGCGCGCAGGTATGGCGCGCGCCGGCCGCCAGATCGACCACGCCGCCGACCGAGGTGAGCGCCGGCACGGTCTGCAAACCGGTCGCCGCGCCCAGGCCCAGTTGCCCGTAATCGTCACGGCCCCAACACCGCACCTGGCTGCTGCTGTCGAGCAGGCAGGAGTGATCCAGCCCGCTCACCACCTTCGCGGCGACGCCATCGAACATGCTGGGCGAGGTCTGGGCCTCGGCCCGCGGCGCGCCGAACCAGGGCGCGATGGCACAGATGAGCAGCAGCAATAGGCGACGCATGATGATTCTCCGGTCCGGGGATCGGCCCCTGTACCGGTCATCAAGCGAACAACGGGACGGTTTTGATCATGCGATGTTTGATCGTGCGATCGATGCGGACGATGGGCGAGTGTCCCGATCCGCGGGCTTCCGGCGTTGTCGATGCTGCCCGCGCCCGCCCTGCCGCTGCTCGAATCGGAGGTGAGAAAATGTCTGCATCGCAGCTTCGCTGGCCGCTCGCCGTGGCGCTGCTCGGCGCCGGTGCGGCCATGGCACAGGAGGGATCGGAAATCGCGATGAACACGCTGGCCTGTTCGATGTACGGCAAACTCGCCGCGAGCGAAGACAACGTATTCTTCTCGCCGTTTTCCGTCAGCACCGCCCTGGCGATGGCCGCCGAGGGCGCGCGCGGCGAGACCGCGCGCGAGATGGCCGAACTGTTCGGTGCGGGCGTGGCGCTGCCGCGCGGCGATGCATCGTTTCACTACGATTGGACGCCGCTGCACGCGGGCCTCGGAAAAATGGCCGATCGATTGGCACCGAAGCCGGCGCCGCCGCAGTTGCTGCGGCAACTGGAGTCGCTGCGCACCGAACTCGCTGCGGCGAACGCGAAGTTGCAAAGCGACACCGCTTACGACGAAGCGCATTACCGGCTCGGCGAGAAGGCGCAAGAATTGGCGGACCAGATCAATCTGCTGCAACGACAGACCGATCCGACCGAATTTCGCGCAGCGAACGCCGTCTGGGTGGAGCGTTCATTCGCGCTCCAAGCGCCTTATCGCGAAGTGATCGCCGAGCATTACAAAACCGGTGGCGTAAAACCGGTGGATTTCGTCGGCGATCCCGAGGCCGGCCGCCGCACCATCAACGACTGGGTGGCGGCGCAGACCGCGCAGCGCATCCAGGATCTGCTCGCGCCCGAAACGGTCGACGAAAGCACGCGGCTGGTGTTGACCAATGCCGTGCACTTTCTCGGCGAATGGCTCGAACCGTTCGACGGTGCACGCACGAGGATCGAGAAATTCGCGCTGCGCGACGGCGGTCAGACCGACGCAGCGCTGATGCGGGCGCGCAAGACCGACGGCGTGAAATACGCGGCCTTCCATTCCGATGGCTCGCCCTTCGCGACGCCTGCGATGATCGCGCCCGGCAACGCCGGCGCGTCCGGACATTACCCGGAAAACGGCTTCCAGCTCGTCGAATTGCCATATCGCGGCGGTGCCTTGTCGATGCAGATTTTGTTGCCGGCGAGCGTCGACGGTCTGCCGAAACTGGAAGCCTTGCTGCTGCCGCAAAACCTCGAGCGCTGGAACGCCGCGCTGGAAACGCGCAGCGTCGATGTGGCCTTGCCGAAGTTCCGGCTGGAAACCGGCTACGAGTTGTCGCAAGTGTTGCAGCAACTCGGCATGCAGCGCGCCTTCGTGAATCCGATCGATATCGAGGGCGGCGCGAAGTTCGACGGCATCAGTGCCTCCGACGATCCGAGCCGACGGCTCTACATCGGTGCCGTCGTGCACAAGGCCTTCGTGCAGGTCGACGAAAAAGGCACCGAAGCGGCGGCCGCCACCGCGGTGGCGCAGCTCGCCGGCGCGGGCTTGCCGGCGATGGTGCCATTCATGCCGGTATTTCGCGCCGATCGGCCTTTCGTCTTTTTGATCCGCGAAAACGGCAGCGGTGCGGTGTTGTTCCTGGGCCGGCTGGCGCGTCCCGCGCCGCAGTAAATCCGTTCCCGCAGCGGTGCGTTTTTTCGAGCGCCGCGATGCAGATTCACACGACTTGGTTTTTCTGACGCGCGCCCCCGTGCCTCCCAATCGTGCGCAATCGACCCGCGCTACGATGCGCGTCGATCCGCCGTCGACCGTACCAAGGCTGTGCCCGCTGGCCGGATGGCGCGAACGCCTCCGTTCACCCATGCACACTCGGTAACCGGGAGGGATTCGTATGCGAGCTTTGCATGCCGCCGGCGCCATCGCGCTATTCGCCATTCCCCTTTGCACGCAGGCCGGCGGCATCACGCTCGGCAATCGGGTCTGGGTCGACCTGGATTCGGATGGCGTGCAGGATGCCGGCGAGCCCGGCGTCGCCGGCGCGACCGTGCAGTTGTGGAATTCCGCGCGCACCGTCCTGCTGGCCAGCACCACCACGAGCGCCACCGGCTTCTACTCGCTGGTGGCCGCCGGCCCCGGCGACTACCGGATCCGATTCCTGCGGCCGCTCGCCACCGATACCTTTTCGCCGGTCAATGTCGGCGGCGACGAGCAGGTCGACAGCGATGCCTACGGTTCGCGCGAACTGCTCGGCTTCACCGAGGTGCTGACGCTGGCGCCGAATCTCATTTCGACCACGGTGGTGGATGCCGGCTTGATCCGCGCACCGATCGGCATCGGCAATCGGGTCTGGAACGACTACGACGGCGACGGGCTGCAGGCGCCGGACGAGCCGGGGCTCGTCGGCTACACCTTGCGACTCACCAATGCCGCGAAGGATGTGATCTACGACTCCGCGGTGACGGTGAACGACGGCGTGTACCAGTTGCACGCGCCCGGGCCCGGCGCCTACCGCGTTCGACTCATCGCCAGCGGCGCCCAGTTCCCGCCCAAGAATGCCGGCGACGAAGCGCTCGACAGCGAAATCAATCCGACCGATCCGGATCGCGGCTACACCGACGTGTTGCAGATCGGCATCGGCCGCAGCGACATCGATGCCGGGGTGATGCCGACTCCGATCACGGTCGGCAATCGGGTCTGGAACGACACCGATCGCGACGGCCTGCAGGACGCCGGCGAAGCCGGCCGTCCGGACGTGGCCGTGCAGCTGTGGAATCCGGAACGCACGATCATGTTCGACGCCGCCGTCACCGTCGCCACCGGCCACTATTCGCTGCACGCCCCGGGGCCGGGATCGTATCGCGTGCGCGTGATCGTGCCCGACGGCATGGCGCCGACCCTGCTCGATGTCGGCGCCGACGACCAGCTCGACAGCGACGGCTTTCCCGACGGCATCGACATCGGCTACACCGCCACCTTGACGTTCGCGCCCAACCTGATCAGCACCACGATCCACGACTTCGGATTGCTGCAACAGCGCGTGTTCTCGAACGGCTTCGAGGGAGGTGCCCTCGATCCGCCGGCAGGCAAATAGTAGTCAGACTTGCACGCGCGGCACCGCATGCGTCGCCATTTCGGCCTGGAACGCAGTGGCCGGCTTGAATGCGAAGGCCTTCGCGAACAGCAGCTCCGGCAGCTGCTGGCAGCGCGTGTTGTAGCGTTCGACGGCGTTGTTGTAGCCGTCGCGCATCAGTGCGACTTCGTTGTCGAGCCGCACCAGGGTCGCCGCCAGTTGCATCGCCAGTTCGCTCGCCTTGAGCTCCGGATGCTGCTCGCGCAGCCACGTCATCTGCGCGATCACATCCTGTTCGACGCTCACCAGGTGCCCCGCGCCCTGTTGATCGAGCTTGCCGTGGGACAGATCGCGCAGTCGCGCAAGATTGGTCTGCAGCGCGGCTTCGTGCGTCAGATAAGCCTTCAGTACCGACTCCAGCCGCGGTACCAGTTCGGCGCGTTTGAGCAGCGAGACTTCGATGTTCGACCACGCCACGCGCACGCGCTGGCGCAGCGTGACCAGGTCGTTGTACATCACCACGCCGAGGAAACCGGCGAACATCGTCAGCGGCACCAGCGCCGCCAACAGGAAGCCGGCACCGTCGAGCGCGGCGCTGGCGCCGAGCAACGAAAGCGCGGCGGCGTTGCCGAAGTTGGTGGCGAAGTTGAGCAGCGCGAAGCCGCCGCGCGCCTTGCGCAGCATCAGATCGGATTCGCGCAGATCGGTGAGCAGGAACGGCTGCGGTTTCGCACCGCGGCACACTATCAGCGAGCTGCCGCTGCGCGGATCGACCAGCGCGCTGCCCAGCACGTAGAGCGGCGTGCCCGGTTCGATCCAGCGCTCCGAATAGCGATAGCTGCCTTCCTGCCGGCTGCGGCGGCAGGTGACGATCGCATCGGCGTCGGTCGGATCGACCGGCAGGCGGCCTTCGGCATCGACCAGGCAGAAGGTGCGATCGACGCGGCGGTTTTCGATCGTCACGCACTTCGCGTTCTTGCCCGAGCCGCGCCGCTCCTGCACGGTGTAGTGGTACCAGACGCAGGGACGCTGCGAGAGCGGGCCGGTCAAGGGTTCGCCGTCGTCTTCGACGGCGGCTTCGCCTTTCAACTCCACCAGGCCGTAAGCCGCGCCGGCGGTGTGGCTGGTGGCGAGATTTTCGATCGTGCGCTTGAGTTTGATGCTGCGGAACGCGAGCCAGGCGAACAGCGCGGTGAGTGCCAGCATGCCCATCGCGATGAGGTAGGCCAGCGTTGTGCTGGCGGCGTCGGTCGGCACGTCGGCGTCGCGCGCGATGCCTGCCGGCCATGCAATTGCCGGCAGTTGCGGCAGCGGCAGCCAGGCCGCCACCAGGCGTTCGGGCCAGCGATCGCGCACCGCCGCGGTGCGTTCGACCTGCAGCGCGAGCCGCGTGCGGAAGTGCGTGAGCAGGTGCCGGGACGGCGCATCGAGACGCTCGTAACCGGGCATCGCCGCATCGCCCAGCACGCTCCAATCGCCGTTCCATTCGATGCCGCGTGCGCGCAGGCGCGCACCGATTTCGCCTTCGGCCGCCGCCACGTCGCGCACGGTGCGGGCGAAGGAATCCGTCAGGTCGTCGCGCGCCGCCTGCGCGCTGAGCAGCAGCAGCGCGAACGCCATCGCCAGCGACAGCGTCGCCAGATACACCGTGCTCACATGCACGCGTAGGCCCCACAGCAGCGCGAACAGCGCCACGCTCAGCACGCACAGTCCGAGCCATAGTAGGAGCAGTGTCGCGCCGGTCATGCCCGAATGCGCGTCCGCTTCGCCATCCGTCGAGATCAGCGGTGCGTACTGACCGACGGTGTCGAATTCGATGCGCGGCGGCTGGCTTGCGGTATCGGCGTAGCCGAATACGAACACCTCGTCGCCCGGATCGATGCGGCTTTCGCTGTAGCGCAGATCGCCGTCGCGCCGCGTATGGCGCACGTCGGCGTCGAAGCGCGCGCGGTCGGACGGTTCGATCAGGATCGCACCGCTTTCGTCGCTCAAAAGGAAAGGCTGGAAAGCGGTGGTCTCGGTGACCGTGACCCAGCGCGTATCGCCATCCTCGTCGCGCTCCTCGCGCTCGACCTCGTAGTGGTAGTACAGCGTCGGTGCACCGCTGTCGGGCGCGGTGAGCGGCGTGTCGATCGCGCTGGCCTGCCCGAGCAGTGTGGTTTCGCCGGCCAGCACGCTCGCCGCCAGACTGCGCGGCGCGCGTTCGAGTTGCCGGATGTCGCGCAGCGACGAAAAACCGGCGGCCAGCAGCAGCCACGCGAACAGCCCGAACACGGCCGCCAGCATCAAACACAGCAGGCCCTTGAACACGATGCCCACGCGCGACGGCGCCTTCTGCGGCTCGCTCATGCGCAAGGCCAGGCGACAGCGCGAAGAGGATTGCGTCGCACGGCGGCGCCGATGATGGACGCGAAGCAAGGTTGGGCTGGCGACACGGTTTCCGGCTCGCGAATGGTAGAGCCTCTTGTCACCTGCGCGCCGCGCAAATGCAAGTTTCGAATCGTCACGGGCGGCGGCCGATGCGGGTTCGCAGCGCGTCCGTGCATCGGCTTTCGTCCGTCGATGCGCAGCGGGTTCCGTGCACCGCGGGCCGCGCTCAACTTGGCCGCGCCTTGACCCCCTGTTGCGGCGGCGTAGACTCGCCGCGACGCGGCCCGGAGGTCTGTGCCATCGCATGAATGCGCCTTCTGCCGCCGAATCAACGGCCACGCTGCTGTCGCTGCTCCGGCAGGGCGACGATTCCGCGCGCGAACGCCTGCTGGCGCGCTACCTGCCGATGCTGCGGCGCTGGGCGCACGGGCGGCTGCCGCAGTTCGCGCGGGATTTGAACGACACCAACGATCTTGTTCAGATCACGCTGCTTTCGGCATTGAAGAACCTGGAACAATTCCGATCGCAGCACGAGGGTGCCTTGCTGGCCTACCTGCGCACCAGTCTGATGAACGCGATACGTGCCGAAATGCGCCGGGTCGGGCGTGCCGGCGTGGTGGTGGCGATGCCGGAAAACCCCGAAGCGCTGGGCGCCGAACCCGGTGTGCCACGGTTGGATACCGATCAGTGGCTCGACTACGAAAACGCGCTCGCCAAGCTGGCCGAACACAAGCGCGAAGCAGTGTTGCTGAGACTGGAATTCGGCATGAGCTACGCCGAGATCGCGTCGGCGCTGAACCGGCCGAGCGAAGCGGCCGCCAGCATGATGGTGTCGCGCGCGCTGATCGAACTGGCGCAACACCTTGAGTGACGACGACGCCAAGGCCGCCGCCGGTACGGCCGCGGATCGGCGCTCGGCAGACTCCGACGCCGCGCTCGATATCGCGCGCCGCATCGCCGATGGCGAAGCCGTCGACCTGAGCGCGCTGCAGACCGAGGATCCGGCGCTGGCGCAGCGCCTCGCCAAACTGCAGGCGCTGGTCAAGGCGATGCAGGCGGGCGCCGACGCCGGTACCAGCTGGGGTCATCTGCAGCAATTGCAGTTGGCCGGGCAGGGCGGTTTCGGTGCGGTCTATCGTGCCTACGATCCGACCCTCGACCGCACCGTCGCGCTCAAACTGCGGCATCGCGAAAGCGAGGCCTTGCTGCCCAGCGGCCGCGATTTCGTGGCCGAAGCGCGGCGCCTGGCGCGCGTGCGGCATCCCAACGTGCTGGCCGTCCACGGCGCCAGCTATCACGACGGCCGCGCCGGTTTGTGGGCCGACTGGATCGACGGCGAAACCCTCAGCGCGCGCCTGCAGCGCAGCGGTGCGTTGCGGGGCGACGAACTGTTGCGCGTGCTGGCGGAACTGGCCGACGCGCTCGAAGCCGTGCATCGCGCCGGCCTGGTGCATGGCGACATCAAGGCCAGCAACGTGATGCTCGATACGCGCGGCCGCGTGATCCTGATGGATTTCGGCGCCGGCTTCGATTCGAGCGACGAAGGCAGCGCGGTCAGCGCCGGCACGCCGCGCTATCTGGCGCCGGAGATCATCGCCGGCAACGCCGGCACCCAGGCGGTCGATCTCTATGCCTACGGCGTGCTGGCGCATCTGCTGGCGACCAATCGCTATCCCGAGCACGCGCAGCCGTCGCCGTCGCTGCGTCCGCGCGGCCTGCGCTCGCTGGTCGCACAATCGCTCGATGCCGATCCGCGCGCGCGGCCGAGCGCCGATCGACTGCGCCATTCGCTGCAACGACTGATCGATGCGCCGCGCCGCCGCGTGCGGCACGCGCTGCTGGCTTCCGTCGTGATCGGATCGATCGGCATCGCACTGGCGACGGTGATCGGCTTGCGGCGCGAGCAGGCGCAACGGCAGGTGGCCGAACGCGTGTCGGAATTCCTCGCATCGCTTTACCGCGAGCACGATCCGCTGCGGCGCGACGCCGCGTCGGCACGGCCGCCCGAACTGCTGATCGCGGACGCGGTGACGCGCGTCGAAAACGAACTGGCGGACGATCCGCACAGCCAGGCGCGGCTGCTGCGCGTGATGGGCGAAGCGCAATTGCATCTTTCGCAGGTCGACGCCGCGCGCAGCACGCTCGACAGCGCCATGCGCAAGCTCGGCGACGGCGACAGTCTGTCGTTGCGCGCCGAGATCGACGGTCTGCGCAGCGCGGTGGCGAGTCGCGAACTTCGCATGGACGATGCCAGGCGTTACTTCGACAGCGCATTGACGCTGGCGACGCGAGCATCCGGCCCGGAAAGCGTCGATGCCGGACGCATCCATGCGCTGTCGTCATTCTCGATGCTCAGTCTGGCGCGCTATCCGGATGCCAAAGTGGCGGCCGAAAACGCGCATCGGATCCTTGTCGGTGCGCTCGGTGCGGAGCATCCCGAGGCGATCCAGGCGCTGGTCGCGCTGAGCCTGGCGCAGGAAGTGCTGCGCGAGGATGCGCCGGCGATGGTCAATGTGCGCACGGCGATCGCGATGCTCGAACGGCATTACGGGCGCGACGACGCGCGCCTGGTCCGTCCGCTGCATATTCTCGGTTCGCTGCTGAACCGGCAGAGGAAGTTCGAGGAAGCGCGCGCCGCGTTGGTACGCGGCGCCGACATCGCTCGGCAGCGCATCGGTCCGCGCAGCGGCTCGTTGGCCAACCTGCTGACATTGCGCGGCGACATGGAACGCGCCGCGGGCGATCCGGCGGTCGCGCTCGCGGTGCTGGGCGAAGCCGAGCAGGCGATGCCGGACGACGAAATTCTCGGGCGCGCGCAACTGCATTCGATCCGCGGCTCCGTCCACTTCGAACGCGGCGACGGCAAGCTCGCCGAAAAGGATTTTCGCGAAGCGCTGCGCTTGCGCGCCAGTTCCAAGGATCCGCGCACCGCGTCGTCGTGGTTCGTGCAGGGACAGATCGGCGACGCCCTCGCCCTGCAGGGCCGCTTCGACGAAGCGCATCGCCTGCAGCAGGAGGCCGCCGAAAACATGCGCGCGCTGCTCGGCGCCGATGCCTATCAGAATACGCTGATCGTCACGCGCCGCGCCGGCACCTACGCCATGCAGGGCGACTGGAAGAACTCGGCTATCCATACGCGCGAAGCCATTCGAATCCTCGAGAAGACCTACGGCCGCGAGCACCCGAACCATTTCCTGTGGAATCTCGATCTCGCCTGGGCCTTGTCGCGTTTGCCGGAGGGGCGCGAAGAAGCGACGCGCGTCGCCGATGCGCTGATCGCCGCCTGGCGCGACGATGCGCGGGTCGCGAGAAACCAGGCGCGCCTGATCCTGCTGCGCTGCCAGTTGCATCTGGCGGCCGGCGAGAAGGACGCCGCGCGAACGCTTGCCGTGGCGACGCTGGCCAGGACGGAACTCGCCGTCACCGACGAACAAAGAACCGCGCTTGAGCAGTGTGCGGCGGGAAACTCCACACCCCTGAAAAGCCCGCCCGCAAAAGTTTGACGCGCACTGCGCGACGCGTTTACTCGAAACCATCGGCGAACAACGGCAACTCCACTTCCACCGCACCGATGTCGCAAGCCGCATCGCCGGCGCTCGGCCGCGCGATGCCGCGTCCATCGACGGCGACGCCGAAGCCGCCCGCATCGACGCAGCGTGAGCCCGGAATCGCATTCACCGCCGGACCGTCGTCGGCCGGTGCATGGTTCGGCATGCCGAGCGTCACGGTTCGCGCGCCGAGTTGCGGATCGACATTGAGCAGATTGGTGGCGATGTCGCCCGAGATCAGGCAGCCGGCGCCGCTGGTGCGGATCAGGTTGTAGCCCAGGCTCACCAGGCTCGAACCGGTGCCGATCAATTCGCAGTCGGAGGGCTCGGTGCCCGCGACATTGTCGGCGAGCAGCACATTGTTGAACGCGTTGTTCTGCCCGCCCAGGGTCAGGCCGCCTGCGTATTGCGTGTAGCCCGGCGGCGCCAGCGGTCCGGCGGCGTTGTCGACCACGCTGAGAAAACTCGCCTGCACCGCGCCGTAGATCATCGCGCCACCGGCAGCCCGACTGTAGTTGCCGGCGATCAGGCCATTGATCAGGGTCACGCCGTCGGCGATCTCGTATCCGCCTGCGCTGGTGACGTAAAGCCCGCCGGCGTATTTGCTGTAGCCGCCGCCCTGGTCGCTGGTCGCGTTGTCGACGATCGCGAACCGTTCGAAGCGCGCACTGCTCAGATAGGGCCGATCGGTCGCGTTCGTGCCCAGCCGCGTATCGACGAAGACGCCGCCGGCGATCGAATCCTCGATCGCCGGTAGCGACTCGACATAGCTGTCCTTCACCACCACGTTGTGCAACAGCGTCTTGCCGCCGGTGATCTTGATGCCGCCACCGAGCAGCCTGGCGTTGGGATCGAACTCGAACGGATCGCGATTCAGCACGCCGCCGCGGACGGTGGCATTGAGCAGCGCGAACGCCAGCGGATAGTGAATGTCGACATAGGTGGGGCCGGAAACATTGCGTGCGCGCACTTCCAGCACGCGATCGAAGCCGCCGCCGACGATCTGGGTGTCGTCGGCGTCGCCGGCGCCGAACAGCGTCATCTGGAACGGCGCGTCGTGGTTGCTGGCCTTGATATCGAGATCGCCGCCGTCTTCGTCGTCCACATCGTTGAAGGGACGGGTCAAGGTATAGGTGCCGGCCGGTAGATTCACGAACCAGCGGCCGCGGGTGGCGTTGGCTTCCATCGCCACCGCGCGCAGCGTGCAGACGTTGCCCAGTGCCTGGCAGACGCCGTCGCCCGGATTCGAATCGGGCAGGTCGCTGAAGGAATTCACCGTCACGTCGAAATGCTGCTCGTAGGCGCCCAGATCGCACGCGATGCCGCGCGACAGGCCGCGTGCGTCGTTGCCCAGGCAGGCGGTCGTCGGGTTGATATTGGTCGGATTGCCGGCGCCGAGGGCGGCGCTGCCGGGCAGCAGCGCATGGGTCGGAATGCCGGCGCCCGAATCGAACAGCGGTGAAATGCGTGCGTCGCTGTTCACCGGAATGCCGCTGAACGAAGCGAAGGTGCAGTTGACGATCGCGCCGATCATCGTGTGGGCGCGCGCACCCAGCTGGTTATTGCCGGTCGGGCCGGCGCAGTACAGATCCGAGGCGTGGCCGTTGCCGTTGATGTTGTCGATCAGCAGGCTGTTCATCAGATTCACGCCGGTCGTATTCACCGAGCCCGCGTACTGCACGCCGCCGACGCCGGCGGAGCGATTGCGCGCGACGGTGACGTTGCGCAGGCGGAACCAGCTGCTCGCATACAGTCCGCCGCCGCTGAAGCTGGCATCGTTGCCGCTGATCGTGACGTTGCTGAGCACCGCTTCGACGCCGGCGCTTTGCTGCAACGCGATCGCGCCGCCGTACACCGCTTGGTTGCCGAACAGCGTGACGCGATCGAGCGTCACCACGCCGCTGCCCATTGCATGCAGCGCGCCGCCGTACTGCGCGTTGCCGCCGCGCAGCACGCTGCGGTTGATCGTCAGCGTGCCGCCGGACGCCTTGCGCACCACGCCACCGTCATTCGCGTCGGCGCCGACGATGCTGCCGCCGATCAGCGTAACGTTGTTGATGGTCAGGGTGCCCGACGGCCGCACATCGAAGACGCGATCGAACTGCGGCCCGATGATCACCGACTGCGTAGGATTCTCGCCCTGCACGATGATCGCGCTGCTGACGTCGAGGTCGCCGGTGGCATTGGCATCCTCGTCGTTGCCCGTGCCGTTGTCGATCGAGAAGAACGGCCGATCGTCGTACTGCAGCAATAGCAGCGTGTCGGTGCCCGATCCGGCCGTGCAGCCGCCGACCGAGGTATCGGTGTTGGCCGACTGGATGGCCTCGCGCAGCTGGCAGGGCGCGACGAGATCGTCGGGAAACACGTTGATGCTGGCGGCGCCCGCGGGCGTGTTGCAGCAAATATTCGCCGTCGCGAGAACCGCGAGCATGATCTTCAGCCCAGGGTGCTTCATCGCTGGCAACTCCTTGTGAAATGTCGGGTCGCTGCGGCGTGGGACGCCGTCTCACTGCACGAATTCGAAACCGTCGGCGAACATCTGTTCGTGGTTTTCGTAGGCGCCGATGTCGACGACCGCCTCGTTGACGCGCTCCTCGCCCCTGAGGTCTTCGTGCAGCAGCGCGAATGTCGACGTGCCGGCGTTGCGCAGCGGCGAATCGAAGGCGGGTCGCAGATCGTCGTCGAGCAGGTCGACAAACTGCGGATTGGCGTAGGCGATGTTGCCGGCCATCGCGACGGGCGGCGTGCCGCTGATCGCCACCAGGTTGTTGTTGTAGAGCTCTGTGCCGCTGCCGCCGAAGTTCTGCAGCGCCAGGTCGCCGAGCGTGTTGGCGGCGAAGGCATTGTTGTAGAACACCGCGCTGCCCGAACCGCCGAAGCGCGCACCGGTGGCATTGCAGCCCGAGCCGCCCACGCAGGCGTTGCCGACGATGGTGTTGTTGCCGAACCAGGCGCGCAGTTCGACCGGGCTGGGCGCGTTGACGGTGGCACTGAAAGCGCAATTGGCCAGGCCGCAGCGATTGAGCAGGAACAGGTTGTTCAATACGTTGACCAGGCCTTCGGAATAGAGGCTCATGCCGCCGCCTGCACCGGTGCTCACGTTGCGCGAGAACACCACGCGAGTTACCGAGACGTTGCCCGTGAAGCCGCCGCCACCGATGGTCAGGCCGCCGCCGGCCTGCGAGGTGAATCCGTCGCGGATCGTCAGGTTCGAAATATTCAAGGCGCCGCTGCTGCCGGGCGCGCCGTGCATCGACAACACCTGACGCGCATCCGATCCGCTCAGCGCCGTCACGCCGGGCGGCAACAACTGCACCGCGCAGCCGGAAAGATAGCCGCCCGCAACGGAAACGCCGAAGTTCTGGCTGCTGGAGTAGGCGAAGGCGACCGCACTGACGCCCTCGTAGACGCCGGCTTCGATCTTGACGACGTCGGCCTCGCCGTTGTTCGACGCTGTCATCAGCGCCTGCTGCAACTCGGCGCCGGTGTCGACGCAGAATTCTGCGGCCTCGCCGGTGGCGGCCGCGAGCGACAGGGCGAGCAGCAGAAAACCATCGCGGAACCAGCGCATTTCTCACCTCGATGCATCGCAGGGATGGGCGTGCCGCACACGGACGCAGGTCACCGTCGCGTCCGCCTAGCCGCGAGTGCGTCATGACGCCTTACGCGGATTTCCCATGCTTGAATGCCGCGAGAGGCCCGAATCCAACAAAGGCCGATTGCGCCGGTGCTTAAAGGCAGGGTTTAGGGGCGAGTTGTGAGGGCGCTTCGGGCGGGGTCGGCGTCGCGGGTGGTTGTTCGCGTGTGATCCGGCGGCTGCACGCGCCGTGGCATCATCGATGTTTGCCGCCGCAGGCGATCGACAAGGAGCGCAAGACATGCCGTTCGACCTCGCTCTTTCCTACCCGCAATGGCAAGGCTCGGGCCGGCACGAGAATCTTCTGCGCGGTGCCGAAGCGGCAGCGGCGGTATGCGCCGCGTACGCGCCGCAACGGCGCGTGCCGCTGGCCGACGATCGCAGCGGCGCGCTGCACGGCGTCAACCGATGGGACGCCGTCTTTGCGCAGTTCCGCAGTGCGCAGGGCCTGCTCGCGCAATCGGGCGCGCGCCGCGTGCTGACCGCGGGCGGCGATTGCGCCGTCGATGTCGCGGTGATCGACTATCTGAGCGGCCTGCATCCGCAGCTGCGCGTGATCTGGATCGATGCCCATCTCGACGCGAACACTCCCGAGACCTCGCCCAGCGGCAATTTCCACGGCATGCCGGTGAGCGCGATCCTCGGATATGCGCCCGAGCCGATGCGGGCGCTGCTGGGTGCGCCGATCGATCCGGCGCGCTTCCACTATTCCGGCATCCAGCTCGGCGACGAAGGCGATTGGGCGCTGCAGCGCGAACTGGGCCTAACGATGCTCGATCCGACGATGCTCGATGCGCAGGCGGCGATCGGCGGGCCGGTGCACATCCACTTCGATCTGGACGTGCTCGATCCGTGCGAGTTTCCTTGTCTGGCGTATCCGGACGGCAAGCTGGGCGTCGACGCCGCCGTCGCGCTGGTGGCGCGCATCGCGCGCCAGGCCGACTTGGTCGGCTTCACCGTCACCGAATTCGCTCCGTCCAGCGACAGCGAAGCGCGCGCCGGCAGCAGCGTGATTTCGCGCCTGTGCGACGCCGCCAACGCGGCGTGAAGCATGAGCGGACGAGGCGCCGCAACGGAATAAAGCGGCGCTCGTCGCCGCTGCGCCGGGTTCGATCGAACCGTCGGAGCCTCGGCTCCGACGGCGATTCAACCAAGCGCGAAGGCTAACCGCTGCGAGCCCGAAGATAGGCGCGCACGGCGCCGGCGGCGCGGGTACCGGTGGCTTCGATCGCATCGCGCAATTCGTAGATGGTGGCGCCCAGTTCGCTCGTCCAGTAACGCAACTCGCGCTCGGTGACCATCCAGATCTGCGTGGTGTCGATCACGACCGGCTCGGGCGCGTGCAGCGGTGCGGCCACGAACGGTGCCCGCCCGTTCCATTCGACGTAGTCGTAATCGCGCGGAGCTTGATCGTCCATAAGTTTCTCCTGGGTTGACGGTGATGCGGCTGGCTGACGGCCGGGTCGAGACCGTGGCTAGCTGAGGCAGACGGGAGCGATCGGCGCGACGCCGTATTCGTCGATGAATTCGTCGATGCCCGCCTCGTTGCGGGTGTGCGGTGGCGCCAGCAATTGCAGCTTGGTCTCGCCGCGCTGTACCTCCAGCAACTCGTAGCGCTGGCAGCGTCCGTCCCGGCCTTGCAGTTCCATCGGACCGCCGTGGTAATCGACCTGACGCCCGTGACCGGGACCATCGAACACATACAGACGAATCGTCATGACCTGCCTCCATGGTGGTTGCCAGGTCTGCTGCAAGTTCCGTGCGCGTTTGAACGTCAAATTTTTGACGGGCGGAGCGAAGCCGCAACCACCGGCGCCTGCGATGCGGGCGCAGCCGTTGCAGCGGCCTGTAGCCGTAGCCTGGATGCAGCACAGCAGTCCCGGGGACGGCATGCCTCGCGGCGATGTGTCGTCGGATTCCGCTGCGCCGCATCCCGGCGACTACGCGGCTGGGGCCGCCACGACGTCGGGTTTTCGTCGTCGCGTTCGATGTCGTTCAACCACTGACGATCAGGTCGCTCTCCCCACTGGCCCGGCCGCACGTCCTCGACGCGCTGCAGGCGCGCGTTCAATGCCTCGAGGCTCTTGCGCAGCCCATCGAATTGCTCGCGCAGTGCGGCGTTCTCGGCGCGCAGCGCATTGCGCTCGTCGTCGAGCCGGGCGTCGAGGCCCTGGATCGCAGCGAGCGCGACCCCGTCGGCGTCGACCGTCGGAATCGATTTGCCATCGCCGGCGAGGCCGAACGCGGCTTTGAAATCCTCCGCCACCGGGCCGAGATGACGGCCTTCGGCGGAATCCCTGTAGCTCCAGGTCGTGATCGGCAGCGCGCGCACGCGGCGCAGGATGTCGGCCGGATCGACCGCCGCAAAGGCATGCTTGAGCGCGCGGCTCGATGCGTTGGTCCAGCCCCCGCCGTTGCTGAGCGAGGCGCCGTTGCCGACATCGATATAGGTCGCGCCGGCGATCAGATCGTCCATCGTGATGCGCAGCGCGCCGCTGCTGTCGGAAACGAACAGCACGCCGCTGCGCCCGCCCCGCGTCACCAGGCGCAGGTCGGCATCGGAGTCGCCGCTGAAGGCGCGCGTGCCGACCACCAGATCGTCGAAATCGGGTGCAGGCGGATTGGCGGTGTTGAACATCACGCCGCCGTCGGCGCGCGCCATGAATCGATTTGGCCCGCTGGAAACGAACGGCGTGCCGACGCTGATCGATGCGCGTGCGCCGGGCACCGATTCCAAGCCCCGCGGCGGGCGCCCAACCGGTCGGCAGCTTTGCGTTTTTTTCGAGTCCCGGCGAGTCTGCCGCCGGCCGTCCGTGGCAGACTTCGGACGCGAATCCGGTTCGATGCCGATTACGCGCCCGTTGCTTGCATCAACACTCCCGCGACCACCGGCCGCCTTCTAAAACTTTGCCATCGCATCCCAAGGAAAACCGATGACCCGACCGATCGCTGCAGCCCCGCAACCGATGTCATGGCGTTCGTTCGCGGCCATCGCGCTGTCGCTGGCGTCGATGCCGTCGTTCGCGGCGGCCGAGCCGCCACCGCCGGCGCCCGATGCGATCGCGCTGGCCGAACTCGACGGCTTCGCGCTCGGCATGGAAACGGCCGGCCAGTTTTCCGGCGTCGTGCTGGTCGCGCACGACGGAAAAATCGTGTTCGAGAAGGCGTACGGCAAGACCGACGAAACCGTCGAGGAAAAGTCGGACGCAGCGGTGACGACCGCCACCCGTTTCAATATCGCGTCGGCCGGAAAGATGTTCACCGCCACGGCGATCCTGCAACAGATCGCCGCCGGCCGCCTGACCCTGGACACCACCGTCGGCGAGGTGCTGAAGGACTATCCCGACAAAACCTTCGCCGGCAGCGTGACCGTGCGGCACCTGCTCACGCACACCGGCGGCGCCGGCGACATCGATCTGTTCGGCCCCGAACACGCCGACAACCGCAAGCGCGTGCGCAGCGTGGCGGACATGGTGGCGCTGCATGGCGCGCGTGCGCCGGCGTTCGCAGCTGGATCGAACCAGCAATACGGCAACTTCGGCCACGTCGTGCTCGGCCGCCTGGTCGAGGTGCTGTCCGGCGAGGATTTCGAAAGCTATCTGCAGCGGCACGTCTTCGAACCGGCCGGCATGACGCGCACCGGCTTCGTCGATTGCAGCGAGCGTGCGCCCGACATCGCCGTCGGCTATGCAAGCGTCGACGGCCGGCAGGTGCGCAACTGCGAGACGCAACCGACGCGCGGCTTTCCCGCCGGCGGCCAGCTGTCGACCGCCGGCGACATGTATCGCTTCGTCACGGCGCTGCAGTCGGGCAAGTTGATTCCCGTGCCGTTGTTCCTCGAAGCCACGAAAACCCAGCGCGAATTCATGGGGCTCGGCTTCTTCGCCACCGGCTACGGCCCCGGCGTCTCCGAGCGCGAATTCCGCTGGGGCCATGGCGGCAGCAGCGACGGCATCTGCGCCGATGTCAGGACCTACCCGGCGACCGCCGAAACCCTCATCGTGCTGTCCAACAAGGATATTCCCGCCTGCTTCGCCGTCGCGAATTTCCTGCACCAGCAATGGAGCCGCAAGGCCGGCGTTCCGGTCTACTGATCGTGCGCCCGGCCGTCGATCGGCGAAATGCTGCGCGCTTGGTCAGACCGGCGATCGCAGCAACAGCAACAGGCAGATCGACAGCATGAACACGGCGATGAAGGCATCCAGCACGCGCCACGCCAGCGGCCGGCGGAACACCGGCAGCAACAGCCGCGCGCCATAGCCCAGCGCCGAGAACCACACGACGCTGGCGCTGCAGGCGCCGATCGCGAAAGCCCATCGCGTCGCCGGCGGATACTGCGTGGACAGGCTGCCCAGCAGCACCATCGTATCGAGATAGACGTGCGGATTGAGGAAGGTGAAGGCGAGCGCCGACAGCAGCACGCGCCGCCAGGTCGCCGCCGCCTGCACCGCCGGATTGAGGCCGCCCGAGCCGCGCCACGCACGCAGTGCGGCCGCCAGGCCGTAGGCGGCGAGAAACGCGGCGCCGCCGTAGCGCAGGGCCTGCAGCAGCGCCGGCCATTCGAGCACCAGCGCGCCGATGCCGACGACGCCGCACAGGATCAGCAGGATATCGCCGAGCATGCAGACCGCGACGATCAGCGTCACGTGGCTGCGCTGCAAACCCTGGCGCAGGACGAAGGCGTTCTGCGCGCCGATGGCGATGATGAGGCCGGCGCTGGCCGCGAAACCGGCGCTGGCGGCTGCGAATGACATGCGGGCGTTCCTGACTGCGATGCCGCATGCTGCGCAAACCGGCCGCATAAGGACAGCTAATAATTCTGTAAGCTGATAAGACATTCTAATCAGGCCGCAGGCATGGCTCTGGTGCACCCGCAACTCGCCGCGTTCGCCGCGGTGCTGGAGGAAGGCAGTTTCGATGCCGCGGCGCGCCGGCTTTCGGTCACCTCGTCGGCGGTATCGCAGCGAATCAAGGCGCTGGAAGACCGGCTCGGCCACGTGCTCGTCGTGCGCCAGACGCCGTGCCGCCCGACGCCGGCCGGCGAACAGTTGCTGCGCCGGGTGCGGCCGATGCAGGCGCTCGAGGCCGAGGCGCTCGCCGAATTCCTGCCCGAGCGCAGCGCCGGCGCCGCCGGCCGTTCGATCGCGATCGCGGTCAACGACGACTCGCTGGAGACGTGGTTCCTGGCCGCCATCGCACAAGTGCACCGCGAGTTCGGCTTGCTGTTCGACGTGCGCGTCGACGACCAGGATCACACGCTCGATCTGCTGCGCGATGGCAGCGTGCTCGGTGCCGTCACCTCGGTCGCCACGCCGCTGCAGGGCTGCAACGTGCACGCGCTGGGCACGATGCGCTACCGCGCCATTGCCTCGCCGGAATTCGCCAGGCGCTATTTCGCCACCGGCATGGACGCCGCCACGCTGGCGACGGCACCGATGATCGTGTTCAACCGCAAGGACGAACTGCAATGGCGTTTCGTGCGCAAGATCACCCGCGCGCGATTGACGCCGCCGATCCACTACATCCCGACCTCGGCCGGCTTCATCGTCGCCGCCGCGCGCAGTCTCGGCTGGTGCCTCGCGCCGGAGGTGTTGATCGCCTCGACGGCGAAGACCAAATCGATCGTCGTGGTCGAGCCGGCACGCTGGCTCGACGTTCCGTTGTATTGGCAGCATGCGGCGATTCGATCCAGCACGCTGCAGCAGATCACCGCGGTGTTGCGCCGCGCCGCCGGTGCGGCGTTGCAGCACTGAGCGACGCCATCGGCTTTCACTTTGTTGAACGGCGCATCGGTGCGGTGCGCTGCGTGCGGCGTTGGCGCCAGGCGCGTGGAAAGAACTACAGACTCCGGCGATCGTGCGGTGAATGCGGTCCGCGGCGCCGGACACCTGTGCCAGTATCCGCCGGCCGGACCCGCCTTCCGTAGGTGACGCGTCTTGTTCAGGCAGGCCCGGAGTGTTTCTTCCTTACGACCGGAGATCATCCAGATGCGCAAGATTTTTTCCCGCGGCCTGCTTGGGCTTTCGCCACTGGCTCTTCTGATGTCGCTGTCCGTCTCGGCGCAAATCGCACCGGCGGCCCGCGACGCGATGAAGCGCGACCTGGGCATGACGGACGCCCAGGTGTCGCACTACCTCAAGATCGAACGCCTCGCCGAAACCGACGGCCTGCAACTGGCGAAAGCCCAGGGTGCGGGTTTCGCCGGCAGTTGGATCGAGCGTACGCCGAACGGCAATTACCAGTACGTGGTGGCGACGACCTTGACTCAGCGGCAGAAGGGCCCGGCGGGCGTGGCGCTGCGCAAGGCCAGCCATAGCCTGGCGAAGCTCGAAAGCGCGAAGGCCGAACTCGACAAGGTGCGCGGCAGCGCGCCGGCCGGCGTCTACGGCTGGGGCGTCGATGTGCGCAACAATAGCGTGCGCGTCGATGTCGCGCCGGGTGCGCAGAAAGCCGCCATCGACTTCGTCGCGGCCAGCCGCGCCGATGCCGGAACGATCCGCTTCAGCACGATGGAATCGGCCCCCAGGCCGCTGGTCACGTTCTACGGCGGCAGCGAATATCTGTCGCGCAGCGGTGGCAGCTATTACTACTGCTCGGTCGGTTTCAACGTCACCAAAGGCAGCACCGGTCAGCAGGGCTACGCCACCGCCGGTCATTGCGGCAACGCCGGCGACACCGTGCACACGCTCGTCAACCGCCGCACGGTGAGCGCTTCGATCGGTTCGTTCCAGGCCTCGAGCTATCCGAACAACGGCGACGGCGCCTGGGTCGCTCTCACCGGCTCGCACACGCTGGTCGCAGCGGTCGATGGCTACAGTCAGGCCGACGTGCCGGTGCACGGCAGCACGGTCGCCCCGATCGGCGCCGCGGTCTGCCGTTCGGGCCGCACCACCGGCTTCAAATGCGGCACGATCGAAGCCTACAACCAGACCGTGCAATACCCGGACGTCTCCGTCAGCGGCCTGACGCGCGTCAAAGTCTGCGCCGAAGGCGGCGACTCGGGCGGTTCCTTCATCACCGGCGCCGGCCAGGCGCAGGGCGTGCTGTCGGGCGGCAACTACAGCTGCAAAGGCAACCAGGCCGCCCTCGCGACCAGCTACTTCCAACCGATCGGCGAGATCCTGCAGAACTACGGACTCACGCTGAAGACGCAGTAATCTGCGGAGCCGCGATCACTGAAACGCCCCGGTTTGCCGGGGCGTTTTTTTTAAGTGCTATGGCACTTCGAGTTCACCTGATGCAACACGGGGTTGTCTTTTGTTTCGCCGCTACTGCATCAACACGATTGCGTCGACCGCGTGGCATCGGCAGCGTCATCGCAGCGCAAGAGCAATCACGCGCGACCGTGCACCGCCTTCGCCGCTTCGCTCAGCGCCTGCATCGCCAGTCGATACGGGCCCGGTCCGTGACTGACGCGCGCGACGCCGAGTTCGGCCAGGCGCGCAACGGAGGGGGCGCTCGGCATCATCATGATGTTGATCGGCAGCGGGCTCTCGCGGCAGACGCGTTCGATCGCGGTTTCGTCGACCAGGCCGGGCACGAAGAAGCCGCTGGCGCCGGCGTCGCGGTAGGCATGCGCGCGTTCGATCGCGGCATCCAGCAGGCCCGCGTGCAGCGACGCGGGGTTGCTGAGGAACAGGTCGGTGCGTGCGTTGATGAAGAACTTCACCGCGGCCCGTTCGGCCGCGTCGCGCGCGGCGCGTAGCCGCGCCGCCTGTTGTTCGATGGCGTACAGGCCCTGGCCGCCGATCACCTGGTCCTCCAGGTTGCAGCCGACGGCGCCGGCGGCGATCGCCTGCGTCACGCTTTCGGCCACGTCCTGCGGCGCGTCGCCGTAGCCGGCTTCCAGATCGATGGTGACCGGCAGCGCGACGCTGCCGGCGATGCGGCGCAGATTGTCGAGCGCGACGGCGCGCGGCAGTTGCTGGCCGTCGCCGAAGCCCTGGGCGGCGGCGACCGACCAGCTGCCGGTCGCGATGGCGCGCGCGCCGGCCTCGGCCACCACGCGCGCACTGCCGGCGTCCCATACGTTGAACAGCACCAGCGGATCGCCGGCAACGTGCAGCGAGTGCAGCAGTTCGGCGCGTTGCGCTTGAGTGGAAGTCTGAGACATGGAAAAGTCCGTTGTGGTTGGGGCGTGAGTTCGTACCGGCGCTGTCACGGCGGCAGTGCGGCCTGATCGCGCAGCTGATGCATCGCAACCATGCCCGCGCAACTCATGCGGCGATGAGCTGCGAAGTCGTGGCGCGTGCACCGCGATGCCTATCATGGTGGCGTGAACGCGATCGCGCCAGCCCGGCTATCCGCCTTCGCTCGTCCGATGGCGCATGTCGACGCGCTGAAAATGCCGCGGACTGCGCGCTCGGCGCCGACCGCGCACGCAGCCGCTGCATGCGCGGTCGAACGACGGATCAGCATCGCCAGCGTCAGCTTCCCTCGAAGCCGTTGGCGAAGATGCCGATCTCCAGCGCGGCTCCCTCGGCGGCGCCCATCGAGCAGTTGCTGGCCGGCTCGGGCCGCACATCGCCCTTGATGTCGCGCGGCACCGCGAAGCCGCGATCGTCGATGCAATCGGCCGGCGGCACCGCAAGATAAGCCGGACTGGCGACGCGCGGCCGATAGAACACCATGCCGTCGGCCGCCGTTTCGCGCGGCCCGAGCAGGGCGTCGGCACCGATGACATTACCGGTCAGGTCGCCGCTGATGACACAGCCGTCGGCGTTGCCGACGAGCAGGTAACCCAGGCTGTTCATCGCGCTCGAAACGCCCAGCGCGGTGGAGCAATCGTTCGGCGTCGTGCCGTAGAGATTGCCGGCGATGATGCTGTTGGTGATGCGGTTCTGGTTGCCGGCGAACGAAATGCCGCCGGTGCGCGGCAGCTGGTCGCGCGTGTGTTGGCGGCCGACGTTTTCGGTGACGGTGACGAACGACACGAAGCCCTTCTGGATGAGGTACAGGCCTCCGATCAGATCGGCGCGATTGCCGGCGACGACACCGTTGACCAGCGCGATGGCGTCGTCGTTGCGCTCCAGATCCGGCCCGCTCGAAAACAGCCCGCCACCGAACGTGATCGAGCCGTCGGGCTGCGTGAATGTCGCGGCTTCGACCAGGTTGTCGATCAGTGCGAAGCGTTCGAGACGCGCCGACTGCGACTGGGGATGCTGGTTGAAGCCATAGCGCGGCACCCAGATGCCGACGCCGCCGCCACCGCCGCCGCCGGTGGCCGGCCGCACTTCGTTGTCGCGCACCACCACGTTGTAGAGCAGCGTGTTGCCGGAACTGAGCATCACGCCGCCGCCGGCGAGACTCTCGTACTGCGAGCGGTAGATGTCGTCGGTGAGATAACCGTCGCGCACCGTGACGTTGCTCATCGCGAAAGACAGCCAGCGATCGAAGAACTCGTCGTCGGACTCGTTGTAGAAGGTGCCGCGCACCTGCAGCACGCGATCGCTGCCGCTGCCCACCAGATGGGTGTCGGCCGGCGTGCCCAGTCCGAACAGATGGAACACCAGCGGCGGCGTGTCGTCGTCCGCCGGTTCGATATCGAGGTCGCCGCCGGAAGGATCGCTGTTGAACACGGCCGACTGGCTCAGCGTGTACGTGCCCGCCGGCAAGCCGACGATCCAGCGGCCGCCGGCGGCGCCGGCTTCCATGGTCGCCGCGCGCAGCGTGCAGGCGTTGTTGCTGGCGCGGCACAGGCCGTCGCCCGGCGTGCTGTCGGGCAGATCGGCCGTCGAGTTGACGCTGAGATCGATGCGATGCTCGTAGGCGCCGATCTCGCACGGATTGGTGCGCGTGACGCCGCGCGCATCGAGGGTCGGGCAGCCGTTGGCGCCGACCGGACTGCCGTTGCCGATCGCGATGCTGCCCAGTTCCAGCGCATGCGTCGGGATGCCGCCGCCGTAGTCGAACAGCGGCATCAGGCGCACATCCTTGCTCGCCGGCGTACCGATGGTGGTCGTCACCGGACAGCCGACCGTCGTGCCGCCGATGACGGTGTGCCGCATCGTGCCGATCGCGGCGCTGGCAAAACAGCGCAGATTGGCCTGGTTGTTGGAGCTGCTGTTGTTGTCGAGCAGCAGCACGTTGGTGAAGCTGACTTCCGAATCGTCGAGGCTCGACAATTCGACCGCGCGCGAGGTCGAGAAAGTCTGGTTGCGCGCTATCGTGACGTTGCGCAGCACCAGCGGCGTGCCGGTGGCGGCGAGCGCGGATTTGGTGCCTGCCGCATTGCCGCTCAACGTGACATTGGTCAGCGTCGTGGTGACGGCGCTCGACAGCCCGGTGAACAGATCGATGGCACCACCGCTGGTCACAGCGTAGCCGCTGCGCACGGTGGTGCTGCTCAGCGTGAGCGCGCCGGTCTGCACATTGGCGAAGATGGCGCCGCCGCGATCGGCGGTGCCGCCGTGCACCAGCACGCGTTCGAGCGTCACCGTACTGCCGGCGGCTTTGCGCAGCATGCCGCCCTGCGCCACGCTCGAAGTAATGACGCTGCCGCCGAACACCGTCACATCGCGCAGCGTCAGCACGCCGCCGGTGTGCACGTCGAACAGGCGATCCAGGGGCATCGACGCGATCGACGACCGGGTCGGACTGACGCCCTGGATCGTGATGTCGCTGGTGATGTCGTAGTCGCCGCGGACGTTGGCGTCCTCGTTGTTGTAGTCGCCCACGCCGTTGCCCGGATGGCCGGGAATGAAGAGCGGCGGCAGCATCAGCGTGTCGGCGGTTCCCGGGCCGACGCGCGTGCACTGGCCGACGTTGGTGTCGGTGTTGGCGGCAGTGATGGCGTCGCGCAGGCGGCAGCCATCGTTGTTGTAAGTGGAAACCACCTGGATCGTCGCCGCCTGCGCCACGGCGGACACGGCCGTGGCGAGCAACAGCGCGACAGCGCAACGGCCCAGCAACGGAAAGGACGGGAAAGGCTTGGTTGAGGGCATGACGGCACTCGCATGGCGGGGATCGACAGCGCCAACGCAGAAATCGCCGGACACCGGCCAAACCACGCCTTTCCGGCTATCCTGCGGCCCATGATCAACAATGACGTGCTGCGCAGCATCCGCTACATGCTCGACCTGAGCGACGCCCGGGTCGTGGAAATCGTGAAACTGGCGGACCCGGATTTCGCGCTCGGAAAAGACGACGTGCAGGCCCTGCTGCGCAAGGAAGGCGAGGAGGGCTTCGTCGAATGCAGCGGCGCGGTGCTGTCGCGTTTCCTCGATGGACTGATTTACTTCCGCCGCGGCCGGGACGAAAGCCTGCCGCCCCGCCCGCCGGAGAACCGCGTCACCAATAACCTCGTGCTCAAGAAACTGCGCGTCGCCTTCGAACTGAAAGACCTCGACATGCACCAGGTCTTCCGCGCCGCCGACTTCGAAATCTCCAAACCGGAACTGAGCGCGCTATGCCGCCAGCCCGGCCACAAAAACTACCGTGCCTGCGGCGATCAGATGTTGCGCAATTTCCTGAAAGGGCTGACGTTGCGGGTGCGGCGGAAGGTTTGAGGGCTTGCGGGCCGGGGAGTCGGAATCGGGAGTCGGGAGTCGGGAGTCGGGAGTCGGGAGTCGGGAGTCGGGAGTCGGGA
>CBFHAI010000037.1:0-41369 GCA_965653565.1 uncultured Chiayiivirga sp. | reverse complement strand
CCCTCGGCCCGAAGGGCCGTAACGTCGTGCTCGAGAAGAGCTTCGGCGCGCCGACCATCACCAAGGACGGCGTCAGCGTCGCCAAGGAAATCGAACTGGCCGACAAGTTCGAAAACATGGGCGCGCAGATGGTGAAGGAAGTCGCTTCCAAGACCTCCGACAACGCCGGCGACGGCACCACCACCGCCACCGTGCTGGCGCAGGCGCTGATCCGCGAAGGCATGAAGGCGGTCGCGGCCGGCATGAACCCGATGGACCTCAAGCGCGGCATCGACAAGGCCGTGCAGGGTGCGGTCGCTGAGCTTAAGAACATCTCCAAGCCGTGCAGCACCTCGAAGGAAATCGCGCAGGTCGGTTCGATCTCGGCGAACTCCGACGAAGCCATCGGCGACCTGATCGCCAAGGCGATGGACAAGGTCGGCAAGGAAGGCGTGATCACGGTCGAAGACGGCTCGGGCCTGGACAATGAACTCGACGTCGTCGAGGGCATGCAGTTCGACCGCGGCTACCTGTCGCCGTACTTCATCAACAACCAGCAGTCGATGTCGGCCGAACTCGAAGACCCCTTCATCCTGCTGTACGACAAGAAGATCTCGAACGTGCGCGAGCTGCTGCCCGTGCTCGAAGGCGTCGCCAAGGCCGGCAAGCCGCTGCTCATCGTGGCCGAGGAAGTGGAAGGCGAAGCGCTGGCGACCCTCGTCGTCAACACCATCCGCGGCATCGTGAAGGTGTGCGCCGTCAAGGCGCCGGGCTTCGGCGACCGCCGCAAGGCGATGCTGGAAGACATGGCGATCCTGACCGGCGGCACGGTGATTTCCGAAGAAGTCGGCCTGCAGCTCGAGAAGGCCACGATCAAGGATCTGGGCCGCGCCAAGAAGGTGCAGGTGTCGAAGGAAAACACCACCATCATCGACGGCGCCGGCCAGGCCGACGGCATCCAGTCGCGCATCAAGCAGATCAAGGCGCAGATCGAAGAAACCTCGTCGGACTATGACCGCGAGAAGCTGCAGGAACGCGTCGCCAAGCTCGCCGGCGGTGTGGCCGTGATCAAGGTCGGCGCGGCCACCGAAGTCGAAATGAAAGAGAAGAAGGCGCGCGTCGAAGACGCCCTGCACGCCACGCGTGCGGCGGTCGAAGAAGGCGTGGTTCCGGGTGGTGGCGTCGCGCTGATCCGCGCGCTGGCCGCGATCAAGGGCCTCAAGGGTGCCAACGAAGACCAGAACCACGGCATCGTGATCGCCAAGCGTGCGATGGAAGCCCCGCTGCGCGAAATCGTCGCCAACTGCGGCGAAGAACCGTCGGTCGTCCTCAACGCCGTCTCGGCCGGCAAGGGCAACTACGGCTACAACGCGGCGAACGGCGAATACGGCGACATGGTCGAATTCGGCATCCTCGACCCGACCAAGGTCACCCGCACCGCGCTGCAGAACGCCGCCTCGATCGCCGGCCTGATGATCACCACCGAAGCGATGGTGGCCGAAGCGCCGAAGAAAGACAGCGCCCCGGCCGGTGGCCACGACCACGGCGGCGGCATGGGCGGCATGGACTTCTAAGTCCCGCTTCCTGTTTCCCGCGACACAAAAGGCCCCGCAGCGATGCGGGGCTTTTTCTTTATGCGTGGTCCGATCGAATCGCTCGCCGCTTCTACTTCGAATTGTGGCAATCGAAATGCAGGCCGCGTTCGTAGCTGGCAATTTCGTATTCGGGCAGATCGTTGAGCACGTCACGATGCGGGTGATGGCCGTTTCGAGTCGGCTCCGGTGCGCAGATCACCGCCGTCTGATGATGGCATATCGCACTGTTGCCGGCCTGCCAGTTGTCGCGCGATCCGTGATGCGGAATCTGCATCACGCGAATGTTCTGCCATCGAGGCATGCCCAGATGGTCGCGCAAAGTTTCGAGTTGATGACGGTTCAACCCGATGTCGCCGGTGAGCAGGATACCGTTGCCGCGATCCGGATCATCGTCTCCGGCGATGCACTCGAAAGGCGGATTCTTGCGATGGAAAATCTTGCAGCTCGCGCTATCGCTCAGTGGTCGTCCATGGACGCATAAGGAAATGTCGTTCCTACGCTTCTTGCCGGGGCCGAAATGCTGCGAGTACAACGCCTTCAGAGCGGCGAGCCAGCCTGCTTGCGGCGGTCCGTGATCCAGCAACCGGTACTGATCGATAATGTTGTCCACCTGTAAGGCGATATCCGCCAACGCAACGCCGGAATGAGGCGCTTGCCCGTTCGGCCAGGCAGCGTTGTAGAACATGAACTCGTAGCAGGCACTCACCCGCCACGGCCGCGAATGCGAAACCACGCCGGCGGGCATGCGTCGGGGTTCGAAGCGGTCTACGTCGGACGGGGCGGGCAAGACGAGGGGTGTCTTCAGTTCAAGATGTTCAGGATCACGGTCTTCGCGCGGGCCATCGTCTGTGGTTTCCTCGGACGAAGGCCCACCTTGTACGAGAATCACCCGGCCGACACGCCAATCCCCGCCACGTCGCAGATAAGTCAGTGGGCTGGCAGTAAACGCCGCGAGCCGGCCGGCCGCATGCTGCTCTTCCTCGATCACCGAGCACGCCAGTCGAAGCCGGTCGGCCAAATGCAGGTAAGGCAGGACGAGGATTCCTACGCCGAACCGATCCAGCAGCAAATCCATTCCGACGACATGGTCGCTGTCGAAGTGCGAAAGACACAGCAGGTCGATCTGGTCATGCCCCGGCATCTGGTCCGCAAAATCATCGACTAGGCCACGCATATTCGAAGGGCGTTTCGACCCGCAGTCGTAGACCCAGACGAAGCCGATATCGGAGTCCTCGGAGCGGATCGCTCCGGAAAAGAAGGTTCCATGCCCGGCCGGATGGAACGCGTGTCCGTAGTGCATCGAATCACTCCCCCGGAATTGTCGAGGTGGACATCTTGACGCGGCAACGAGGTGTTGCGCGAGTCGCCCCGAATCGCGCATCGTGGCGCGGCACGCGTCCGTGCCTACGATGGAGCCGCCATGTCCCGCACCCCGCTTTTTGCGATCCTGCGGCGCGCCGCCGCGCTGGCCCGGCATGCGCATCGCAGTGCGCAGCCGGTCGATGAGGTGGTCGATCGGGCAATGCAGATGCGGCGCGAGGATTCGCGGCGGCGTTTCCTGCGGACGCTGGGTGCGGGCAGTGCGGCGCTGGCGGTGGCGGCGTGTGCGCCGCGCGCGGTGCAGGCGCCGAAGCACGACGATGACGACGTCGTCATCGTCGGTGCCGGGATCGCCGGTCTCACGGCGGGCTGGCGCTTGCGGCAGGCGCGCGTGCCGGTGCGCATCTTCGAGGCCAATACGCGCATCGGCGGCCGCATGTTCAGCCTGCGCGATCATTTCCCCGACGGGCAGGTGATCGAGCTGGGCGGCGAGTTGATCGATACCGATCATGTGCGCATCCGTGCGCTGGCCGACGAACTCGGGCTCACGCTCGACGATCTGCTCACCGACGACCCGTCGCTGCAGGGCGATGTGTGGTTCGCCAAGGGCCGCGCGTATTCGGAAGAAGAACTGGTGCGCGCGTTCGTGCCGCTGGCGGCGGCGATCGATCGCGACCTGGCCACGCTCGGCGATGGCGACATCACCTGGGACGTACCGGACAACGCGCAGGCACTCGATGCGATGTCGGTGTCGGGCTGGCTGCAGCGCGAAGGCGCCGAGCCGTGGCTGCGTACGCTGATCGAGGTCGCCTACACCACCGAAATGGGGCTCGAAAGCGATCGCCAGTCGGCGCTCAATCTGCTCACCTTCATCGGCACCCAGGCCGGTTCGTTCAAGATCTTCGGCAGCAGCGACGAGCGGTTCCACGTGCGCGGCGGCAACGATCTGATCGTGCAGGGCCTGGGCGAAAAACTGGCCGATGCGATCGAAACCAGCAGCCCGCTCGAAGCCTTGCGGCAAGAGGCCGACGGCCGTTACGTGCTGACCTTCCGCCAAGGCTCGAACTCGCGCGAAGTGCGTGCGCGCGAAGTGGTACTCGCGCTGCCGTTCACCACACTGCGGCAGGTGCAGCTCGATCTGGAATTGCCGGCGCACAAGCGCCGCGCGATCGACAACCTGCAATACGGCACCAACGCGAAACTGATGATCGGCTTCAACGAACGTGTCTGGCGCACGCGGCATCGCCGCAACGGCAGCGTGTTCGCCGACCTGCCGTTCCAGACCACCTGGGAGACCACGCGGCTGCAGCCGGGCAGGTCGGGCGCGCTGACCAATTTCACCGGCGGCCGCCACGGCGTCGAACTCGGCGAAGGCAGCGCGAAGATGCAGGCCGACAAGGCGGCGCGCGAACTCGATGCGATTTTCCCCGGCATCGCCGCCACGCGCGATGGCGCCCGCGAAGTGCGCATGCATTGGCCGACGCAGCCGTGGGCGCAAGGCAGTTACGCCTGCCTGACGACCGGCGACTGGACCTCGCTGCGCGGCGCGATGGGCGAAAGCGTCGGCCAGTTGCATTTCGCCGGCGAACATTGCGCGCTCGACACCCAGGGCTTCATGGAAGGCGGTTGCGAATCCGGCGAAGCGGCGGCGGCGCAGGTGCTGGCGCGGCGCGGGCTGGCGAGTGCGTTGGCGACGGCGCCCAAACGCGTGCGCGTGGTGCAGGCGATCCGCGATGCGCGCAGGGTTGCCGCCTTCGCCTGACCGGCGCGGGATCCGCGCGTCGGCCTGACGCCCGCAAGACCGAAGCCGCAGTCGCAGGACTGCGGCTTTTTCGTGCGCTTCCGCTTCCCGATTCCCGCAGCACCGCAAATCGACACTCCCCTCGCGCCGCCGCCGACCCGCTGCGTGATCCACCTCCACGTTTCGCAATTGTTGATGACCGACGGCGACGCACCATCCGTCGCGCGCGCGGCACGCAAAACCATTTCTGCCAAAATCGCCCGCATGACCGCGCGCGAATTCCGCTTCGACGATTTCCGATTGCTGCCGGCCGCGCGCGAGCTGTGGCGCGCCGGGGTGCGCGAGAAGCCGGCGCGGCTGGTTCTCGATTGCCTGGTTTATCTGGTCGAACATCGCGATCGCGCGGTCGGACGCGACGAAATGGTGGCGGCGGTGTGGGGCCGCGTCGATGTCGCCGAAGCCCGCGTCAGCGAATTGATGGTGCGTGCGCGTCGCGCCGTGGGCGACGACGGACAGGCACAGCGCGTGATCCGCACCGTGCCGGGATTCGGCTATCGCTGGGTGGTGCCGACCGAAGCCGTGGATGTCGAAAGCGAGGCGCCGAAAGCTTCGCTCGAACCGCCGGCTGATGCGCCGCACGAGGCCGCGATCTCCGGCGTAGCTGCATCGGATCGAGCCGTACCGATCGCCGGCGAAGCCGCGGACGACGCACCGACCGGGATGGCGAAACCCATTGCACGATCGCCGGCAAAACGCCGCATCCCGATCGCAATCGCGCTCGTACTGATCGCGATCCTCGTCGCCTTCGCAACATGGCGCCTGCGCGACCCGGCGACTTTGCCTCAAACCACCGCAACCACACCCGCCGACAGCCAGAGCCTCGTCGTGCTGCCATTCGAAGTCGACGCACCGCCCGAGGCGGCGTGGGCGCGCCTGGGCATCATGGAACTGGTCGCCGATCGGCTGCGGCGCGCCGACGTGGCCGTGCTCGCCAGCGAACGCACGCTCGCCGCGCTGCGCGGCAGCGATGGTGCCCCGCTCGCGCCGGCGCAGTTGCGCGAACGGCTCGGCGCCAACGGCGTCGTGCGCGGCAGCGTGCGGCGCGACTTCGACGGCTGGCAGGTGAGCCTGCAGGTGGACGATGCGCGCGGCGGCGTGCACAGCGTCGACAGTCGCGATGCCGATCTGATCGAGGCGGCCCTGCGCGCCGCCGATCTGCTGCTCGCCGCGCTCGATCGTGCGCCGCCCGCGGCGGATTCCGACGATATGCGGCCCGAAGAGCATCTGCGCCGCATCCAGGCCGCCCTGCTCGCCAGCGATGTGCCGGCGGCGAAGCTTGCGCTCGATCAGACACCCGAAGCATTGCGCAGCGATTGGCGCATCGGCTACGCCGCGGCCCGCGTCGATTTTTTCGCCGGCGATTTCGAGCGCGCCGCCGCCAGTTTCACCGGCTTGCTCGACATGCCGGCCGTGCAGGCCGATCCGGTCGCGCGCAGCCGCGTGCTGGCGGCGCGCGCCACCGTCGCGTTCCGCCAGTCGCGGCCGGAAATCGCGGAACGCGACTACCGCGACGCCGCCGCGCTGCTCGCACCGGGCGAGGCCCAGGCCGAACGCGGCACCGCCTTGAGCGGGCTCGGTATTTCGCTGATCGCGCAGCAGCGTTACGACGAAGCCGCGGTCGCGCTCGGCCGCGCGCGCACCGCGTTCCGTGCCGCCGGCGATCGCTACGGACTGGCGCAAGTCGATACCAACCTCGGTCTGCTCGAAGCCGAGCGCGGACGGCTCGAACAGGCCTTGCCGCATCTGGTCGATGCCGCCGATCGTTTCGAAGCGCTCGGCGCGGTGGAACGCCGGCTCGCCGTGCTCGGCACCGTGCTCGATGTGCAGGTCGGCCTGCTGCGCTGGCGCGATGCGCTGGCGACCAGCGACCGGCAATGGGTGCTGCGCGAGGCGATCGGCGACCCCGGGCTCGGTGCCACCGTGGCTTCCGGCCGCGCCGCGGTGTTGCTCGGCCTCGGGCGGCATCGCGATGCGCAGGCGCTGCTCGACGCGGCCGAGCGCGACTACGCCGACGTGCAGCCGGCGGCCGCACACTATCTGCCCGAACAGCGCGCCGAACTGCAGGCGCGCCTCGGCCAGTCCGCCGCCGTGCTCGCGACCGTGGCAACCGTGCTTGCCGACTGGCCCGACGAACCGCGCGACCTGGCGCGCGCCCATCTGTTGCTGCTGCGCGAACGCGCCGAGGCCGCGAGCGGTATCGCTGGCGAGGGGTTCTCCGATATTCCGGTCGACCTCGAAATCGGCAGCGCCGCGACGGCGCTGCTGGTGGCGGCGGCCGAATCCGCCGCGCGCCGCGGCGATGATGCGCGCGCCGAAGCCTTGTTCGGCCGCGCGCTCGCCACGGCCGACGTCGATGGCGTGCCGTCGCAGGTCGCGCTGGCGGCCACCGCGTTCGGCCACTGGCGGCTGGCGCGTGGCGAAGAGGAAGCCGCCGCCGCGCTCGCCGGCCGCGTCGCGGCCTGGGCCGAACGCGATTTCGATTGCGCGTTGCTGCAACTGGCCGTGTTCCAGGCGATCGGTCCGCGCGAGCCGTGGGCCGACAGTCTGCGCCAGGTCGAGGACCTGGCCGGCGAGCGCGTCATCCCGCCGAAACTGCGCCTGCCGCCGACGCGCTGAAGCGCCGCGGCAGCCGCACCACCACGCTCCGGCCATGGCCCGGCCATGGTTTTGCCATGGACTGCGCTGGCCGCGATCGAACGCCCGACATACGGTTGCCGCCTGCCTGCGGTCGATGCGGAGACGGCCTCCGCCCGCGGCATCCGAACACGGACGGGGACGATAGATGATGCTGAAACTGGGTCGATGGCTGAGGGTGGCGGGCTGCGGGCTGGCGGCCGCGATGAGTTCGGCGGCGGCGCTCGCCGGGACGGCGGGCGCAGGTGTCCAGATCGACGTGCAGCTCACGCTCGATACCGCCGCGGCGCCGGCCTGCGGCACGCAGCCGGCGATCGAAGTGGTGGCCGGCACGCCGGTCAACCACTGCTTCACGATCACCAATCTCGGCAGCGAGACCCTGCGCTGGCATTCGATCGGCAGCGACATCTTCTCCGAGTTCGACCAGCGCTTCCGCAACCTGATCGAACTGCCGATCGCGCCCGGCGCGACCGCGCAATACAACCTCACCCTGATCGCCGGCAGTTCCAGCGATGCCACCTTCCACTGGACGGCTTTCCCGGAAACACCGAGCTACACCATCGACACCGCGGCGCCGTTCGACAGCGTCGATCTGTCCGCCATCGGCAATCCGCAATTCGAAAACCCGATTCCGCTGCCGTTCGACTTCCGGCTGTACGGCCGCAGCTTTCCGGCCGGCGCGATCGATCGCCTATGCGTCTACGACAACGGCGCCGTGCAGTGGGTGCCGCACGACAGTTATTGCGGCGGCGAATTTGCGCTGTTCGGTGGCGATCACTGGAATCCGCCGCCGCCGGACGGCAACGACGCGATGCTGCCGTACTGGGAAGCCTTCGGCTCCGCCGGCAGCGTGGCCTATGCCGTGATCGGCAGCGCGCCCGATCGCCGCGCCGTGCTCGAGTGGCGCAACAAAGGCACCGAAGTCGACGAGCTGCTCGGCATTCCCTGCGCCGCCGCCGATCCGGCCGATTGCGGCATCACCTTCCAGTTGCTGATCGACGAAGCCGACGGCGCGATCAGCTTCAGCTACCTCGACGTCAATTTCGACGCGCAGGGCGGCGATCTATATCTGCAGGATGCCGGCGGTTCGGCGATGATCGGTTTGATCGACACCACGCGTAATCTGCGCCAGATCGTCTCGGTCGAACAACAGACGTTGCAGGCTGGACAGACCATCCGCTTCACGCCGATGCATGCCTCGGCGATCGCGTTCTCGCAGGTGCGGCTGGTGGCGGGATCGCCGAAATTGCGGATCGACCCGGCCGCGGTCGCGATGCAGGCGCTGGTCGGCGAGCCGGCGGCATCGCAGCCGATCGCGGTGCGCAACCTGGGCGACATCGATCTGTCCTGGAGCCTGTCGGAACGCGCGCCGAAATGGCATTTTCCGCCGCCGCAGGCCGCCAAAATTCCGCTGCAACCGACGCCTGGGGTGCTGCCTGCGCGCGCGCTCGGCGCCGGCACGGCCGACGAAGTGCCGGCCTACGCGATCCTGCGCAATGGCCTCGACGGCGCGCCGTATCGCCGCGTCAACGCCGCCGCGCCATCGCAGGCGGCCCTGGTGCGTCAGCTCGGCCACGACTCCTACGGCGGCGACTTCATCAACGACGATCTGAGTCGCCACCTGATGCTGATGGACACCAACCGGCAGGGCAATTCCTACGATTGGGGCTTCGCCGACATCGACACCGCCACCGGCGAAATCACCGTGCGCGGCGAGGCGCCGATCGAGGGCGGCGACGGCTTCTGGCGCGGCATGGCATGGGATCGCAGCAACGGCACCTTGTATGCGGTGGCGTCCACTTGCTATGACTTTCCCGGTCGTAACGCGACGCTGTACCGCATCGATCCTGCGACCGCCGCGTCCACACGCATCGCGCGACTCGACACCGGTGGCACCGACCTCTGCGTGTCCGACATCGCCGTGTCGCCCGATGGCGCGATGTATGCGGTCGATGTGCTCACCAGTTCGCTGCTGGCGATCGACAAGGCCACCGGCGAAACGCAGGCGATCGGCCCACTCGGATTCCGCATCGCCGATGCCGATCGGCCGCAGCTCGACTTCGACGACCAGACCGGCGTGCTGTACTTCGCCGGCACCAACGATGACATTCCGGTCGTGAAAGTCGGCGTCTACACGCTCGAAACCAGCACCGGCGCGGCCAGCTATGTGGGCCCGTTCAACTACAACACCGGCTCGTACATGACGCCGGTCGGATTCGCGATCGCCAGGCCCGGGCCGGAGTGCATCGACCCGGATGCCGTGCCGTGGCTGCAGATCGGCAACACGTCGGACACCACGGCGCCGGCCGGCGAATCGATCGTCTCGCTCACGCTCGATCCGGGCGGATTGGCGCCGGGCGATTATCACGCCGAACTGTGCTTCACCAGCAACGATCGCAGCGCCCCGCTGCGCCGCGTGCCGGTCGATCTGCGGGTGGCCGAACCGGCCATCCTGCGCGACGGTTTCGAAGGAGCGGACCTGTGAGCTTCTCTCCGATCACCACGAGCCCGTTGCGCCCGAAATTGTTGTGTGCTGCACTCGGCCTGCTGCTCGGCGGCGCCATCGATGCCCATGCGCGCGACGCGCATCGCACCGCGTATTTCGTCACCTTCGACGAGCCCGGATTGCTGCACTACGACGGCGGCGTCGCCGGTCTGGTCGCGACGCGGCCGCGCAAGGATGGCGCGCGGATCGACGCGAACTCCGTGTCGGCGCGCGCGTATCGCGGCTTTCTCGCGCAACGGCGCGAGAGCCATCTGGCGAACATCGAACTGCAGCTGGGCCGGCCGCTTGCGCCCACGCACAGCTACGCCGTCACGCGCAGCGGCGTGGCCGTGGAGTTGAGTGCGCACGAAGCCGAGCGCATCGCCACGCTGCCGGGCGTCGCGCGCGTCACGCGCGTCGAGGACGCCCGGCTCGCCACTTATCGCGGCCCGGGTTTCATCGGCGCCGACGGTGTATGGAGTGGTGCCGGCGCACCGGGCGCGATCGGCACGCGCGGCGAAGGCCAGGTCATCGGTGTCATCGACACCGGCAGCAACAGCCAGCATCCCTCGTTCGCCAACGACGCCGGCTGCGGCTTGAACAGCGCATCGCCGAAACTGCTTTCGGCGGTCGATTGTTTCAGCGCTGCCGATGGCGTCTGCAATGGCGCGCAGCCCGAAGCTTTCGACGGTTTCGGCCACGGCGTGCATGTCGCCTCCACCGCCGCCGGCAATCTGCTCGATGTCGGCAGCGCGATTCCGGCGCCGACCCTGCCGCCGCCGTACACGCAGATTTCCGGCGTGGCGCCCTGCGCACAGGTGCGCAGCTACAAAGTGTGCGAAACCAACTCGTGCAGCGGCGCCGCGATGCAGGCCGCGCTCGAGAATGCGATTCTCGACGGCGTCGATGTATTGAATCTGTCGATCAGCGGCGGCCTCGATCCGTGGAACGACTACGACCGCAGCCTGCTCGAGGCCGTCGGTCAGGACATCTACGTCGCGGTGGCGGCCGGCAACACCAATCCGTTCGAAACCAATCCGGTCGGCCATGTGAATCATCAGGCACCGTGGATTACCACCGTCGCGGCGATCACGCACGATCTCAACGCCTTCGGTCCCGGCAGCTTGAGCGTGCTTGGCGACAACGCGCCGTCCGCGTTGCAGGACATGGTGGCGACGCCGGGCAACGGTTTTGACTACGGCGAAGGCTTGCCCGACAGCGATATCGTTTACCCGGCCGACCAGCCGAAGGGCTGCGCGCCGTTCGCGCCGAATCGTTTCGACGGCGACGCTGTGCTGCTGCTGCGCGGCGATTGCGACTTCGCGGTCAAGATCGCCAACGCCGATGCCGCCGGCGCCAGCGTGGTATTCATCTACAACAATCAGTTCGGCCCGCTGGCCATGGACGTGCGCGCGCAGACGTTGCCGGCATACGGCCTCGATGCCATCGACGGTGAAACATTGCGCGCCTTCATCGAGAACACCGCGCCCGCCGCAACGCGGGTGCGACTGACTCCGGCGACGCGCCGCGGCGATGTGCTCGCCGGTTTCAGTCTGCGCGGCCCGACGCCGGTCGCGCTCGACGTGCTGAAGCCCGACATCGCGGCGCCCGGCGTGGCGATTTACGCCGCCACCGATGCCTTCAGCGGCTCCTACCAGCGCATGGACGGCACCTCGATGGCGTCGCCGCACGTGGCGGGTGCCGGCGCCTTGCTGCGCGCCTTGCATCCGGACTGGAGCCCCAGCGACATCCATTCCGCGCTGGTGACGACGGCCAAGCGCGAAGGCACGCGCGAAGACGGCAACACGCCATGGGGCCCGGACGATGTCGGCACCGGCCGCGTCGCGCTCGAGCGCGCCGTCCGCGCCGGCCTGACCTTGCACGAAACCTATGCCAACTTCGTCGCCGCCGATCCGGCCAACGAGGGCCAGCCGGCGACGCTCAACCTGCCCTCGATCCGCGATCTGGGCTGCGATGTCGAATGCACCTACGAGCGCACCGTCACCAACCGCATGACGCAAGCGGGGACATGGACGGCCGATTACGTGGCCGGCAGCGGCAACATCCGCGTCGACATCGATCCGCCGACGTTCTCGCTGGCGCCGGGCGCATCGCAAACCCTGTCCATCACCTTCACGCCACCGGTGGGCGGCAACATGCCGGCGCCGGCGATCGGTACCGTGTTGTTGCAGGAAACGTCCGGCGCCGCCGTCGAGCAGGCCCTCACCACCGTGGTGCGTGGCGAAGGGACGTACGTCTATCTGCGATCGGCCGCGGCACAGGTCGAAGTATTCGACGGCTGCGAATTCTCCGCGCTGGCGGAAAACGGCATCGCCGAGCCGGGCGAACGCATCACCGTGCTGGTGCCCGTCACGGCGCATGGCGAGAGCTTCGGCAGCGTGCAGGCGCAACTGTTGCCGCCGTATCCCACCGGCGTGCAGGTGATCCGCGGTACGGATGCACTGGGCAGTGTCGCCCTCGGCGTGCCGGCGCAGGCCAGCTTCGAGTTGCAGCTCGCACACGACGCCGCCTGTCTCACCGATCTCGTGCTGCAGGCCCGATTGCAGTCCGGCACGGCGAGCTGGCCGTTCGAACTGTCGCTGCCGGTGGGCCGCGTGCGGCCGCTGGCGCAGGATCTGCCGCGCGCGATTCCCGATGCCGATGTCGTCGACGGCGCGCTGTCGACGCTGCGCGTTTCACAGGACATCGCACTCGATGCGCTCGCGGTGGACGTGGCGATCGAACATCCGTGGGTGGGCGATGTGCGCATCGTGCTCACCAGTCCGGCCGGTACCAGCGTGACGCTGCTCGATCGACCGGGCTTCCCGCAACGCAGTTTCGGCTGCGCCAACCGTGACCTCGCGCTGCGCTTCGCCGATGGCGCCGATGACTCCGAAAGCGTTTGCGCGGATGGCAACGGCACTATTTGGCCCGTCACGCTCGCCGCACCCGTCGAAGCGTTGAGCGCCTTCGCCGGCGAATCGAGCCTCGGCGACTGGACGCTGCGGGTCACCGACGCAACACGCGGCTACAGCGGCCGCATCGTCGATTGGTCGCTACAACCGACGCCGGCATTCGCGACGCAGTGCCAGCCGTGCCTCGATCCCGATGGCCGCCTCTTCCGCGACGGCTTCGACGGTCTGCCGGAGGTCGGTCTGCGCTGATCGCGCAGGCTCGTCGGCCTGCGCAAACGCGGGGTTTTCGGACGCATCGAAGACCCCGCCGCGCCGGTCCGGACGCTTGCGCGTTGCCGCCTGCATCGCGCATGGTGCGGGCATCGAACCGCCATATCGCAGCGGTCAGGCCCGGCGCCACCATGTCCGAATCGCCCATCGACGCACTGATCATCGGCGGCGGCCACAACGGCCTGGTGTGCGCGGCCTATCTCGCCGCCGCCGGTTTGAAAGTCACCGTGCTCGAACGCCGCGCCGTGCTGGGCGGCGCCGCGGTAACGGAGGAATTCCATCCGGGCTTCCGCAATTCAACGGCGAGCTACACCGTCTCGCTGCTCAACCCGAAAGTGATCGCCGATCTGCGGCTGGCGCAGCACGGATTGCGCGTCGTCGAGCGGCCGTACTCCAACTTCCTGCCGCTGCCGGACGCTCGCGCGTTCCGCCTCGGCGGCGAACACGGACTGGCCGAGGTGGCGAAGTTTTCCGCGCGCGACGCCGAGCGACTGCCGCAGTACTACGCGATGCTCGATCGCATCGTCGCGGTGCTGCGCGCCCTGTTGCCGCTGACACCGCCGAATCTTGGCGATCGGCTCGCGCTGGCCGACTGGCTGGCCTCCTGGCGCGTGGCCAAACAATTGCGCGGGCTCGATCTGCGCGGCCGCCGCGATCTGCTCGATCTGTTCGGCAAAAGTGCCGGCGAACTGCTCGATTCGTGGTTCGAAAGCGAGGCATTGAAGGCCGCGCTGGGCTGGGATTCGGTGGTCGGCAACTTCGCCAGCCCCTACACGCCGGGCTCGGCTTATGTGTTGCTGCATCACGTGTTCGGCGAGGTCAATGGAAAGTCCGGCAGCTGGGGCCATGCGATCGGCGGCATGGGTGCGATCACGCAGGCGATGGCGGCCGAATGTCGCGCGCGCGGCGTGACGCTGATCACCGATGCGGCGGTCGAGCGCGTGCTGGTGCACGACGCGCGCGCGCAGGGCGTGGCGCTGGCGGATGGGCGCGAACTGCGCGCGCGCTGCGTCGTCGCGAACGTCAATCCGAAGTTGCTCTACACGCGCTTGATCGAAGCGCGGCATCTGGACGACGAAACGCGCGAACGCATCGGCCGCTATCGCTGCGGCTCGGCCACCTTCCGCATGAACGTCGCGCTGAGCGAGTTGCCCGATTTCGCGGCGGCGCCGGGCACCGCGCTGCAGCCGCACCATCAGAGCGGCATCCTGGTCGGCCACAGTCTCGACTATTTCGAGCGCGCCTATTTCGATGCCAAAGGCCGCGAACACAATGCCGGCTGGGCGCGCGAGCCGATCGTCGAACTGGTGATTTCGTCGACGCTCGACACCACGCTGGCGCCGCCCGGCCAGCACGTGGCGAGCCTGTTCTGCCAGCACGTGCATCCGCAGGTGAGCGGCGGCTGGGACGCGCATCGCGACACCGTCGCCGATCTGATGATCGAAACGGTCGATCGCGTGGCGCCGAATTTCCGCCGCAGCGTGCTCGGTTGCCGCGCGCTGTCGCCGCTCGATCTGGAGCGCGAATTCGGCCTGGTCGGCGGCGATATCTTCCACGGCGCGCTCGGCATCGATCAGCTGTTCAGCGCACGCCCGCTGCTCGGGCAGGGCAACTACCGCGGCGCGCTGCGTGGACTGTATCTGTGCGGCGCCGGCACCCATCCGGGCGGGGGTGTCACCGGCCTGCCCGGCATGAACGCGGCGCGCGAAATCCTGCGCGATGTGCGGCCGCGGCGGCATTGAGCGGTTGATAGCGGCGGCGCCGCCGGTCAAGCTTGCGCCGCGCAAGCGATGCGCCTCGAACCGATGCCGGAGCCGATCCGACGATGCAAAAGCGGGCATTGATCACCGGCATCACCGGGCAGGATGGCGCTTATCTGGCGCAGTTGCTGCTCGCGCAAGGCTATCGCGTGTTCGGCACCTACCGGCGCACCAGCAGTGTCAACTTCTGGCGGCTCGACGAGTTGGGATTTGCGCAGCATCCGGCGCTGGAACTGGTGGAGTTCGATCTGATCGATGCCAGCGGCACGATCCGCCTGCTGCAGCGCATCGGCGTCGGCGAGGTCTACAATCTGGCCGCGCAAAGCTTCGTCGGCGTATCGTTCGAGCAGCCGATCGCCACCGCGCAGATCACCGCGATCGGGGCGCTGAACCTGCTCGAAGCGATCCGCATCGTCGACCGCAACATCCGCTTCTACCAGGCCTCGACCTCGGAAATGTTCGGCCTGGTGCGGGAAACGCCGCAGCGCGAGAGCACGCCGTTCCACCCGCGCAGCCCGTATGGATTTTCCAAATTGTTCGCGCACTGGGCGACGGTGAACTATCGCGAATCGTACGGGCTGTTCGCCGTTAGCGGGATTCTTTTCAATCACGAGTCGCCGCTGCGCGGCAAGGAATTCGTCACGCGCAAGATCACCGATGCGGTGGCGCGCATCAAGCTCGGCCAACTCGATTGCATCGACCTGGGCAACCTCGACGCCCGTCGCGACTGGGGTTTTGCCGGCGAATACGTACGCGGCATGCATGCGATGTTGCAGACCGGTGCGCCGGACGATTTCGTGCTCGCCACCGGCCGCACCGAAAGCGTGCGCCGCTTCGCCGAACTGAGTTTCAAGGCCGCCGGCATCGAGCTGCGATGGGCGGGCGATGGCGTCGATGAAAGCGGCAGCGAGGTCGACACCGGAAAAATTCGCGTGCGGGTGAATCCGCGATTTCATCGTCCGGCCGAAGTCGACGTGCTCACCGGCGATGCCGCGCACGCCGCGCAGCGGCTTGGCTGGACGCCGCAGACCACGCTCGAAGAACTGTGCCGCACCATGGTGGAAGCCGATCTGCGCCGGGTGAGCCGTGGCTTCTCCTGGTGAACGCAAGCTGCTGATCACCGGCATCGCCGGTTTCACCGGCGCGCATCTGGCGGCGGCGCAGCGCGCGGCCGGCTGGTCGGTGATCGGGTTGCATCATCCGGACGTGCCGCACGGAAACGAGCACGATCTTGCGGCCGACCTGCTCGAAACCGACCGCATCGCCGACTGGATCGCCGCCGAACGTCCCAGCCACATCGTGCATCTGGCGGCGGCCTCGCATGTGGTGGGCGATGCGCTCGGCTTTTATCGCAACAATGTGCTGGGCACCGAAAGCCTGTTCGATGCGATCGCGAAATCCGGCGTCGTGCCGCGCAAGGTGATCGTCGCCAGCAGCGCGAACGTCTACGGCAATGCCGAACGCAGTCCGATCGCGGAAGACGCGCCGCTGCGTCCGATGAATCACTACGCGCTGAGCAAGGTCGCGACGGAATTGCTGGCCGCCAAATGGTTCGACCGCCTGCCGATCGTGATCACGCGGCCGTTCAATTACACCGGCCCCGGACAATCGGTTTCGTTTGTGGTGCCGAAGATCGTCGCGGCTTTCTGCGCGCGCCAGCCGGTATTGAAGCTCGGCAATCTCGACGTGGCGCGCGATCTGTCCGACGTGCGCTTCGTGATCGAAGCCTATGCGCGGCTATTGACGGGCGATGCCGCGTCGCTGATCGTGAACCTGTGTTCCGGACGCAGCGTGTCGCTGGCACGGTTGCTCGATCTGATGGAGCAGGTGGCCGGCTTCCGCCCGCGCGTCGAAGTCGATCCGGCGCTGGTGCGGCCGGACGAAGTGCGCGAACTCTGCGGCGATCCGTCGCGGCTGTTCGCCACGGTCGGCGACATCCCGGTGATCCCGCTGCAGGACACGCTGCAAACCATGGCACGAACGATCGATCGAGCGAATCCATGAAGAATCATCATCCGTTTTTATCACCGCGACTGGGCGTGCGGCGCGACCGGCACGATCCGCGCGACCGCGCCTTCGTGCCGACGCATGCGAAGCACCAAATGCCGGCGGCGGTCGATCTGCGCGCGCTATGCCCGCCGGTCTACGATCAGGGCCGCATCCAGGCCTGCACCGCGAACGTGCTGGCCGCGGCGGTGGTGTACAGCCGCAACAAGCATGGCCAGGAATCGATTCCGCTCGAACCCAGCCGGCTGTTCATCTACTACAACGAGCGCGCCCTGCAGGACAACGTGGCGAACGACTGCGGCGCCACGCTGCGCGACGGCATCAAGACGCTGCAGAAGCACGGCGTCGCGCCCGAACCGCTGTGGCCCTACGACGACACGCCGGCCACGTCGCCCGGCGGACCGTTCCCGGCCGACGCGCGGGTCGCCGCGAAACCGCCGGAGACCGCCTACGCGGTGGCGCAGAGATTCGAAGTGCTCAGTTACCGGCGCGTGCAGCCGGATCTGGACCACATGAAGTCGTGTCTGGCGCAGGGTTATCCGTTCGCGATGGGGATCCAGGTCTATCCGAGTTTCATGCTCGAACCGCACAAGCAGGCCACGGTGATTCCGTTGCCGGCCGCCGGCGAGAAGTCGATCGGCGGCCATGCGGTGCTGGCGGTAGGCTACGACGACGCCAAATCCTGGGTCGTCTGCCGCAACTCCTGGGGCCCGGCGCAGGCCGATGGCGGTTACTTCTATCTGCCCTACGCTTATCTGCAAGACGCCGCGCGCGTCGGCGACGTGTGGAGCGTGCGCACCGTGGAGCACTGAGCCGGCGTCGTCCGATTGCGCTTCAGCTTGTCGTTCCCGGTGGCCGATGGCGAGGTTTCGGCGCGCCATCGGTCGGAGCCGGCTTGAGTGCAGGGGTGATGCGTGAAACGATGGCTGACGCGAGGGTCGGGGGACGCTCTATGGCTGAGATGACGGCGCTAATCGCTGCGGCACGCGGCGGCGACAAAGCGGCCGAGGGCCGCCTGTTCGAGGTGGTCTACTCGGACCTGCACCGCATTGCGCAGCGGCATCTGCGCGCTTCGAATCCGGAAGGCGCGCGCGCCACCTCGCTGGTGCACGAAGTGTATCTGCGCATGGCGCGCGGCGACGGCATGGCGCTCAACGATCGCGTGCATTTTTTCGCGGTGGCCTCGCGCGCGATGCGGCAGATCGTGATCGATCACGTGCGTGCGCGCCGCACCGAGAAGCGCGGCGGCGGGGTGGAGGCGGTGTCGCTCGATTCGGCCGTGATGGCGGTGGCCGCCGGCCGCGACGAAGAATTGCTGATGCTCGACGAAGCGCTCAAACGGCTGGAAAAACTCGATCCGCGCCTGGCGCGCTTCGTCGAACTGCGTTTCTACGGCGGCCTGCAACTCGACGAACTGGCCGAAGTCAGCGGCTTGTCGGAACGCACCCTCAAGCGCGACTGGCGCAAGGCGCGCGCCTTCCTGTACCGCGAACTGGCCGGCCACGCCGAACCCGAATGAGCGAGGCCACACGCTGGTCGCAGCTGTCCGCCGCGATGGACGCGCTGCTCGATCTGGACCCGGCGGCGCGCGAGCGTGAGCTGCGCCGGATCGCGCTCGACGATGCCGCTTTCGCGGCCGAACTGCGCGCGCTGATGGACGCCGATGCGACCACCGGCCTGCTCGAGTCGGGCGTCGCCGCGGTCACGCCCGACCTGATCGCCAAACTCGCCGACGGCCAAGGCAACGAAACCGGCCACGATGCCGAGCCCGACATCCCCGGCCGCGTGATCGGCCGCTGGCGCGTGCTGCGCGAAATCGGCCGCGGTGGCATGGGCGAGGTCTGGCTGGCCGAACGCGCCGACGGCGAGTTCGTGCAACAGGCGGCGCTGAAACGTTTGAAACGCGGCATGGACAGCGTCGAATTGCTGCGCCGCTTCGCGCAGGAACGCCGCATCCTGGCCGCGCTCAATCATCCGCACATCGCGCGCCTGCTCGATGGCGGCATCGACAACCAGGGCCGTCCGTTCTACGCGATGGAACTGGTCGAAGGCGAACCGATCACCGATTACGCGCGCCGTTGCGGCCTCGGTGTGCGCGAACGCCTGCGGCTGATGCAGCGCGTGTGCGAGGCCGTCGGTTACGCGCAGGGCCGGCTGGTCGTGCACCGCGACCTGAAACCATCGAACATCCTGGTCGATGTGCGCGGCGAGCCCAAGCTGCTCGACTTCGGCATCGCGAAAATCCTCACCGACAGCGGCGAAGACGCGCTCACCGGCACCGGCATGCGCGTGTTGTCGCCGGCCTATGCGGCGCCCGAGCAGATCCTCGGCGAACCGATCGGCACCGCCACCGATGTCTATTCGCTCGGTGTGCTGCTGTTCGAACTGCTCACCGGGCGCTTGCCGCATCGGCGCGCCGGCGCGGTGTCGGACGTGAACGCCGAAGCGCTGGCGCGCGCCACCACCGAGCGGCCGAGCCAGGCGCTGCGCAAGGTGACGGCGGAAGAAGTCGAACGCGCCTACGGCACGCGCGCGGTGGAGCGCGAACGCTTCGCGCGCGAATTGGCCGGCGATCTGGATCGCATCGTGCTCACCGCCCTGCGCCGCGAACCGGAACGGCGCTACGCCTCGGCGGCGCGCCTGGGCGACGATTTGCGCCTGTATCTCGACGGCCGCCCGATCTCGGCGCGGCCCGACACCTCCGGCTACCGCTTGCGCAAGTTCGTGCGCCGGCATCAGGTCGGTGCGGTCGCCACCGTGCTGGTCGGGCTGTCGGTGTTCGTCGGGCTGGGCGCCGCGCTGTGGCAGGCGAATGTCGCGCAGCGCAACGCGATCGCCGCGCACGCGCACGCCACGCGCGCCGAAAGCGAAACGCGGCGCGCCGAGCAGCAGGCCAGACGCGCCGAGCAGGTGAAGAATTTCGTGGTGTCGCTGTTCGAGGCGAGCAATCCCGAGCGCTCCGGTCCGGGCGCCGAATTGCGCGCCGTCGATCTGTTGCGCGATGCCGCCGGCCGCGTCGATCGCGAACTGGCCGACGCGCCCGAATCGCAGGCCGAAGTGCGGGTCGCGATCGGCGACAGTCTCGCCGCGCTCGGCGCGGTGCCGGAAGGCGTGGCGCTGGTCGAAGCCGGGGTCGCGCAGATGCGCAAAAGCAACGCCGCGCCCGAAGTGCTGGCCGATGCGCTGCATTCGCTGGCGATGAAATACGAAGTGGTCGGCCGGCTCGAGGAAGCCGCGGCGATCGCCGCCGAATCGCTGGCGCTGCTCGATCGCGACCCCGAACGCTTCGGCCTCGAACGCATCAGCATGCGCACCACGCTGGCGAAACTGGCCGGACTGCGCGGCGACTTTGCGCTGAGCGAAGCCTTGTACCGGCAGAACCTCGACGAGCGCCGCGCGCTGCTGGGCACCGACGATGCCCGCCTGGCGGTGGACTGGAACAACGTCGCCGCCGTCGCGCTGCGCCGCGATCGCTACGTCGAAGCCGAGCGCGGCTACGCCGAAGCCTCGCGCGTGCTGGCGCTCGATCCGCGCGCGCCATCGTCGCGCCAGGCCTGGCTGCGTTCCGGCCGCGGCATCGCCCTGATCGGCCTGGGCGATTTCGCAACGGCGAAAACCGAAATCAACGCCGCGATCGAAGTCGCCGAACGCACGCTGCACGCGGATCATCCGATCATCGGATCGGCGCTGCTCGGCCTGGCCTCGATGGCGCGGCACGAAGGCGAGTTCGACGCGGCGATCGCCCATTGCGAGCGCGCCGTCGCGCTGTTCGCGAAAATATCGCATCCCGACCAGGGCCTGGCGGAAACCCAATTGGGCCTGGCGCGGCTCGGCCAGCAACGCTTCGCCGAGGCGCGCACCGTGCTCACTGCGGCCGAGAACAATCTGGGTGAGCGCCGCAATCGCGAAGATCCCTACTACTGGTTGGCGCGGCTCGCGCTCGGCTATGCGCAATGGCGCGAAGGCGATGCGAGCGGCCTCGAACGGATGCGCGAAAGTTTCGCCACGCTCGACGCGCCGGACGGCGCGCGCGGCAATCCGTACGCCGAAGCGCTCGGACTGATGGCGCTGGCGGCGGCCGCGCAGAACGATGCCGCCGCCGAACGCGAATGGCGCACGCGCGAACGCGCCGCGCTGATCGATCTGTTCGGCCCCGACCACCCGCGCGTGCGCACCGCGCTGGCCCGCCGCTGACGGCGCGCGGCCCCGAACCGACGCAAGCCCGACGCAGGATGGATGCCCTGTCGCGCCGCCTCGGGTAACGTAGCGCAGTCGCCACACACGGGCAGCGGAGTGCAGGATGGAGCAGGGCGGGGGACTGGTCGCGAGTCTGGGCAAACTCGATCCGAAGAGCGCCGCCGAACGCCTGGCCGACAGCACCGACGCGGCCATCGCCTCGCTGCTGGCGAACCTGCACATCGGCCATGCGGTGGAAATCCTCGAGGAATTCGAGCCCGAACGCCGCCAGCGCATCGCCGCCGAAACGCCGTTCGGACAAGGCCAACTCTGGCTGCAGGGCCACACTTATCCGGAAGGTACCGTCGGGCGCCTGATGGAACGCCCGCCCGCTGTTTTCGCACCGTCGGCCAGCGTCGGCGAAGTGGTCGAGGCGCTGCGCGAGATCGTCAAGCAGCGCATGGTCACCTACATCTTCGTCACCCAGGCCGAGGGACGGCTGGTGGGCGTGGTGGCGTTCCGCGAACTGGTGTTCGCCGATCTGCGCCAGACCCTCGGCGACATCATGCTGCGCGATCCGTTCTGGCTGCGGCCCGAACAACCGCTGGTCGATGCGATGCGCGAAGTGGTGAAGCGCCACTACCCGGTCTATCCGGTGTGCGACGAAGCCGGCCGCCTGCTCGGCCTGGTCAAAGGCCAATCGCTGTTCGAACAACAGGCCTTCGAGATTTCCGCGCAGGCCGGCTCGATGGTGGGCGTCGAGAAGGAAGAACGCCTCGCCACGCCGTGGACGCGCAGTTTCCGTTTCCGCCATCCGTGGCTGCTGATCAACCTGTTGACGGTGTTCGCGGCCGCTGCCGTGGTCGGCTTCTTCCAGGACACGATCGACCGCATCGTGGTGCTCGCCGCCTTCCTGCCGGTGATGGCCGGCCAGTGCGGCAACCTCGGCGCGCAGTCGCTGGCGGTGACGATCCGCGGCATGACGCTGGGCGAACTGCGCGGCGTGCCGCTGAAGCGGCTGCTGGTGAAGGAAACCTGGCTCGGCCTGCTCAACGGCCTGGTCACCGGAACCCTGGCCGGTGTCGGCATGTATTTCGCCGCCAGCGGCCAGGCGCTCGAGCAGCCGCTCGGCCTGGCCGGCATCACGCTGGCCGCGATGGCGATCGCCTGCATGCTGTCGGGCCTCGCCGGCGTGCTGATCCCGATCGCGATGCGCCGTTTCGGCGCCGACCCGGCCACGGCCTCGTCGATCTTTCTGTCGACCGTCACCGATATCAGCAGCATGGCGTTCTTCCTCGCTTTCGCCACCTGGCTGCTGCCCTGAGCGAGCCCGGCGCCGGCCCGTTAAGTTTTTGTGTGCACCGCAGCGTGAGTTTGCTCCCGGCCTCAGGCTAGGATCGGCTCACACATGGGGATGTGGGGAGGGAGAGGCCCGCTTCGCTGAGCGAAGCGGGCTTTTCTTTTTGGGTTATCCGGATTGAACCGAGATCCTGCTTTCGTCCTGTTGTTGTGCTGGCTCTGCGGGCGAGCTGGCTCCGAGGTCCTCTTCCCTGAGGTCGGGACGAGTGCCTTTCAGGTCGTGGCGGGATGACAGGAATGGGTCGTCGCGGAGATAGGCGAGTGCGCAAAGTCGAATCCATGTTTCTTTGCCAAGTCGCGCAATCACGCCTTGCATGTCGCACTGTGCTGGGCGGGGCCATCGCCGCGGGTCTCGTCTCGCTGTCGCCGCAGCTGTTCGCTGCAGAACGGGCAGCTACCGAGCATGCGCAGTTCCTGGCCGCACGGCAGCAGGACTATTGGCATCTGGAGTTGAACGTCCCCGATCACCTTCTGCGTGCTCTACCGGAACTCAGTCCGGCGCAGATCCGCACCGAGTTCGCAGCAATAAAGAAGACCGTCCAGCAAGAGACCGGCGTGGAGATCATCTATGATTTCCCCCACTTGCCGCTGATGATGGTAAGACGGCCGGACCCGCAGACACAGCTGCGTGCAAGCGCGCGTGCGGGCGTACACCAACTGCGCCCACCTCCGCAGGTGCGGCGCTCAGCCTCGGCAACCGCCACTTCGAGCCAATTGGGTGCGAACGTGATGCGGAATCTCGGGTACGACGGCCGAGGCGTGTCGGTGCTGATAACCGACGGCTCCATCGACGTCGGTGCGATCCATCAGGATCTGGGCTCGTGCACTTCCGTCGGCCAGCCGGCCCTAACCTGCAACCTTGCCAGCTATCACGACCTCAGTTCCGGTGACGACACGTCCGCCCACGGAACCAATGTGTCGTCCATTATCGCGCTGACGGCGCCCGGCGTCCGTATCCATCATTACGATGTAAGTTGCGGAGGCGTCTGCATCTCGAGTTCCGCTGCGTTCGAAGCGCTCGACTGGGCCCTTGAGCACCGCGAGGAGCTGAACATCGTCGCTCACAACATGAGTTGGGGTGGACCCGATGCAGGTTGCGCGCAGTTCAGCAGCGTGCTCGCTGCGGCTAGCGCCGCCGGAATCGCCCAGATCGCCGCGGCCGGAAACGATGGAACGTCGCAGATCCAATGGCCGGCGTGTCAATCGGGCGTGTTTTCCGTGGGCGCGCTGAGCACGACGGCGGGTGATGCACTACTTCCGCCGGAGCTGTGGACTCTGACGTCGTTCACCGATGCGGAGGACGGATTGAATTTCGCGACCCCTGGCGTGGGCATCGAGGCGGGCGGCTACGAGATGACGGGGACATCGATGGCCGCGCCGCACCTGACAGGCGTCATTGCAATCCTACAGGCCCCGGGCCAGTGGAACGGGCTGTCCACCAGCTCCTTGAACACCCTGATGACCCGTGTGGGCGTTCCTGTCGCGGACGCCCGGCTCGCAGATCCCGTCATCGCGCCCGATGTCTACCGCAGCCGACGCGCGCGCTTGGATATCGACAATCCGCTCGGCGTGGTCTACGGAATTGCACCGGCGCCCATACGCAGCTGCGGCAGCGATTGCTACGAGTTTCCCGCGCAGGAAGTCACGCTGACGTTGCCGACGGGTTACACGGCCTCGGGATGCCGACGGGTGGATGCCACGCATTGCGCTCTGCAGATGGATCGCAGCAGAGCACCGCGAATCTACAACCTCGCCTCGATGGTGGTCACCCTCAGTCGTCCCGGTTTCCTGATCGATCCGGAGGTTTTTGCTGATGGATTCGAAGCCGCCTCGGATTGACTGTCTAAGAACTACGCATCGCCCCGGGGAGCTGGTCCGAAATCCGCTCCTGGTCACCGCCCTGCCACGAAGGATGGTTTCATGAATACTCGTCTCGCAATCCTGCTCTGCCTGGCCTTGGCCTCCGACAATGCGGCAGCCGTATGCAGCACCGGAACACAGGGGCGATCCCAGTGCGCGGGGCCGGTGAAGGACCTGTTCGTTCCTACCACCGGCAGTACCACGCTGGTGCGTCTGCAGGACACGGACGACAGCGTCATGACCTGTACGCTCAACGGTGGCTACTGGACGCTTTCCACTGCCGACGCCAACTATCAGTCCTACTACCAGCTTCTACTGGTATCGGCAGCCACCGGTCACTCGGTCGAGATCGTCTCGCGATCCAACGACTCCGCCGGCTGTGATGTCGACACTATTCGCTTGGTCAGTCCATAACGGAGGACTGCCTACCATCCAGTCCTGGATGGCAGTGGTCGGCGCGCCGGTATCAGGCTGGCCCCAACGGTATGCCAGAATCCGCGCATGCCGTGGACTCCCGAACTGCGCGATCTGATCGACGATCGCCTGTCCCGCCTGCGCGCCGCGCAGGCCGCCGTCGCCGCCCGGATCGACGCCGATCCGTCGTTCGCGCAGCGGTTGCAACGATTATTGCTGGCGAGCGATTACGCCTTCGAGCGGCTGTTGCGCGATGCCGAACTGGCAACGCGCCTGGAGGCCCCGATCCCGCTGCCGGTGCTTGGCGACGACGACGAAGCAAGCTGGCCGGAACGCCTGCGCCGCTATCGTCACGCGGTCAGCGTGCAACTGATCTGGCGCGATGTGAACGGGCTCGACCGCGTCGACGACACCCTCACCGGCGCCTCGGTGCTGGCCGATACCTGCTGCGAAATCGCGCTGCAGGCGCTTGCAAGGCAACACGCCGCGCGTCATGGCGTCGCGCGCAATGCCGAAGGCCAGCCCCAGCGCCTGGTCGTCTACGGCCTTGGCAAGCACGGCGGCGCCGAGCTCAATTTTTCCAGCGATATCGACCTGGTTTTCGCCTTTCCGGAAGGCGGCAGCAGCGACGGCGCTCGGCCGCTCGACAACGAAATCTATTTCCAGCGCCTGGGCCAGCGGCTGATCCAACTGCTCGGCGAAATCACCGCCGAAGGCTTCGTCTATCGCGTCGATATGCGGCTGCGCCCGTTCGGCACCAGTGGCCGGCTGGCGCTGTCGTTCGCCGCGATGGAGCACTACTACCAGCGCGAAGGCCGCGATTGGGAACGCTACGCCTGGATCAAGGCGCGGCCGGTCGCCGGCGACATCGCACAAGGCGAACGCCTGCTCGAAACACTGCGGCCGTTCGTGTATCGGCGCTATCTCGATTACGGCGCGTTCGAAGGCCTGCGCGACATGAAGGCGATGATCGAGGCCGAAGTGCAGCGGCGCGACCTGGCCGAGCACCTGAAGCTCGGGCCTGGCGGCATCCGCGAGATCGAATTCATCGTGCAATTGCAGCAGTTGATCCGAGCCGGCCGCGAACCCGATCTGCGAGTGCGCGGCCTGTTGCCGGCGCTGGCCTTGTTGCGCGAACGCGGCCACTTGCCGGAAGCCAGCGCCGATGCGCTGGCCGAGGCGTATCGTTTCCTGCGCCGGCTCGAAAATCGGCTGCAGATGTTGCGCGAGGAGCAGACGCACGCGCTACCGGAAGAGGCCGCGGCGCGCACGCGGCTCGCGCTCGGTCTCGATTATCCCGATTGGGATGCGCTGGCCGCAGCGATCGAAACCCATCGGCGCATCGTCTCGGACGAATTTGCGCGCGTGTTCGAAGCGCGCAGCCGCGGACGGCAGTCGCCGGGCGCGCTGGCGCAATACTGGCGCCAGATCGAAGTGGCGGAGGATCCCGACGCGCTGGCCGAAGCCGGCTTCACGCACGCACGCGAACTGCATGCGCGGCTGCAGGATTTCGCGCAGGCCGGCGCCGTGCGCACGCTGTCGGCGCGCGCGCGCGGCCGGCTCGATCGGGTGCTGCCGGCGCTGCTCGAAGCGGCGGCGCGCAGCGCGCATCCGGACGCCGCCGCCGAACGCGTGCTGGCGCTGGTGCACGCCGTGCTGCGGCGCTCGAGCTATCTCGCGCTGCTCGACGAACAGCCCTCGGCGCTGGCCCGATTGGTCGAGGTGATGGCGGCCAGCGCGTGGATGTCCGACAGGCTTTGCGCACATCCGCTGTTGCTCGACGATCTGCTCGACGCACGCGTCGACGCCACGCCGCCCGAGCGTGGCGACATCGGCGAAGCCTTGTCGCGCGCACTGGCGATCGTCTCCGACGACGATGCGGAAGCCCATTTGCTCGCGCTCAACGAATTCCGCCAGAGCCACAGCTTCCGCATCGCGCTCGCCACCGTGTTGCGCCGCCAGCCGGCAGTGCAGGGCACGCAGCAACTGGCTTGGGTGGCCGAAGCCGTGGTGCGCGCCGCCTTGCCGGCGGTGTACGCCGAACTCGAACGCAGTCACGGACGCTTGCCGCCCGGCGCCGGCGTGGCGGTGATGGCCTACGGCAGTTTCGGCGGCCAGGAACTGGGCTTCGGTTCCGATCTGGATCTGATCTTTCTCTACGACGCGACATTCGCGCAAAGCGAAAGCGACGGCGCGCGCCCGCTCGATGCGGCGCGCTATCACGCGCGCGCCGTGCAGAAACTCATTTCGATGCTGGCGACGTTGACGCCGGCCGGGCGCCTGTACGAAGTCGATCCGCGCTTGCGGCCCGACGGCGCGAAAGGCCTGCTGGTATCGACGCTGCAGAGCTTTTCCGATTACCAGCGCGAACGAGCCTGGACCTGGGAACAGCAGGCGCTGGTGCGCGCGCGGCCGATCGCCGGCGAACCGGCGGTGGCCGACGCCTTCGCTGCGGTGCGCGCCGAAGTCCTGTCACGCGTGCGCGCGCCGGAAAAAGTCCGCACCGATGTCGCCGCGATGCGCCAGCGCATGCGCAACGAACTCGATCGCTCCGAAGCGACTCTGTTCGATTTAAAGCAGGGCGAGGGGGGGCTGGTCGACCTCGAATTCCTGCTGCAGGCCGGCGTGCTGACCCTCGCGGCCGCCGCGCCCGACGTAATGCGCAGCACGCGCACGCCCGACCTGATCTCGACCCTCGCCACCGCCGGCTGGCTCACCGCCAACGAAGCCTCCGCCCTGCGCGCCGCGCATGCCGAACTCCTCGACCGCTCCCTCGCCTGCACCCTCGACACCCGCCCGCGCCTGATACCGCACGACCCCGCCCTCGATGGTGCGTGCGAGGCGATACGTGCTGCGTTTGGGAGATTGGGGCTTAAGGGAGGGGGTGGATGAGCAAGAGCGGGACACAGAGGACGCAGAGATTTAAAAGAGAGGACGCGAAGAAAAGCGAAGATGAGTAAGAGCAGAAAGATGGATTGGAGCAAGCGCTAATTTATGAATCAAATTTCATATTTGTTGTTCTTGAATACGTTACTCAAACGACGCTAATTCAGCATTCGCCTTGTTCCAATTTTTCTTTCTCCACTGTTGCTCTTCTTCGGGTTCTCTCTTTTAAATCTCTGCGTCCTCTGCGTCCTCTGCGTCCTCTGCGTCCTCTGCGTCCCGCTCTAGCTCTCCCAGCCAACCCTCACGCAAACGCCACATAGCAAACGACAGTCAGCACCACGATGCCGATGAGGTCGAGGACGAAGCCTTCGCGCAGCATGTCGCGGCCGGTGATGAAGCCCGAGCCGTAGGCGATGGCGTTGGGGGCGGTGGCGACGGGGAGCATGAAGCCCACGCTGGCCGCCAGCACGGCGGGGAACATGAAGAGCGCGGGTTCGGCGTCGACCGCTTGTGCGGTGGCGGCGAGGATCGGCATCAGCAATACGGCGGTGGCGGTGTTGCTGGCGATTTCCGACAGCATCACGACGATCGCGACGATGCCGAACAACAGCAGCGGCAGCGGCAATCCACTCAGGCCGGTGAGACGTTGCGCGAGCGCTTCGCTCAGGCCTGTGCTTTGAAATGCCGTGGCGAGCGCGATGCCGCCGCCGAACAGCACCAGCGCGCCCCACGGCACGCGTTCGGCGGTCTGCCAGTCGAGCAGGCGGCCGCCACGGCCGTCGGGAATCAGGCATAGCGCAACCACCGAGAGCAACGCGACGCTGGCGTCGTTCGCGCCGGGCAGCGACAGCCACGCGCTCCAGCCGCCGAACGGTTCGGTGCGCGTGATCCAGGCCAGCGCAGTGATCGCGAACACGATCAGCACACGGCGTTCGGCCGAAGTCCAGGCACCGAGCGGCGGCAACTCCGCAGGCGGTGCATCGTGCAGGTGGCGGCCGAGCCACCAGCCCATCAGCGGCAGGAAGATCGCGATCAGCGGCACGCCGACCATCATCCAGTCGACGAAGCCGTAGCGCGTGCCGGTGGTCTGTTCGTAGACCTGCATGAAGACCAAGTTCGGCGGCGTGCCGATCGGCGTGCCGAGGCCGCCGACGCTTGCGGCATACGCGATCGCGAGGATCAGCGGCGCGTGCAGGCGGCGATCGGGATAGGTTTCGAGAATGGCCAGGGCCACCGGCAACAACATCAGCGTGGTCGCGGTGTTCGAGATCCACATGCTGATGAGGCCTGCCGCGGCGATGAAGCCGTACAGCAGCGAACGTCCGCTGCGGCCGCCGAAGGCGCGCACCATGGCGAGCGCGAGACGTCGATGCGCGCCGCTTTTTTCCAGCGCGCGCGACAGCATGAAACCGCCGCCGAGCAGCAGGATCAATTCGTTGCCGTAACTTTGCGCCACCTGCTTGGCATCGAGCACGCCGGCCAACGGAAACAGCGCCAGCGGCAATAGCGCGGTCACCGGCGCGGCGATCGGTTCGAACACCCACCACAAGGCGCACCACACCGTCACCGCCAGCGCTGCCGACAGCAACGGCGTCGCGCCCGATTGCCAGGCGAAGTAGCCGGCCGCCGCCGCCAGCAGCGGCGCGAACCACAGGCTCGCGCGGCGGATCGGATGCAGCGCTGAGACGATGGGTTCTTCGGTCGGTTCGCTCATGGGCTGCACTTATACTGGTCGGCATGCGGTCGGCGCCACAGTCGTGCCCGATCCCGCTTCGTGTTCGACCCGACTCTTCGACCCTCGACGCAAAGGATCCGCCACCGATGCCGAGTGCCTTGCCCCGCCGCGCCGGTGCCGCGCTGAGCGAATTCTTCAAGCTCGAAGCGGCCGGCGGCCTGCTGCTGATCGGCGCGGCGCTGCTCGCGCTGCTGATGGCGAATTCGCCGCTCGACGGGGTTTACGACGCGGTGCTGTCGCTGCCGGTCGAAATCCGCGTCGGCGCGCTGCAACTCGCCAAACCCCTGTTGCTGTGGATCAACGATGGGCTGATGGCGGTGTTCTTCTTGCTCGTCGCGCTCGAGATCAAGCGCGAAGCGGTGCAGGGCGAATTGTCGAGCGGCGCACAGCGCGTGCTGCCGCTGGCCTGCGCGCTGGGCGGCGTGCTGGTGCCGGCCGCGATCTACGCGTGGATCAACGCAGGCGACGCAACCGCGCTGCGCGGCTGGGCGATTCCGGCCGCCACCGACATCGCCTTCGCGCTCGGCATGCTTTCGCTGCTCGGCTCGCGCGTGCCGGCGGGTATCCGCATCCTGCTGGCGGCGATCGCGGTGCTCGACGATCTGGCGGCGATCATCATCATCGCGCTGTTCTACAGCGGCGAGTTGTCGAGTGCAGCACTGATCGGCGCGGGCATCGCGCTGCTCGGATTGATCGCACTCAATCGACTCCACGTGACGCGCACGTCGGCTTACATCGTGCTCGGCATCGTGATGTGGGTGTGCGTGCTCAAGTCGGGCGTGCACGCCACGCTGGCGGGCGTCGCGACGGGTCTGCTGATTCCGCTGCGCGGGCGCGACGACGACGCGCCGTCGCCGCTCGAAACGCTGGAGCACGATCTGCATCCGTGGGTGGCGTTTGCGATCCTGCCGTTGTTCGCCTTCGCCAACGCGGGCCTGAGTCTGGGTGGCGCGGGCTGGCAGGCGCTGCTGTCGCCGGTGCCGACCGGCGTGGCGCTGGGATTGCTGCTCGGCAAGCCGATCGGCGTGTTCGGCGCGGCGGCGGTGGCGATCGGAATCGGCGTCGCGGCGCGGCCGGCGCAAGTGAGCTGGGGCGCCTTGTTCGGCATGGCGGTGCTGTGCGGCATCGGCTTCACGATGAGCCTTTTCATCGCGTCGCTCGCCTTCGCGCAAGAAGCCACCGCTTACGCCGAGAGCAGCCGCTTCGGTGTGCTGGCGGGCTCGGCCATCGCGGCGGCGCTCGGACTGCTCGTGCTGCACTTCACCTTGCCGCGCAACATCGCCCGCGCATGACGACGAGCGCCCTGGTATTCGGTGCGCGCGGGCAGATCGGGCATTGCCTGTTGCCGCGCCTGCGCGAGGCGCAGTGGCAAATCCATGCGGTGAGCCGCGAGCTTGCCGCCGCGCACGACGACGGCATCCGCTGGCATCGCATGGAGCTCTACAACGATGCCGACAGCGCGCCGGCCACTGAGGTGATCTTCAGCCTCGGGCCGCTCGATGGATTCGCATCGTGGTTCGAACGTTCCCCGCGCACGGCCGCGCGCGTGATCGCGTTCGGCTCGACCAGCATCGCGACCAAGCAGGATTCCGACGATCCGCACGAACGCGACATCGCCGCGCGGCTGCAGGCCGCCGAATCGCGCCTAGCCGAACTGTGCGACGCACGTGGCGCGCGCCTCACCGTGCTGCGGCCGACGCTGATCTACGGCGTCGGCATGGATCGCAACCTCACGCGCATCGCGCAATTGGCCAGGCGCTGGGGTGTGTTCGCGCTGCCACGCGGCGCCACCGGCCGCCGTCAGCCGGTGCATGCGGACGATCTGGCGGCCGCCGCGCTGCAGGCCGCGGTCGCCGAAAACACCCTGCAGCGCGCCTACGACCTGCCCGGCGGCGAAATCCTGAGCTACCGCGACATGGTGGCGCGCACGCTCGCCTGCCTGCGGCCGCGCGTGCCCTTGCTCGAACTTCCTTCCGGCCCATTGCGCGCAGCCCTCTGGTGCGCGCATCGTGCGGGGGCACTGGGGGATGCAGGCACTGGGGTGTTGCAACGCCTGCGCACCGACATGGTGTTCGATATCGGCGCTGCGCGACGCGATCTGCACTATGTGCCGCGCGCGTTCTCGCCGCGTGCGCGCATGTTCGATGCCGAGCTCCATCGCGGCGCAGACATGCTGCAACGCACCATGTAATTCCTTGTGTTTTCCATACGCCGCAGCATTGCCAACCCGAGCAACCGCTACCTATGATACGAAGGCGTCCGCAACAACCCCCGATCGTTCGAAGGACAATAATCATGCAGGCCCGACTGACCCTGGCACTGGCGCTGTCGTCGCTGTTTCTCGCAGCGTGCAGCAGTTCAAGCAACAGCCCGCGCGCGGTCGACACGCCGCCGGCCAACAACAATGGCGGTACGCCGGTCACGGGGGTGCTCACCGCATGCTTCGATCCTGGCAACACCCTGGCGGTAGGCCAGCCGTGCCGTAGCGCGGTGCCGCTGCCGAACAATCTGCTGCTCTCCGGCACCACCGATCTCACGCTCAACCCGCCGGTCGCCAATCCGGCCAACTTCGGCGATCCGCTGGTCGCCATCAGCTCGCTCGACGGCTGGAGCACGACCTCGCCGGGCACCACCGTCTTCAATGCGCGGCCGAATCCGGCCTCGATCGTCGCCGGCCAGAGCGTGCGCGTGTTCGAAGTCACGCTCAACCAGCCCGGTGGCGTGGTGACGAGCGTGGTGCGCGAGCTGGCCGCCAACACCGAATTCGTCGCCGTGCCGCAGCCGAGCGATGCCTCCGGCCGCACCCTGGCCGTGGTGCCGACGGCGCCGCTCAAGCAGCTCACCTCGTATCTGGTGGTGATCACCGACGGCGTGCGCGATGCCAACGGCAACGACGCCACGCCCGACCAGACCTACTTCCTCACCAAGCGCACCGCGCCTTTGTGCGTCAACGGCCAGAGCACCGAACCGCTGCTGCCGAACGCCAGCGCCTGCGGCCTGGAACCGCTGCGCATCCTGCACAACTCGCAGGTCGCGGCCGCCGTATCGCGCGGTATCGCGCGCGATGATGTGGTGGTGTCGTGGGTGTTCACCACGCAGAGCATCACGCCGGTGCTGCAGGCCGTGCGCTCGCGCGTGCAGCCCGGCGCCACCACGCTGGCGCGCACCGGTCTGACCACCGCCATCGTCGGCACCGCCGGCATCGCCGAGATCTACATCGGCACGCTGCAGTTGCCGTACTACCTGCTGCCGCCGAGCGCGGCCAATCCCACCGGTCCGCTCAACGGTTTCTGGAAGGCCGCGCCGGGGGCCTACGTGCCGCCGTTCAACGGGCTCGGCCTCAACCCGACCTCGACCAATATCACCTTCGCCAATCCGTTCCCGGTGGAAAACGCCAAGGTGACGGTGCCGGTGATCATGACGGTGCCCAACCGCGAGTCCGGTCGCGACAAGCCGGCCGCCGGCTGGCCGATCGTGATCTACAACCACGGCATCACGCGCAACCGCACCGACTCGCTCGCCGTCGCCGCCACGCTCGCCTCGCAGGGCTTCGCGGTGGTCGCCATCGATCAGCCGCTGCACGGCGTCGGTTCGGCCAGCCCGTTCAACATCGAGAACACGCCGTTCGCACCGGTGGCGCAGGAGCGCACCTTCGATGTCGACTACGTCAACAACACCAACGGCGCACCGGGTCCGGATGGCACGCCCGACGCCTCCGGCACGCACACCATCAACCTGGCCTCGCTGCTGACCTCGCGCGACAACCTGCGCCAGGCCGTCGCCGATCTGTTCGTGCTCACCGCCTCGATTCCGACGATGGACATCGATGCCGACGGCGCGCCGGATTTCGATGGTTCGAAGATCGCCTTCGTCGGCCAGTCGCTCGGTTCGATCGTCGGCACGCCGTTCCTGGCGCTCGAGCCGAACGTCAACATCGGTCTGCTCTCGGTGCCGGGCGGCGGCATCGCGCGCATGCTGGAAGGGTCGCCGACCTTCGGCCCGCGCATCCGCGCCGGCCTGGCGGCCAGCGGCCTGCAGCCGAACACGCCCGACTACGATCGCTTCTTCGGTGCCGCCCAGCAGGTGATCGATCCGGCCGATCCGATCAACTACGGCTTTGCCTCGGCGCAGAACGCGATCCTGCTGCATGAAGTGGTCGGCGGCGGTGAAGTGCTGCCCGACCAGGTGATTCCGAACACGGTGCCGGGTGCGCCGCTGTCGGGCACCGAGCCCTTGATCCGCGTCCTCGGCCTGGCGCCGCTCACCGCCAGCGTGCAGGAAGCCAACGGCGTACGCCGCGCCGCGCGCTTCATCGTCGGCGACCACGGTTCGCTGCTCAGCGCCAGCGCGTCGCTTGCGGCCACGCAGGAAATGCAGCGCCAGATGGCCAGCTTCGTCGCCAGCGGCGGCACCGCCGTCGTGGTGCAGGACGACGACGTTCTCCGCACGCAGTAAGCCCGCCCCGAATTCGAGGACAAGACAATGCATAACAATAAACAAGCGGTAGGCGCCCGGGCCCAGGTCCGGGCTCCGCTGGCGCTCGCGGTGGCGTGTGCGCTGGCAACATTGGCGGCGCCCGAGGCACGCGCCGTCGAATGGTCGAAAGGCGAATTCTCCGGCAGCTTCGACACCACGATTTCCTACGGCGCCTCCATGCGCATGGAAGATCAGGACGAAGACCTGATCGGCAAGGCCCACTTCACGCCGACCTTGGCGGTGCAGCTGGCCGCGCTGCAGGCGCAGGGCCGCTATCTGGAAGCGCAGCAATTGCAGCTCGCCGCGCAGGGCCGCTTCTCGGTCAACAACGACGACGGCAATCTCAAGTACGACAAGCACGACCTGTTCTCCAACGCCGTCAAGCTGACCAGCGAGTTCTCGCTCAACTGGCGCGATTCGGGCGCCTTCGTGCGCGCCACCTACTTCTACGATTTCGAGAACGAAGGCCGCGACGACCTGACCGAACTGGCGCAGGAAAAAGTCGGCAGCGATTTCCAGCTGCTCGATGCCTTCGTGTTCCACAACTTCGCGCTCGGCGATGCGGCCACGGGTTCCGTGCGCGTCGGCCGCCAGGTGGTGAGCTGGGGCGAAAGCACCTTCATCCAGAACGGCATCAACGTCATCAACCCGATCGACGTTTCCAAGCTGCGCGTCGCCGGTGCGGAACTGAAGGAAGCCTTTCTGCCGGTCGATTCGCTGTGGGCCTCGTTCTCGCTCACCGAAAATCTTTCGCTCGAAGCGGTCTACCTGCTGGAGTGGGAAGAAATCGAACCCGATGCCTCGGGCACCTACTTCAGCACCAACGACTTCGCCACCCAGGGCGGCAGCTACGTGATGCTCGGCTTCGGCACCGCGGCGCAACCGGTCAACAATCCGGAACTGTTCTCGCAGGTCTGCCAGAGCGGTCCGGCCGGCTTCGCGCTCAGCGACACCGGCCTGCCGCCGGCGCTGGTGGGCGTGGGTTGCGGCGCCGCCTTCCCGCGCGCGCCGAACCGCAACGCCGATGACGACGGCCAGTACGGCGCCGCGCTGCGTTATTTCGCGTCCGAACTCAACGAAACCGAATTCGGTTTCTACTACCTGAAGTATCACAGCCGCCTGCCGGTGATTTCGGGCATCGCGGTGACCAGCAGCCTGACCAGCTCGGGCCGCTACTTCATCGAGTACCCGGAAGACATCGACCTGTACGGCATGAGCTGGAACACCACGCTGCCGCTCGGCGTGGCCTGGCAGGGCGAAATCAGCTACCGCGACAACATGCCGCTGCAGATCGACGACGTCGAACTGCTGTTCGCCGGCCTGTCGCCGCTCAACGTGCTGATCCCGCAGCCGGCGCTGCGCTTCAACAGCCAGCTCGGCCAGTACGCGCCGGGCGAATACATCCAGGGCTGGGAGCGCCACGAAGTCAGCCAGATCCAGTCGACCTTCACCAAGGTCTTCGGGCCGGGCAATTTCCTCGGTTCCGAGCAGATCGCGCTGGTCGGCGAAGTGGGCGCGACCAAGATCTGGGATTTGCCGGATTCGAGCGTGCTGCGTTATCAGGGCGACGGCACCGACACCGGTGGCGGCGCCGCCATCGACTCGGGCGACCTGCGCAATCCGTTCACCCAGGCCGACGGTTTCCCGACGCAATTCTCGTGGGGCTATCGACTGGCCGCGCGCGCCGACTACAACAACGTGTTCGGCACGCCGTTCAACCTGTCGCCGCGCGTGGCTTTCAACCATGACGTCAACGGCATCACCCCGGGCCCCGGCGGAAACTTCCTGGAAGGCCGCAAATCGGCCACGATCGGCGTGGAAGCGCTGTATCTCAACCAGTGGGCGTTCGACCTGAGCTACACGTCGTTCTTCGGCGCGGGCAACCTCAATCTGATCGGTGACCGCGACTTCGCGTCGTTCACCGTGAAGTATTCGTTCTAAGCACGGGATCGGAGGGATCTGCGATGCGTAATTCTTCAGTGAAAGTGCTGGCCGGCCTGGTGGGCTTCGCCATGACGGCATCCACCGGCTTCGCCGCGGTCGGCGCCGATCAGGCCGCGCGGCTCGGCAAGGAACTCACCCCGACGGGTGCGGAAATGGCGGCCAATGCGGCCGGCACCATTCCCGCCTGGGAAGGCGGCATCACCACGCCGCCGGCCGGCTACAACGTGGGTGACTACCACCCCGATCCGTTCGCCGGCGACAAGGTGTCGTTCTCGATCACGCCGGAAAACTACAAGCAGTACGCCGACCAGCTCTCGCCGGGCCAGGTGGCGATGTTCGAGAAATATCCGACCTTCCGCATGGATGTCTATCCGACGCGGCGTTCGGCCTCGTTCCCGCAGCGCACCTACGAGTACACCGCAAAGAACGCCACCACGTGCAAGCTGGTGGCCGACGGCGATGGTATCGAAAACTGCGCCGAGGGCTTCCCGTTCCCGATTCCGGAAAACGCGCACGAAGTGATCTGGAACCACAAGCTCAAATACAAGGGCCTGTCGGTGCTCAGCTATTCCAACCAGGCCGCGCCGACCGCCACCGGTGCGTTCACGTTGATCAAGCTGCGCGAGGAAATCCTCGGCCTGTACTACAAGCCGGGCAACACCTCCGAATCGATCAACAACATCCTGCTGTACTTCAAGCAGGAAGTGATGGGTCCGGCGCGTCTTGCCGGCCAGGTGCTGCTGGTGCACGAAACCTTGAACGCCAAGGCCGCGCCGCGCCAGGCGTGGGTCTACAACCCGGGCCAGCGCCGCGTGCGCCGCGCCCCGAACGTGGCCTACGACAACCCCGGCACCGCCTCCGACGGCCTGCGCACCAATGACATGACCGACATGTTCAACGGCGCGATGGACCGCTTCAACTGGACGCTCGCCGGCAAGAAGGAAATGTACGTGCCGTACAACTCCTACGCCGCGCACAGCAACGAAACCAAGGTGAAAGACCTGATCCGTCCGGGCCATCTCAACCCCGACAAGATGCGCTATGAACTGCATCGCGTCTGGGTGGTGGAAGCCAAGCTCAAGGAAGGCTCGCGCCACATCAACAGCCGCCGTACCTTCTATCTCGACGAAGATTCGTGGCAGATCCTGCTGACCGATCACTACGATGGCCAGGGCAATCTGTGGCGCTATTCGGACGCGCCGTCGGTGAACTACTACGAAGTGCCGACCTTCTGGTCGACGCTCGAAACCCACCACGATCTGAAGTCCGGCCGCTACATCACCATGCTGCTCGACAACGAGGACAAGCCGCGCGACTTCGGCTACCAGAGCACGCCGGTGAATTACTCGCCGCAGAACCTGCGCACCTCCGGCGTTCGCTGAGGCCGCACTGCGACACGAGGGGTACCCGCCAGCCGCGACCGCAAGGCGCGGCTGGTGGCGTTTTCGGGGTCCGCGTTTTGCGCAGCGCTCAGGCTTGCTGCGCAAGCGCGCGATCCGCTACGTCACGCAAACCGCGCGCGATCGGCGCGATGTTCGAGAATTCCGCAGGGGGATGGCATGACACCGATCCAGGGATCGCATCGGCACGCCGCGCTGGCGTTGGCCTTGATGTTGGCGCTGCCGGTTTGGGCGCAGGTTTGGGCGCAACAGTCCGCCGACACCGCAGCGGCGACGGAAACCGCGCCGTCCGAACCGGTTGCGGAAGCCGAAACGGCCACCGCCGCCGCATCGACCGCCACCGCACCCGCCCCGGCTGCCAGCGCCGCCGCTGCACCAGCAACGTCGGTCAGTAGCGAACTGATGCCGCTCGCCACCTCGCGCGCGCTGATCCTCGATTTCGCCGCTACTGATTCGCGCGCCATCGCGGTCGGCGAGCGCGGCCAGATTCTGTTGTCGGAATCGCGCAGCGACTGGCGCCAGGTGCCGAACGTGCCCACGCGCGCCAACCTCAACGCCGTCGCCGCGGTCGGCAACCAGGCCTGGGCCGTCGGCCACGATGGCGTCATCGTGCACAGCGCCGACGGTGGCGCCACGTGGACCTTGCAGCGGCAGGATCCGTGGCGTCCGCCGAGCGACGATGCACCGTTCGATCCGCGCCAGGGCGTGCCGCTGCTCGACATCCTGATGCTCGACGCCGGCAACGGCATCGCGATCGGTGCCTACAGCCTGATGCTGCGCACCAGCGATGGCGGAAAGAGCTGGACGCCGGTCGAGGTCAATGTCGCGAATGCCGAGCCGGTCGACGTCGAAGTCGAGCAGGCGCCGGCCGACGGCAGCGCGTCCGACGGCAGCGCCGCTGACGGCACCGCCACCGACGCCGCCGAAGACGACAGCTGGACCTTCTCCGACGACGACCTGCAACTGGAAGAAGAATCCGACCCGCATCTCAACGCCATCGCCCGCACCGGCGACGGCTCGCTCTTCATCGTCGCCGAGCGCGGCGCGGCCTATCGTTCGCGCGACAACGGCGCGACCTGGCAACGTCTGCAGCTGCCGTATCAGGGCTCGATGTTCGGCGTGCTCGGTTACGAAGGCCAGCACGTGCTCGCCTTCGGCATGCGCGGCAACGCCTTCGAAAGCCACGATCTGGGCGACACCTGGACCACGCTCGACACCGGCACGCAGCTGAGCCTGATGGCCGGTGCGCCGCTCGAGAACGGCGGCGCGGTGCTGGTCGGTGCGAACGGCGTCGTGTTGCAGCGTCCCGCTGCCGATCAGCCGTTCCGCCTGATGACTTTCCAGACCGCATCGCAGGAAACGCCGGTGCTGGCCAGCGTGCTGCCGCAGACGGCGAGCGCGATGGTGGTGGGCGGCGAGCGCGGCGTCGGTCAATTCCAGGTGCGCGCGCAGTAATCCTGCGACGTCGACGAGCAAAGATTCGAGGGGGAGAACGAAATGGCAGTGGGATCCAACAACAGCGCGGGCCCGATCACCCGCGCCCTCGAAGGCCTGGTCTTCGGCGCCCGCCCGGCGGTGCTGATCGTGTTCGCCGCGATCACCGTGGCGATGCTGTTCTTCGCCGCGCAATTGCGCGTCGATGCCGGCTTCAAGAAGCAGATCCCGCTGCAGCACGAGTACATGAAGACCTTCCTCGATTACGAGGCGGACTTCGGCGGCGCCAACCGCGTGCTGATCGCCGTCGTCGCGAAAGACGGCGACATGTTCGACACCAAATTCTTCGCCAGCCTCGAAGGGCTCACCCGCGACGTGATGGCGATCGACGCCACCGACGACGCCCGTGCGCGCTCGCTGTTCACGCCCAACGTGCGCTTCGTCGAAGTGGTGGAAGACGGCTTTGCCGGCGGCAACGTCATCCCCGACGATTTCACGCCGTCGATCGAAGGCTTCGAAGGCACGCCCGAACAGTTCCAGACCATCCGCGCCAACATCGTCAAGGCCAATATCGTCGGACGCCTGGTCGCCAAGGACTGGTCCGGCGCGATGATCTGGGCCGATCTGATTCCGGAAGATTCCGGCACCAAGCTCGATTACCAGGACGTGGCGCAGCAATTCGAAGCGCTGCGCCAGAAATACGAAAACGAAGACGTCAGCGTGCACATCATCGGCTTCGCCAAGATGGTGGGCGACATCACCGACGGCGCGCGCTCGGTGATTAAGTTCTTCGTGCTCACCATCGCCTTCACCTGGCTGCTGCTGTTCCTGTACTCGACCTCGGTGAAGCTCGCCAGCCTCACCGTGTTCGCCGCATTGATCTCGGTGATCTGGATGCTCGGCGCGCTGCGCCTGATGGGCTTCGGCATCGATCCGATGAACATGCTCACGCCGTTCCTGATATTCGCGATCGCGGTCAGTCACGGCGAGCAGATGATCAACCGCTTCCGCGGCGAGATTTTCTTCGGCGGCCTGGAAGACGGCACCGCGAAGGAACTGCGTGAACGGCCCGGCGTCGATTCGCTGGAAGCCGCGCGCCGCGCCTTCTCGCTGCTGCTGGTGCCCGGTGCGGTCGCGCTGATCGCCGGCTGCATCGGCTTTGCGACCATCCTGATGATTCCGATCCGGATCATCTTCGAGCTGGCGATCACCGCCACCGTGGGCGTCGCGATCACCATCTTCACCGACCTGATCCTGCTGCCGGTGCTGCTCAGCTACACGAAATTGCGCAACATGGATCGCAAGCGCGAGTACCGCCTGCGCCAGCTCACGCGCTTCGATCGCATCTGGGCGCTGATGTCGAAGTTCAGCAAGCCGGTGCCGGCGGCGATCATCATCCTGATCGGTGTGGGCATGTGGTTCTTCGCCGAAACGCAGGGCGACAAGGTAATGATCGGCGACGCCCAGGAAGGCGTGGCCGAACTGCGCCCGGAAGCGCGCTACAACCAGGACGCGCGCGCCATTACGCAGAAATTCGCGCTCGGCGTGGACATCATCAACGTCATCGCCGAAGCGCGTCCGGATGCCTGCACGCAGAGCTATCCGACGATGGAACTGCTCGACCGCTTCGCCTGGCATCTGTCGAACGTCGAAGGCGTGCAGCAGGTCATCACGCTGCCGATGGTCGCCAAGATCGTCAGCGCCGGCTGGAACGACGGCGCCATCAAGTGGCGCGTGCTGCCGCGCGACAACGATTCGTTGCGCCTGGCCACGCAGGGCTTCGAAACCGATTCGGGCCTGTTGAACGCCGACTGCTCGGCGATGCCGGTGACGGCCTTCCTGTCCGACCACCGCGCCGAAACCATCGATCGCGTGGTCGCCGCGGTGAAGCAGTTCCGCACCGAAAACAATGCCTGGCAGGAAGGCGTGAACCTGCGCGCGCAACTCGCCGAGCAGGCCACCAAGGCCGCCGAAGCCGGCGAAGAATTCCATAACGACTCGGTCAACCTGCGCCTGGCCACCGGCAACGTCGGCGTGATGGCCGCCATCAACGACACCGTGCGCGCGGTCGAACACAATATGTTGCTGATGCTCTACGGCGCGGTGTTCCTGATGTGCCTGATCAGCTTCCGCAACCCGCTGGCCGCGCTCTGCATCCTGCTGCCGCTGGTGCTGGTGACGGAACTCGGCCACTCGCTGATGGTGGAGCTGGGCATCGGCATGAAGGTCAACACCCTGTGCGTGGTGGCGCTCGGCGTCGGCATCGGCGTCGACTACGCGATCTACATCTACGCACGCATGAACGAGGCGATGAAGTCGGGCCGCACTTTGAGCGAGTCCTACTTCATCGCCCTGAAAACCACCGGCATCGCGATCTTCTACACCGCGCTGACCCTGGCCGCGGGCGTCGCGACCTGGATCTGGTCGGATCTGAAATTCCAGGCCGATATGGGATTGATGCTGACCTTCATGTTCGTGGTGAACATGATCGCGGCGATGATCTTCCTGCCGGCGCTGTGCCGGTGGTTGCTGCGGCCGACCGAGAAGGATTCCTGGGCGCCGCCGCCGCCGGTGAAGGCATCGGAGGTTTGAGATTGTTTTTTGTTTTTTGTGTGTGAGCGAGAGTTGGATTAATTAAAAAAGGGGCGGACGGGAGTTCGCCCCTTTTTCTGTTGGCGCGGCTCGCAGTGACTGTGAAGCGTTCGGTTTCCGCGATTCCACTCCAGTCTTGTCATTACTGCCAAGGTGGGAACCCAGTGACTTTGAAGCGTCCGGCTTTTCGCGAGGTATAACAATCCTCGTCATTCCCGCGCAGGCGGGAATCCAGCGACTTTGAAGCGATCCGCTTTCCTCTTGTTTGATGATGCGCCTTCGCGAGTTTCGTCCCCCTCAGCGGGGGCCGAGTCACTTTCTCTTGCT
>CBFHAI010000036.1:0-43142 GCA_965653565.1 uncultured Chiayiivirga sp. | reverse complement strand
CACGGTGCCGGCGTACTTCAACGACAGCCAGCGCCAGGCGACCAAGGACGCCGGCAAGATCGCGGGCCTCGACGTCAAGCGCATCATCAACGAGCCGACCGCGGCGGCGCTGGCCTACGGCATGGACAAGAAGGGCGGCGATCGCAAGATCGCTGTTTATGACCTGGGCGGCGGCACCTTCGACGTATCGATCATCGAGATCGCCACCGTCGACGGCGAACACCAGTTCGAAGTGCTCGCCACCAACGGCGACACCTTCCTCGGCGGTGAAGACTTCGACAAGCGCGTCATCGATTATCTGGTCGACGAATTCAACAAGGACCAGGGCATCGATCTGCGCAAGGACCCGCTCGCGCTGCAGCGTCTGAAAGACGCCGCGGAGCGCGCCAAGATCGAGCTTTCGTCGAGCCAGCAGACCGAAGTGAATCTCCCGTACGTGACGGCCGATGCGTCGGGTCCGAAGCATCTGGCGATCAAGCTCACGCGCGCCAAGCTCGAAGCGCTGGTCGACGATCTGATCAAGCGCACCATCGAACCGTGCCGCATCGCGCTCAACGACGCCGGCCTGCGTGTGTCCGACGTCGCCGAGGTGATCCTGGTCGGCGGCCAGACCCGCATGCCGAAGGTGCAGGCGGCGGTGACGGAGTTCTTCGGCAAGGAGCCGAAGAAAGACGTCAACCCGGACGAAGCCGTGGCGATCGGTGCGGCGGTGCAGGGCGGCGTGCTGGCCGGCGACGTGAAGGACGTGCTGTTGCTCGACGTCACCCCGCTGTCGCTCGGCATCGAAACGCTCGGCGGCGTGTTCACCAAGCTGATCGAAAAGAACACGACGATTCCGACCAAGGCCTCGCAGACCTTCTCGACCGCGGAAGACAACCAGTCGGCCGTCACCGTGCATGTGCTGCAGGGCGAACGCGAACAGGCGCGCTACAACAAGTCGCTGGCGAAGTTCGATCTGTCGGGCATCGAGCCCGCGCCGCGCGGCATGCCGCAGGTGGAAGTGGCGTTCGACATCGACGCCAACGGCATCCTGCACGTGCACGCCAAGGACAAGAAGACCGGCAAGGAACAGAAGGTCGAGATCAAGGCCGGTTCGGGCCTGTCGGAAGACGAAATCCAACGCATGGTGCGCGATGCCGAAGTCAATCGCGAGGAAGACAAGAAGTTCCACGAGCTGGTCACCGCGCGCAACAAGGCCGATGCGCTGATCCACTCGGTGCGCGCCACGATCAAGGAACACGGCGCGAAGGTGCCGGGCGATCAGATCGGTGCGATCGAATCGGCGCTGTCGGATCTGGAGTCGGCCATGAAGGGTGACGACCAGGCCCAGATCGAGGCCAAGACGCGCAATCTCGAACAGGTGGCGCAGTCGCTCGCGGCGGCGGCTTCGGCCGGCGGCGCCGGTGGCCCGCAAGGCGGCGATGCCGGCGCTTCTGCGCAGTCCGACGACGTGGTGGACGCCGAGTTCACCGAGGTCAAGGACGATAAGAAGTAACCTGCGGGAGTCGGGAATCGGGAATCGGGAATTCGACTGAGGGGCGGCCTGGCGTCGCTCCTCAGTCGTTTTCGAAGTCCGAATCCCGCAAACTCCCGCCCCGTCCGTCGGTTTTGCTCCGCTCCTCCGCTCCTCCGCTCCTCCGCTCCTCCGCTCCTCCCGATTCCGATTCCCGATTCCCGATTCCCGATTCCCGATTCCCAGCTCCCAATGTCCAAACGCGATTTCTACGAAGTCCTCGGCGTCACCAAAACAGCGACCGACGAGGAACTCAAAAAGGCCTATCGCCGCTGCGCGATGAAGCATCATCCCGACCGCAATCCGGGCGATGCGGCGGCCGAAGCCGCGTTCAAGGAATGCAAGGAAGCCTATGAAGTGCTGAGCGAGCCGGCCAAGCGGCGCGCTTACGATCAGCACGGACACGCTGCGTTCGAACATGGGCGCGGCGGCGGTGGCGGGCCGGGCGGGGCCGATTTTGGCGACATTTTCGGCGACATTTTCGGCGACATTTTCGGTGGCGGACGCGGGCGCCAGCAGGCGCGGCGCGGCGCCGATCTGCGCCTGGTGATCGAACTGGATCTAGAAGAGGCCGTGTTCGGCGTCGACCGCCAGATCGAAGTGCCGACGCTGGTGCCGTGCGAGCCGTGCAAAGGCTCCGGCTCGGAAGACGGCAAGGTGCAGACCTGTCCGACCTGCCGCGGCCAGGGCCGCGTGCGCATCCAGCAGGGCATCTTCTCGGTGCAGCAGAGCTGCCCGAATTGCGGCGGCAGCGGCCGCGCCATCACCAATCCGTGCAAGACCTGCCGCGGCCACGGCCGCATCGAAGACGAAAAGACGCTGTCGGTGAAGATTCCGGCCGGCGTCGACAACGGCGATCGCATCCGTCTCGCCGGCGAAGGCGAAGCCGGTCCGTCGGGTTCGCCGCCGGGCGATCTTTACGTCGAAGTACGGGTGCGCGAACACGCCATTTTCCAGCGCGACGGCGACGATCTTTATTGCGAAGTGCCGATCCGTTTCTCGCAGGCCGCGCTCGGCGATCGCATCCAGGTGCCGACGCTCGACGGCGAGGCCGAAATCAAGATTCCGGCCGAGACCCAGACCGGCAAGCTGTTCCGCCTGCGCGGCAAGGGCGTGAAATCGGTGCGCAGCCAGGGGCAGGGCGATCTGCTGTGCCGCGTGGTGGTCGAAACGCCGATCAATCTCACCGCCGAACAGCGCCGCCTGCTGGAAGAATTCGAAGTCACCTTCACCGGCGAAGAAGCCAAGCGGCATTCACCGCGCTCGAGTTCATTCCTCGATGGCGTCAAGGCATTCTGGGATCGGATGACCTCGTGAGCGCGGCGTCGCGCGGCGCTTGTGAGGCCGCGACCGGCTAGAACAGCCGCTCCAGCATGCGCCAGCCGGCAAGATAAACGCCGACCGCCGTGCCCGCGCTGGTCAGGAAGAAATTCAGCAGCACGCGGGCGACGCGATTGCGCCACCAGCCTGCCGGATGCGCGACATCGTCGCGCAGGCGCGAGAAATCGGCGACCGTCGGCCGCCGCACCCAGGCCTCGACCAGCGCACTCACCGTGCCCGACGCCAGCGCCGGATGCAGCGGCGTCAGCGGCGAGGCGATGAAGGCCGCCAGGATGCTGAGCGGATGACCGCCCGCCAGCAGGCAGCCGAGCGCGCCCAGCAGGCCCGTCGCCAGCACCCACTGCAGCACCAGATCGCCGCCGACGTCGGCGCCTTTGCTGAAGCCGTAGACGAAACCGCCGAGCACGAAGGCGAGCAGAATCCAGGTGATGTAGGTGCCCCAGCGCCCCGGCGGCGGCACGCGGTCGAGTTCCTGTCGCGCCGCGATCGGATCGTCGCGATCGTCGGCCAAATGCTGCGCCAGGCCTTGCAGATGCCCCGCGCCCACCACCGCCAGCACCTTGCGCGTATTCGGCGACGCGTTCGCTTCCTGACGCAGTGCCGAGGCCATGTAGCGGTCGCGCTCGGCGATCAGTGCGCCGTACAGTTGCTCGCTCTGCGTGGCGAATTCATGGAAGGCGCTTTCCAGCAGATCGCCCTGCTTGAGTTTTTCGATCTCGGCTTCGTCGACCTTTTCATCGACGAACACGCTCGCCGCCAGCCCGCTCATCAGTTTCAGTTTCTGCCAGAAATTGACCGACGCGTAGGTGCGCCGCAGCGTGGTGCCGACATCGCGATCGATGCGCCAGATCTGTGCGTGGTGTGCGCCGGCCGCGTCGATCGCCGCGCGCATTTCCGCGCCGGGTTCGACGCCGAGTTGTTCGGCGAGGCGCCGTTGATAGGCCGATAACGCCAGATTCGCGGCGACCAGTCCGGTCTTGCCTTCGCGGATCACGCGGAACAGATCGAGCTTCTGCAGCGCGTCCGGATCGCGCATGCCGACGTAGCGGCCTTCGCATAGCTCGACCGCCACCGCATCGAAATCGCCGCGACCGATCAGCGCGTTGACCGCCTCGACGCTGCTCTTCGAAACATGTGCGGTGCCGAGCAGCGTGTAGTGCACGCCATCGCGTTCGACCTCGCGAATCGGCTGGCCCGCCAGCGGATCGATCGTGGCGGCGGGCGGATTCGGTTCGAGCTCGGACGACATCGGGAAGGTTCGTGGGTATCGGTGAAAGAACGACCGCACGCAGCGGTCGCGGCACTAGTCGCGATAGCGCTTGAGCAGGTCGGCGTAGGCGTCGATGCGGCGGTCGCGCAGGAACGGCCAGATGCGCCGCACATGTTCGCTGCGCTGCAGATCGACGTCGGCGACCAGGATTTCGGCATCGTCGGTGAGCGCTTCGGCGAGGATTTCGCCCTGCGGCCCGAGCACGTGGCTGCTGCCCCAGAAGCGGATGCCGCTGGTGCCGAGCGGCGAGGTTTCGTGGCCGACGCGATTGCAACTGAGCACCGGAATCCCGTTCGCCACCGCGTGGCCGCGATGGCTGAGGATCCAGGCGTTGCGCTGGCGATCCTTTTCTTCCTGTTCGTCGTCCGGATCCCAACCGATCGCGGTCGGATACAGCAGCAGTTCGGCGCCGGCCAGCGCCATCAGGCGCGCGCCTTCCGGATACCACTGATCCCAGCACACCAGCACGCCGAGCCGGCCGACCGAGGTATCGATCGGATGAAAGCCCAGGTCGCCCGGCGTGAAATAGAACTTTTCGTAGAAGCCCGGATCGTCCGGGATATGCATCTTGCGGTACTTGCCGAGCAGCCGGCCGTCGCGTTCGAGCACGACGGCGGTGTTGTGATAGAGCCCGGCCGCGCGGCGTTCGAACAGCGAGCCGATGATCACCACTTCGTGCTTCTTGGCGAGCGCGCCGAGGCGCTCGGTGCTCGGCCCCGGAATCGGCTCGGCCAGGTCGAATTCGCGTACCGATTCGTGCTGGCAGAAGTAGGCGCCGTTGTGCAGTTCCTGCAACAGCACCAACTGCGCGCCTTGTTCAGCGGCGGCGGCGACACGTTGCTCGATCACCGCCAGATTGGCTTCGGCGTCGCCATGGTTTTTTTCCTGGATCAGCGCGACGCGCAGCATCCTTGTCTTGTCGGCCATCACACCAGTCCTTCGGGCAGTTGCATCGTCACACAATGCAGGCTGCCGTTCTGCCAGATCAAGGCGCGGCACGGCACCTGGACGATTTCGCGTCCCGGATAAGCCTGCGCCAGCACGGCCGCGGCCGCTTGGTCCGACACATCGTCGTAGGCCGGCATCAGCACCGCGCCGTTGACGATCAGGTAATTGGCGTACGAAGCCGCCAGTCGCCGGCCGTCGTCGAGGATCGGCTGGCACCAGGGCAGCGGGAACAGGCGGTACGGTTTGCCGTCGCGCGTGCGCAGCGCAGCGATCTCGGCGGCCATCGCCTGCAACTCGGCGAAATGGGTGTCGCTGCGGTCGTCGCAGGCCTGGAACACGATCGCATCGTTCGGCGCGAAGCGGGCGAGGGTGTCGATGTGGGCGTCGGTGTCGTCGCCTTCGAGATAGCCGTGGTCGAGCCAGAGCACGCGATCCTGAGCGAGCCAGGCGGCCAGCTTGCGGTCGAGTTCGTCGCGCGACGCCGCGGGATGGCGTTCGTGCAGGCAGCGCCAGGTCGTCAGCAGCGTGCCGGCGCCATCGGTTTCGATGCCGCCGCCCTCCAGCGCGAAGTCGATCGGTTGATGCTCGTGCAGACCGAACACATTGCGTTCGCGCAGCGCTTCGATCAATTGATCGTCGAGACTGGCTTCGAACTTGCCGCCCCAGCCGGTGAAGCGGAAATCGAGCAGGCGGAAGTTGCGCTCGGTGGCGCCGCGCAGCGTGATCGGTCCCGAGTCGCGCAGCCAGGTGTCGTCGTAGGGCACGCGCACGAAACGCAACTTCGCCGAATCGACGCCGGCTTCGGCCAGGCGGCTGCGGGCGCGCGCTTCGATCGCCTCGTCGGCCACGCACACAATCGCTCGCTCGAAGCGCGCGATCGCCGCCACCAGGGCGATATAGGTTTTCTCGACGCCTTCGAGCCGCTCGGCCCAGTCGGTGCCTTCGTGCGGCCACGCCAGCAGGATCGCGGACTGGCTTTCCCACTCCGCGGGGAATCGCAACTTGTTCGTCATGCGTGCTGCCAGATTATTGCAGCGGCGGCTTGGGCCCGGTTTCCATCACGCCGGCCTTGCGCACCACCACGTCGATGACCTTCGATTTCTCGAAGTAGACGGTGAATTCGGGATAGACCCAGCGGTGGATCACCGGCCATTGCGGATGCTGGCCGCCGCGCGGTTCCAGGCGTTCGCTCGGCGCGCCGTAGCGGGCTTCGATGTCGTTCATCGACAGGCCGCGCTCGGGCATCGGCCAGCGCTTCTCGGCTTCGACGCGGTCGATCAGCAGGGTCTCGGCGCGCGCGGCGGCCGGCGCGCACAGCGCTCCGGCGGCAAGCACGACAGCGGCGAGGGCGGATGTGGCAAACCTGCGATTCATGGGCGCCTCCCGGAGTTTTCTGAGCTGGGCCGATTATGTATCAAATCGTTACAACACATCCATGCGATGGGCGTGCGATCCGCCTTCGTCAGGCGTTCGGGTCGACCGGGATTAACGTCGACCGGAATTCACGTCGACCGGGATTCACCGAAACAAGCGGCAGCAACCAAGCGCTTCGGAACACCGGCCCCTGAAATGCGAAAGGCCGCTTGCGCGGCCTCTCGTTCGTCGCAAATCCTGCCTGCGCTCAGCGCTGGCGGGCCTTGAAACGCGGATTGCTCTTGCAGATCACGAAGACCTTGCCACGACGGCGCACGACCTTGCAGTCGCGGTGACGGGACTTGGCCGACTTCAGGGACGACAGCACTTTCATGGCAACAACCTCGGTAAGACGCTTGCAAAAAGAAGCGGGAGTATACGGCAGGAACCCGGCTCAGGCAATACAACTCCTTGGCCGGACGAAGGTTTTGACAAAAAGTGGCGGTTTCGCACCCGGCCTTGCGTCCTTCAGGCACCGCAAGGAGGACCGCATGAAAGTCGCCGCCTATCCCGTCACGCCCGCCAGCGTCTTCCCGGCGCTGGCGCGCGTGCTCACCGCACCGCAGCGCAAGCTGCCGCTGGCCACGCTGTTCCGCCTGAAAGACTGGCCGGTGTTCGCGCAGACCCTGGCGCTGTGCGCCTGCCGCAATCGCGAGATCGCCATCGGCGAACTGCTGTCGTTCCCGTCGCCGTGGTACGACAAGGACATCGCCGGCGAATGGGGCCCGCCGCTGCGCATTTCCGCGCCCGGCGCGCGGGCGCTGCGCATTTTCCATCGCGCCGGCATCATGAACTGGCGCGATCTGGCCGAACGCACGCCGCCGCAGGCGCTAGAATGTTCCGGCGCCGGGCTGATGCTGCTGAGCGAAGTGCTGATGACGGCGATCGAACTGGCCACCGTCTACCACAGCAATCCGGCCGTGCGGCATGCGGCCAACCTGTTCTCGCGGCCGGCCGCCGAACCGCCGCGGCGGCGCCGCAAGCGCACCTCGCTGACACCGCGGACGACGCGGACCACCAAGCGCATGGATTGTTGAGCGTAACGGGAATCGGGAATCGGGAGAAAAGCCGGCGAGACGCGAGCGTTGCTCTTCTCCCACAGCGGGAATCGGGAGCCGGGAGTCGGGAGAAAGGCCGGCGGGATGCGAGCTTTGCTCTTCTCCCGATTCCCGATTCCCGGCCCCATCCAACAAACGCAGAATCACCGCCACTCGCGGGCTCTAGAATGCCCGCATGACACGCCCGCTCGTACTGTCCGTTTCCATCGCCGCGGCGCTCGCGCCGATCGTCGCCGTCGCGCAGACGCCGGCCGAGCCGATGCAGCAGATCGTCGTGATCGGCACGCGCAGCGCCGATGACGCGCTCGTCGTGCCGGCCGCGATCGATCGTATCGACGCGGAGGAAATCGCCCGCGCACGACCGCAGTTGCAACTGTCCGAATCCTTGCAGCGCGTGCCCGGCGTGGTGGCGCGCGATCGGCAGAACCAGGCGCAGGATCTGCAGATTTCGATCCGCGGTTTCGGTGCGCGGGCCACCTTCGGCGTGCGCGGCGTGCGGCTTTATAGCGATGGCATTCCGGCCTCGATGCCGGACGGGCAGGGCCAGGTTTCGCATTTCGCGCTGGAAGCCGCCGATCACATCGAAGTGCTGCGCGGTCCGTTCTCCGCGCTCTACGGCAATGCCTCCGGCGGGGTGATCGAAATCTTCAGCGCGCCGCCGCCGGCGCGCAGCGAATTCGCGGCCGGCTTGGTCGCGGCGGCGAACGGCGTGCAGCGCGAATCGGTTTCGCTGCGCGGGCCGTGGCGCCGCGACGGTGGGGCCGGCTATCGGCTGGACGCGGCGAACCTCGACAGCGACGGCTACCGCAACCACAGCGAGGCATCGCGCCAGACCTGGCAGGTGCAGTCGCGCGGCGAACTCGGTGCCGACACCAGCTATCAACTGATCGGCAACGGCATCGAGCTCGACGCGCAGGATCCACAGGGTCTCACCCGCGCCGAACTGGCTGGCGACCGCCGCGCATCGAGCCCGAACGCGCTGCGTTTCGATGCGCGAAAAACGGTCGAACAATCGCAACTCGGCGGCCGCATCGAGCATCGTTTCGACGCTTCGCAGCAGCTGACCTTCGTCGCTTACGGCGGCGCGCGCCAGACCACGCAAATGCTCACCGTGCCGGTCGCGGCGCAATCGAGCCCGACCAGCGGCGGCGGCGCGATCGATCTGGATCGCGACTACCGCGGCGCCGATCTGCGCTGGAGCCTCGACCGCACGCTGTTCGATCAGCCGCTCACCTTCACTGCGGGAATCGCGAACGAAACCGCCGACGAACGCCGCCGCGGGTTCGAGAACTTCGTCGGCGATCGCCTCGGCGTGGTCGGCGCGCTGAGGCGCGACGAAGACAATCGCGTGGAGAGTTTCGACCAGTATCTGCAACTGGGCTGGCAGGCCTCGCCGCGCTGGCATTTCAATGCCGGCGTGAGGCGCAGCGACGTCGAATTCGCCTCCGCGGATCGCTATATCGCCGCCGGCAATCCCGACGACAGCGGCGAACTCGATTACCAGGCGACGTCGCCGGTGATCGGCGCGCTGCTACGCGTCACGCCTACGCTGAGCGTCTACGCCAATGCCGGCCGCGGGTTCGAAACGCCGACCTTCGCCGAACTGGCCTATCGCAACGATGGCGCTTCGGGCTTGAACGATGGCCTCGATGCGGCCACCAGCGACAACGTCGAAATCGGTTTGCGCGCGCGCAGCGATCGGCATCGCTATTCAGCCGCCTTGTTCGAAAGCCGTACGCGCGACGAACTCGTGGTCGCGTCCAATCAGGGCGGCCGCAGCGTGTTCGCCAACGCGGGGCTGTCGCGCCGGCGCGGTTTTGAATTCGCAGCGGCCGGCGAACTCGGCGACCGGTTCCGCTACGCCGCCAACTACACCTGGCTCGATGCGCGTTATCGCCGCGATTTTTCGCTGTGTGAGGGCGCCGATTGCGGCGCCGGCGATCGCCTGATCGAAGCCGGCCGCCATATCCCGGGCCTGGCGCGCAATTTCGCCTGGGCCGAGTTGCGCTGGATCGCAACGCCCGATATCGATGTGCTGTTCGAAGGCCGCTACGTCGATCGCGTTTTCGCCGACGATGCCAACTCGGCGTTCGCGCCGTCCTACGCCTCGTTCGATCTCGGCGTCGAAAAGCGTTTCCGCGGCGCCGGCCTCGAATGGCGCAGCTTCGCGCGACTCGACAATCTGTTCGATCGCGACATCATCGGTTCGGTGATCGTCAACGACGCCAACGGCCGCTACTTCGAACCCGCGCCGGGACGCGGCTGGAGCATCGGCATCAGCGCCACGAAGAGCTTCGACTGACGCTGGACGCACCCGGCCGCGCGCGACAGACTCGACACTGCGACGAAACCCGGGAGCCGGCGTGGATCTGCTGCTGCATCTGATCGAAACCTACGGCCTGCTGGTGGTATTCGTCAGCGTGCTGCTCGACCAGGGCGGCATTCCGGTGCCGGCCTATCCGCCGATCATCGTCACCACTGCGCTGGCCTACGCTCAGCACGAAAGCGTGTGGCCGATCCTGATCGTGGCGACGCTCGCGGCGCTGCTCGCCGATCTGCTCTGGTTCGCCGGCGGGCGGCGCCTCGGTGCGCGGCTATTGCGATTGATGTGCCGCCTGTCGCTGTCGCCCGATTCCTGCGTCTCGCAAACGCGCGGCATCTACGCGCGCTGGGGCGCGCCATCGCTGATGGTGGCGAAGTTCGTGCCCGGTTTCGCGGCGGTGGCGACGACGCTGGCCGGCGAAACGCGCACGCCGGTGCTGCGCTTCGTGTTCTTCGACGGCCTGGGCGCGATGCTGTGGGCTGGCATCGCGGTGGCGCTGGGCGTGGTGTTCCACCAGGCGGTGAACGAAGTGCTGTTGACGCTGGAAGCCTTCGGTCGCTATGCGCTGCCGTTCCTGCTCGCCTGCATCGCGCTGTTCGTGGCGTGGAAGTGGTGGAATCGCAAGCGCTTCCTGCAGCAGATCCGCATGGCGCGCATTCCGGTGAGCGAACTGCGCGAGTTGATCGATGCCGGACGCGCGCCGCTGATCCTCGACATCCGCACGCCGGCCAATCGGGATGCCGATGGCTGGATTCCGGGCGCGACACTGACCGATCGGCAATCGATGCACGAGCGGCCGGGCGACACGCAGGCTACCGAGGTGATCGTCTATTGCGATTGCCCGAACGAAGCCTCGGCGGCGCTGCTGGCGCTCGAATTGCGTCGGCGCGGCTTCCGGAAGGTGCGGCCGCTCGAAGGCGGTTTCGATGCCTGGGTGGCGAGCGGCTTTCCGGTCGATCGCAGCCTGGCGGCGCCTCACGGCGGCCGCTAATCCCGCCCCGCAAGGCCGATCATTGCGCCGGAGACGATTCCACGGCACGGTCGAACGAAAAATTTTCCGGCGGGTGGCTGATAAAGAATTCAAAGAAAAATCAGATGGATATCTTGTTGTTCTACCGAACTCCGCCGGAGTTATCGTGTAAAAAATTCACGCTTTGCAGGGTTCCAACAATTTTTTAACGCTCGCGGTCTTGGGCTCGTTGCACGATTCGGGGCCGATCAAAAACCAAGGGAAAGCGGGCTATGGGTCTTGCCACAAATCCCTCCCTCCTCATCGTCGACGATGACGTGGGTTTCGTACGAGCAGCGGCGGAAATCGCGCGCTCGGTACATTTCGATATCACCGTCGCCGGCACCATCGAGCAGGCGACGGCGCGCCTGGAACGCGGCACCTTCGACTTGGCGCTGATCGATCTGTCGTTGCCCGACGGCTCGGGCCTGGATCTGATCGAGCGCTGCGATATCGCACGCACCCAGATCGTGCTGGTGACCGGACACCCGACCGTGGAATCGGCGATCCGCGCCTTCAAGACCCCGCTGCTCGACTACCTCGTCAAGCCGATCGAGCCGGTGCAGTACCGCAACCTGCTCGAACGCACCGCACAATTGCGCGCGCTGCCGCCGCCGGCGGCGGAAGGCGGCTGGCACGGGCTGGTCGGCAATTCGCAGTCGCTGCGCACCATCATCACGCAGATCGAACGCGTCGGCCCCACCGATGCCTCGGTGCTGGTGCAGGGCGAGAGCGGCGTCGGCAAGGAACTCGTCGCACGGGCGATCCACGCCACCAGTGGGCGCAGCGGCGAATTCGTCGCGCTCAACTGCGGTGCGGTCGCGCCGGAATTGCTCGCGAGCCAGTTGTTCGGCCACGAGCGCGGCAGTTTCACCGGCGCCTCGGCGCGTCACACCGGTTACTTCGAACAGGCCAAGGGCGGTACGCTGTTCCTCGACGAAGTCACCGAAATGCCGATCCATCTGCAGGTGCATCTGCTGCGCGCGCTGGAGAACCGCACCATCCGCCGCGTCGGCGGCACCGAGGACATTCCGGTCGATGCGCGCATCATCGCGGCCACCAATTGCCCGGTGAATCGCGCGGTGTCCGACAGCAAGCTGCGCGAAGACCTGTTCTACCGTCTCGGCGAATTCCCGATCGTGGTGCCGCCGCTGCGCGAGCGCACCGACGACGTGGCGCCGCTCGCCAATCTGTTCCTGGCGCGTTTGAACGAGCGCTACGGCGGCAAGAAATCCTTCACCAATGCCGCGCTCGAACAGCTCACGCGTTTCCCGTGGCCGGGCAATATCCGCGAACTGCGCAATGTGGTGGGGCGCGCCTATATCATGGCGCGCGGCGACACCATCAGCGATCCGCTGAGCGATTTCCGCATCAACGCGCCGCTCGACGAGACCCCGAGTTCGATCACGGTGGCGGTCGGCATGACGTTCGACGAGATCGAACGCCGCATGCTGATGAAGACGCTCGATTTCTTCGGCGACGACAAGACGCGCGCGGCACGTGCGCTCGGCATCAGCGTCAAGACCATCTACAACCGGCTGGCCAAGTATCAGCAGTCGAGCACCTCGAAGGACCCGGGCGTTCCGGAAGTCGGACACTGAGCATGGGCCGCGACGCGCTGGCGCAGTGGTTGGGCCGGCTGCACGGCCTGCTCGGTGCGCTCTCGCCGCAGGGACTGGCGCTGGTCGACGGCTTGCCGCTGGCCGCGGAAACCGAATGGACCGATCGGCTCGACGCCGCCACCCGCGTGCTGGCGGCGACGCCCGACTTCGATCCGATCCACGCGCGCGGCTGGCTGGTGCGGCTGCATGTGCGCGAGGGGCCGCCGATCGCATTGTTGCTGGCGCTCGAGCAGCGCATCGATGAAAGCGACCCGCTGCTGGTGATCGCCTTCGCGCTGTGCCGTCTGGCCTGGCGGCTGAGCGAACGCTTGCCGCATCCGGCCGGCCCGGCGCGCGCGGAAACGCGCGAGGCCATCCATGCGTTGCGCAACGGGCTCAATTCCGTCGTGATGACCTCGGCCGTCATCACCGGGCCGCAGTTGTCGCCCGATCTGCGCGTGTTCGCCAACGATCTGGAAAACGCCGTCGATCGCAGCGTGAAGGCCTTGAAACAGCTGGCTGCGCTGACTTCGCCCGATTAGGCGAAGCGTCGTGCCGCACTACCGCTTCTTCGAACGCCGCATCTTCGACGAGCGCCCGTCGGCGACCGCCTTCCTCAATGCCGGCGTGGTGCTGGCCGCGGCCTTCGCGATCCGCCTGCTGCTGCCGGAGGAACTGAGCGCGGCGATCGCGCCGCCGCTGTATCTGATCACCGTCATCGTGGCGGCCTGGGTCGGCGGCATCCTGGCGGCCACCGCCACCTGCATCGTCGGCTTCCTGCTGCTGCCGTTTCCGTGGCTGGGCGGCAGCGAGGGCGCGTGGAAGGCCGCCGATATCGCCGCCTTCGTGCTGATGTTCGGCACCTGCCTGCTGGCGGCGGGCATCACCTGCACCTTGCGGCGCGCCACCGAACTGGTCACCGCGCAGCGCGAACGTTATGCGCGCATCCTCGACAACGTCGCCGATGCCGTGCTCGTCACCGACGAACACGGCGCGCTCGAGTACTACAACGAGCGCGCCCAGATGCTGCTCGACCTCGACGAGCGCCGGCTCGGCCAGCCGCTCGGCGGCGTCGCGCAGTTCCATCGTTCGCGCACCGGGCAGCCGGTCGATCCGCTCGAGATCGCGCGCCGCGCCCGCGGCCGCGACATGTTGCCGGACGAACTCGACGTGGTGTCGCAGCGTTCCGCCCATACGCCGGTGAGCGGCACCGTGGCCACGCTGCCGACCTCCGCCGGCATGCTGGGGCATGCCGGCTTCGTCGTGTGCCTGCAGGATGTGAGCGCGCTGCGGCGCTCGCTGCAGGCGCGCCGCGAAGCCGACGCCCAGGTGACGCAGAACCAGCAGTTGCTGCAGGCGATCATCGACGAGATGCCGGCGGTGGTGGTGTACCTCGACGAGGGCGCCTGCGTGGTGCTGGCCAATCGGCGCGCCGCGCAGGCCGGGTTCGAACTGCGCGAACGGCTCGAAGCGGCGGGCGAGAGCGCGCGCCGCCATCTGCTCGACGAACGCCATATCGGTCGCGCGCTGCGCGGCGGGCGAGGCCGTGGCCGATACCGTCACGCTGCTGGCGCGCGACGGCCGCACCCTGCATTTCGATGCGCACTACCAGCCGCGCTGGCGCGATGCCTCGCATTGCGACGGCGTCATCGTGCATGCGGTCGACATCACCGAACAGGTCGAACGGCAGCGCGCGCTGGCCGACAGCGAAACGCGTTTCCGCCGCCTGGCCGAGGCTTCGAGCGCGATCATCCTGCACATCGAAAACGATGGCAGCGTGGCCTTCGAATTCGGCTGGGGCGGCTTCGTCGGCCTGCAGCGCGCCGCGCGCCGCGTGCGCGATCTGCTGTGGGCGGTGCATCCGGCCGATCGCCGTCGCGCGCTGCGCCTGATGGCGCGCGTGCGTGTCGGCGGCCGCACGCGCGAGAGCGAGCTGCGGCTGCGGCACGGCAAGAACGCTTTCCGCCATGTCGCGCTGCGCGTGGTCGGGCTGCCCGATGCGCAGGCCGAGGCCGATCACTACAGCGCCTGCCAATGGATCGTCGGCATCCGCGATATCCACGACCGGCGCCAGGCGCTCGACGATCTGGAGCGCGCGAAAGACGAGTTGCGCCTGATCCTCGACACCATGCCGGCGCGCATCGCCTACGTGCAGCCGGATCGGCGGCTGCGCTGGGTCAATCGCGCGTTCCGCGAATGGAATCTGCAGTCCGGGCCGCCGCGCGGGCTGCGCATCGACGAAGTGTTGCCGGCCGATGCCACTGCCGCGCTCGAAGCCGGCCTGCTGCAAGCGATGGCGGGCCGCGCCGCGCAGGTCGAATGGCCGCAGGCGCATCCCGCGCTCGGTCCGCGCTGGGTGTTCGCCACCGTCTCGCCGGATGCCGATGCCTACGGCCGCGTACAAGGCTGCGTCGTGATGTGTTTCGACCACACCGAGCGCAAACAGATCGAGCGCGAGTTGCTGCAGCGCACGCAGGAATACATGGCGCTCGCCGAAAGCACGCCGCATCTGGTGTGGATTGCCGACGCGGCCGGCGCCATCGTTTATTTCAATCGGCGCTGGTCGGATTACACCGGCCTGCGCCTGCACGACGACTGGACCGTCGCCTTCCATCCGGACGATCGCGCGGCGGTGATCGAGCGCTTCGCCGCGGCGATCGAACAGGGCGAAGAATTCACCGCCGAAGTGCGCCTGCTCGGCGCGGCCGGCGGCACGTATCGCTGGCACGTGCTGCGCGCGGTGCCGGTCGGCAACGACGACGAATCGCGCCGCTGGTATGGCGGCTTCACCGACATCGAAGACCAGAAACAGGCGCAGGACGTGCTGCTGCGCGCGCAGAGCAAGACCCAGGCGTTCCTCGCCACGCTCAGCCACGAACTGCGCAATCCGCTCGCCGTGCTGAGCACCAACGCCTATCTGCTGGCCGAAGGCCGCGATGCCGATGCCAAGGGCGAACTGGCGCGCGCAATCCAGCGTCAGACCCAGCAACTGCATCGCATGGTCGACGATCTGCTCGACATTTCGCGCATCACGCAGGGCAAGATCCAGCTGCGCATCGAGCCCTGCGATTTGAACGACCTGGTGAGCGCGGTGTGCGAGGATTTCGCCGAACGCGCCCGCGCCCAGGGCACGCAACTGCATTGCCGCCGGGCCGACTATCCGGTGCCGCTGCACGCCGACGTGGCGCGCGTGCGGCAGATCGCCGACAACCTCGTCACCAATGCTTTGAAGGCCACCGTCAATGGCGGCAATGTGTATGTATCGGTGCGCATCGAAAACCGGCAGCGCGTGCTGAGCGTGCGCGACGAAGGCCACGGCATTCCGCCCGCGGTGGTGGCGCGCATGTTCGAACCTTTCGTGCAGGACGCCGGCTGGCGCGACCGCGGCCTCGGACTGGGTCTGGCCGTGGTGTCGCAACTCACCGGCCTGCACGGCGGCGAGGTGCGTGCGTACAACGAAATCGGCGGCGGCGCGGTTTTCGAGGTGCGCCTGCCGCCCGGCAAGATGCCGATACCGGCGCCGGTCGACAAGCGCAGCGAGCCGGTCGCCGGCGGCAACGGGGCGAAAGTGCTGGTGGTCGACGATGTGGTCGATCATGCCAATGCGCTGGCCGCTTTGCTGCGCGCCAGCGGCTTCGAGGCGGTGGCGGTCTATTCCGGCGATGCGGCGGTCGGCTACGCGCAGACGCAGCGCGTCGATGCGGTGATCTGCGACATCGGTTTGCCGGAGCCGTGGAACGGCCATCGCGTGGCGGAATTCCTGCGCCGGCAGTGGGGCTCGACGCCGGTGCTGATCGCCTACAGCGGCCTGGGCGCGGCGAGCGATGTGGCGGCCGCGCTGGCCGCCGGTTTCGATGCGCATCTGCTGAAACCGACGCGGCCGGCGGAAATCCTCGCGCGCGTCCGCGACGGCCTGGCCGAACGGCAGCGCGAGCCTGCCAGAGTCTGAACTTCGCGTTGAAAAACTTTCCCCGATTGTCGAATGTTCGCGCCGCCGCGCCCGCTCCGCGCTGACGGGCTCATCTTGCGGAACCGCAGCGGGCCGCTGGCATGCTTCGTGGATCGGGCAGCACCATTGCGGCAGCGGGGCGACGAACATGAGCGTGGACGACGACGCACTTTCGATCACCGACGGCACAGTGCATGACTGCGTCGTGGTCGGCGCCGGCCCCGCCGGCACGCTGGCGGCGCTCTATCTGAAACGCTTCTGCCGCGACGTCGCGGTGATCGATGCCGGCCGCAGCCGCACGCGCTACATCTCGGCCTCGCGCAATTGTCCGGGTTTTCCTTATGGCATCGGCGGCAAGGAATTGCTCGAGCGCTTGCGCCAGCAGTTGCAGGGCCACGGCGTCGATGTGATCGGCGATCGCGTGCTGCGCGTGCGGCATGCGCGCGACGGCCTGTTCTGCGTCGAATCCGACTCGGCCGCGCTGCTCGCGCGCAGTGTGATCGTGGCCACCGGCGTGGTCGACCGGCTGCCGCGCTGGCCCAACGTGGAGGCCGCGATTCTGGGCAATCTGGTGCGTTTATGCGCGGTTTGCGATGCTTTCGAGGCCGAGGACAAACGCATCGCGGTGTACGGCAACGCCGAAACGGGCATCGGCCACGCGAGTTTCATGCGCTCCTATTCGGCCCGCGTCGCCTTCATCCATCCGCCCGATGAAACGCTGCCCGCCGAGCAGCGCGACGAAGCGGCCAGGATGGGCGTCGAAGTGCTGCAGGTGGCCGAGCAGGATTGCCTGCTGACCGACGGCGCGTTCTGCGTGCAGACCAGCGATGGCGTGCGACACAACTTCGATTGCGTCTACGTGTCGCTCGGTTCCGATGCCAAGACCACGCTGCTCGAAGGCCTGGGCGTGCTCACGCGCGACGGCGGCGATGTGCAGGTCGACGAGAAGTGCGAAACCAGTGTCGGCGGCATTTACGCGATCGGCGATGCGGTGAGCGCGCTCAACCAGATCAGCGTCGCCTTCGGCCATGCCGCGATCGCCGCGACCGCGATCCACAACCGGCTGGCGCCCAATCCCAGGCGTTGAAGCGCAGCGGCGGGCTCGTCCGCGGCGCAACGGTGGCACGGAAACTGCTGCATTCCGCGGGTTATTCCGCGAGAACCACGCCATGCATTGCCCGAACACCCACATGTTTCCCGCCGGCTTTCCGCTGCATCCCAACGAGGACAACGAGGAACGCAATCTGCAGCGCCGTGCGCGCACCACCGCGGTCGACCGGCCGCTGACCGATCAGCTGCGCAGCCCCTATCTGACACCGGTGCTGCATCTGAACTGCGAGCGCAACCGCTTGCCGTTCCGCCGTCATCTGACTTGACCTGACCAAACGACAGTCGCGCGCTGATTGCGCCGACTGATCGCGCAGGTTGAGGGAAAACCTTTCGCACGGCGTCTCACTTTGCAAGACAGGGCTCAGCAAGGTCGCGGCCGGTCGCATCCGGCGAGACACCATCCAGCAATGCTTCGGGCTGGCCACCACGCAAGCCCAATCATGATCAGACACGGGGGACGATTCATGACACTCGAACACAACTGCCGCATCGTGAAGGAAGCCCAGCGCCCGCAGAGCAGCGGCTGGGCCTTGTACTGGGACGGCGCCTATTGCGACAACTTCGCCAGCACGCAGCTGGCGCGCGCGGCGGGACTGTCGCTCTGCGCGCCGGCGCGGGCACAGATCACGGTCGTGATCAGCGTCGAAGACGCCAGCGGCCGCCGCCTGTCGACCGAGCGCCTGGTGCGGCCGCCGGTCACCACGATGTCGATGTACTGAGCGATTAGGTACAGATCGATTCGTCCAGGTTCCGGCCGGAGCTCGGCATTCCGAGCTCCGGGCCGCAGCAGAAGGCTGTCACTCCGGCACGTTGGGAGAAGAATTTCTTGCCGACCGTCACACGGCGCGCAATTGCCTGAGAGCTTCGGCTCAACGCGCGATATCCACTTCTCGCTTTTTCCCGCCTCGGGCGACTCTCCTAATTTCCGGCGCCCGCCGGAAGTTCCTCGGTACGCGCCTTCGCCGGTACGAACGGCGAAATCGGATCGCTGGCCGGAAAAGTTTCCACCAACGCTTCTTCCAGGTTGTCGTCCGCATGCCGCTTGCGCTCCTTGCGCGCATGCGGCGGTTCGGGTTGCAGCGGCTCGGTGCCGGGCGGGGGTGGATCCTTGGCGTCTCGCTCTTGCATGGGAAACATCCTCGCAGCGCGGGATTGCGCAGCGGAGAACCTGCATGCGGCATGCCACAGCGGCCCGCGTGCGATGCGCCGCATCACTCCTGCAATGAGGTTTGCAAGGCCTGCCACGCCACCGTGAGCGCGCCGGTGTGCGGCGCGCAATCCATCACCTGCAAGGCGCGCCAGGCCTGGAACAGGCGCAAGGCGCGGCGATCGCGGCCCGGCCCGCGCAACCCGCCCGCGCCGCGCGATTCGTTGCGATAGGCCGCCAGGAAAACCTCGCGCGCACGCACGCGGAACGCGGCCAGATACGCGGCCTCTTCGTTGCCAGGAAATTCGTGCGCGATCGACGCGGCGGCGTGATCGAATGCGAACAGCACATCGCCCACATCGCTCAGCACGCAGCTGCGGCCACCGAATTGCAGCAGCGACGCCGGCGAGGCGAAATCGAACAGGCGCAGGTCGTCGACATCGAGCAACACGTTCGACAACAACAACTGGCCGTGGATGCGGTCGCGATCGCAGAGCGCGAGGTCGGGCAGGGTGGCGAGCGACGTGCGCAGCCGCCGCCGTGTCGCGGACGTCACTTCGGCCGCAATACCGCTGGCGCGCAGCCGCGGTTCCAGGCGGGAATAATCGGCGAGCAGGGCATCGGCGGTCGTTTTGAATTCGTCGGCGGCGAGCATCGCGGCGGCTTCGTCGTCAGGGCTCGCCAACGCGCGATGCAATTCCGCCAATCGGGTACCGAGCAGCGTCGCGAACGGCTCGTAGCCGCGCAGCCACTGCGCGCGTTGCATTTCGTCGGCCGCACGCGCTTCGTGCAGGCTGCGGCGCAGGAAATCGAGCGTCCATTGCAGCGCATCGCCCTGCGTCGGCGGCCAGGCCTGCGCCATCGCCAGCGTTTCGCCGCCGCCGCGCACGCGCAGCGTGCCGAGCAGCGGCAAAGTGCGTGCGAAGCCGGCCGCTTGCAGGCGGCGCTGCAGGGCAAGCGGACGTTGGACCGCCTGCGCGCCGCGCCGCGCGAACGTGATCAGCAGCGAATGATCGAGCCGCACCAGGCTTACCGACGCGTCGCCCGCCACCGCTTCGAGCGTGGCGTTGCGCGGCGGCGGCAAGGCGGCGGCCTCCGGTTCCGCGATGAACTCGATATCGCCATTGTCGGTGGTAGCCGCACCGGCCCAGGCGTCGCGCCAGCGCTCGAGCACGTTGCGTACCGACAGCGCATCCACCAGGTGCCCGACACGCGCGCCGCGCCGCACGCGCGCGAGCGCCTGCGGCGGCACCGCGGGCTGTGGATCGCGGCCTTCCCAGCTCACCGACAACGGCAACCAGCGCCGCGCGCCGTCCGGCCAGCCGAGTTCGAACAGCGCGGTTTCGCTGTCGATCTCGATCGTGCGCAGGAGCTCCGGCGGCTTGCCGTCGGGCGCCGGATTCCAGCCGCGCAATTGCAGCCAGCGCGGCAACAGGCCCTGCAGCCAGACCGTATTCTGCGGCTCGCGCAGCGCATCGGGCAGCTCGCCGCGCAGCACCAGTGTGGTGAGCTCGGGCAGCGGTTCGGGTTCCGGCCGATACCAGTCCGGCAGCCGTTCGCGTCCGGCCAGTTCGAAGGCATGGAAACCGTAGGCGGGCAGCGTGATCAGGTAGACGCTGCGGCCGATCGGCGGCAATGCCGCGCCGCCGATGATGTCGATCGGCACGCGGCCTTCGAAGGCCGACAGATCGAGTTCCACCGCCTGCAGGCTGCGCGCGAGATTGGCGATGCACAGCAGCGTCACGCCTTCGAACTCGCGCAGATACACCAGCACTTTGCGGTTGTGCGGATAGACGAAATCGAGCCGGCCGCGCCCGAACAGCCCACCGTAGCGGCGCCGCACCGCGAGCACGCGGCGCGTCCAGTGCAGCAGCGAATGCGGATCGCGTTCCTGCGCTTCGACGTTGACCGCGTGATAGCCGTAGAGCGGATCCATGATCGTCGGCAGCACCAGCCGCTGCGCGTCGGCGCGCGAGAAACCGCCGTTGCGATCGACCGACCACTGCATCGGCGTGCGCACGCCGTCGCGGTCGCCCAGATGGATGTTGTCGCCCATGCCGATCTCGTCGCCGTAGTAGAGCACCGGCGTGCCGGGCAGTGTCAGCAGCAGCGCCGTCATCAACTCGATGCGGCGGCGATCGCGTTCGAGCAGCGGCGCCAGGCGCCGGCGGATACCGAGGTTGATGCGCGCACGCGGATCGGCGGCGTAGGTGTTCCACAGGTAATCGCGCTCGGCGTCGGTGACCATCTCGAGCGTCAGCTCGTCGTGATTGCGCAGGAAGATCGCCCACTGCGATTTCGGCGGCGTGTCCGGCGTCTGCCGCAGGATGTCGCTTATCGGAAAACGGTCTTCCTGCGCGATCGCCATGTACATGCGCGGCATCAGCGGGAAGTGGAACGCCATATGGCATTCGTCGTCGCGGCCGAAATATTCCTGCATATCTTCCGGCCATTGGTTCGCTTCGGCCAGCAGGATGCGGTCCGGATAGTGCCGATCGATCTCGGCGCGCAACCGCTTGAGGATCGCATGCGTCTCGGGCAGGTTTTCGTTGCTGGTGCCGTCGCGCTCCGCGAGATAGGCCACCGCATCGAGACGGAAGCCGTCGAGCCCGGCATCGAGCCAATGCCGCAGCACGCCGAGCATCGCCTCCATCACCTGTGGGTTGTCGAAATTCAGGTCCGGCTGGTGCGCGTAAAAGCGATGGAAATAATAGCGCTCGGCCACCGGATCCCAGGTCCAGTTCGACTTTTCGACATCGGGAAAAATGATCCGCGTGCCCGGATAGCGCTGGTCGCTGTCCGACCACACGTAGAACTCGTGCTCGGCGCTGCCGCGCGGCGCATGGCGCGCACGCTGGAACCACGGGTGCGTATCGGAGGTGTGATTGAGCACCAGATCGCCGAGCACGCGCAGGCCGCGCGCGTGCGCCGCAGCCAGGAACGTGCGCAGATCGTCGAAGTTGCCGTAGTCGGCGTGCACGCCGAAATAATCGGCGACGTCGTAGCCGTCGTCGCGCCGCGGCGACGGGTAGAACGGCAGCAGCCAGAGCGTATCGACGCCGAGCGAGGCGATGTAGTCGAGCTTCGCTGTCAGACCAGGGAAATCGCCGATGCCGTCGTCGTTGCCGTCGAAGAAAGATTTGACGTGCACCTGATAGATGACGGCATCCTTGTACCAGCCCTCGGCCGCCGCGACGCGCGCCTGGGCCTGCACGGCGGGCGAGGCGTCGGCCATCACGAGGCCAGCGGCGAATTGCGCCGCGCCCGGCCGTTGTCGACGCGGCGCGGCAGCGCCGCCGCCGGTGCCAACGCGACGATCTCGGCATCGCCCGTGCCGCGCAGCGCCGCGAGGAAATCGGCGCACCAGGCATGGATATTGCCCCGCGCGAGCAATTGCATCGCGGCCGCGTGGCGTTCGCGCCGCTGCTCGAGCGGCATGCGCAGCGCGAGCGCCATCGCGCGCGAACACGCTTCGATGTCGAACGGATTGACGATCAGCGCGGTGTCGACCAGCTCGCGTGCGGCGCCGGCGAATTCCGACAGCACCAGCACGCCCGGGTCGTCGGCCGGCTGGCAGGCCAGGAACTCCTTCGCCACCAGATTCATGCCGTCGCGCAGCGGCGTCACCAGCGCGACGTCGGCGAGCCGATAAAAACCTGCGAGCGTCGAATGCGGAAAGCTGCGATTGACATAGCGCACCGGCGTCCACGCCGGCTCGGCGTGATGGCCGTTGATGTCGCCCACCAGGCGCTGCACATCGCGGCTGAGCGCGCGGTATTCGCTCACTTCGCGGCGCGATTCGGGCGTGATCTGCAGGAACGTGGCGCGGCCGTCGAAGTCGGGATTGTGGTCGAGCAGATGGCCGAAGGCGCGCAGGCGTTGCGGCAGGCCTTTGGAATAGTCGAGGCGATCCACACCGATCAGCAGCTGGCTTTGTCCGAGGCTGGCGCGCAGGTCCTGGGTTTGTTCCGACTCCTTGGCCGACTCGGACAATTCCTGCATCGCGGCCGGATCGATGCCGATCGGAAATTCGCGCACGCGCACGACGCCGGCGTGGGGCACGATCATGCGCTCGCCGTCTTCGCGCGCTTCGTGTTCGGCCGCCAGATAGCTGCGCAGGGCGCGGGCGTCGGCCTGCGTCTGCAGGCCGACCAGATCGTACGCGGCCAGCAGACCGAGCACCGAACGGTGGCGCGGCAACGCGGTCAGCGTGCGTGGTGCCGGCAACGGGGTGTGCAGGAAGAAGCCGAGCCGGCAGCGCAGGTCGCGCGCGCGCAGCATCGAGGCGAGTGGAATCAGGTGATAGTCGTGCACCCAGATCGTATCGTTGTCGACGGCTTCGCGCGCGATCATGTCGGCGAAGCGCTCGTTGACGCGCAGATAGCCTTCGAGCGCGCTCGAATCGAAACTCATCAAGTCGGTGCGGCCGTGCAGCAGCGGCCACAGGACGCGATTGGCGTAATCGCAATAGAACGCTTCGTAATCGCGCCGCGCCAGATCCCAGGTGATGTAGCGGATCGCGCCTTCCTGCCGCACTTTCGCCGCCGCGTGGTTCGACAGCTCGCCGCTCCATCCCATCCAGCTGCCGCCGCGTTCGCGCAGCGATGCGAGCAGGGCCTGCGCCAGGCCGCCGGCCTGCGTGCTGCCCGGCAGCATCACGCGATTGGATACGACGATCAGGCGTCCGTTGCCGCCGGACGATTGCGAAGAGGAAAAAGCAGGATGCGGATCGATAGGCTTCACGTGGCTGGGCGATGTTCCGGGAGTGCCACGGGAACAGCAAGTCGCGTGCCAGCACCCGCGGTTGGCACGTGATCTGCATCCGCAGTACCGGCCGTGCGCCGCTGCGCGCGTGCCGTCCTGCCACTTTCCGGAGACCGGATGTCCTCGTCCGTGACGCCATCGGCCGCTGCCGCGGCTCCCGCAGCAACGCTGACATCGGCCTTGTCGCCACCGCCGCGCCACTGGCGTGCGAATGCGCCCTGGGCCTTGTTCCTCGATCTCGACGGCACCTTGTGCGAGTTCGTCGACGATCCGTTCGCGGTCACGCTCAGCGGCGCGCAGAAGCGCCTGCTGCACGATCTGCACACGCGCCTGCAGGGCGCGCTGTGCGTGCTCAGTGGCCGCGGTGCGACCGATCTGGCGCGCGTGCTCGGCGACTTGCCGGTCGCGCGGGTCGGCGACCACGGACGCGACACTGACACGACGCTGGCGCCGGCGGTGTTGCGGCAACTCGATGCCGCGGAAATGGTGATGCGCAAACTCGCTTGCGATCGCGCCGGCGTGTGGGTCGAGCGCAAGCCTGCATCGTGCGCGCTGCATTATCGCCAGGCACCGCAGTGCGAAACGCAATTGATCGTCGCGGTGCGCTTGGCGGTCGATGCGATGCCGGGACTGCGCCTGCTCGAAGGCCATCGCGTGCTCGAAGTGACGTCGCCGGCCGGCAACAAGGGCGCCGCACTGCGGCGCGTGATGCACGGCGCGCCGTTCGCCGATCGTTGTCCGGTGGCGGTGGGCGACGATGTCACCGACGAAGACGCCTTCATCGCCGCCGCGGCGCTCGGCGGCTTCGGCGTGGCGGTCGGTGTGCGGCCCTCGGTCGCCGCGCGCCATGGACTGAGTGATTGCACCGCGGTGGATGCGTGGTTGCAGGAACTCGCCTACGGATTGCCGGAGCCGGACGATGCATGAGCGAATGCGCCGGAACTTTTACTTCGTCGCGACGACGCTGCTGGCATTGGCGCTGATGAGCGGCGCAGCGCACGCGCAGCGCGCTGTCGAAAACGCAGCAACGCCGCGCACCGAGCCCGTTATCGACGGCGCCGTCGTCGCGTTGCCGGAATTCGCCGAGATTCCCGGCCTGGAGAAAGTCACGCCGCGCCGCGTCGGCAAGGTCGTGATCCTGGAAGGCGAGGTGATGCGCGAAGCCGATCGCGCGCTGGCCGAGAAAATCGCGCGGGCGCAGGATGGCGTGGCCGAAGTGGTGAATCGCGTCGCGTTGAGCAATCGCGCCGCCGACCGGTTGCTGCCGTCGCTCAAATCGAGTGCGCAGCGGCTCTGGCGTCTGGTCGGCGCGGCGCCCCTGTTGCTGGTGGCGCTGCTCGTCGCCGGCGTTTTCTGGTGGCTCGGCGGCTGGCTCGCGGCGCGGCCGCTGGTCGGCAACCGATTCGAGAAAAATCCGTTCCTGCGTGAGCTGTTGAAACAGGCGGTGCGCCTGGCGGTGGCCGTGGTCGGCCTGTTGATCGCGCTGGAAATCCTCGATGCCACCTCGCTCGCCGCCGCTTTGCTCGGGTCGGCCGGCGTGGTCGGCATCGCGCTCGGCTTCGCGTTTCGCGATCTGCTCGAAAACTACATCGCCAGCGTGCTGCTCAGCGTGCGCCAGCCGTTCGCGCCGGACGATCTGGTGTCGATCGATGGCCACGAAGGCGTGGTGGTCGGCATGAATTCGCGCGCCACCATCCTGATGACCCACGATGGCAATCATCTGCGCCTGCCGAACGCGCTGGTGTTCAAGGCGGTGACGGTGAACTACACGCGCAACGGCGAGCGGCGCTTCGATTTCGTCATCGCGATCGAACCGGCCGCGCACGCGCGCGAAAGCATGGACGCCGGCCTCGAAGCGTTGCGCCAGACGCCGGGCGTGCTGGCCGATCCGGCGGCCTTCGTGCAGCTCAAGGCGGTGACGCGCGAAGAACTGCAACTGCAGTTCTTCGCCTGGGTCGACCAGCGCCGCGGCAATTTCGGGCAGATTCGCAGCGAGGCGATCCGCCACGTGCGCGCGCGGCTTAAGACGATGGGCATCATCTTCGCGCCGCCGGCGCTGCGGCTGGTGCGCGATGCCGATGCCGACGCGCGCGCCCGCGTCGAGCACGAAACCCCGGTGCACGCCGCGCCGCAAACGCGCGAGAGCGAAACCGCCGCGGTGCAGAACGCGGTACGCCAGACGCGCGCCGACATGGGCGAGACCGATCTGCTGCGGCAGCGAGGCGCCCGTGAGTAGCGCGGCGCGCAGGCAGGCGACCGCCGCGGCGCCGGTACAGGCGCAGGCCGATCCACACCCGGCGCTGCGCGTGCTCACCATCAACACGCACAAGGGGCTGGCGGCGTGGAACCGCCGCTTCGTGCTGGGCGAACTGCGCGACGCGGTGCGCAGCACGGCGGCCGACGTCGTGTTCCTGCAGGAAGTGATCGGCTCCAGCAGCCGGCTCGATCCGCCGCACCAGGGCCCGCATTACGAATTTCTCGCGGACACTCTTTGGCCGCAATTCGTCTACGGCCGCAATGCGGTGTACCCGAAAGGCGATCACGGCAATGCGCTGCTGTCGAAACATCCGATCGTGAGTTCGCAGAATCACGATGCCAGCGTGCACGGCAACGAGCCGCGCGGTCTGCTGCATTGCGTGGTCGATGTCATCGGCTGGGGCAGCGTGCATCTGGTGTGCGTGCATCTGGGCCTGCGCGAATCGCATCGCGAACGGCAACTGGCGGCATTGTGCGAGTTGGTCAATGACGAGGTGCCGCCGGCCACGCCGTTGCTGGTCGCCGGCGATTTCAACGACTGGCGCGGCCGCGCCGACGGCATGCTGCTGCGCTGCGCGAAGTTGCGCTCGGCCTTCTTCGAGCGCGGCGGGCCGGCGCGGCCGGCGACGTTTCCGGCGCGCTGGCCGCTGCTGGCGCTCGATCGCATCTATGTGCGCGATCTCACCGTGCGCTCGGCCTGCGTGCTGTCGGCGCTGCCGTGGCCGCATCTGTCCGATCATCTGCCGCTGCTGGCCGAGGTGGTGCTGTGAGCCAGACGCGCCGCGACTGGCGCGACGGCAACCGCGTCGCGCTGCTGGAGAATGGCGAGGCCTTCTTTCCGCGCGTGTTCGAAGTCATCGAGGCGGCGCGCGCCAGCGTCTACATCGAGACCTTCATCCTGGCCGCCGACAAGGTCGGCAACCAACTGCGCGCGGCGCTGTGCCGTGCGGCCAAACGCGGCGTGCAGGTCGATGTGCTGGCCGATGGTTTCGGCTCGCCGGACGTCTGCGGCGAATTCCTCGAAGGCCTCACCGCGGCCGGCGTGCGCGTGCACCTGTTCGAGCCGCGCCGCCGCCTGCTCGGCTTCCGCACCAATCTGTTCCGCCGATTGCACCGCAAGATCACCCTGGTCGACGCACGGCTGGCCTTCGTCGGCGGCATCAATTTCTGTTGCGATCATCTGCGCGAATCCGGGCCGAAGGCCTTGCAGGACTACGCCGTCGAAGTCGAAGGGCCGGTGGTCGACGACATCGTGCGTTTCGTGCAGACCTCGCGCAGCGCCGCGCCGTGGTGGAGCTGGCGGCCGCGCGGGCGCACGGTGCCGTTGCCGAGCCGCACGCCGCAGGCGGGCGAGGCGCGCATCAAGTTCGTCACGCGCGACAACCACCGTCATCCGAACGACATCGAGCGCGAGTACCGCGTCGCGATCCGCCTCGCGCGCGAAGAAGTCATCGTCGCCAACGCCTATTTCTTCCCGGGATATCGGCTGTTGCGCGATCTGCGCAATGCGGCGCGCCGCGGCGTGCGCGTGATCGTCGTGGTGCAGGGCGAGCCGGACATGCCGATCGTCACCATCGTGGCGCGCTGGCTGTATCACTATCTGGTGCCGGCGGGCGTGGCGATCGAGGAATACTGCGAACGGCCGCTGCACGCGAAGGTGGCGATCGTCGATCAGCGCTGGGCCACGGTGGGCTCGAGCAATCTCGATCCGCTCAGCCTGTCGCTCAATCTGGAAGCCAATGTGCTGATCGAAGACGCACAGTTCCAGGCCGACCTGCGCCAGCGCCTGCACGCGCTGATCGAGACCGGTTGCCGTCCGATCACCTCCGAACGCGTGCCCAAGCAGAACTGGTGGCGCGTGGTCACCAGTTGGATGGTGTTTCATTTCCTGCGGCATTTCCCGCGCTGGGCCGGCTGGCTGCCGGCGCATCGTCCGCGCATCGAAGCCGTCGCTCCGGTCGAAGTCGAGGTCGCGGCGCCAGAGGATCCGCATGCCGTCGGCCGCTGAGGCGAAACCCAAGTCGCGCCGCTGGATGACTTGGGTGTGGCTCGCCATCGCGCTGGCCGCAATGGTGCTCGCGGCGCGCCAGGCGATGCAGACCGACTGGCCGGCGGTGTGGCAGGCGGTGCGCGAGCGTTCCGCCTGGCAGCTGATCGCCATCGCGATCGGTGCGCTGCTCAGCCACGCTTTGTACGCCTGCCTGGATGTGGTCGGCCGCCGCGTCGTCGGGCATCACCTGCCGGTGTGGCGCACCTGGCTCACCGCGACGGTGAGCTACGCGCTCAATCTCAACCTCGGCGCCCTGGTCGGCGGCGTGGCGTCGCGATTCCGCCTGTATTCGAACCAGGGCGTGAGCGCGGGCGACGCCGGTCACGTGATCGCCACCAGCATGATCGGCAACTGGGTCGGCTACGCGATCCTGCTCGCCGCGCTGCCGGCCTGGGGCGACATCAAGGCCTTGTCGCACTGGATCGGCCCGCGCGGCGCCTGGGCTTTATCGATTGGCTCGGGCCTGGCCGTTGCGGTCGTGCTGGTGCTCTGCGCGCGCCACACCCGCTGGCAATGGCGCGACAAGACGTTGCGCTTCCCGCCATTCTCCGCCGCCTTGCTGCAGTCGCTGATCGCGGCGGCCAACTGGGCGCTGATGGGCGCGCTGATCTGGTACTGCCTGGGCTCGACGGTGGCCTATCCCGAAGCGCTGGCCGCGCTGCTCGTGGCTGCCGTGGTCGGCGCGATGACGCACGTGCCCGGTGGCTGGGGCGTGCTCGATTTCGTGCTGGTGACGATGCTGGCGGGGCAGGCGCCGGAACACGAAATTCTCGCGGCCGCGCTCGTCTATCGCGCCGCGTACTACCTGCTGCCGCTGGCGATCGCTGCGGTGAACTATTTCGTCGTCTCGCGCGGCGCGCCAACCCTGCGCCGCGACGAAACCGACCGCACAACAACGGCAACGGCAACAATTTCAACGCCGTGAAGCTCTTTCCACGACAGCTGAAAGGCAGATCAGGAGAAGGACGCGAAGGACACGAAGATGGAAAAGAAAGGCCGCGAAGGAAGCGAACATAACGGAGAATTAGCAGGCCCAGCTAAAGAACCTTCGCGACCTTTCTTTCCTTGGCGTCCTTCGCGTCCTTCTCTGATCGCTCTTTCGGTAATCCGAAGCGTACGCGGCCGCACTGGCACGCTTCGTGTAGCCGTCGCTTGACGCCGCAGCCGCGGCAGCCATCGAGAAGGCGCGCATTACATGGGATCGCAGAGCGAGCAGACCGCGAAAACCGAAACCACGCCGGCGACGCCCGGCATGGTCACCCGTTCGGCGCAATTGCTGCGCTTCGCCACCAAGTACCGGCATCTGTCCGCCGACGAGGCCGCCGACGCGGAAGCGTCGAAAGCCGAAGCCGAAGCCTTCGCGCACGACATCCAGCAACTCGGTCCGGCCTTCATCAAGATCGGTCAGACGTTGTCGGTGCGGCCCGATCTGTTGCCGCGTCACTATCTCGATGCACTGGCGCAATTGCAGGACGACACAGCGACCGTGCCTTTCGAGGAAATCCGTGACGAGATCGAACGCGAACTGGGCGTGCGGCTGAGTCATCTGTTCGGCAGTTTCGATCCCGAGCCGCTGGCCGCCGCCTCGCTGGCACAGGTGCATGCGGCGACGCTGCACGATGGCCGGGACGTGGTGGTGAAGGTGCAGCGGCCCGGCATCGAGGCGGCGATCCGCAACGATCTGTCGGTGCTCGGCAACGTCGCGCGCACCGCCGATCGATTCACCGAACAGGGCAAACGCGCGCGCTTCGGCCAATGGATCGAGGAGATGGGCGAAACGCTGGCCGAAGAGCTCGATTACACCCTGGAAGCCGACAACCTGCATCTGTTCCGTGAACATCTCGAACAGTATCCGACGCTGTTGGTGCCGGCGCCGATCGACGACCTCAGCACGACCCGTGTGCTGACCATGGAACGCGTGCGCGGCGGCAAGGTGAGCCAGGCGGTGGAGCTGCGGCGGCTGGACGAACCGCTCGACGAACTGGCGCGCGATCTGATGCGCGCCTATCTCGACCAGATCTTCGTGCATGGACTGGTGCACGCCGATCCGCATCCGGGCAATGTGATGCTGACCGACGACGGCCGCCTCGGCCTGATCGATCTGGGCATGGTGGCGCGGCTGGGCCCGCGCATGCGCGACAACCTGCTCAAGCTGCTCGCCGCAGTGGTGGCGGGCGATGGCGACGAGGTGGCGGCGCAGACGTTGGCGATGGGCGAGCCGCTGGAGATGTTCAACGAAACCGTCTGGAGCCGCCGCTGCGGGCGCTTGATCGCACGCTATGCCACGCACGGCGATCGCCGCCGCGGCGGGCAGGGCGACCTGATGATCGAATTGATGCGGCTGGCGGTCGCCAACGGCCTGCGTCCGCCGCCGGAAGTGGCCTTGCTCGGACGCACGCTGCTCGCGCTGGAAAGCGTGACGAATCTGCTCGATCCGGAATTCCCGGCACGCCAGGTGGTGCGCGAGCACCTCGACGGCGTGATCGCCAAACGCGTTTCACAGGAAACCTCGCTGCACGCGCTGCGCATGCAGTTCGGCGAAATCGCCGAGCTCGGCCGTGAACTGCCGCGCCAGGCGCGCATGCTGTTCGACACGCTGGCGCACAACCGGCTGCGCGTGCGGATCTCCGGCCTGGAAGAATCGCGGCTGTTGGAAAACCTGCAGAAGATCGCCAATCGCATCTCCACCAGTCTGATTTCGGCGGCGCTCGTGGTCGGCGCTGCGCTCGCGCTGCGCATCGATGCCGGGCCGCGCTTGTTCGGCTATCCCGGCATCGCGCTGGTGATGTTCGTGCTGGCGTTCTGCCTGTCGGCGGCGCTGGTGATCAGCGCGCTGGTATCGGACCGCCGCATGTCGCGCTACCGAAGCCGCGAGCGCTGACAGCCGCCGTGCGATGAGCCCGCAGCCGAGCCTGTTCGCCGCGCCGCGCGAGGTGCTGCTGGACGATGCCACCGGCGAGATCGTCTATCACCCGCAGCTACTGGGCGAAGACGAAACCGCGCGCATGTTCGACGAAGTGCGCGGCAACGTGAAATGGAAAAGCGAGCGGCGCGAAATGTACGGCCGCGAAGTCGATGTTCCACGGCTGCTCGCCAGTTACCGCCTCGACGAGCGGCGGCTGCCGGCCGCGCTGGCGACGATCGCGCAGAAGGTGAGCGCCGTCGTGCCCGCACCGTTCAATGCGGTCGGCCTGAACCTGTATCGCGACGGCAACGACAGCGTCGCGCCGCACAACGATCATCTCTACGAAATCGCCGAACAGCAACCGATCGCGCTGGTATCGCTCGGCGCCACGCGGCGCATGGTGATCCGTGCGAAAGAACCGCCGCGCCGCGTGCTGAAGGTCGATCTGCAACCGGGCAGCCTGCTGGTGATGAGTTACGCCACGCAGCTGCACTACGACCACGGCATCCCGAAGACGCAGGAAACCGTCGGCGAGCGCATCAGCCTGGCATTCCGCGTGCGCAGCCGCAGCGACTCCAAAGCGTGGGGAAAATGAACGCGCCGGGCACATGCATTGCATGCGACCTACTCGCCGACGACTTCACGCAGCTGTGGCACGCACATTTTCGGGGGCGGCTCGATCGCGCCATCGTCATCGCCCATCGCGTGGCGTTCTCTCGCAGGCCACGAAGGGCACGAGGTTTTCGACAAAAGAAACGGCCGCAACTTAATGCTGCTGCCGATTGAATCTGTTTCCCGCGCAGGAAGCGCTTACAGGCGCGAAGCGCTCACAGCCCAAGGAGAAATCATGAAACGCATGTTGTTGATGATGGCCGCCGGTGCAGCGGCGGCTTTGATGATAAGGCGGGCCTTCGAAGCGCGTGCACTCGCGGTTGGCGAAGGCACGGACACGCAGGCGCTGAGCGCCGGCGACGAACTGTGGCCGATCGAGCAACCGGCCAACGACACCGGCGTGCTCGGCGCCCTGGTGATGCTCGACGAGCATCAGATTGCGGCGGCTGAAATCGCGCTCAATCGGCCGGTTCCCGATGAAATCCAGACGCTCGCCTCGACCTTGCGCGAGGAGCACCAGTCGCATCTGGAAGAGACGCGCGAGCTGATCGATCAGCTCGAAATGCAGCTGTCGCAGGATGAAGTGGTGGCTGAAATCGAAAGCCGTTGCTTCGCGCGCCGTAGTCAGCTCGGCGAAACCGAGGATCAGTGGTTCGAGCAGGCCTACGTCAGCGAAGTGGTGGATGACCACGAGCGCATGCTCGAATTCATCGACCGCGCGTTGCTGCCCGCTGCCAACGACGTGCGCGTGTTGCAGCACGTGCGTCGCACGCGCGAGCACATCGCCTCGCACCTGGCCGAGGCACGCATGCTGGCATGAGCAGCAATCACTGAGCGCCGGACTTCGCCAGTGTGCGCTGCACGAGGCGAAGGTCGGCGAGCAGCTGCGGAGTGCAGCTTTGGTGCGGTCGGCGAGCGCGCGATCAGCGCTTCTTGCGCGCCGGGGCCACATCGCTCCAGCGCGACAGCTCCTGTTTCACCGCATCGATGTCGGCCCACGGGTCTTCCTTCAATCGCGCCAATCGTCGCGGCACCGAGTGCAGGTCGAAGGCGTTGCCGCCCCTCAGCCGCGCCAGTTCGCTCCACGCCAGCGGCACCGCGACCGGCGCGCCGGGACGGGCGCGCAGCGAGTACGAAGCGACGCTGGTGGCGCCGCGGCCGTTGCGCAGGTAGTCGATGAAGATGCGGCCGGGCCGCAGCGATTTGGTCGCGACCGACACGTAGCGCTCCGGTTCGCTCGCCGCCATCGCCTCGGCGAAACCGCGCGCGAATTTCTTCATCAGCGTCCACGAGCAGCCGGGTCTCAATGGCGCCACCACGTGCAGGCCCTTGCCGCCGGACGTGCGCAGGAAGGAACGCAGGTCGAGCTGTTCGAGCAGGTCGCGCACGTGCAGCGCGGCTTTTTTTACCGCACTCCATGCCACGTCGGGGCCGGGGTCCAGATCGAACACGATGCGATCGGCCTTGTCCGGCGTCTTCGCCTTCGCGCCCCAGGGATGGAATTCGAGCGCATTGAACTGCACCAGCGACATCAGCCCGTCGACGTCTTCGACTACGAGATAATTCGCCTGTTTGCCGCTTTCTTCTTTCAGTCGCGCACTGCCGACGTTCTGGATGCCGGCGGTGTGATGCTTCTGGAAGAAGCAGGCGTTGGCCGCGCCGTCGGGACAGCGCACGATCGACACCGGCCGCCCGGCGATTTCGACCAGCAGCCGATCGGCCACCGACAGGTAGTAGTCGAACACCTGTTGCTTGGTGATGCCGGCGTCGGGATAGACCACGCGTTCGGGCGAGGTGATGCGATAGCCCGACGACAGTTGCGACTCGTCGTCGGGCGGTTTTCTCGCGGCCTTCGCGGCGGCCTTCTTCGCCGGCACTTTCTTTGCGGCCTTCTTCGAAGCCGCCTTGCCTGCGCGCGGCGCAGCAGCGGATTTTTTCGCGGGACCACGATCGGAGTCTTTCAAGTCGGTCGGTTCCTTGTCGAAACGGATGGCCTTGAGCGAAGGCTGGCGCAGCAGGCCCTGGTTGCCTGCGCCGCGCACGTAGACTTCCACCACGAAGCGCGGCGCGAACCAGCGCGCGGTGCGCAGGTCGGTATCGGTGGCGGCGACGTGCACCGTCGGTTTGGGGTTGCCGGCCTTGCCGATGCGCTTGGTCAGATCGCGCAGTTGTTCGTCGCTGAAGCCCGAGCCGACGCGGCCGGCGTATTTCCAACCGTGTTCGGGATCGGGCCGCGCCAGCAGCAGCGAACCGAAACCGGTGCGCGCACCTTTCGGTGCGGTATAGCCGACCACCGCGAATTCGTCGCTGTCGAGCCGCTTCACCTTGGCCCAATCGTCGCCGCGGCCGCCGCGATAGGCCTGGTCGATGCGTTTGCTGATGATGCCTTCGAAGGCGCGCTCGGTCGCCATCGCGAACGCCGCTTCGCCATCGCCGACCACGTGTGAGCTGTAGCCGAGCGGACGCTTCGGCGCGCCGAGCAGTTCCTGCAGCAATTCCTTGCGCGCCAGCAGCGGCGCGCGGTCGATCGCGATGCCGTCGAGGTGGATCAGATCGAACAGCACGAAGGTCAGCGGCGCGTTCTGTTCACCCGACAGCGTGGCCTGCAGCAGGCCGAACGCGCTCTGGTCGCCGCTGCCGGCGATCAGTTCGCCATCGAGTGCGGCGCTGTTCGCGCCGAGCGCTTCGATTGCGGCGATCACTTCGGGCAGTTTCTGCGTCCATTCGATCGCATTGCGCGACCACAGCCGCGCGCGTCCGTCGATCATTGTCGCGAGCAATCGATAACCGTCCCATTTGAGTTCGTGCAGCCATTGCTCGCCGGTCGGTGGATGCGAGCGCAGGCGCGCCAGTTGCGGCGCGAACGGTTTGTCGGCGAGTGCGGCGCGGCGCGCGCCGGGCAACGCCGCGGCTTTCGCGGCCCAATCGATGGGGCGCGATTTGCGCGCGCTTTTCGCGGCTTTTGCGGCCTTTTTCGCCGCTGCGGGCTTGCTCGCCTGCTTTGCAGCGGCGGTTTTTTTCGCGCTGCGCGTCGCGGGCGGCGGCGCCGGAATCTCGGCGAGCATATCGTCGGCTTCCAGATCGCCGGCGTAGGCGTCGTCTTCCTTGAACAGCAGCCACTCGGGCTGGCGTGCGGGCCGTTTGGTGCGCACCAGATGCCAGCCGCCTTTCAAGCGTTCGCCGAACAACTCGAAACGCAGATGGCCTTTCGCCAGTTGTTCCTCGACATCGTCCGGCGTCGACCACACGCCGCGATCGAACAGCGCGACATGGCCGGCGCCGTATTCGCCTTCCGGAATCATGCCTTCGAACTTCGCGTACGCGACCGGATGATCTTCGACCTGCGCCGCCAGACGCTTGACCTTCGGGTCGAAGCTCGGGCCCTTCGGCACCGCCCAGCTCTTCAGCGCATCGCCCACCTGCAGACGGAAGTCGTAGTGCCGGCGGCTGGCGTGATGCAGTTGCACCACGAAGATCGCGCGTTTGCCGGCCGGCAGCGGCTTGCCGGGTTCGGGCTCGCGGGTGCGGCCGAAATGCCGCTTGCGGCGGTATTCCTCGAGGCTCATCGCGGCGGCGGGCGGGCGATCATGGCAGCGGACTCCAGCAGGAGACGTGCCATCACGAAGCGCGCGTCTGCCGCAGCTACAGCCGGGTCGCGTCGCGCAGCGAAGCCCAGTGCCAATCGAACACCGCCGGCGCCAGCCAGGGCCGCAGATCGATGCCGAGCGCGACGTAGGCATCGAGCACATCGCCGGCATGGCGCTGCGCGCTGGTGCTTCGCGTCTGCGCGCCGCGCGCCTGCAGTTCGTCGGCCGACAACAGCTGGGTCCAGGCATACAACAGGTCGGCCATGTTTTCGAGCCGTGCGCGCAGCCATGGACGCAGCGGCCGGTGCGCGTCGTGACCCTGCGCCTGCAAGGCATCGGCCGCGATGCACAAGCTTTCGTAGGCGCCGCGATACCACTCGGTGGCACCGCCGGCCTGCAGGCTCGCCAGCAGCGGCGCCGGTGCGCTGTAGTCGATCAGCCGGCGTGCCTGGCGGGTTTCCAGATCGAGCGCTTCGCGCGCGGTTTCGGTCTGCACCGCGAAGGCGCGGTCCAGATCGAAGAATTCGAACCAGCGCGGATGGATCGCCTGCATGCGCGCCAGCGGATCGCGCGAGAAGCCGAGCTTGAGCAGATCCTCGTAGGCGCAAGGCAGCACGTAGAGATAGCCCGGGCCGCGGCTCGACGTCGATTCGGGCGGCACGAAGGGCAGCCGCACTGCCGCGGTTTGCGATGGCTTGCGCCGCGCCATCACGCTTCGAGCGCGTCGCGCCACTCGGCCAGTTTGGCCTCGAACGAGGTGCCGGCGTTGGCCGGGCTCGTCGAAGGCAGGCGCAGGCGCGGCAAGGCCTGCGCACGCGCCTCCAGATTCGGCCACACCTGCCTGTCGAACAGTTTCGCCGCCATGCCGCCGTTGAGCAGCACGCGCGCGATCTGCGGGCAGGCCGCGAACACCGGCGCGAAATCGTTCGGCGCGGCTTCGCGGATGTTGCTGTCGAGGCTTCCGCTGCGGTGGCACGCGCCGAGCACGTCCCACAGCGCGATGCCGGCGTCCTGCAAATGCACCAGGCGCTCGGCGTAGGGCAGTTCCGGCCGGGCGCCGGTCAACGCGCCCATGATCGGCCAGAAACCATTGCGCGGATGCGCGTAGTACTGCTGGCGCGCGAGCGACAGTTCGCCGGGAAAACTACCCAGGATCAGCACGCGCGCATCGCGCCGCAGCACCGGCCCGAGGCCGGTGAGCGTTGCGATCGAATCGGACGAGGGCGAGCGGGGCACGTTGCAATAAATACCGTCGCCGGCATTTTTTTCAAGCGCGCTTCATTCGGGCGTCGGATGTTCGATTCCGAGATACTCGGCGGGAATTACGCAACCGGCATCGGCCGACTTGAGCAGCTCGCGGATCGCCACCTGCGCCGCACGCCCGCACTCGGCGTAGCCGGACGAGGCAGCGAGCAGGCTCAGATGCAGCAGCGCGTCGATCGCATCGGCGGCGGCTTCGGGGAGGGAGGAGGCTTCTTTGAGCATCAGCGCGCGACTCGCGAATGAAGGGCGATTCAACGATGCAGTGGACATGCCAGCGGCGTCACTGGCACCCGATCTGCATACCGTGGTCACTCGCCCAAAGCGCCCGAAACCCCATGGAAGCTGCCCGCGATGGACTCAAAGCCCTGACCCGCGATCATGCACAGATCGCGCGGCTTTACGATGCCTACCAGCGTGCGCCCGCGGCCGATTTGCAGACCCGTTACCGGATGGCGCATCTGCTTTGCTTTCGCCTCGCCGCGCATTCGCTGCTCGAAACCCAGTTGCTGTTCCCGATGCTGCGCGAAGCGGGCGTGGAAACCGAATTCATCGACGAGGCCATCATCGAGCAGGTGCTGCTCGAGGAAATCGTCAGCGCCATCGTGCGCGCCGGCCCCACCGGCAAGAATCTCGACGGCCGCGTGCACATGCTCGGACAACTGGCCCGCGAGCATGCATGGACGCAGGAACGCGAGGTGTTTCCCTACGCGCAGATCGTGCGGGTGGATGCCGACAAACTCGGCGAGCAGCTCGAGCAATTGACCGAGCGCGCCAACACCCACGTGCTGCGGCAGCTGGCCGCGGTGCGGGCGCATCAGCGCGACGACAGCCGCAGCGGCAGCGAAACCGAGAACGCGGCGCGGCGTCCTGGTCACGGCTGAAGCGGTTTTTTGGCTGAGCGGTGTTGTGTCGGTTCCCGGCTTCGCGGGGGACGACGTTCCCCCGCCGCGCGGGAATCGGGAGTCGGGAATTAAGAGCGCGGTTTCTGCGGGCCGGTTTGCCGGCCCGAACGCCTGAGTGTTCGGGCTTTTTAGCAGGCGGGGTTCAGCGGAACATTGCGAAATGCGCGACCTCGGCGCTGCGCCGCGGCGCGGCCGGACGCGCCAGCAACTTGGTGCTGTGCTCTCCGTCGAGACTGATCAGCAGCGCGCCCGCCTCGCTCGCCGGAATCTGGTGATAGCGATGTTTGGCGCGCAACAGCGCCTGGATCGGGCAGGTGTAGTACTCCGGCCGCGCGTCATCGGTGGTCACCGCCCAGCGATGGCCGGGTCCCGGCTCGAGCGTCATTCGTATCGTGGTCATTCCCGGCCTCGGATCGTGATCCAGCGGTTCCCCCGGTTCGCTTTCGTTCATGCATTCGGCATGCCATTCGTTCAGCTGCCGGCAGCCCCCCTGAGCCCGGTCTGGCCGGGCGATTGCATGGAGCCCTTCACGGTGCCCGCCGCAGCGGCCGGCACGAGGAGCAAGGCGCATGGCACGACCCATCTGGAACGGCATCCTGTCCTTCGGCCTGTTGAACGTGCCGGTGTCGCTGATGTCGGGCGAGCGGCGCACCGACCTGAGCTTCCGCATGCTCGACGCGCGCGACAACACGCCGATCCGCTACGAGCGCGTCAATGCCGAGACCGGCGAGGAAGTGCCCTGGAAGGACATCGTCAAGGCCTTCGAATACGACAAGGGCAGTTACGTCGTGCTCGAACCCGAGGACATCAAATCGGCCGCGCCGCAGAGCCACGAATCGATCGACATCGAAGCCTTCGTCGATGCCAATGAAATCTCGCCGCAGTATTTCGAAAAGCCCTACGTGCTGGTGCCCGGCAAGAAGGCCGAGAAAGGCTATGTACTGCTGCGCGAAACGCTGAAGGCCACCGGCCGCATCGGCATCGCCAAAGTGGTGATCCGTACCCGCGAATATCTTTGCGCGGTGATGCCCAAGGAGGACGCGCTGCTGCTGATCATCCTGCGCTATCCGCAGGAAATCATCGACGTCGACGACTACACCATCCCGTCCGGCAAGCCCGAGGCCTATCGCATTTCGTCGAAGGAAATGCAGATGGCCGAGCAGTTGATCGAGTCGATGACGGGCAGATGGAAACCTGGCGATTACCGCGACGAGTTCCGCGAGCGCCTGAGCAAGGTGATCGACCAGCGCCTGCGCAGCAAGGGCAAGGTGCCCAAGAAGGAGCTGGCCGACGCCGACACCGCCGAAGACGCCGCCACCAACGTCGTCGATTTCATGTCGCTGCTGGAAAAGAGCCTGGCGAGCAACAAGCGCACGCCCGCCAAGTCGAAGACGGTGGCGAAGGCGGTCGAAAAGCCGGCGAAAAAAGCGGCCAGGAAAGCCACCAAGGCAGCGAAGAAGGCTCCGGCGAAGAAGAAGGCGGTGCGCAAGGCGAGTTGAGTCACCCGGCTATTTTTTCTTGCGCGCTTTCGCATAGTGCGCGAGGAACGCCAGCGCCCACTTTTCGCGCTGGATCGAACCGCGCGGCGGTTTGCGCGCATAACGCTGCTGCAGGCTGCCGTCGCGCCAGGCATCGAATACGGCCGGATGGATGTACGAACTGCGGCACACCGCCGGCGTATTGCGCAGCACCGCGGCCACCTGCCGTACCAGTTCGCCCTGCAGGCTCGCCAGCGCGCGTTCGCCGCCACGCGTGGGCAGCGGCGTCGGACCGAACAAGGCGATCGCCTCGAGCGTGCCGCCCCAGGTGCGGAAATCCTTGGCGGTGAAATCGTCGCCCATCGCGGCGCGGATGTAGTCGTTCACCTGACCCGAATCGATCGGCTGCACCGCGCCGTCCTCATCCACATACTGGAACAGCGATTGTCCCGGCAGCGCCTGGCAACGCTTCACCAGGCGCGCGATGCGCGGATCGTCGATCGATACTTCGTTCGCCTGTCCGCTCTTGCCGCGGAACTGGAAACGCACGCCGCCGCGCGCCACGTCGGCGTGCCGGTTGCGCAGCGTAGTGAGGCCGTAGCTGCCGTTGCTGCGCGCGTACTCGTCGTTGCCCACGCGGATCAAGGTTTCGGCCAGCAGCGACACCACCAACGCGAGCACCTTGTCGCGCGGCAAGCCGGGCAGCGCAAGATCGCGACGCAGTTTGCGCCGCAGCGCGGGCAGGGCCTTGCCGAACTCCAGCATGCGGCCGAACTTGCCCAGATCGCGCGTGAGCCGCCAGGCCGGGTGATAGCGGTATTGCTTGCGTTGTCGCGCGTCGCGGCCGGTGGCCTGCAGATGGCCGCGCGGATGCACGCAGATCCACACCTGCGAATAGGCCGGCGGAATCGCGAGTTTGCGGATGCGCTGCAGATCGTCGGCGCCGACCTTCCGGCCGTTCGGTGCGAGATAGGTGAAACCTTTGCCGGCGCGGCGCCGGCGGATACCGGGCTCGGCATCCGTCACATGCACGAGCCCCGCCGCGCGTGCGGCGCGGATGTTCTCGATCGCATCGGTTTCCGCCAACGCGCGTTGCACTCGCAGGCGGCGCAGGCGCGCGCGTTCGCGAGGATCGAGGACGTGCGCCATCAGCGCATCCCCGCACGCCAGAACGCCGCGCACACGCAACGGGCGGCCCGAAGGCCGCCCGCGATTGCAGTGTTTGCCGCGCTGCGCGAAGCCGCGGGCAAGGCAGGACTAACGGCCGTCGTTATCGGCATCGCCCGGCAGCGCGCGTTCCACCGAGTGCCATGCATCCTTGGTGGCGGCCTTCGCGCGTTCCCAGGTCAGGCGCGAGGTGCCCTTGGCTTTTTCCCAACCGCGGCTCAGATCCGACTCGAGCGTGTCGTCCCACTGGCGGCCCGGATAAGCGGAGCGCGCGTAGGTGCCGTAGCGATAGGCGCTGCGGTAGTCGTCGAAGGATTCGCCCGGTGCCTTGTAATCGGCGCTGTCGAAGCGCGACTGGTAATAGCGATCGCTGGCGTTGTAGGCGCTGTAGGTGCGATCGGTGCGGTCCCAGGCGTCGCGCACGGCCGATTTCGCATCGTTCCACGCCAGCGATGACGTGCCCTTGGTGGCTTCCCAGTCGCGCTGCAGATCGGTTTCCAGCGCATCGTCCCAGCGGCGCTGGCCATACTGGTTGCGCGCGTTGACGCCGTACAGATAGGCCGGCTGGTAATCGGTGTCGTAGTTGGCGGTGGTCTTGACGTACGGGCGCGTGCTGTATTCGTTGCGCCAATACTCGGCTTCACCGGTCGGATCGACGCGCTCGGCGGCATTGTGTCCGGCGGCCGCGCCGGCCACCGCACCGATGGTGCCGCCGATCAGCATGCCGATCGGTCCGAACACGGCGCCCGCCACCGCGCCGACGGCCGCACCGCCGGCCGAACCCAGTCCCGTGCCGACCGGATGCGAACCCGGTGCGCCGGTGATCGGATCGCGATTCATGTCAACCGTATCGGTTTTCTTTGCAGTACCCATGGCGATTCCTCGTGTGATGCGGCGACGCTCGATGCGGCGCGCAGGCGAAAGAGAAAAAACGTGAAGCGAACGGAGTCAGCAGGAACCATGCCACCACCGTGTCCACTTCGTTTGCGTGCGATGCGGTGAAATTCGCACACCAATCGATGTGCACAATGCGCGGCGTGCGGGTGGACGTTCGCGCCGGATGCACGATAAGGTCGGACCATGATCGACGAGGTTTCCATCGCAACGTGAGCCTGGATTTCGACTATCGCTACGGCATCGAAGAAGAATTCTTCCTGGTGCGTCCGAACTCGGCGCGCCTGGTCGCGCGGGCGCCGCGCGAGTTGTTGCAGACCGCGCGGCGCGAGCTGGGTCCGGCCGTCAGTGCCGAATTGCTTCAATCGCAGATAGAAATTGCATCGCCGATCCTGCGCGACGCCGCCCAGGCCCGCCGCACCATGAATCAGCTGCGAAGCAGCCTGAGCGATATCGCCACGCGCTTCGATCTGGAACTGGTCGCCGCCGGCACCCATCCGCTCGGCACCTGGACCGAACAGCACGCCACGCCGAAGGCGCACTACCGGCAATTGATGGAGGATTTCCAGATCGTGGCGCGCCGCAGCGTGGTCTGCGGCATGCACGTGCACGCCGAAGTTCCGCCCGGCGTCGATCGCGTGCAGGTGATGAACCGCATGCTGCCGTGGCTGCCGCTGTTCCTGGCCTTGTCGACCTCCTCGCCGTTCTGGAATCGCCAGCGCTCCGGCCTGCTCAGCTATCGCCAATCGATGTACGACGAGTGGCCGCGCACCGGCATTCCCGATCGTTTCGCCGACGAAGCCGAGTACGACGCCTTCGCCGAGCTGCTCAAGCGCAACGGCGCGATCGCCGATGCCACGTCGTTGTGGTGGGGCATTCGTCCGGCGCTCAAGTTTCCGACGCTCGAATTGCGCATCACCGACTGCTGCACGCGCCTGCGCGACACGCTCGCGATCGCCGCGCTTTATCGCTGCGCGGTGCGACTACTGATCCGCAAGCCGGATCTCAACGCCGCGCACACGCCGATGACGCGCCGCGTGGTCGACGAGAACCGCTGGCGCGCCAAGCGCTGGGGTCTGCAGGCCGAGTTCATCCGCGAGGACGCTGCGCCGCTGCCGTTCGTCGATCTGCTCGCGCAACTGCGCGCAGACTGCGCCGACGATGCGCTGGCGCTCGACAGCGTCGAGGAAATCGCCGCGCTCGATCGCATCGTCGCCGGGGGCAGCAGCGCACACGAGCAGCTGGCGATCTATCATCGCCATCGCGCGGCCGGTGCCGGCCGCGCGCAGGCCCTCGAGCAGGTGGTCGACTGGCTGCTCGATACCACCGTCTCCCCTGGTTGAGGTTCCCCGTGTCCAGCGTGCCGCGCCGACTATTGATCGGTCTTTCCCCGCGCATCATGCGCAACCTGCCGCGCGAGTTCGGTTTCCGCGGCAAGACGCTGCAGTATCTCGAGCAATCCATCGCGCACTGGGTGATGAGCGCCGGCGCACTGGTGGTGATGATTCCCACCGTCGAACGCGGCCAGGCCGCCGAGGAACTGGAACTGTCGGTGCTCGACTACGTCGGCGCGCTCGACGGCCTGATCCTGCAGGGCGGCGCCGACATCGACCCGCAGGCCTACGGCGAAATGCCGAGCGAATTCCTGCATACCACCGATGCGGTGCGCGATCGTTTCGAGTTGAACCTGCTGCGCGCGTTCGCCGCCGCCGGCAAACCGGTGCTGGGCATCTGCCGCGGCATGCAATTGATCAACGTGGCCTTCGGCGGCAGCCTGCACCAGGACCTGATCGGCGGCGGCGCCACCGGCCAATCGCACGTCGCGCCGACCTATGACGAACACACCCACGCGCTGCGCATCGAGCCGGGCAGCTGGTTCGAATCGTTGTACTCCGGATCGCTATGTCCGGACACCGACACGGTGCAGGTGAATTCGATCCACCACCAGGGCGTCAAAGCGCTCGGCACCGGTCTGTGCGTCGAAGCGTGGTCGGAAGACGGCATTCCCGAATGCATCCGCAAACGCGGCGACGGCTTCGTCGTCGGTGTGCAGTGGCATCCCGAATTTCACGACCACCGGTTTCCGCATTTGCTGGCCGGCGGGCCGATGTTGCAGGCCTTCCTTGCTGCGGCGGATCAGCGGCGCGAGTTCGACGCTCCACCGGCCAAGGCAACGTCGCAGCGGGCCATGTAATCGGTCGCCTCCGCTCGGGTCGAGACACGGTGCGGCATGGTCGATCCGAGAAAATTCTGTCGATCCATTGGCGATTTCGAGCGCGCGTTTTGGCCTTGCAGTATTTCGATCGAATTTCCGCTTGGCTGCAGCGGCCGGACGGCAACCCGCTTTGCTGCCGGCCCCGTCCCACTTGAGTGCGCAGTTTCTTCGCTGCCTGAAAATTCCGCGGCGCCCGCGCTTACTACGCCCCCGATTCCGTGCAACCGGTCACGGTTGCATCGGGTTGACCGAGATCGCCTGCTCGAAATGCCGAGTCTCGCGGTGACAAATTCCTAGATACAACGCGTTGCGTGTCTGCTTAGACTCCGCCCCGCCAAGTCCGGCGTGTCGTCGAGCAGACCTTCGC
>CBFHAI010000035.1:0-44331 GCA_965653565.1 uncultured Chiayiivirga sp. | reverse complement strand
GCCACCACCAAGGCGCAGCGCAAGCTGTTCTTCAACCTGCGCAAGAGCAAGAAGCGCCTGGGCTGGATGAATCATCAGGAAGTGCAGGCGATCGCGGCCGACCTGAAAGTGCCGGTGTCGGACGTGCTCGAAATGGAAGCGCGCCTGTCGGGCCGCGACATCGGTTTCGATGCGCCCACCGACGACGACGACGATCACGCACCGCCGGCGCCGATGGCCTATCTCGAGTCGCACGGCGCCGATCCGTCGATGAGCTACGAGCGCGAAGACGATGAAACCAACCAGCTCGATCTGCTGCGCGAAGGCCTGGCCAAACTCGACGAGCGCTCGCGCGACATCATCAAGCGCCGCTGGCTCGACGGCGAAGGCAAGATCACGCTGCAGGAACTGGCCGACGAATACGGCGTCAGCGCCGAACGCATCCGCCAGATCGAAGCCAACGCCATGAAGAAAATGAAGGCGCTATTCGCGGCCTGATTCTTCAGCGATAACGTGGCGAAAAACGGCCTCCGCAAAGAGGCCGTTTTCGTTTGTGCCGATACAGAGCAAGAGCGGGACGCGAAGATTTAGAAGAAAGGAAACGAAGAAGAAAAGTAAAAAATTTCTCTTTTTTATCCGCCTCAGCCCCTTCGCGTCCTTTCTCTTGAATCTTCGCGTCCTCTGCGTCCTTCTCTAGCTCTTCAGCCCCCCATCTCCACGAGACGTCCCAAAGATAATCCGCGCCGCCCGCTGATAGCTCCAATAGGCCCAGGTCCAATTGAGCATCACGACCAGCCTGTTGCGGAAGCCGATCAGGAAGAACACGTGCGCCAGCAGCCAGAACCACCAGGCCGGTGCGCCCGAGACGTGCAGGCCGCGCAGGTCGACTACCGCTGCCATGCGGCCGATGGTGGCGAGGTTGCCGAAGTCGCGATAGCGGAAAGGCTTCGGTGCTTGCTGCATCAATCGCGCGCGAATCACCTGCGCGACGTGCGCCCCCATCTGTTTTGCTGCGGGCGCGACGCCCGGCACGGGTTTCCCATCCTGCTGCACCGAAGCAAGATCGCCGGCGATGAAAATTTCCGGATGGCCGGGCACGCTCAGATCGGCCTCGACCGGCACGCGGCCCGCGCGATCGAGCGGCACACCGAGGCTGCGCGCCAACGGCGATGCCGCAACGCCGGCGGCCCACAACACGGTGCGCGCCGCTTCGGTGCGGTCGCCCAGGCGATAGCCTTGCGCGTCGATATCGCTGACCGGCGTCCCGGTCTGCACTTCCACGCCCAGCCGCTCGAGTTGCCGGCGCGCCTTTGCCGACAAGGATTCGGGAAACGTCGAAAGAATCCGCGGCCCGGCTTCGATCAGTCGCACTTTCGCTTCGGCCGGATCGATATGGCGAAACTCGTTGCGCAAGGTGTGTCGCGCGATTTCCGCCAGCGTGCCGGCCAGTTCGACGCCGGTCGGTCCGCCGCCGACCACCGCGAAATGCAGCCATGCCGCGCGTTTGGCAGGATCGCTCTCGGCTTCCGCATGCTCGAACGCGAGCAATAGGCGGCGGCGGATGTGCAGCGCATCGTCGAGCGTCTTCAGCCCGGGCGCGTGCGGTGCCCATTCGTCGTGGCCGAAGTAGGCATGGGTCGCGCCGCTCGCTACCAGCAGATAGTCGTAAGGCAACCGGCTGCCGTCGTCGAGTTGCACGGCGCGTGCCGCGACATCGATCGCATCCACTTGCGCCAGCCGCACTTCGACGTTCGGCTGGCGTCGCAGGATGTGTCGCAGCGGCGCGGCGATATCCGGTGCCGACAATCCCGCGGTCGCCACCTGATACAGCAGGGGCTGGAACAAATGGTGATTGCAGCGATCGAGCAGCGTGATGCGTACGCCGGCGCTTTTCAGCGCCCGCGTCGCCCACAGGCCGCCGAAGCCGCCGCCGACGATGACGACGTGCGCAATCGCATGACGGGAATCCGAATTTGGCGCGCCTGATCCTGGGGAAACCGGTTGAGTTTGAGTGGACACGACATGACTCGCAGCAAGGGAAATCAGTAGAGGTCGGCCGGGTCGACATCGAGCGACCAGCGCACCTTGCGCGCTACGCGCAGCGCATGCAGCGCCGGCATCGCGTCGCGCAACAAGGCGTGCAGCGGCGGTCGCTGCGTGCAGGAAACCAGCAATTGTCCGCGCCGCCGGCCGGCGCGCAGCGCCATCGGTGCCGGCATCGGCGCGTGCACCTGCACGTCCAGGTCGTTGCGCAGGATCTCATGCGCCGCATGCAGGAAATTGTCCAGATCGACTTGCTCCAGCGCTTCGCTGCGCAACAAGGCCAGATGCGCGAACGGCGGGAATTGCGCGGCTTCGCGCTCCATCAGTTCGAGGTCGGCGAAGGCGCGATAGCCGCCGGCGAGCAGGGTCTGCAACAGCGGATGTTGCGGATGGTGCGTCTGCAACCAGACCTGGCCCGGCCGCGCTGCGCGTCCGGCACGCCCCGCCACCTGCACCAGCAACTGCGCCAGGCGTTCGGACGCGCGGAAATCGGCGCTGAACAAGCCGTCGTCGATGCTCGCGATCGCCACCAGCGTCAGGTTCGGCAGGTCGTGGCCCTTGGCCAGCATCTGGGTGCCGACGAGGATGCCGGCCGCATCGCCGAGCGTGGTGAAATGCCGATCGAGCGCATCGCGATGTTGCGTGGTTTCGCGATCGACGCGAATCAACGGCGTGGCGGGAAACGCTTCGGCCAGTCCTTGTTCGAGGCGTTCCGTGCCCGCGCCCTGCGGCATCAGTCCGAGCCCGCTGCAGTCGGGGCATGCGCTCGGTGCCGGCTGCCGCGCGCCGCAGTGATGGCAGATCAGGCGCGCGCGTCCGTGCAGCGTCAGCGCCGCATCGCAGCGTTTGCAGCGCGCACTCCAGCCGCAGTCATGACACAACAGTGCCGGTGCGTAGCCGCGGCGATTGCGGAACACCAGCGCCTGCTCGCCGCGCGCCAGGCAGTCGCGCAGCGCGCCGAGCAACGGCGCCGACAATCCGTGCCGCAGCGGCAGGGTGCGGATGTCCACGACATGGAAGGCCGGCGCACGCGCCACCCCGGCGCGCGCGCCCAGCCGCAACCATTGATAACGCCCGCTGCGCGCGTGCTGCAGCGTTTCGAGCGCTGGTGTCGCGCTGCCCAGCAGCACCGGCACCTCGAGCGCCTTGCCGCGCACCAGCGCCAGATCGCGCGCGTGATAGCGGAAACCGTCCTGCTGCTTGTAGGACGCATCGTGCTCTTCGTCGATCACGATCAGGCCGGCTTGCGGCAGCGGCGTGAACACGGCCGAGCGCGTGCCGATCAACACGCGCGCTTCGCCGCGCGCCATCGCGGCCCAGGCGCGCGCGCGATCGCCTTCGCTCAGGCCCGAATGCAGCGCGTGCACCGGCACCGGCAGGCGCTCGCCATAGCGCCGCAGCGCCTGCGGCGTGAGCCCGATCTCGGGCACCAGCACCAGCGCCTGGCGGCCGCGCGCAAGGCAGGCTTCGATCGCCGCGAGATAGACCTCGGTCTTGCCGCTGCCGGTGACGCCATCGAGCAGCAGCGCACCAAAGCTTCCCAGCGCCTGCGTGACGCGCGCCACCGCGTCGTGCTGCTCGGCGTTGAGGTCGGGTGCGGAACGCGTCGGGACCAGCGTCGCAACCCCGGTCTGCGCCACGCGCTCGACATAGTGGCGGCGTTCGAGCGTGCGCAGCGTCGCGCGCCAGCCGTCGATGCGGGCCGCCAGCGCGTCTTCGCCGACCGCGCCCGCCGCCAGCCATTCGGCCATCGCGCGCGGCCGGCTGCCTTGCCGCAGCCCGCTGCGCCCGGTGTGGCCGGCTTCGGTGAGCCGCCAAGCGTAGTGCGTGGTATCGGGCAGCGGCAGGCCCTGGCGCAGCAGGCCGGGCATGGCGGTGGCGAGCACGTCGCCGAGCGGCCGGTGGTAATAGCCCGCCGCCCAGCGCAGGCTCTGCCAGAGTTCGGCATCGAAGACGCTGGTCGGGTCGATCAGCGCATCGACATGGCGCAGTTCCGGGCCGCCGGATTCGGCGGTGCCGATCTCGGCAATTACGCCGATCATGGTCTTCTTGCCGAACGGCACCCGCGCCCGGCATCCGATCATCGCCGACGAAAGCGCGCATCCTGCTGGCGGCAGGTAGTCGAAAAGTCGGGGCAGGGGCAGCGGCAGCGCCAGGCGCAGGACATCGGTTTCAGGCGCGGGCATGCTGTCAGTTTACCGTGCCGATGGGTCGGGCTCGCAGGCGCGGCGAAGTCAACTCCCAGTTGCGCGTCCTTGGTGACTTCATGCTGATGAATTTTGCTTAACTACCTGCTTTGCATAAGGAATCGTCCTTATCCACAATCCCTGTGGATAAGTATGTGGATGAACTGCCCCGGTTGCAGTCCAGCCCGCAGGAAAATAGGCCTTCTGCCCGACTTGGCGAAATTTTCACCAACCTGTAATAGGGCTTTGCAATCAACGAGATGCGAAATTTTTATGGCGTTTTTCGAGGGTATGACAGCGCGATGACCGCCCAGGCCGCGGCGCCGCCCGCCGCTGTGTACAACCCAAAACCCGTGGAACGCCCGTCACACTTGGGAGAGCAGCAAACGCAGCGGTGTCAACCCCCCGTTTTGGACGATTTTCGCCCGCCGCGGCAAAGTCACCCGGACGGTTTTCGATGGGGGTCGGCATGAACCGGGAAGCGCCGGCGTCGGCGAGCGCAGCGGGGACGGGTTCCGATTTCGAACGCTTCGCCTTGGCGGTCGAGCGCCGCGCCATCCGGATCGCCGAACTGGGCGAGAGTCTGCATCCGAAAGCCGTGGAACACGCCGCGCGGGCGCTGGCGGAAGTCGGCACCAGCCATCGCTCGGTGCCCTCTCAGGAATGGCCGTGCCAGTTCTGGGGCGCGCTGTACCGGCGGCTGGCCGGCGCGCGCGGCGACGCGCCGTTACGAGCGCACGACCGCCTCGAGCACGCCGAACTCGATCGCGCCGACCCGGAGCAAGCCGAAGAGGCGGCCGACGGCAGCGCTGCGGAAACCGCCGCCCTCGAAGGCCCCGACGCTCTCACCCATCTCGATGCCGCGCTGCGCTCGCTGTCCTCGCCGCAGCGCTTCGCCTTCCTGCTGCGAGTCTGGGAAGGCCTCGACTTGCGCACCGTGGCGCAGGCGCTCGAGATCGACGAAGCCGCCGCCAAGACCGAGTTGTTCCATGCCTTGCAGCGCCTGCACGGACGGCTGGCGCCTGGCGCAGTGGATCGCGCCTGGGTGCTGCGCTGCTGCGAGCTGCTCGAAGACTGGGCCGATGCCCTTGAGCCGGTCTCGCTCGCGCCGCTGGCGGCGGTACGGCGCGGCGTGGCGCGCCTGCCGCAGGCGCCGCGCCGTGGCGGCAGCCCGTTGCGCAAAGTAGGCCTGGCTGCCGTCGCGGCCGGCCTGGCGCTGGTCGTGTGGCGTGGCGTGGTGCCGCTGTTGCGCACGGCGCCGGTCGCGCCACCGCCGGTCGAAGTGCTCGAAGCCGAGCCGCCGCCGGCGGCGCTGGTCGAGCCGTCGCCGATCGCCGAACCCGATTACGAACTGCTGGCCGATCCCGAGCGCCAGGCGCTGGTGCAGGATCTCGACTTCTACGCCTGGATCGCCCGCGAGCATGCTTCCGATGATTGACCGCCTGCGCTCCTTCGCGATGGCCGCCGGCCTGTTGCTGGCGACCACCTGTGCGGCACAGACGGTGGCGTGGGACGCGCTGGCACCGGCCGAGCGCGACCAGCTCGCCGCGTGGCGCGAACCCTGGCCCAAACTGCAGCCCGAGCAGCAGCAACGGCTGTTGCGCAACGCACGGCATTGGCTCGGCCTGAGCGAAGGCGAGCGCCTGGCCCTGCAGCACCGCGTCGATGCGTGGAACACGCTGCCCGCGGCCGAGCGCGCACGGATTCGCGAACATGCCGCGGCCTTCGAGCGGCTCGGACCACAGGAGCGCGCGGCGCTCGAAGCCAGCTACCGGCGCGCGCAGACGATGGCGCCGGTCGAACGCGATGCGCTGCGGCAGGAGTTCGAGCAACTGGGTCCCAGCGAACGCCGTACCTTGTTGATCGGCGAAGCCGAGCGCGAACTGGCCAGCGTCGCGCAACAGGCCTTCGCCTTCGTGCCGTCCGAGGAGCAGCCGGCCACGCTCGACATGCTGCGCGGCCTGGCGCCTGGCGACCGCACCCGCCTGGCCACGCTGGCGCGGCGCATCGGGCCGGAGGCGCGTTCGCAATTGCGGCGCGAACTGCTCGCGCTGTCGCGCGAACAACGCTCGGCCTATCTGCGCAAGCGGCTCGGCGAAACCTGAGTCATCGGCACGCTGTCACGGCGGCGGGCGACGCAGCACGAATACCTCGACCGCGGCCGGATCGAGCGCGACCACGTCCAGCGCGATCTGCTGCGTCGGCGGACACGCGAAATAGCGACTCGCGATGGTCTGCGCCAGCAGCGGCGGGAACTCGCCGCCGACGCCCTGCAACTCGAACGGCTGATTGAGCCCCGGCAGCAGGTCGGTGACGACGATCACGTCGCCGGCGTTGCAGCCGGTCCGCACGCGGATCGTTTGCGGCGCGTCGCGGCCCATGCGCGGCAGGTAGTCGTCGAGCAGGTAGCGCGTGTGCAACTCGATCGGCTGGCCCGGTTGCGAAGGATGCAACACGCGCTGCGGTGTCGCGAGCACGTAACCGTACGCGGTCGCTTCACCGGAAATTCCCAGCGCCTGCGCAATCGTCACCGGTACGCCCGCGATATTGCGCGGCGCGACGCCGCCGAGCCGGATCGTTTGTGCGGCATCGCAATGCAGCGTCTTCGCCACGCCTTGGCCGAAATGGATCGCGGCGGCCAGGTCGCCCTGCAGGGTTGCTTCGCCCGGCGTGCTGCACAAGCGCTGCATCAGCGCATCGTGGCCGAAGGCCGGCATCCAGAAACGCATCGGAGGATCGCGCTGCGGTGGCGTCGCGATGTCGGCGATCGCGGCGGTCGGCAACGATTGTTCGCCGCCGCGCGTGGCCGCGATCCGATCGGCAAGCAGGGCCGCGCCAGCGAGCAGCGCGAATGCCGCAAGCGCGCGCGCCGCATCACCGCGCCACTGCAGGGGCCACAGCGCACTCCAGCCGAGCGCCAGCAACGCCGCACCGAACGGTGCGCAGGCATAGATCATCCAGGCCGGCGTCACATCGCGCAGCAGCAGTACGAACAGCCAGGCCAGCGCGGCGAGCAACACCAGCGCGCGCGTCCAGGCATCGACGATGAGACCGCGCAACAAACCGATCACAGCGGCGGCCAGCACCAGCCAACCCGCGCCGAACACGAACCAGGCCAGCGGCGGCCAACGCCCGAGCAGAAAATCGCGCACGAAGACGCTCTGGCCATAGGAGGCGCCCCACAGCACGTCGGGCGCGCGCAGCAATCGCGCAAGGTAGTCGCTGCCGCCGAAATAGCCGGCGCTCGCGGCCAGTTGCGGCCAGCCGTCACGCGCTTCGGCGAACAGCGCCGGTACGAACGGCAAGGCGAACAGGACGGCGCCCAGTGCGACCCACGCGATACGGCCCGGCGCAGACGCGCGCAGGAAAACCCAGGCCACCGCGGGTGCCGCGACCAGCGCCGTCGGATGTGCATGCACGGCGACGCCAAGCATCAGCGCTGCCATGGCAGCCCAGCCGGCGCTGCGCGATTGCGCGGCGCGCAGGCAAAGCGCCAGCGTGGCGAGCACGCTGATCTCCACCAGCATCGTGTGCGACACCACCAGCTGCCCCAGCGTGCTCCAGCCCGGCAGCGCGATCGCCGCCGCGAAGCTCAGCCCGAGCGCGCCATCGCGCAGTTTGCGTCCGAGCATCCAGGCGAGCGGGATCTTCATCGCCGCAATCAGCCCGAGCGCCAGCGCCGTCGCGCCGATCGCACCGGTGATGCGCAGCGCAAGCCCGAGCAGGTAGAACCAGATCGGCCCGGGCCGCCACACGCCGTTGAGACTTGGCCCGTACAGCGGCCAGGCGTCGCCGCGCGCCACCGTCAGGCCCCAGGCCAGATCGCGCCCCGAGTCGACGATCAACGCGGCGAACGGATACAGCGCGATGCTGAGCAGCGTCAGCGCCAGCACCAGCGCCGAATCGAGGCGCGTACGATCACGCCCCGTCTCCGGCGCCGGCATCACATCGCCACCATCACATCGCCACCAGGCTCACCGCGAGATTCACCGCGGCGCCGAGCGAAAGCATCACGAGATAGCAGGTGCCCAGGATGCAGAACTTGATCAGCGTCATGATCCAGCCCTGGCGATAGACGCGCTTCTGCATGATCAGCAGATACAGCGGCATCCACACGCCGAGCGCCACCTCCATCCAGCCGAGCAGGCCGTAGAAGAAGCCGTCGACGAGCTGATCGCGCAGCACGCCCAGGCCCACCAGCACCAGCAACGCGCCGCACAGGAAGGCATGACTGTGCAACGCGACGATCAGGTGCTCCATGTAGAGCCGCCGCTTGAACAGATACATGATCTTGAGCAGCAGCGCGAACAGCGGCAGCAACACGAACAGCGTCTGCGGCAGCGCACCGAAGAAGGCTTCGACGAGCAGGCGCGGCTTCTTCTCGATCTGCTCCATGTTGCCCTGCGCGCGGCCGATCAGCGCGTTGAGCATTTCGTTGCCGCGCGGCGGCAGCCAATCGAGCGTCAGCGGATTGGTCTTCTCGTGCCAGGCGCGATCGTTGAACTGGAAACGCCCGACGTTGACCTGCCGGCGGCGGCGTTTTTCGGGTTTGGCTTCGTCGTCGGTCGCCGTGCTGGATGCATCGGGCTCGGCCGACGCCGGCGTTGCGTCGGTGTCGGTTTCTTCTTCCTCGTCGGCATCGAACGACGGAATCGGTGTGCCGGCGCGAATCGCCGCGTCGCGCGCGTTCAACCATTCGATGCGCCGCTCGGCTTCGTCCTTGACGGTGTCGATCGCGATATCCATGCCGACGCGCGCACCGGGCGTGTCGGGGATGGCGTCGCGCGCGGCGGTGAGGCCGTCGAGTGCGGCTTTGCGCGCCGCTTCCACTTCGGCGACGGTATCGGCCGAGGTGATCGCGTCGGTGTTCCGGTACGGATTGGCGCCCGGATCGAAATCCATCGTCAGCGATACCGCGAACATCGCCGCGATGCACAGGAAGAAGAACAAGCGCACCGGGCTCACGTAACGCACGCGGTGCCCGTTGAAATACTCCAGGCTCAAATAGCCGGGCTTCACCAGCAGCGGTCCGAGCGTGCGGAAAGTGCGCGTGTCGAGGTTGAACACGCTGTCGAAGAAATCGCCCAGGATGCTGGAGAAATGCCGCACCAGGCCCTTGGTCGGTTGTCCGCAGGCGAAACAATGTTCGCCGAGCAGCTGCGCGCCGCAGTTGTCGCAGCGGCGGCCCACCGCGGCAGCGGCGGGCGCTGCGGGTTGCGCGTCGGGTGCGTCGGGCGATATCGGCGTGCTGTTCATGCAGTTAAGATAGCGAGCAGCGACGCCCTGGCGCCAGCGCAACCGCGCCGCCGCCGTCGCAGAGCCTCGAATCATGTCCGTTTCCGAATCCCGTGCCGCACCGCTCGGCCGCGAAGTGCGCACCACCTTCGTGCTGGCGCTGCCGCTGATCTTCGGCCACGTGTCGACCGGCTTGATCACCTTCGTCGATTCGGTGCTCGCCGGCCGCCACAGCGCCAACACGCTGGCTTCGGTGGCGGTTGGCGCGGCCTTGTGGTCGATCGCGATCATCGTGCTGATCGGCATCCTGCTCGCGGTGCCGCCGACCATTTCGCAACTCGATGGCGCCGGCCGCCGCAACGAAATCGCGCCCGCGTTCCGCCAGGCGGTGTGGCTGGCGCTCGGGCTGGCCTCGTTGCTTTTCATCTTCCTGAGCTTCGCCGGCCTGCTGCTCGATGCGATGGGCATCGCGCCCGAAGTGCAGCCGGGCGCGCGCGATTTCCTGCACGGCATCCGCTGGGGCGTGCCGGCGCTGGCGATGTATTTCTGCATGCGCTATCTGAGCGAGGGCCTGCACTGGACCTGGCCGACGATGATCCTCGGCATCGGCGGCCTGTTCGTGCTGGTGCCGCTCGGCTACGCGCTGATGTTCGGCCGCTTCGGTTTTCCCGAGCTGGGCGCGGCGGGCCTGGGTTATGCCACGGCGGCGATGCTGTGGATGCAGGCGGGCTTGTTTGCGATCTACCTGCGCGTGAGTCCGCGGTTTGCCGATCTGGGTTTGTTCGAACGCTTCGATCCGCCGAGCTTCGGGCGCATCCGCGATCTGCTGCGCCTGGGGCTGCCGATCGGCGTCAGCATTTTCATGGAAGGCAGCCTGTTCATCGTCACCGCGCTGCTGATCGGCGGCATGGGGCAGGTGCCGGTGGCGGCGCACCAGATCGCGATCAACATCGCCAGCATCACCTTCATGTCGGCGCTCGGCCTGGCCGAGGCCACCACCGTGCGCGTCGGGCATGCGGTCGGCGCGCGTAATCCGCTCGGCGTGCGGCGCGCCGTGCGCGCCGGCTATCTGATCGTGCTGTGCACGCAGACCGTTGCTGCCCTGTGCATCGCGTTCGGCAGCGAGGCGATCGCATCGATCTACACCCGCGATGCGGCCGTCGTCGCGATGGCCTCGACCTTGTTGCTGTATGCGGCGGCGTTCCAGCTGTCCGACGGCATCCAGGTGGTGGCCGGCGCCTCGCTGCGCGGCCTGAAGGACACCCAGCGGCCGATGCTGCTGACCGCCTTCGCCTACTGGGGCATCGGCATGCCGCTCGGCGCCGGGCTCGGCTTCGGGCTGGGCTGGGGCGCGCAGGGCATGTGGTGCGGCCTGATCGCCGGGCTCACCGTCGCCGCCGCGCTGCTCGGGCGGCGCCTGTACCTGCAGATGCACATTCCGCTGCCGGTCGTGGCCGATCCGGACTGAACCGCCGGCCGGCCGCCATCGGTGCGGGTGACCAACGATGCATGCGCCCTGCATTCCAGGCGCTATCCTTGATCCTTAGTCCAGTTGGAGTTCCATCGCGATGTCCGAGAAAAAACCGGGCGCGATCCGCCGCCTGTTCCAGGGGCTGTGGGATGCGCTCAATTTCACCCGCCGCCTGGTGTTCAACCTGGTCTTCCTGGTGGTGCTGCTGATCGTGCTGGCCGCGATCTTCGGCGGCGGCGCGGTGCTGCAGGACCGCACGGCACTGGTGCTGGCCCCGCGCGGCGAACTGGTCGAACAATTCAGCGCCGACCCGGCGTCGCGCGCGTTCTCGCGCATGTTCGGCGAGGAACAACCCGAGACCCAGCTGCGCGATGTATTGCGCGCGATCGAAGCGGCCGCGAAAGACAGCCGCATCGAACGCCTGGTGATCCGCCCGGATGCGCTCGGCAACGCCGGGTACGCGGGCCTGCGCGAAGTCGGCGCGGCCATCGCGCGCTTCAAGGAAAGCGGCAAGCAGGTCGTCGCCTATGCCGACTACATGGAGCAGAAGCAGTACTACCTGGCCGCGCAGGCCGATGAAATCTACCTGCATCCGGCCGGCGCACTGCTGATCGAAGGCCTGTCGCGCTATCGCAGCTATTACCGCGAAGGCCTGCAGGACAAGCTCGGCGTCGATGTGCATCTGTTCCGCGTCGGCGAATACAAATCGGCGGCCGAGCCCTACATCCTCGACGGCCCGTCGCCCGAATCGCGCGAAGCCGATCTGTTCTGGCTCAACGACGTCTGGCAGCGCTACCTGGCCGACATCGGCGCGGCGCGCAAGATCGAACCGGCGCAGCTGCAGGCCGATATCGACAATTTCGCCGAACGCATCCAGGCCGCGAACGGCGACCTCGCCGAATTGGCCTTGCAGCAAAAGCTGGTCGATGCGCTGACCACGCAGGACGAATTCCGCACCCTGATGATCGAACGCGGCGTCGAAGACACCGAGGAACACACTTTTCGCCAAGTGTCGCTCGACGACTATCTGAGCCACGTCGATCGCGAAACCATGCCGATCGATCCGCGTCCGCAGGTGGCCGTGGTGGTAGCGCAGGGCGAGATCGTCGATGGCGAACAGCCGCCCGGCCTGGTCGGCGGCGTCTCGACCGCGCAGCTGGTGCGCGATGCGCGCAACGACGAGAACGTGAAGGCACTGGTGTTGCGCGTCGATTCGCCCGGTGGCGGCGTGTTCCCGTCCGAACAGATCCGCCGCGAAGTGGAAATCACGCGCGCGGCCGGCAAGCCCGTCGTGGTGTCGATGGGCGATGTGGCGGCGTCCGGCGGTTACTGGATTTCGATGAACGCCGACGAGATCTGGGCCGACGAAAGCACGATCACCGGCTCGATCGGCATCTTCGGGTTGTTCATGACGATACCCGACACGCTCGCCAAGATCGGCGTGCGCGTCGATGGCGTCGCCACCACGCGCATCGCCGGCGCCTTCGATCCGACGCGTCCGCTCGATCCGCAGGTCGGGCAGGTGATCCAGAGCGTGATCGACGATGGCTACCGCGAATTCATCGGCAAGGTGGCCGCCGCGCGCGAATCGACGCCCGAGGCGATCGACGAAGTGGCGCGCGGCCGCGTGTGGAGCGGTGCGCAGGCCAAGGAGCGCGGGCTGGTCGATCAACTCGGCGGCCTGCAGGATGCGATTGCATCGGCCGCGGCGAAAGCCAATCTGGCGACCGGCAGCCACGGCGTGAAATACATCGAGAAGGAGCTGTCGCCGTTCGAGAAATTCGTCGTCGACGCCACCCAGAACGGCTCGGTGCGCGCGCTGGTGCAGGAACTCGGCCTGGCCGGCAGCGTGCTGCCGCCGCAGGTGACGCGCGATCTGCAACGCACCTTGCGCATGATGCAGCCGGGACAGCGGCCGATTCGCGCGGTGGCTTATTGCTTCTGCGATTTGTAGCGCGCCCTCGTCGCCTGGATGCGGAGCGGAATCCGCATCCAGGTCGCTTTGGATTCTTTTGGAGCGAAAAGATCCGGAGCAGGACGCAGAGGACGCAGAGTTGGAAAAGAAAGGACGCGAAGGAAAGCAGAAGGGTGGCTGGCGGAGGTTTGAATGCTTTCGTCTATCCAAGCGCAGGGATTTCAACTCCTCCGTGCCCTCTCTTCACTATCTCTGTGTCCTCTGCGTCCTGCTCCGGCTCGGCTCGCAACAATGAGGCGAGCCTTTCGGATTCCGCTGCGCTGCATCCGAAGACGTGACCGCGAAAAATCAGCCGCCGCCGTCCTCGATTTCCCTGTCCTGCTTCGCGCGCGCCGCCTTCACCTGATCTTCGACCGCGCGCGCCTTGTCGAGCGGTTCCTGGATCGCACGTTCGAGCGCGCGCGAACTGTCGTCCGGCGGCGGCGGTGGAGCCGGTTCGGGCGTGCAGGCGCCGAGGGTCGACATGGCCGCCATCGCCAACAACATCCGACGCGCACTCATCGCGGCTGCTCCAGTTTTCCGGAAGATTCGTACGGCCAGTCCTTGATCGTCGCCACGCCGTAAATCGCCTCCACATCGTTGTCGATCTGCCGCTGGCGGCGGCGCTGCTTGCCCTGTTCTTCGGCGCTCAGCGACTTGAGCCCGGCCTCGATCGACGCGCGCTCGCCCAGCAGTTCGTGCAGGGCCTGGCCGAGCTTGTGGGCTTCGGCGTAGTCGGCGGCGGCGCATTCGGCCGCCGCGGGTTTGCCGTGGCGGCCGGCATTCCAGCCGTCGACGGCCGCGCACGGCGGCGCCGTGGCGGCGGACATGAGCAGGACGAACATGAGGCTGATCGACATCGGCGGCTTCCGCAGGCTTGAAGTGCCGCTATCCTAGCGCCATCGCGCGGAGGCAGGCATGTTCCAACAACGCTGGCGACTCGACGGACAGATCGCGCTGGTCACCGGCGCCAGCGCCGGCATCGGCCGCGCGGTGGCGCGCGAACTGCTCGGCTTCGGCGCCGACGTGCTGATGGTGGCGCGCGACGACGAAGTGCTCGAACGCGCGCGTGCCGAACTCGAAGAGGAATTCCCGGCGCGCGCGGTGCGCGCTTTCGCGGCCGACGTCGGCGACGCCGAACAGCGGCAGGAGATTTTCGACTGGATCGAGGATCTCGGCGAAGGCCTCAACCTGCTGGTCAACAACGCCGGCACCAACCAGCGCCGCGCCGCGGTCGACTACGACGAGGCCGAATGGCGCGCGCTGTTCGAAACCAATCTGTTCAGCGCCTGGGAACTGGCGCGCTGCGCCTATCCGCTGCTCACCGCGCACGCGACCTCGGCGATCGTCAACATCGGCTCGGTCTCGGGTGCCACCCACGTCCGCACCGGCGCGGTCTACGGCATGACGAAGGCCGCCCTGCATCAACTCACGAAGAATCTGGCCTGCGAATGGGCCGAAGACGGCGTGCGCGTGAACTGCGTGGCGCCGTGGTACATCCGCACGCGCCGCACCTCGGACGCGCTCGCCGATCCGGATTACTACGAAGAAGTGATCGACCGCACCCCGATGCGCCGCGTCGGCGAACCCGAAGAAGTGGCCGCGACCGTGGCCTTCCTCTGCCTGCCCGCGTCGAGCTACATCACCGGCGAATGTGTCGCGGTGGACGGTGGGTTCTTGCGCTACGGGTTCTGATTTTTCGCTGCTGTGTAGAAGAGCCGGAGCGGGACGCAGAGGACGCAGAGATGGAAAAGAAAGGACGCGAAGAAGAGCGACTGAGTGGTTGGCGGAATAGCGGGTTTGCTTCGCCGCATCCAGAGCATTGATCCAATTTTGATTTTCTCCGCGATCTTTCTTTCCATCTCTGCGATCTCTGTGTCCGGCTCTGCTCCTGCTCTCCGCCGCCGCACCAACCCGCGACGAACGCCACGGGGAGGCGGCCGGCAAAGCGGCTATGCTCGGCGCCGTCCATCGGTTCATGCGGGCGTTGCCGGCCCGCGCCTTCGTGTCGGGGAAGTCATGCGCGCCATCGTTTGCATTGCACTGCTGTTCGCCGTTGAGAATGTCCTGGCCGCCGCCATTCCGGCGGCGCCCGCGCGCGACGAAGGCGAGGGGCCGTATTCGCAGCTGATCCTGCGCGGCGTCACCGTCGTCAACGGCACCGGCAGTCCGGCCTTCGGGCCGGCCGATGTGGTGATCGAGAACGATCGCATCACCGAAGTGCGCATCGTCGGCAGCGCCAATTCCGCGATCAAGCCCGATGCGCGTCCGAAACTGAAAGCCGGCGGTCGCGAGCTGGATCTCGCCGGCCATTTCGTGTTGCCCGGCCTGGTCGACATGCACGGCCATATCGGCGGCGAAGAGCAGGGCACGCCGGCCGAATACGTCTACAAGCTGTGGCTCGCGCACGGCATCACGACGATCCGCGATCCGGGCTGCGGCAACGGCATCGAGTTCTGCGCGTCGGAAAGCCAGCGCAGCGCACGCAACGAAATCACCGCGCCGCGCATTTTTCCGTACATCTTCTTCGGTTCGGGCCGCGAATCGCCGATCGCGTCGAAAGACGATGCGCGTGCCTGGGTGCGCGAAATGAAGGCCAAGGGCGCGCTCGGCATGAAGTGCTTCGGCTATCGCCCCGACATCCTCGAAGCCGCCTTCGACGAGTTGAAAAAGAACGGCATGCGCAGCGCCTGCCATCACGCGCAGCTCGATGTCGCGCGCGTCAACGTGCTCACCACCGCGCGCTGGGGCCTGACCACGATGGAACACTGGTACGGCCTGCCGGAAGCCTTGTTCGACGATCGCACCGTGCAGGACTACCCGGCCGACTACAACTATCTCGACGAGCAGCACCGCTTCGGCCAGGCCGGCCGTCTGTGGGCACAGGCCAGCAAGAAAGGCAGCAAACGCTACGAAGCGGTGATGCGCGAACTGCTCGAACTCGACTTCACGCTCGACCCGACCTTCACCATCTACCAGGCCACGCGCGATTTCATGCGCGCCCGCCAGGCCGACTGGCACGACGACTACACGCTGCCGTCGCTGTGGGATTTCTACAAACCCAGCCGCGACAGCCACGGCAGCTTCTTCTTCGATTGGGGCACCGAGGAAGAAGTCGCGTGGAAGGACAACTACCGGCGCTGGATGGCCTTCGTCAACGATTACAAGAATCGCGGCGGCCGCGTCACCGTGGGCTCGGATTCGGGCTACATCTACAAGCTCTACGGCTTCGGCACGATCGAGGAACTCGAGCTGCTGCGCGAGGCGGGCTTCCATCCGCTGGAAGTGATCCGCTCGGCGACGCTGGCCGGTGCGCAGGCGCTGGGTGCGGAAGATCGGCTCGGCAGCATCGAAGCGGGCAAGCTCGCCGACCTCGTCGTGTTGAAAGAAAACCCGCTGGCGAATCTCAAGGTGCTGTACGGCACCGGCCACGTGCGGCTCGATGCGCAGGGCCAGCCGCAACGCGTGGGCGGCGTGCGCTATACGATCAAGGACGGCATCGTTTACGACGCCGCGGCGCTGCTGGCCGAAGTGCGGGCGCTGGTGGCGGCCGCCAAGCAGGAGCGGGGGATCACGACGCTGACGCAGCCGTGATCCCCGCGCGCGACGCCTAGTTCATCGTCGCCGACTGGTGGAATTCGATGCCGTTTTCGCCGAATTCCACGCGCACTTCGATGCGGCGGATCAGGGCGTACATGTCGCGCATCATCTTCATCGATTGCTCGGCTTCGGCGCGCTGCGCCGGATCCTGCTCGACCGCCAGCAGCGTGCTTTCCATCTGCTTGGCGAACTGCGTGAAGGCTGCGCCCGAGTAGCCGATCACCATCAAGGGTTGGCGCGCCGGATCGACCGTCATCGCGTCCTTCAGCGTGGCTTCTTCACCGGCGCCGACGGCCAGGCCGAGCAGCTTGTCGGTCATCGCGGCGTGCGCCGGCATATCCGGCGGCATGCCGTCGAGCGCGGGCAGCGGCTGCACTTCGCCGTCCGGCTTGAGCTGCAGCTGGGCCAGCTGCGGCGCGAAACTCTGCGCCATGCCGATCAGCGCGGCCGGGTTGGGCGAACCGATCAGCAGCTTGCCGGAGAAATCCGGCGCGGCATCGAGCGAGTCCATTTCGAAGCGCGTCAGGATCGCGTGCAGGCCGTAGAACACCGGCGCGGCGGCGAACACCGCCGGATTGGCGGCCTGCGCGCTCGTATCGGCGAACGCCTGGTTCATGCCGACCAGCGATTCGCACTTCCACGGCGCCTTCGACACCTGGCCCGCCCACTTGTTGATCAGCGGCGGCAGTTCGGCGAGTTTCAGGCTGAAACCGAAATTGATCATGGCGTTCGAGCCGGCGTCGAGGCCCGGCATCGGGGCGCGCAGCTTCATCAGATCCTGCGCCACGTCGCTGCGCAGTTCGATGCGCGTGACGGCGTTCGATTCCTTCGGTTCGAGCGTGGTGTAGCCGAGCACCAGTCGCGGTGCCACCGCGGCCAGCGCGGCGTACTCGGCCTGGCAGACCGCATCGACGGTCGGCTTTTCGATTTCGAGCGCGGCCAGGAAGGCGGTTTCGAGCGGCGTCGGCGCGGCGGTGAACACGTTCACCAGGCGCGTGCTGTCGATGTAGCCGGTGGCGTACGGCAGGTAACCGTATTTCTTGTTGATCGCGGTCAGTTCGCCGCCGTCGCTCATCGATTTCGCCGGCCGGTCCAGACCGAGCAAGGTACGCAGCGCGGTGTCGTCGCCGACCGGCGCGACCGTCGCCACCAGGTGCTTGCCATGCAGCGCGACGATGCCGCGCAGCTTGTTCTGCGGATCGGTGAACTGCCAGTAGTGGACGCCATCGATGGCCGTGGTGGCGAGCTTCTCGCCGGCCGAGGCTTCGAGCCGCGCGACGAAGGCGCCGAAGGCGGTCGGATCGGCCAGCGTGATGCGCGCCACCGGCACCAGGCCGATGCCGTAGAAGGCCGAGCGGGCCTGCAGATCGAGTCCCATCGCGGCGATCGCCTGCGCGACGGTCTTGTCCTTGAACTCGCTGTTGAGCGCGCGCACCCACTTGGTGGCCGGTTCGTCGGCGGCGTCGGCCTGCATGCGGGTGGCGGCCAGGTCGAGCTGGCTCAACCACATCCGCAGCGCCGGTTCGCTCTGCTGCAGCCAGGCGTCGATCGACGCCTTCGGCAGCGGTTCGAGGCTGGCGACGACGTACGGCGTATCGGCCGGCACGAAGGCCAGCGGTGCATCGGCATCGCCGCTACCGTCGGCCAGCCCCGGGCCGCCGGCGCCGTCGCGCCCGAAAACGAAATAAAGCCCGACGGCCACGACGGCCGCGAGCACCACGATCACGATGAGTTTGCGCATTGGTTTTCCCCAGGAAAGCGCGGCGATGCTATCAGGCCGCAGACGAGTCCGCCTTGTTACGGAAAGCGGCGGGCGCTCGCGTCAGCGGATCGACGTCAAAGTCGCAGCGGATGCCCGCTGTGGGCGTCGCGGATCGGCGTCGGCCGATCGAGCCCGCCGGTCATGCCTTCGACCAGGCCGTCGATGCCGGCCAACACGCGCGCATCGATCTCATCGCGTTGCCGCGGCGGCGGCTCGCCGGCGAGATTGGCGCTGGTCGAAACGATCGGCCGGCCGAAGGCGGCGCACAGCGCGGCGGCGATCGGATGCGCGGTGACGCGTACGGCGAGCGTGGCGAATTCGCCGCGCAGCCGTTCGGGCACGTCGGCGCGGCAGGGAATCGTCCAGGTGTGCGGGCCGGGCCAGCTGTCGAGCACTTCGCGGCGGCGCGCTTCAGCCAGGCTGGCGAGGTCGATCAGTGGTTCGAGTTGGTCGAGTGTGGCGGCGATCAGGATCACGCCTTTCGCCGCCGGCCGCTGCTTGAGATCGAACAGGCGCTGCACCGCGGCGGCATCGAACGGATCGCAGCCCAGGCCCCACACGGCTTCGGTGGGATAGGCGATCAGGCCGCCGCCGCGCAGGGTGGCGGCGGCTTCGTCGATGGCGAGCGTGCGCGTCACGATCGCGCCTGCGATCAGCGCGACGCCGCGACGGCCTTGCTCACCGCGGCCTTGCGCGCCGGAGATTTCTTCGCGGCGGCTTTTTTGGCCGTGGCTTTCTTCGCCGCCGCCTTCTTGGCCGCAGGCTTTTTCTTCGCGGCCGCTTTCTTGGCCGGTGCTTTTTTCGCTGCGACCTTCTTTACTGCCGGCGCTTTCTCGACGGCGGCGGCCTTCGCCGGTGCCTTCTTGCCGGCAGTCTTCTTGCCGAAGCGTCCACCTTTGCGCACCGGTTTGCCGGCGGCGAGGAAGGTCTGGCATTCCTCCAGCGTCAGCGAGGCCGGATCGCGGTCCTTCGGAATCTTGCCGTTGCGTTCGCCGTCGCTGATGTAGGGGCCGTAGCGGCCGTTGAGCACCTGCACATTGGTGCCTTCGAACTGCTTGATGATGCGATTGGCGGCGATTTCTTCCTTCTCGCGGATCAGGAACACCGCGCGATCCAGATCGATCGTGTACGGATCGTCCTCGGCCTTGAGCGAGGCGTAGCTGGTGCCGCGCTTGGCGAACGGACCGAAACGGCCGACGCCGACGCTCACCGTCTCGCCGTCGACTTCGCCCAGCGTGCGCGGCAGCCGGAACAGGTCGATCGCTTCGGCCAGCGTGATCGTGTGCAGGCTCTGCGTCGGGCGCAGGCTGGCGAACTTCGGCTTGTCCTCGTCGTCCTTGGTGCCGATCTGCGCGAACGGCCCGTAGCGGCCGAGACGCACGCTCACCGGCTTGCCGGACTTCGGATCGGTGCCCAGTTCGCGCGCGCCGGTGGCCTCGCCGCGGTCGACCGATTCGATCTTGTCGTCGATCAGCGCCTTGAACGGCTTCCAGAAGCGCGCCATCAAAGGCACCCAGTCTTCTTCGCCGCGGCTCACTGCATCGAGTTCGTCTTCGAGCTTGGCGGTGAAGTCGTAGTCGACGTATTGGGTGAAATGGCCGGACAGGAATTTCGCTACGGCGCGGCCGACGTCGGTCGGCCGGAAGCGGCGCGCATCGAGCAGCACGTATTCGCGGTTGAGCAGGGTCTGGATGATGCTGGCGTAGGTCGACGGACGGCCGATGCCGTATTCCTCGAGCGCTTTGACCAGGCTGGCTTCCGAGAAGCGCGGCGGCGGTTCGGTGAAATGCTGGTCGGTGAGGATGGCCGACAGCGGTACGCGTTCGCCCACGCGCATCACCGGCAGTTTGCGGCCTTCGTCTTCCGGGTTGTCGCCTTCGGCGGTCGGCTGCTTGCGATCGTCGCGGCCTTCTTCGTACACCGCCAGGAAGCCCGGGTCGATCACCGTGGTGCCCGAGGCGCGGAAGCTGTGCTCGCGGCCGGCGGCCAGATCGACCGACACCGTGTTCAAGGTGGCGTGGACCATCTGGCAGGCGACCGCGCGCTTCCAGATCAGTTCGTAGAGTTTGGCGCTGTCCGGATCGAGATACTGCGCGACCGATTTGGGCGTGCGCAGCGCGGAGGTCGGGCGGATCGCCTCGTGCGCTTCCTGCGCGTTCTTCGATTTGGTTTTGTACTCGTTGGCGGCGGCCGGCAGCGCGTGATCGCCGAAATCGCGCGCGATCAGTTCGCGCAGTTCGACCACGGCTTCCTGCGACAGATGGGTGGAGTCGGTACGCATATAGCTGATCAGGCCGACCGTGCCTTCGTCGCCGATCGTCACGCCTTCATAGAGCTTCTGCGCGATGCGCATCGTGCGGCTGGTGGAGAAGCCGAGCTTGCGCGCGGCTTCCTGTTGCAGCGTCGAGGTGATGAACGGCGGCGAGGGACGGCGCTTGCGTTCCTTGCTCTGCACATCCACCACATCGAGCCCGCCACCGGCCGCGGCCAGCAGGCGGCCGCGCGCGGCTTCGGCGTCGGCCTCGTTGGTGAGGTCGAACTGTTCGAATTTCTTGCCGTCGAGTTTCGCCAGGCGCGCGTTGAACGGCTGGCTGCCGTGCGCGAGCTGCGCCTCGATGGTCCAGTATTCGCGCGCGATGAAGGCTTCGATCTCTTCTTCGCGCTCGACGATCATGCGCAGCGCCGGGCTCTGCACCCGGCCGGCGGACAGTCCGCGCTGCACCTTGCGCCACAGCACCGGCGAGAGGTTGAAGCCGACCAGGTAGTCGAGCGCGCGGCGCGCCTGCTGCGCGTTCACCAGGTCGACCGAGACATCGCGCGGATGCGCCATCGCTTCCTTGATCGCGCGCGGCGTGATTTCGGTGAACACCACGCGCTGCAGGGTGCGGCCTTCGAGCAGGCCGCGTTCCCGCAGGATTTCCGCGATGTGCCAGCTGATCGCCTCGCCTTCGCGATCCGGGTCGGTGGCCAGGAACAGGGCTTCGGCGCCTTTGGCGGCCTTGCTGATCGCATCGACGTGTTTCTCGTTGCGCTCGATCACCTCGTAGCGCATCGCGAAGTTGGCCTCCGGATCGACCGCGCCCTCCTTCGGCACCAGATCGCGCACGTGGCCGTACGAGGCCAGGACCTGGAAGTCCTTGCCGAGGTACTTGTTGATCGTCTTGGCCTTGGCGGGCGACTCGACGATGAGGAGATTCTTGGGCATGGCGATCGGGTGTCCGGCGGCCGTCGGACGGGCCGCGCATGATGGTGCGCACGCATGGGCGGGAAGGATTCCCGCCGACGTTCTTTTTTCAGTCTGTCCACACAGCCCGCCGCACTGTCAAGCCGAACCGGCCGGCAAGGCCGGTTCGGCGGGCTCAGCGGCAGCTGGCCGGCAGCTGTCGGTCGGGCAGGCTGGAAACGCAGGTCCAGCTCTGCTGCTGGCGATCGAACTCGAAAACGATGCGCGGCTCGTTGCCCGGGGCGAAGCTGTCGGCCAACCAGACGATGAGTCCGCAGCCGCCGCTTTCAAGCTCGCCGATGTCTATGCGCTGCACATATTGGCCGGCATACGACTCGGCCTGGCGGAAGCCGTCGGATTCGTTGCTCGGGCAGTCGCCGGAGTCGAGCGCGGCTTCGGCGATAGCCAGTTTGTGCACGCTCGCCTCGGCGATCACGCCGGCGACGCGGGCGCGTTGCACGTAATCCTGGTAGGCCGGGATCGCGATCGCCGCCAGCATGCCGCCGAAGAACAGCAGCAGCATCAGGATCATCGCGATCAGGAAGGCGATCAGGCAGCCCGACAGTCCGCGCTGCTGGCGCTCCGGGGTGTCGGTGTAGGCCCACTTGTCGACCACCAGCGTGCCGGCGATCAGGTCGTGCAGCGCCTGTTTGCGCTCGGTGAAGGCGGCCACGATGAAGCCGATGTAGAGCGTCAGATACGACAGCGCCGCCGCGGCCCAGCGCCCGAGCGCATGCCGCAGGGTGAGGCGATTGCCGTCGCGATCGGTGACCTTGATGCCGAGCGCCATCTTGCCGACGGTGGCCTGCGCGGCCGAGCTTTCCATCAGCGCGTAATACAGGCCGGCCATCACGTAGTACAGGCCGATCAGGCCCAGATAGGCGCCGATGAACCACGGCGGCGGGTTGTTGGTATCGAAATTCTCGAAGCTCGCGGTCAGGCCGGCGGCGAGCAAGGCGACGAAGAACAGCAGATAGAAAACGCTGGTCAGGATCAACTGATCGAGAAACAACGCCGCCCAGCGGCGCAGGAATCCCGCGTACACGACATCGCCGGAGAGCTCCGGTGCATTGCTCGACATTGGACTTCCCCCAGAAACGACGCGCGCGGCTCATCGCCGCGCGTTTGATGCCTTCGAAAACGCACCGCCGGCTAGTGCAGCGGTTCGCCTTCCCCTTCGAACATGTGGCTTTCCATCCAGGCGAACGCGGCTTCCTGGCCCGGCTGGTTGAACAGCACCATCAGCACGACCCATTTGAGGTCGTCCAGATCGATTTCTTCCTGGTCGAGCGCCATCACGCGGTCGACCACCAGCTCGCGCTGCACGCTGTCGAGGATGCCGTTGTGTTCCAGGAACATCAGAAAGCCGCGGCATTCGACGTCGAGCCGGGCCTCTTCGGCATCCACGAAGATGCGCACCGGCCCCACGGAAACGCGCTCCGGCAGATCGACGCTCGGGCGCAGGCGCGCGAGCTCGTCGAGCCAGTCGAAGGCTTTATTGACTTCCGAGGGACTGAAGCCCGCCTGGATCAGGCCGGCCTGGAGCGAATCGCGATCGCGGACAGCGTCGGGATCGTCGTAGAAGTAGTTTTCGAAAAGGTAAAGCAGTACGTCCAGTATGGTCTCTTTCATCCACCTCTGCCTGCACCGCCGTTGCGGCGCGGTTGGGGACGTCAGGAGCGGCGTTTCGCGTAGCGGCCGTGAGCGGCGGATACGTGACCATCCAACTCCATGAGCAGCAGCATGGAGGATAGGGCTCCGACCGTCAACCCGCTGCGCTGCGCCAGGACATCCAGCGGCGTGGGATCGTGGTCGAGTGCGCTCCACAGGCGTTCGTAGTCCGGATCGGCGCTGAAGCCGGGGCGCGGCGCGGACGATTCCGCGCGCGGCGCGCCGGCGTCGAGGCCATCGAGACGGCCGCGCAGCGCGGCGCCGAGTTGCTCGGCCTGCGAGCTCATCGCATCGACGATCTCCTGCGCGGTTTCGACCAGGGCGGCGCCTTCGCGAATCAACCGGTGGCAGCCTTTGGCGAGCGGGTTATGGATCGAACCGGGCAGCGCGAACACTTCGCGGCCGCTCTCGGCGGCCAGGCGCGCGGTGATCAGGGCGCCGCTCTGCAATCCGGCTTCGACCACCAGCGTGCCCAGGCTCAGGCCGGCGATCACGCGGTTGCGGCGCGGGAAATGATCGCGCCGCGCTTCGGTGCCGGGCGCATGCTCGCTGACCAGGGCGCCGTGTTTCTCGATCTCGGCCGACAGCGCGCGATTCTTGGCCGGATAAACCAGGTCCGGCCCGGTGCCGACCACCGCGATGGTGCCGGCGCCGGCGTCGAGCGCGGCACGATGCGCGACGGCGTCGATGCCGTCGGCCAGGCCGCTGGTGATCGCCAGCCCGGAGCGCCCCAGGGTGCGGGCGAAATCGCGCGCGTTGTCGCAGCCGCTGTCGGAAGGATTGCGGCTGCCGACGATCGCGATCTGTGGATGCCACAGCAGATCGGGCCTGCCCGCCACGAACAGCGCGGCCGGCGCCTGCGGGGCGCGTTCGAGCAGGGCCGGGAAGTCGGGGCTGTCGCAGGTCAGCAGGAAGTGGCCGTCGCCGGCCAGCCAATCGAGATCGCGCTGCAGCAGGCTGCGGTTGGGATCGCGCAGCCAGTCGGCGGCGGCTTCGGGCACGCCGGAGGCGCGCAGCGAGGCGGCATCGGCGGCGGCGGCGCGTTCAGGCTGGCCGAAGCGTTGCAGCAGGGCGCGAATCCGCACGGCGCCCAGGCCCGGCGCGCGCAGCAGGGTCAGCCAGGCAAGGGTGTGCGCGTGCGGGGCGGTGAGGGGCATCTGGGGGGGCCGCAACCGACAGGGCTGCATGCCCTGCCGGCAGGCGGCGGTCAGTAACGCGCCGGCACCTTCAGCCTGTCGTTGAGCTGCACCGGACGGATGCCGTCCATGATCAGGCCGTAGCTCACCTTGTCGAAGGTGCGGAAGATCATCACGTGGCCGACGAATTCGTCGGGCAGCTGCACCTTGTTCTTCTTCATGTTGGCGACGATGCGCGGCTTGTGCGCGATTTCGTCGCGCACCAGTTCGCCCGGCTGCCAGATCGAATAGACCTGACCGTTCTCGACGCCTTCGCGGGCGCCGGCCGACAGCGCCACCACATCGCGCGGGCCGCCGACCGACAGCCGCTCGGTCATCGCCAGCACGCGGAAGTTGGCCGGCACGGCGTCGGGCGGGCGCGGATAGAAGAACAGGTCGTAGGGCTGCGGGTCGTACGGGATCAGCAGATCGCCGACCGCCGCATCGCGGCCGCCCGGCGTGATCAGCAGCGTGGCCGGGTCGCCTTCGACGGTGACCACGCCCTGCGCCATCTCGATCACTTCGTAGCCCAGCACTTCGAAGCCGTTGTCGGCACCGATGTGATACGCCCACTGCATGCCCGAACCGTGCGGCCGCACGCCGTTCTTGGCATCCCATTCGTCGCGCACCAGGCGCGGCTCTTCGTCGGCCGAATGCGGATGCGCCGCGAAGCGCACGCTCGGCCGCACCACGGCCCAGCGCTGGCCGGGGCGGAAGTCGGCGCCGCGCACATAGGCGACCTGGCCTTCGGCCACGCGCAGGCGGCCTTCTTCCAGGCCGACGATATAAGGCAGCGAGTTGTAGGTGTCTTCGTCGAGCACGTGCGCCGAGCGCAGGAAGGCTTCGATCTCGCCGAGCGGAACCGTCGTGATCGCTTCTTCGCTGGTGCGGCGGATGGTCGGCGATTTCTTGATCAGCGTCGGCCGGCCGCCCAGATAGGCCAGGCTGAGCACGTCGCCCGGATAGATCAGGTGCGGGTTCTCGACCTGCGGATTGGCCTGCCAGATCTCGGGCCAGAGCCAGGGTTCGTTGAGGAACCGGGCCGCGATATCCCACAGCGTATCGCCCTTCTGCACCACGTAGGTGTCAGGGTGATCGTCGCGCAATTCCACTGCGGCGACATAGCTGGCGAGAGTGAGGAGCGTCGCGGCGCAAACCGCAAGAAGTTTTTTAAGCATGGCCGCCATCTACCTGATTCCCCAACAGGTTGATCTCACTATAGCCCAAAAGGTGACAATGTGAAACGTGGCGGGTTGGGCAGTTTTGGAAGGTGGTTTTTGCCGGCGCCGGCCGGCTGAGGGATTAGGGGTTAGTAGTGAGGGCGCTCCGGTCGGGCTTGGTCGGAGTCGCTCGGTTTTTTATGTCTGAGGGCGACCCCATTTGCTTGGCTGCCGGTTTTCGGTCGTCGCGTTAGAATTGGTCCATGGCAAAGCTCACCATTCTCGAATTTCCCGATCCCAGGCTGCGCACCGTCGCCAGGCCGGTCGATCCCGCGCGCATCGACGCGGCCTTCGGGCAACTGATCGACGATATGTTCGAGACGATGTACGACGCGCCCGGCATCGGCCTGGCCGCCAGCCAGGTCGACGTGCACCAGCGTTTCATGGTGATCGACGTGTCGGAGGAGAAGAACGCGCCGCGCGTGTTCATCAATCCGCAGATCGTCGCCCGCGACGGCTCGCAGACCTGCCAGGAAGGCTGCCTGTCGGTGCCCGGCATCTATGCCGACGTGAAGCGTGCCGAGCGCATCACGGTGCGCGCGCTCGATCGCGACGGCCAGCCGTACGAACTCGAAGCCGACGGGCTGCTCGCGGTATGCATCCAGCATGAGATGGATCACCTCGACGGCAAGCTCTTCGTCGACTATCTCTCGCCGCTCAAGCGCGACATGGTCAAGCGCAAGCTCGCCAAGCAGCGGCGCGGCGACGACGCGGCGTAAAGCGCCTTCCGATTTCCCCGGCGCGCCCGAGCGGTGCGCCCCATTGCGGGTGCCCTGGATCGATGAGTCTGAGACTGGTGTTTGCCGGTACGCCCGAGTTCGCACTGCCCAGCCTGCGGGCGGCGATGAGCGGCGGCGGCGACGTGCTGGCGGTCTACACCCAGCCCGACCGTCCCGCCGGTCGGGGCCGGCAGCTGGCGCCCAGTCCGGTGAAAGCACTGGCGCTCGAGCACGGTATCGAAGTGCGGCAGCCGCTGTCGCTGCGCGATCCGCAGGCGCAGCAAGAATTGCGCGCGCTGGCACCGGACCTGATGATCGTGGTCGCCTACGGCCTGCTGCTGCCGCAGAAAGTGCTCGATATTCCGCTACGCGGCTGCTGGAACGTGCACGGCTCGCTGCTGCCGCGCTGGCGCGGCGCCGCGCCGATCCAGCGCGCGATCGAAGCCGGCGACCGCGAAACCGGCGTGTGCCTGATGCAGATGGAGAAGGGCCTGGACACCGGCCCCGTGCTGCTGCGCAAGGCGCTGGCGATCGGCGACGAAGAAACCTCCGGCGAGCTGCACAATCGTTTGGCCGATCTGGGCGCGCAGGTGCTGCGCGATGGTCTGGGCCTGCTGCGCTCGGGCCTGGTTCCACTGCCGCAAGTGCAGCCCGAAGAAGGCGCGACCTACGCCCACAAACTGGAAAAATCCGAAGCCAGACTGGATTGGTCGCAATCGGCTGAAACGCTGGCGCGCAAAGTGCGCGCGTTCTCGCCGTGGCCGGTCGCCGAAGTGGAGCTGGCCGGCGAACGCGCACGCATCCATCGCGCGCTGCCGCTGGCGATCGGCCACCGCAGCGCACCGGGTACGGTGATCGCAACCGGCCGCGACGGCATCGATGTCGCCTGCGGCGAAGGCGCACTGCGCTTGCTGCAATTGCAGCGCGAAGGCGGCCGCGCGCTTGCCGCCGCCGACTATCTGAACTCGCGCCCGGCGCTGCGCGCATGAATATCGCCGTGCAGGGCGCCGAAGTGCGCGCCGCCGCGGCGCGCGCGATCCTCGCGGTGCGCTTCGAGGGCCTGTCGCTGAAGACGGCGCTGCCGCGCGCGCTGGAAGACCTCGGCGATGCGCGCGATCGCGCGCTGTGCGAGGCGATCTGTTTCGAGGCGGCGCGCTGGTCGCAACGTTACGAGCGCCTGCTCGAAAAGCTCACGCAACGGCCGCTGCCGCCGTCAGCGCGCGTGGTGCACGCGTTGTTGCTCGCCGGCCTGGCGCAACTCGATGCGATGCGGCTGGCTGATTACGCCGCCATTTCCAGCACCGCCGAAGCCGCGCGCCTGCTCAAGCAGCCGCGCCATGTCGGTTTCGTCAACGCGGTGCTGCGCCGCTACGCACGCGAACGCGACGAACTCGACGCCGCGCTCGGCGACTCCGACAACGTGCGCTATTCGCATCCGCGCTGGCTGACGCTGGCACTGCGGCGCGATTGGGCCGAACAGGCCGACGCCATCCTCGATGCCAACAATCACGCGGGCCCGATGTGGCTGCGGGTGAATCTGGCGCGCATCACGCGCGACGATTATCTGGCGCAATTGCGCGCCGTCGATATCGAAGCCGAAGCGAGCGCGATTGCGCCGTCCGCGCTGCGGCTGGACGCCGGCACGTCGCCGACGCGCCTGCCCGGTTGGGACGCAGGGCAGGTCTCGGTGCAGGACGTCTCGGCGCAACTGACGGCGCTGGCGCTCGATGCGCAGCCCGGCGAACGCGTCCTCGACGCCTGCTGCGCGCCGGGCGGCAAGACCGCGCATATCCTCGAGCGCACGCCGGCCGTGAAGCTGCTCGGCCTGGATGTCGATGCGCATCGGCTGCAGCGCGTGCGCGAGAATCTGTTGCGCCTGGGGCTCGGTGCCGAACTGCGGGCGGGCGACGCCGGCGCACCGGAAGCATGGTGGGACCGGGTGAAATTCCATCGCATCCTGCTCGACGCGCCGTGCTCGGGCACCGGCGTGATCCGCCGCCAGCCGGACATCAAATTGCATCGGCGTGCGGCCGATGTGGTCGGCCTGACCGCGTTGCAGGCGCGCCTGCTCGACGCGGCCTGGCCTATGCTCGCTGTCGGCGGGCGACTAGTCTATGCGACCTGTTCGATCCTCAAAGACGAGAACGAGCGTCAGATCGATGCCTTCCTCGCACGCACGCCCGATGCCGTCGCCGTCGCCTTGCCCGATTCCTTCGGGCACGCCAGCGGCGCCGGGCGTCAACGGCTGCCGGGCCAGGACGACGGCGACGGCTTCTTCCATGCGGTGCTGGAAAAACGCGTCTAGCCTGCTGCTCGTGCCGCTGCTGGCCGGATGCCTGGGCCAGACGCCGGAGCGCGCCCGCATTCTCGACACGCGCATCATCAACGGTGGCGACGGCCCGCAGCTCGAGATCACGCACGATCTGAAATTCTCGCCGACCATGCGCGAGGCGCTCGAACATGGCATTCCGCTGCGGCTGACCTATCTGATCGAAGGCTGCGATCGTCCGCAGATGCAGGCGCTCGAACTCCGCTACTCGCCGCTCACGCGCCATTTCGAATTGCAGCGCATCGGCGATGCGCAGACGCGTAGCTTCGCGCGCAGCAGCGCCTTGCTCGCCGCGCTCGATCGCGTGCGCATGCCGGTGCGGCTCGGTGCGCGATCCGATTGCAAAGGCCAGGTCACCGTCGCCCTCGATCTGACCTCGCTGCCGACGCCGCTGCGCTTTCCGGCCTTCCTCAATCCCGAACAGTGGCGCCTCGTCTCGCCGCCGGCAGCATGGCCGGCCTCGTAGCCACCCGCGCGATGCGGTTGCTGCGGCGCGTGGTGGCGCCGCTGGCGCTGCTCGTGCTGCTGTTGTCGTCGCTGTATCTGGCGGCCGACGCCGAAGGCCTCGGACAGGGCTACGCGCGCTACTACCCGTATGTTTTCGTCGCCACGGCGGTGGCGCTGGTGGCGTTGGGGCTGGCCATCGCGAATCGTCTCTGGCGCTTACGGCAACAACTCGCGCGCAACGTGCCCGGTGCCAAACTCACGCGGCGGCTGGTGTTGTTGCTCGTGCTGCTCGCCTTGCCGCCGGTATTTCTCGTGTACGGCTTCGGTGTGCGTTTCGTCAACGCGACGGTCGATTCGTGGCTGCGCGCCAACAGCGCGCAGGCACTCGACGATGCGCTCGCCATCGGCCGCCTGTATCTCGACGAACGCACCGCCGATGCCGAAACGCGCACCGAATCGGTCGCGGCCGCGATCGAATTCGCCGACGACACCGCGATCGATCTGGAACTGGAAAACGAACTCGATCGGCAGTCGGCGTCGCAACTCGCGCTGTTCGAAGCCGACGGCCGCGTGCGCGCCGTCGCGGCGGCCGATCCGGGCCTGTTGTTGCCGGCGCCGCCGGAAGAAGACATCCGCCTGGCGCTGGTCAACCGCGGCCGCTACGCCGCCGCCGAACGCGACGCCCGCGGCATGCGTCTGCGCGTGCTGGTGCCGGTCGGCGATCCGCGCGCCGACGGTCGCGTGCTGCAGGCGCTGTACGAATTGCCGGCCGATTACGCGACGCTCGTCGCGCGCATCGAAGGCGCGGTGCACGGCCAGCGCCAGGCCGTGTTCCTGCGCGATGAACTCAAGCTGGCTTTCACGCTGATCCTGAGTTTCGTGCTGCTGCTGTCGGCGCTGCTCGCGGTGTTGCTCGCATTCGATCTCGCGCGGCGGCTGGTCGCGCCGGTGGGACGGTTGGCGGCGGCCACCCGCGACATCGCGCAGGGCCGTTACGACGCGCAGCTGCCGGAAGGGCAGGACGACGAGCTCGGCTTCCTGGTGCAGTCGTTCAACCGCATGACGCGCGAACTCGAGCTCACCACCGCGCGTGCGCGGTCGAGCGCCGCGGAAACCGAGCGCCAGCGCGCCTATCTCGAAACCGTGCTGGCCAGGCTGTCCTCCGGCGTACTGGTGCTCGATGGCGAAGCGCGTCTGCGCAGCAGCAATGCCGCCGCGCAGGAATTGCTCGGCGTCGATCCGCAGCGCCACGCCGGCCAGGCGCTCGGCGAACTGCGGCGTCTGGTGCCGCGCGCGTTGCCGATCCTCGACGCCCTGCAAGCGCGGCTGCGCGAAGGCGTGCGCGAGTGGCGCGAAGAGATCGCGCTCGAACACGAAGGCGAACGGCGCCTGTTGCTGCTGCGCGGCGCGCGGCTGCCCGAAAGCGGTCTGGTAGCCGTGTTCGACGACACCACCGTGATCGACCGCGCCCGCCGCGACGCCGCGTGGGCCGAAGTGGCGCGCCGTTTCGCGCATGAAATCCGCAATCCGTTGACGCCGATCCAGCTCGCCGCCGAGCGCCTGCGCCGCCGCGTGCTGCCGAAACTGGCGAGCGACGATGCCGAAGTGCTCGATCGCGCCACCCACACCATCGTGGCGCAGGTCGACGCGCTCAAGACGCTGGTCAATTCCTTTGGCGACTACGCCAAGCCGCCGACGTTGCAACTGGCGCCGGTCGATCTGAATGCGCTCGCCGGCGAAGTGCTCGATCTGTACGAGGGTGATGCGCGCCTGCGCATCGCACGCGATTTCGATGCCGCCGTGCCGCACGTCAGCGCCGACAGCGGCCGCGTGCGCCAGGTGCTGCACAACTTGGTGAAGAACGCGATCGAAGCCGGCGCCGAGCGCAGCCTGATCGCGATTTCGGTGGCCACCGCGCGACGCATCGACGGCGTGCGCGACGGCGTCGAACTGAGCGTGAGCGACAATGGCGGCGGATTGCCGGAAGGATTCGACGAGCAGTGGTTCGAGCCGTATCGCACTACGAAAATCAAAGGCACCGGACTGGGCCTGGCGATCGTCGCGAAGATCGCGCAGGAGCACGGCGGCCGCCTGCGCGCGGAGAATCGCACCGAAGGCGGCGCGCGTTTCTCGCTGTGGCTGCCGCTGGCGTGAGCGCCGCATGCGCCTGATCACGCACGACGCGCGCCGCGACCTGTGGCTGCTGCTCGGCATCGCCTTGCTGATCATCGGTGCCGGCCTGGGCCTGCGCGATCCGTGGCCGGCCGACGAGCCGCGCTTCGCGCTGGTGGCGCGGCAGATGATCGAATCGGGTCGCTGGCTGTTTCCGATGCGTGGCGACGAGTTGTATCCCGACAAGCCGCCGCTGTTCATGTGGCTGCAGGCGCTGTCCTACCTGCTCACGCGCGCGTGGCGCGTCGCCTTCCTGTTGCCGTCGCTGCTGGCGGCGCTCGGCACCCTGTGGCTGGTGCACGATCTGGGCAGGCGCCTATGGAATCGCCGCGTCGGCCTGTACGCCGCCTACGCGCTGCTGTTCGCGCTGCAATTCACGTTCCTCGCCAAGCGCGCGCAGATTGACGCGACGGTGACGTTCTTCATCACGCTGTCGGTCTACGGCTTGCTTCGGCATCTGCTGCGCGGGCCGGACTGGCGCTGGCTTTTCGTCGGCTTCTTCGCCGCCGGCGTCGGCGTCATCACCAAAGGCGTCGGTGTGATCGCGTTGCTGCTGTTTCTGCCAGCGGCGTTCGCGCGCTTTCGCGGCTGGCGTGGCGTACAGCGCGTTGGTCTGGCGCCGGCGCTGCTCGGCATCGCCTGCCTGCTCGGCGCCATTGCGCTGTGGCTGGTACCGATGTTGATCGCAGTCAATGGCAGCGACGATCCCGCACTGCGCGCCTATGCCGACAACATCCTGCTGCGCCAGACCGCGCAGCGCTACGGCGCGTCGTGGCATCACCACCAACCGGTGTGGTATTTCGCGCAGGTGATCCTGACGCTGTGGTTGCCGGCCGCGCTCGCGCTGCCGTGGGCCGTGCCGGCGTGGTGGCGACGGTTCAGACGCGGCGATGCGCGCTACCTGTTACTGCTCGGTTGGGTGCTCGCGGTGCTGGTTTTCTTCTCGATTCCATCGGGCAAGCGCGACGTCTACATCCTGCCTGCGCTGCCCATGTTCTGCCTGGCGTTGGCGCCGCTGTTGCCGGGACTGCTGCGCAAAGTGTCGGTGCGTCGCGTCCTGCTGGGCTTCGTGTTGTTCCTCGGCGTGCTGACCTTGGTCGGCGGCGCGTTGCCGCTGCTCGGCGAACCGGGTTTCGAAACCCGAACCGAAACCTCGCGCGGCATCGATGCGGCATCCGATGCGATCTGGTGGCTGTTGTTGGCGATCGGTGGTGGCACCCTGCTGGCCGCGGCCTGGGGTCGCGTACGGCGCGCGGCGGGCGCCGTGATGATCAGCCTCGCCTTGATCTGGGTGCTGATCGGTTTTGTCGCCTACCCCATCCTCGATGAATCGAGCTCGGCGCGCGGCCTGATGACCGAAGTGGCGCAGAAAATCGGCCCGCACGACGAACTCGCCCTGGTCGCGTGGAAGGAGCAGAACCTGCTGCAGGCCGATCGTCCGGCGCGCACCTTCGGGTTTCGTCGTCCGCCGGAAATGCAGCGCGCCGGTGCCATCGCCTGGCAGCGCGAAGCACCGGAGAATCGCTGGGTGTTGATCCTCGACACGGCGATGGGCGAGTGCATCGAACGCGATCGCGCGGTGCCGATCGGACAGTCGAACCGCCGCAGCTGGTGGCTGTTCCGCGCCGACGCCGTGCGCGCAGCATGCCGCAGCGACTAGGCCGCGATATGTCTTGCGTCGACCGCGTCCTGCTGGTGTGAGTCGAGTCCGAACTTGCAACGGGTGAGCTTCGTCGCGCGCGTCTCCTGCAGATAGCGGTCGTTGAAGCTCTCGCCTTCGATGTGCCGCTCGGTGTGATGCAGATGGATCGCCAAGCCGGCGCAGCGCAGTGCTATGCGACGCATGCCGGCATTGAACGCGCGCGCCGCCAGTTCGTCGTCTTCGCGGCCCCAGCCGTGCATGCGTTCGTCGAAGCCGTTGAGGCCGATCAGATCCTCGCGCCACCAGCCCTGATTGCAGGTCTTGATGCCGCGCGCACTGGCCGACGGCCGCCGCAGCAGGCGGCTGATCGCAGGCAGGCGCAGGGTGTGGCGGCGACGCTCGATGTCGCGCGCGAAGAACGGCAGATCGAGCCGGCCCTGCTCGAGCATCGACTTCGACTGGATCGGACCGGTGAGCACGCGCGAACCCTGCACGAAGCAGCCGGGACGCGCGGCTTCCAGATGGTCGGCGACGAAATGCTTGTCGAGCACCATGTCGCCGTCGATCAGCAGCACATAGTCGAAGCGGGCCGCCGCGATCGCGAGATTGCGCACGCGCGCGGCGCGGAAACCGAGATCTTCCTGCCACACATGGTGCAGGCGCGTCGGGAAATCCGCCGCGCGCTGGCGGATCGCTTCGCCGGTATCGGCGCGCGAACCGTCATCGGCGACGATCACCTCATCGGGCAGCACACGCTGGCGCGCCACGCTGTCGAGCACCAGCGCCAGCGCCTGTTTCCAGTTGTAGGTCGTGATGACGAGGCTGCAATGTTGCGGCTTGCAAGCGTTCATGGGCGATCGTTCTCACCGACGGGCAGGCCGCGTTCGAGCAGCCACAGGGCCAGGAATTTCTGTCGCACGTAGTTGGATTCGATCCACGCGATCGCCAGCCCGCGCCAGCCATCGCGCCAGCCGCCGCGCAGCACGACGCTGCGGAACGCACGCCACGCGGGGCTCAGCAGCAGGTTCCACCAGCGGGCGCGGCGGCCCTCAGCGTGCAGCGCGCGCGCCATCAATTCGGCGTAGCGGCCCAGGCGGCTGAGCTGATCGTTGAGATTGCGATAGGCGTAGTGTTCGATCTCGCCGTCGAGTTGCCGCACCGGGCCGTCAGCGATCACCTTTTCGTGGATCTCGCGGCCGCCCCAGCGCGCGCGCCGACGGTCGAACAGGCGTTTCGCGCGATCCGGATACCAGTTGCCATGGCGGATCATGCGGCCGAAATATTCGGTGCAGCGCGGCATCGAGTAGCAGGCCGCATCGTCGAAACCGCGGCGGCGCAACAGGATGATTTCGGTCGCCAGTTGCGGGCTCACCACTTCGTCGGCGTCCAGGCACAGCACCCAGTCGTGCCGCGCGGCCTGCACCGCGAATTGTTTCTGCGCCCGATAGCCCGACCAGTCGCGTTCGATGACGCGCGCACCGGCGGCCGCCGCGATTTCGCGCGAGCCGTCGGTGGAGTGCGAATCGACCACCACCACCTCGTCGCAGAACGCCAGCGAGGCCAGGCAGGCGGCGATGCGGTCGGCTTCGTTGTAGGTGATGACGCAGGCCGACAGCCCGGTTCGCGCCGGCACAGGCACGTGCGATAGCGGCGTCTGCGACCGTGCCGGCGGGCTGCGCACCAGCGCCAGGCTGCGGAAATCGCTGCCCGCCACGGCCAACGCGGCCGCGCCGGCTTGCTGCCATTCCTGTGGCGGCTCAGACTGTGCCGCTCTTCCTTCGCTTGCTGGAATCATGCCTTCCGCTCACATCCTGGTGGTCGACGACGAGCCCGATATCCGGGCCGGGGTGCGCGACATCCTCGAGGACGAGGGATATCGCGTAACCGTCGCAGAAAATGTCACCGCCGCCCGCGAGGCCCGCCAGAAAGGTACGTTCGACGCAGTGCTTCTGGACATCTGGATGCCGGGCACCGACGGCATCGCCTTGCTGCGCGAATGGGCCGCGGCCGGCGAATTGCAGGTGCCGGTGGTGATGATGTCGGGCCACGGCACCGTCGAAACCGCGGTCGAGGCGACGCGCCTGGGCGCCTACGATTTCATCGAAAAGCCCATCGCGCTGGCGAAATTGCTCATCACGCTCGAACGCGCGCTCGAAGCGCAGCGCCTGCGCGACGCCAACACCCGCCTGCGCGAGCAGGTGCAGCCGCAATACGAACCGGTCGGCTCGTCGGCGCTGATGCAGGCGCTGCGCGCGCAGCTCGAACGGCTCGCCGATCACGGCGCGCCGGTGCTGCTGCGCGGCGAACCGGGCACCGGCAAGGAAGCGATCGCGCGCTGGCTGCATGGCCGCAGCGCGCGCCGCGACGGGCCCTTCGTCACCGTGGCCGCCGGCGCGATCGCGAACGAACAGGCGGCCGCCACGCTGTTCGGCGCGGAAAGCGATTTCGGCGTGTCGCCCGGCCTGCTCGAGCAGGCGCAGGGCGGCAGCGTGTTCCTCGACGAAATCGCCGATCTGGGCGCCGAATTGCAGCTGCGCCTGTCGAGCGTGCTGGAACGGCGCCAGCTGCTGCGCGTCGGCGGCCGCACGCCGGTGCCGCTCGACGTGCGCGTGATCGCCGCCAGCGCGCAGGATCTCGAAGCGCTGCGCGCGGCCGGTCGCGTGCGCGACGAATTGTATTTCCAGCTCAATGTGCTGCCGGTCTCGGTGCCCGCGTTGCGCGAACGGCCCGATGACGTGCGCGAACTGCTCGAGCATTTCGCGGCCTTCTTCGCGGCGCGCGATCGGCTGCCGGCGCGACGCTTCGGCGCAGCCGCGATCGAGCGCCTGAAACGCCACGGCTGGCCCGGCAACGTGCGCGAACTGCGCGGCCTCACGCAGCGGCTGGGCGTGCTGGGCAGCGGCGAAGTATCGCTCGCGGAAATCGAACCGGCACTCGGCGGCGCCGCGCCCGCCGCGGCCACGGCGGCCGCCGGCGACGCCTTCGCCATCGATTTCAGCCTGCCGCTGCGCGAAGCGCGCGATCAGTTCGAACGGGTGTATTTACTGCGCCAGCTCAACGAAGCCGGCGGCAGCGTCGGCAAGCTCGCTAGAATGGCCGGGATGGAGCGCACGCACCTGTATCGCAAACTGCGCGATCTGGGCGTCGACATCAAAATCGGCAAAGACGGCTAGCAGCCGCAAGGGATCGGATGAAGATCTTGATACTCGGCGCGGGCCAGGTCGGCTCCTCGGTGGCGGCGGCGCTGGCCTCGGAAAACAGCGACATCACCGTGGTCGATCTCGACCAGACCCGCTTGCGCGAGTTGTCCGAAAAACTTGATATCCGCACCATCGTCGGCCATGCCTCGCTGCCGAGCGTGCTCGGCTACGCCGGCGCCGAAGACGCCGATCTGGTGATTGCGGTCACCTCGAGCGATGAAGTGAACATCATCGCCTGCCAAGTGGCCGATACGCTGTACAAGACGCCGACCAAGATCGCGCGGCTGCGCGAGATGGAATACATCCAGCATCCGGCACTCACGCAGAAGGGCCGCTCGTCGATCGACGTGGCGATCAGCCCCGAGGCGCTGGTGTGCCAGCACGTGCAGCGCCTGATCGAATATCCCGGCGCCCTGCAGGTGCTCGATTTCGCCGACGGTCGCGCGCAGCTCGTCGCGGTGCGCGCGGTGCAGGGCGGCGCGCTGGTCGGGCATCAGATCCGCGAGCTGCGCGATCATCTGCCGCAAGGTGTCGATGCGCGCGTCGCGGCGATCTTCCGCAGCGGCAAGCCGATCTCGCCGCAGGGCAATACCGTCATCGAAGTCGACGACGAGGTCTTCTTCCTGGCCGACCGGCGCAACATCCGCACCGTGATGAGCGAGCTGCGCAAGCTCGACAAGCCGGTGCGGCGCGTCTTCATCGCCGGCGGCGGCAACATCGGCCGCTCGCTCGCCAAGGCGCTGGAAAACCAGTTCAGCGTGAAGATTCTCGAACGCTCGCGCGAACGCGCCAAGAGCATCGCCGAGAACCTGCGCAACTCGATCGTGCTGGTCGGCGACTGCGCCGACGAAGACCTGCTGCGCGAAGAGAACATCGACCAGACCGACGTCTACTGCGCACTCACCAACGACGATGAAGCCAATATTCTGTCGGCGATGCTGGCCAAGCGCATGGGCTGCCCGCGTGTGATCGCGCTGATCAACCGTCCGGCCTATGCCGAACTGGTGGAAGGCGGCAGCATCGACATCGCGGTGAGCCCGCAGCAGGTGACGCTGGGCGCGCTGCTGACCTACATCCGGCAGGGCACGATGGTGCGCGTGCACAGCCTGCGGCGCGGCATGGCAGAAGCGATCGAAGCAGTGGCGGTAGGCGACCGGCGCACGTCGAAGGTGATCGGCCGCGCGCTCGATGAGCTGGAATTGCCGAGTGCCGCCACCATCGGCGGCATCGTGCGCGGCGAGAAGCTGTTGATCGCGCATCACGATGTGATCATCGAGCCGAACGATCACGTGATCGTGTTCCTGATGGACAAGCGCCAGCTGCCGCAGGTCGAATCGCTGTTCCGCGCCGACGCTACCTGGATCTAGAGCCCGAACGCATGCGCCTGCGCGCCATCCTCTGCATCCTGGGCGTCATCATCGGATCCACCGCGCTGAGCAAACTGCCGTCGGCGCTGCTGGCGATGGCGCTGGGCGAAGACACGGTCGATGTGTATTTCGCGAGTTTCCTGCTCAGCGCGGCGATCGGTGCCGTGCTGTACTGGCCGAACCGCCGCGTGCGTTACGACCTGCGGCTGCGCGACGGATTTCTCATCGTCACCTTGACCTGGGTTTCGGCCAGCCTGGTGTCGGCCTTGCCGCTGTGGCTCGGGCCGCCGCATCTGAGCTATGCCGACGCCGTGTTCGAAGCGACGTCGGGCCTCACCACCACCGGTGCCACCGTCATCGTCGGCCTGGATGCGCTGCCCAAATCGGTGCTGCTGTATCGGCAGGTGCTGCAATTCCTCGGCGGCATGGGCATCGTGATCCTGGCCGTGGCGATCCTGCCGATGCTCAAGATCGGCGGCACGCAATTGTTCCGTGCCGAAACCACCGGTCCCAGTCGCGACAGCAAGCTCACGCCGCGCATTGCGGAAACCGCCAAGGCCTTGTGGCTGGTGTACGTCGGTTTGATGTTGCTGTGCGCGGGCTCGTTCTGGGTCGCCGGCATGAGCCTGTTCGATGCCGTGTGCCATGCCATGAGTACAGTCTCGACCGGCGGTTTCTCGACTTACGACGCCGGCTTCGGCACCTGGGATTCACCGCTGCTGGAAACCGTGGCGATCGTCTTCATGGTGCTCGGCGGCGTCAATTTCGCGCTGCATTTCTCGGCCTGGCGCAGCGCCAGCGTCGCGGCCTACGCCGGCGATTCGGAGTTGCGCGCTTACCTGCGGATACTTGGCATCGCAAGCGCCGTCGTCGCGCTGGCGCTGTGGTGGGGCGGCGACTATGCGACCTTGAGCAGTTCGCTGCGCTTCGCGATTTTCCAGGTGGTCTCGTCGATGACGACGACCGGCTTCGTGGTTCCCGGCTTCGACCAATGGACGGCGTTCGCACCGTTGGTGCTGATGTTGGTCGGCATCATCGGCGGCTGTTCGGGCTCCACCGTGGGCGGTGTGAAAGTGGCGCGCGTGGTGATGGTGGTGCGCCAGGGCCTGCGCGAAGTGAAGCAGCTGGTGCATCCGAAGGGCCAGTTCCTGGTGAAGATGGGCGGCCATCGCGTATCGGAAAGCGTGGTGCTGTCGGTGTCCGGTTTCATGACGCTGTGGCTGTGCTGCCTGATCGCGGTGACGATGGGCATGACGGCGACCGGGCTGGATCTGATGTCGGCGTTCGGTGCGGCGGCCGGGACGCTGAGCAACGCAGGTCCCGGCCTGGGCAGCGTCGCCTACAGCTTTGCGCATGTGAGCGAGGCCACCGTGTGGCTCGGTTCTTTCTCGATGCTGCTCGGCCGCCTCGAAGTCTTCTCGGTACTGGTGCTGCTCACGCCGGCGTTCTGGCGCGAATAACGCGCGCCTTCACAAGCGCGCCTCACCAGCGCATCGTCGAACGCGCCACCTGCGCACCGAGCCGTTCGTACAATTCGCGCGCCTGCGCTTCGGGCAGATAACGCAGTTCCAGCCGATGTCCGAACGGCGATGCGCCGGCAGTGTCGGCGACCACGCTGGCCATGCCGCGGCGCCGGTCGAACGGCGACTGCAGCAACTGCAGGCCCTGCAATTTGCCGATTTCGGCGAACGACAATTGCCGGTCGAGCCAGCCGCTGCGCCACGCCAGCACGCGATCGGTGACGGCCCAGCGCGAATGTTCCGCGATGCGTCGCGCCCGGAAGATCCACCACGGCGCGAGCAGCAACACCGCCAGCGCGGGGGCGCCGAAGCGCAAGGCGAGCGCGCCGACGACCAGCAGCGTCAACACCAGCGGGAAAAACGCCAGTCGCCGCCACGCGCCCGGATGCAGCGGCTGCCACGGCAACTCCGGCAGTTGCAGCCAGGGCAGCCAGCGCGCCAGCAGCGTATCGATCTGCGGCGGCGGCGCGATCGGCACCAGCGCCGACAAGCCCTGCGATTCGTTCATCGCTTGCATCACGGCGGTTTCGACGTTCAGGCTGCGGCGCGCGAACCAGCGATGCAGCAGGCTTTCGCGCACCGTCCAATGCTGGATCTTGCGCAGCGGCGCATTGCTGCGCACACGCGTCAGCAGCCCGCTCTCCACGCTCAGCCGCTGATCGAGTTCGCGCAGCGTGAAGCCATGGAATTGCAGCAGCACCAGCAGCACGGAAACCAGCCGCATCGCCGCGGCGATCAGTGCGAACAGCAGCGTGCCCGCGATCGCCCACTGGATCCAGCCCAGATGCAATTCGCGTGCATAGCCGAACAGCATGCCCACCAGTTCGCCGAGCACGTCGTCGAATCCGTTGCCGCCGAACTGGCTGAAGAAACCGAAACCGGCCGCCCCGAGCAGCAAGCCGCGATTGGATGTCAGCCCGAGCTTGATCAACTCGACGGTCGACAACGACAGCAGCACCTCGCCGCGATCGGGCTCGCTCTGCGCATCGACCGAATCGACCGCCGCGGCACCTTGCGCGCGCACCAGCACTTCGAGCGCGTGCGCATCGCGCATCGACAGCACGCGCATCTGGGCCTCGGCGCTCACGCCGCCGACCGCCGATTCGAGCCGCACCTCGGCGACGCCGAAGATCCGGTGCAACACATTGCGCTTGAGTGCGACGTTCTGGATGCGATGCAGCGGAATATGGCGGATGTTCTTGTGCAGTACGCCCGAGCGGATCACCAGTTCGCCCGCTTCGATGCGGAAGCGGTAGGTGTAGTAGCGCACCACGGCGATGAGGGTGAGCACGGCGGCGCCGACCAGGCCCGCGGATTCCCAGCCCCAACCGCCGCCGCCGCCGCGGCCGAAGAACAGCAGCGCGATAAGCGGCAACGCGAATTCGCGCAACGAGGCCAGCAGCACGAACAGCCACGACAGCGGATGCAGCCGCCGCTCGCGCCCCGCGCCGAGCGCGATCGAGGCTTCGACCGGTGCGGGTGTCAGCGCATCGGGCTCAGACGGCATCGTCATCGGCCGCCACCAGGGCGTCGCGCAGTTCGATCGCGCGCGCTTCGGGCAAGCCGTCGAGCGAGACCGAGGCCAGCTTGGTGCCGGCCGTGTAGACCTTCAGCGTCGCCAGCCCGAAGCGCCGATCCAGCGGGCCGCGGTTGATGTCGGTGTGCTGCACGCGCGAGCGCGGCACCAGCGTTTCGCTGCGCCAGACCAGGCCGCGGCGGATACGCAGGCCGGCCGCATCGAGCGCGTACGAAGTGCGCCGGTAGCGCGCGTTGCCGTGCATCCAGCCGAGCGCCGCAACCAGCACGAAACCGGTGACGAACGCGGCGGCCTTCACCGCCAGCGACCAGCCGCCGGAATCCCACAGCGCCAGCGACAGCACGGCCAGCGGCACGTACGGCGGCAGCAAGCCGGCGAGCCCTGCCGCCCGCAATCCCCAGCGCGCCTTCGGATGCAGCATCTCGAACGCGGTCTGCGGTTCGCCTGCGGCGAGTTGTTCGAGTTGAGGATTCATGCGGATTCGACGCAGCCAGATTGTCCGTGTGACTCGGGCGTGTGACGCGATCAATAGCGTCGTTCGGTGTTGGGTGGACGCATCGACCAGCGCTTGTAGGTCCATTGATACTGCGCCGGCGCCTGTCGCGCGCAGGCCTCGACGCCGGCATTGAGCGCGGCGGCGGCGAGCGCCGGCTCGGCGGCGTCGAGTCCGGGCGGCGCGTCGTCGATGTGGATGCGGAATCCCGCGCTGCGCGGCAGCCGCTCGGCCCAGGCGAACAGCACGGTCGCGCCGGCCTTCTGCGCCAGCCGCGGCAGCAGCGTCATCGTGAAAGCCGGCACGCCGAAGAACGGCGCGAACTCGCCGTCGCCCTGCTTGGGCTGCTGGTCGGGCAGGATGCCGACGGTGCCGCCGTCCTTGAGCACGCGGAACAACTGCCGCACGCCGGCCGCTTCGGCACGCACCTGGGTCACGTTCTCGTGGCCGCGCGCGCGCCGCAACAGCGCTTCGAGCCAGGACTGGCGCGGCGCACGGTAGACGATCGCGATCGACGCGCGCGAGGCAAGGTACTGGTTCAACAACTCCCAGTTGCCCAGATGCGGCGCCGCCACGATGACGCCGCGCGCCGAGGCCTGCGCGGCAGCGAGTTTTTCGGCGCCCAGCACTTCCGTGATGAGCGGCAGATTGGCGCGCGCCGGGCGGGTCCAGAAGCGGCAGGTCTCGGCCAGCGCGCAGCCGGTGTGCCGCAGCGACTCGCGCAACAATTGTTTGCGTGCGGCGGCATCGAGCGCGGGAAACGCCAGTTCGAGATTGCGCCGCGCCACCCGCAACGGTCCGCCGCCCGCCAGCCGTATCGCCTCGCCGATCGCGCTTCCGAGCGCCTGCAACACCGGCAGCGGCAAGCGCCCGATCAGCCAGAGCAGCGCGTACAGGCAGCGCGCCGTGATGTTCATCCGATCCATCGGCGGCAGTGTAGCGGTGGCCGCGCCGTCGTTGACCGCGCGCCGGTCTCGCGCGAGCATCGCGCTCCCCTCGTTCGGAGCCCGGCCTTGATCGCCCTGATCCAGCGCGTGCAGCGCGCCAGCGTTACCGTCGAGGGCGAGGTCGTCGGTGCGATCGGCGCGGGCCTGCTGGCCCTGGTGGCGATCCAGCCGGCCGACGCCGAGCCGCAGGTGGCGCGCATGCTCGAGCGCCTGCTCGGCTACCGCGTGTTCGGCGACGAGCAGGGCCGCATGAACCGCTCGCTGATCGAAACCGGTGGCTCGCTGTTGCTGGTCAGCCAGTTCACGCTGGCCGCCGACACCCGCAAAGGCATGCGCCCCAGCTTCACCACGGCGGCCGCGCCGGAGCAGGGCCGGTACTGGTTCGAGCGGCTGGTCCAGGCCGCTCGGGCGCAGCACCCGCACGTTGAAACCGGCCGCTTCGGGGCACATATGCAGGTGGAGTCGGTCAACGACGGGCCGGTGACTTTCTGGCTCGCGATCTGAGCGCCGCACCGGCCCGCAAACCCCGCTGCGGCGCCGATCGCACGACCTTATCGGTATCGATTGCGCGTTTATTCAGGTAGGCCGCTTGTGTCCCCGCATGGAGGGCACCAACTCCTCGTTCCGAACAACCACTTAGCGCCGGACCCCCGAACCCGCTAAACTGTCGCGTTCACTACCCCGCTTACCACTTCCCAGGCCCTCCTACATGGCGATCGAAAACCAGGAGCAGACCCAGTCCGAGATCAAGCAGCTCATCACCAAGGGCCGCGAGCAGGGCTATCTGACCTACGCCGAAGTCAACGACCATCTGCCCGACGACATCGTCGATCCGGAGCAGATCGAAGACATCATCGGCATGATCAACGACATGGGCATCGAGGTGCATGAAGTTGCGCCGGATGCCGAGACGTTGCTGCTGTCCGATGCCGCGCCGGCTGCCTCGCGCGACGACGACACCGCCACCGAGGAAGCCGTAGCCGCGCTGTCGGCGCTCGATTCCGAGGCCGGCCGCACCACCGACCCGGTGCGCATGTACATGCGCGAAATGGGCACGGTGGAGCTGCTCACCCGCGAAGGCGAAATCGCCATCGCCAAGCGCATCGAGGAAGGCCTGAACCAGGTCCAGTCGGCGCTGGCGTCGTTCCCGTGGTCGATCCAGCTGCTGCTGGAAGAATACGACCAGCACGTCGAGGGCAAGAAGCGTCTGTCCGAAGTGGTGCAGGGCTTCACCGATCTGGAAGCGCCGGATGAATTCCCGGCCGCCGCGGCGATCGCCGAAGTGGAAGCCGAAACCGAGGAAGAAGAAGTCGCGGTCGAGGGCGCGGCGGGCGAAGAGGAAGAGACGGCGGTCGACACGGGCCCCGATCCGGCCGAAGTCGCGCGCCGCATGGAAACGCTGAAGTCGCTTTACCAGAAATTCCAGAAAACCCACGCCAAGACCGGCCAGGGCGACAAGAAGCTGGTCAAGCTGCGCGAAGAAATGGCGGCCGAATTCCTGCGCCTGAAACTGCCGGCGATCCAGATCGACAGCTTCGTGCGCAAGCTGCGCGACGTCGTCAACTCGATCCGCACCCACGAGCGCGTGATCATGGACGTGTGCATCAAGCACGCGAAAATGCCGCGCAAGGATTTCCTGCGCGCCTTCCCGGGCCACGAAACCGACAGCACCTGGGCGGACGAAATGATCCGCCGCAAGCAGAAGTGGGCCTCGGGCCTGCGCGAGCATCGCGATGCGGTGATGGGCGAGCAGGACAAGCTCGTCTCGATCGAAGGCGCGTTGTATCTGTCGCTGCCGGACATCAAGGAAATCAACCGCTCGATGGCGATCGGCGAGGCGAAAGCCCGCAAGGCCAAGAAGGAAATGGTCGAGGCCAACCTGCGCCTGGTGATTTCGATCGCGAAGAAGTACACCAACCGCGGCCTGCAGTTCCTCGACCTGATCCAGGAAGGCAACATCGGCCTGATGAAGGCGGTCGACAAGTTCGAATACCGCCGCGGTTACAAGTTCTCGACGTATGCGACCTGGTGGATCCGCCAGGCCATCACGCGTTCGATCGCCGATCAGGCCCGCACCATCCGCATTCCGGTGCACATGATCGAAACGATCAACAAGCTCAACCGCATCTCGCGCCAGATGCTGCAGGAAATGGGTCGCGAACCCACGCCCGAAGAGCTGGCGAAGAAGATGGACATGCCGGAAGACAAGATCCGCAAGGTGATGAAGATCGCCAAAGAGCCCATCTCGATGGAGACTCCGATCGGCGACGACGAAGATTCGCACCTGGGCGATTTCATCGAAGACACGAACGTCGAGTCGCCGATGGAAACCGCCACGGTGACGGGTCTGTCGGAAACCGTGCGCGATGTCCTCGCCGGCCTCACGCCGCGCGAAGCCAAGGTGCTGCGCATGCGCTTCGGCATCGACATGAACACCGA
>CBFHAI010000034.1:0-46168 GCA_965653565.1 uncultured Chiayiivirga sp. | reverse complement strand
TTGCACAAGCAAAGAAAGTGACTCGGCCCCCGCCGAGGGGGCCGAAACTCGCGAAGTCGCATCATCAAACAAAAAGGGAACAGAACGCCTCAAAGTCACTGGATTCCCGCCTGCGCGGGAATGACGAAGAGCGAACGTCAGTGGATTCCGACATGCCGCAGCCCAGCCTGCCCGAGCCCATCGCACGCGGGATGAAGGACAACAACAGCCCGACCAAGCCGGGCGGCAATGAGGAAGCCACCGACACCGCAACACCCAACACCACGACACCAACCCCGATTCCTCCCACCACCCCCCTGTGGCAAAGTGCCCCAACCCTCGGCACGAAACCAATCCGTCCAATGTTGACCCGCGGTTCCCTGCGCCTGCTCCAGATCGCCCGCGTCATGCTGCGCTGGCGGCTCGATGCATTGCTCGAAGGCACCGTGCTCGAGCGGCGGCTGGCGTTGCTCAAGCCGTTCGTGCCGGCGGCGCGGGCCGAGGTGGCGGAGTTGCCGCGCGGTGCGCGGTTGCGGTTAGCGTTGCAGGAACTGGGGCCGATCTTCGTCAAGTTCGGGCAGATTCTCTCGACGCGGCGCGACATCGTGCCGCTCGATATCGCCGACGAGCTCACCTTGCTGCAAGACCGCGTCGCGCCGTTCGACGGCGAAGCCGCGCGGCAGATGGTGGAGCGGGCGCTTGGGCAGCCGATCGCCGTGCTCTATGCAGAATTCGACGAAGTGCCGCTCGCCTCGGCGTCGATCGCGCAGGTGCATCCCGCCCGGCTGCACGGCGCCGACGGGCAGCCCGGTCGCGAAGTCGTGGTGAAGGTGCTGCGGCCCAATATCGAGAAGCAGATCGCCGGCGATATCGCCTTGCTGCGCACGCTGGCACAGATCGTCGAGCGGACCCATCCGAACGCCGACAAGATCCGGCCCAACGCGGTGGTGTCGGAGATCGAAGCGACCTTGCGCGGCGAGCTCGATCTGCAGCGCGAAGGCGCGAACGCTTCGCTGTTGCGGCGCTACTGGCTCGACAGCGACGATCTCTACGTGCCCGAAGTGGTGTGGAGCCACACCGCCGAACGCGCGCTCACGCTCGAACGCGTGCGCGGCATTCCGTCGAACGACATCGCCGCGCTCGACGCCGCCGGCATCGATCGTTCCGTGCTTGCCGCCAAAGGCGTGCGCGTGTTCTACACGCAGGTGTTCCGCGACAATTTCTTCCACGCCGATGCGCACGCCGGCAATATCTGGGTCGATTCCACCCGGCTGACCAACCCGCGTTTCATCGCGCTCGATTTCGGCATCATGGGTCAGCTGTCGGCGCAGGATCAGTACTACCTCGCCGAGAACTTCATGGCGATCTTCCAGCGCGATTACCGGCGTATCGCCGAGCTGCATGTCGAGGCCGGCTGGATGCCGCGTCACATCCGCATCGACGAGCTCGAAGCCGCCGCGCGTTCGGTGTGCGAACCGTATTTCACGCGGCCGCTGTCGGATATTTCGCTGGCCGAAGTGCTGGTGAAACTGTTCCGCACCGCGCAGCGTTACGAGCTCACCCTGCAGCCGCAGTTGATCCTGTTGCAGAAGACGCTGCTCAACATCGAAGGCGTCGGGCGTCTGCTCGATCCGAAACTCGATATCTGGGCGGTGGCGCGGCCGGTGCTCGAAACCATCCTGCGCGAGCGCTACAGCCCGAAGCAGTTGATGAAGGAATTCCGCAAACGGTTGCCCGAACTGATCACGCGCGCGCCCGACATGCCGCGGCTGCTGCACGACTGGCTTGCGCAGCAGGTGTCGGGCGAGCATGTGCTGCGCATGCGATCCGATGAAATCTCGGCGCTGGCGCGCACCGCACGCGAGGCGCACCGGCACGTGGTGTACGCCATCATCGGCAGCGGCCTGATGATCGTGGCTGCCGTGCTGTACGCGCTCGAGGCCGGCGGACCCACGATGTTCGGATTGCCGGCCGCGGTGTGGATCGCCGGCGTCGGCGCGCTCGGGGCCTTCCTCGCGGCGTGGCCGCGGCTGCGCTGACGGCACGGGAAAAGCTGGGAATCGGGAGTCGGGATATTCGTAGCCTGGATGCAGCGGTTTCATCGCGGAATCCGGGGAAAACGTCGACAGAAAAAGCACCGACACAAAAAGATACATCGCGCGCTGGAATCCGGGTGATAGGTTCCTGCTGCCGTTGCCGCTAACACCGCAGGCAACGGCCATCGCCATTGCAGGGGAAATCCATGACCGCACGTCCCGTCCGCGCGCCGCAACCGGCGCTGCTCGCGCTGTTCCTGTCCCTGGCACTGACCTGGGGCTCCGGCGCATCGGCGGCCGGGCCTGCCGCCAAAGACGCGGTGACTGCGGACGATCTGATCGTGCAGGGCAGCCTGTGCATCGGTCTGGAGTGCATCGACAACGAAAGCTTCGGCTTCGATACGGTGCGCATCAAACAGCCGTCGGTGCGGCTGGGCTTCGTCGACACCAGCGTCAACGTCGGCTATCCCACGACCGACTGGCAGATCACGATCAACGACGCCGATGGCGCCGGCAGCGAAGAGTATTTCGCGATCGACAATGTCGATACCGGCGCGCGCATCGTCAAACTTTTCGGCGCCGCGCCGGCCAACAGTCTGGTCGTCAACGACCTCGGTTTTCTCGGGTTGGGAACCGCGATTCCGATGCGAAACGTGCATATGTACGGCTCCAACACACCGACGATCCGGCTCGAACAGGGCACCGGTGGCGGCAATGCCGCGATGACGTGGGATGTGGCCGGCAACGAGGCGAATTTCTTCGTGCGCGACCAGACCAATGGCTCGCGCTTGCCGCTGCGCATCTTCCCCGGCGCCCCGACCAACAGCCTGGTCGTCGCTGCTTCCGGATTCATCGGCACGGGCCTGTCCGCGCCGACGGCACCGCTGCATGTGTTCCGCGACGACGGCAGCGCGATGCTGCGCGTCGAAGAAAGTCACGGCACGCCCGCGCCGCGCACGCTGATGGAACTGATCAACAACGGCCCGGCCGCGCTGCGTCTCACCGACTCCGCGTCGGCGTCGAGTTGGGATCTGGCCGGCGACAGCAGTTTGACCTTCGCCACCGTCGCTGCCGTCACGCCGCAGTTCACGATGGCGGCGAACGGCGATATCGCGATCACCGGCACCTTGAGCCAGGGCTCGAGCCGGTTGCTGAAGACGGCGATCGAAGCGGTCGATCCTTCCGATCTGTTTGCGCGCGCGCTGCAGCTGCCGGTGTATCAGTGGAGCTATATCGGACGCCCGGCGAGCGAGCGCCACATCGGCCCGATGGCGGAAGATTTTCACGCGCTGTTCGGTCTGGGCGGCGACGCCGCGCGTCTGGCGCCATCGGATGTCGCCGGCGTGGCGCTGGTCGCGGTGCAGGAACTGGCAACGCAGGTCGAGCAGCGCAAACGCGATATCGCCGAAATCCGCGCGCGCATCGATGCGCTCGAAGCAACCGCAAAGTGATCGCCGCCATGCGACGCACTTTGCTCGTCCTAAGTTTAAGCGGCTGCTTCGGCAGCGCACTCGGTGCAACGCCGGTATTCCCGCCGGCGCAACTGCAACCGCAGGGATTGTCGTGGTCCTGGGCGCAGCCGCACGGCTCCGCCATGCTGCGCATCGCCGATGCGAACGGCCGCGTGCAACAGTTCGAATTGGGCACGGCGTTGCAGTGGGCGCTCCCGGGCGAGCCGCTCGCCGACGGATCGTATCGCTACGAATTGACGGTCGCCCCGGGCGGCGCGCTGCGCCGGCGCAGCGATGAGACCCGCGATCGAGAACCCCCGCAGGCGGGCGGCGTCGTGCAGTCGGGCATGTTCACGATCGTCGCCGGGCGCATCGAACCGCCATCCACCGAACCCGAGCGCGCGCGCAGCAAGGCCGCGATCGCGAAGGATTTTGTCACCGCCGACGATGCCATCGTGCAAGGCTCGCTGTGCATCGGTTTCGACTGCGTTGCCGACGTCGATTTCACCGGCCACGGCCTGCGTATGGCGGAAAACAATACCCGCTTCGTGTTCGAAGACACGTCAATGGCGGCCGGTACGGCGAGCTCGGATTGGGAGCTCACCGCCAACGACTCGGTCTCCGGCGGCGCCAACCAGTTCTCCATCCAGCGCCGCGCCGGCGGCCCGGTGGCGCGCTTCGGCGCCGACGCGGCTACCGACAGTGCCGTCATTGCAGCCGGCGGTCAGCTCGGCATCGGTACCGCGACGCCGGCACACGAACTGCACGTGCTTACCGGCGACAACCCGACGCTACGTTTCGACCAGAACAATACGGGGAACTGGCCCCCTTTTGTCTGGGAATTGCGCGCCAACGAAACCGCCTTCGCACTGTTCGACATCACCAACGGCAATCGCCGGCCGTTCGCGATTTTCAGCGGCGCGCCGACCGGCAGCGTGACGCTCGCGGCCGACAATCGCGTCGGCTTCGGTGCCCCGGTACCGGCCGCATCGCTACATGTGCTGCGCGCGGACGGCACGGCGCAGGTGCGCGTCGAAGAGCAGCACGCGACGGTCGAGAAGCGCGTGCTCGGCGAGTTGAAGAACAAAGGCGAAGCGGCGCTGGCGCTGCATGGCGAGCAGGCCGGATGGAAGCTCGGCGGCGGCGCGGCATTGTCGGTGACGCCGACGACATCGGCATCGCCGGTGTTCACGCTGGCGGCGAACGGCGATCTCACTTTGACGGGCACGCTGTCGCAAGGGTCGAGCCGCGCGCTCAAGCATGCGATCGAAAGCGTCGCCACGCGCGACATCCTCGATCGCGTGCTGCAGCTGCCGGTCTACACCTGGCAATACCGCGCCGATAGCGCCGGCGCGCGGCATCTCGGGCCGATGGCTGAGGATGTGTTCGCGGCATTCGACCTTGGCATCGGCGAACGTTCGCTGGCGCCGGCCGATGTCGCGGCGCTGGCGCTCGCCGCGGCGCAGGCGCTGCGCGACGAACTGGCGGCACGCGATGCCGAACTCGATGCGCTGGTCGAGCGCCTGGTGCAACTCGAACAAGCCGAGCGTGCGCCGTGAAGCGCGTGACGTTGAGCCTCGCGATCATCGCGGCTTTGGCGCAATCAGCTCAGGCGGCGGTGATCATCGAAATCACGCCCGACCCGCTGCCGCAACCGGTGCTCGAAGTCGATTTCGCCGTACCGCTGAGCGCCAGCGGCGGCAACGGCCCGTACTGGTTCGGCATCACGGCAGGACGCTTGCCGCAAGGCATTTCGTTCACCGATGGCGGCGTTTTCTCGGGGATGCCGCTGCGCTCCGGGCCGGTTGCTTTCAACCTGATCGCGATCGACAGCGACGGCCGCACCTCGACCCTGTCGGCCAATCTCGACGTCGATACCGGCGAACCGCACGCGCTCGCGCAGGCCTACCCCGCTTTCGAAGACTCGCCGTTGCCGATCACGCTCGACGCCACCGATCTGAACGATGCCGCGCTCGATTTCGATCTGGTGCCGGGCGATCCGCCGCAACACGGCACGCTCACCGGCACGCCGCCGAATCTGATCTACCGCCCGGCGACCGATTTCAACGGCACCGATACTTTCAGCTACACCGCCAGCGACGCCGACGACACCAGCGAACCGGCGCAGGTGACGATCACGCTGCAGGCCGTGAACGACCCGCCGCAGTTCGCCGGCGGGCCGGACATCGCGGTGCTCGCGGGCGCGGGTCTCGTCGTGCGCGCGAACTGGGCGGCGGCGACGTCGAACGGTGCTGTCGACGAAACCGCGCAGACGACGCATTTCGTCATCACCGGCAACACGCGGCCCACGCTGTTCAGCGTGCCGCCGGCGATCGCCGCGGACGGCACCTTGAGCTTCACGCCGAACGGCAACGTCGGCGTGGCGTCGCTGAGCTACGAACTGCACGACGACGGCGGCACGGCGAACGGCGGCGACGACAGCTCCGAACCGCAGTTCTTCACCATCGCGATCCAGGCGCCGGGCACCGATCTGTCGGTGCATGTCGATGGCCCGGATGCCTTCGTCGACAACGCGGCGTTGCAATTCACCGTGCGCGTCGACAATGCCGGGCCGACCGCCGCCGCCGCCGCCGACGTCGATGTCGGCATGCCGATCGAACTGACATCGGCGACCTGGACTTGCATGCCGTTGCAGGGCGCAACATGCAGCGCGAACGGCAACGGCGACATCGTGGACAGCATCGATCTGCCCGCCAATTCGAGCCTCACTTACAACGTGACCGCGATGGTTGCGGCGAACGGCACGCAGCAGTTCAGCGTGGCGGCGCAGGTTGAAGCCGGCGCCGGCCAGATCGATCCGGATCCGGCCGACAACCAGCACCAGCACCTGTTCCGCGTCGACGCGATCTTCAGCGACGGTTTCGAGGACTGAACGCAGGCGGCGCTAGTCGAGCCGCTTGCGGAAACGCAGGATCGCCAGCGTCATCATGATCGCGCTGAATCCTGCGAGCGCGGCGACGTCATGCCACAAATCGGTGAGTTCGGCACCGCGCAGCATCACGCCGCGAATCAGCCGGATGAAGTGCGTGAGCGGCAGCACTTCGGCGATCCATTGCGCGAAACGCGGCATGCCGGCGAACGGGAACATGAAGCCCGACAGCAGGATCGACGGCAGGAACACGAAGAAGGTCATCTGCATCGCCTGGAACTGCGATTGCGCGCGCGTCGAAATCAACAGACCCAGGCTCAGGTTGGCCGCGATCAGCAGCAGCGACGCGGCGTAGATGTCGAGCAGGCTGCCGCGCATCGGCAGCGCGAAGATCCAGTGGCCGAGCAGCAGGATCACCGTGGTCTGGATCAGGCCGAGCGCGATGTAGGGCAAGACCTTGCCGATCATCAGTTCGGCGCGCGTAAGCGGCGTGGTGATCAACAGTTCCATATTGCCGCGTTCGCGTTCGCGCACGATGGCCACCGCGGTGAACAACACCATCGTCAGCGTGAGGATCACACCGATCAGGCCGGGCACGATATTGACCGCCGAGCGCCGCTCCGGGTTGTAGAAGCCGACCACGCCGACCGGCGTTTCGCGCGGCGTGGAAAAACGGCCGGCGCCGGCCACCAGCGGCAGTTGCGAAAGCTGCCGCGCCACGCCGTAGACCACGCTGTCGCTGCCGTCGACCAGAATCTGCACTGCCTCGCGGCTTTCGATCCGGCGGCGTTCGAAATCGTGTGGCAGCCACACGCCGACATTGATCTCGCCACGTCGCAGCAGCTCGGAGAGTTCCTCGGCGTTGCGTGCGGTGGCGACCGGCACGATGACGTCGGTCGCGAACAGATCCTGCACGAAGGCGCGCGAGTTCGAAGTGTTGGCTTCGTCGGCGATCGCGGCCGGCAGGTGGCGCACGTCGAGATTGATCGCGAACCCGAACAACAGCAGCTGCAGGATCGGAATGCCGATCACCATGCCGAGCGTGAGCCGATCGCGCCGCAACTGGCGCAGCTCCTTCACCACGATCGCCATCAATCGGCGCAGTTTCATGCGGCCTCTCCGATGCGCGCGCGTCCTTTCGTGGCGGCGACGAAGACGTCTTCCAGCGAAGGCTCGACCGGTTCGACGCTGGCCTCGGCATCGACGCCGGACAGCGCGTTGCGCAGTGCATCTAGTTGTCCGTCGAGTTGACCAGAATCCGGCTGCGTCAGCACGCGCAATTCGGTGCCGATCTGCGCCACGCTCAGCACGCCCGGCAGCGACTGCAGTTGCGTACGCACGCGTCGCGGTGCCGACGTGGTGACGCGCAAAGTGCGGCCGGCGAGTTCGGCGGAGAGTTCGGCCGGCGTCCCATCGGCCACCAGCGTGCCCAGATCGAGAATCGCCAGGCGATGGCAGCGCTCGGCTTCGTCCATGTAGTGGGTCGAGACGAGAATGGTGGTGCCGCCGTCGGCCAGTTCGAACAATTTTTCCCAGAAGTCGCGGCGCGATTCGGGATCGACGGCGCTGGTGGGTTCGTCGAGGAACAGCAGTTCGGGCTGGTGCACCACGGCGCAGGCCAGCGCGAGGCGTTGCTTCTGGCCGCCGCTCATCGTGCCGGCCAGTTGCTTGCTGCGATCGGCCAGGTGGTATTGCGTCAACAGGTCATCGACGCGTGCGCGCGCGTCGCGCACCGACAGACCTTGCACGGTGGCCATGAAATCGAGGTTCTCGCGCACGCTCAGGTCTTCGAACAGCGAGAAGCGCTGCGTCATGTAGCCGATGCGGCGCTTGAGCGCTTCGGCCTGTTGCGGGATGCGCAGGCCGAGCACGTCGATTTCGCCGGCGCTCGGCGTCAGCAATCCGCAGAGCATGCGGATCGTCGTGGATTTGCCCGATCCGTTCGGTCCGAGAAAACCGTAGACGCAGGCCCGCGGCACATCGAGATCGACCTTGTTCACCGCCACCAGATCGCCGAAGCGGCGCGTCAGACCGCGCGCACGAATCGCCAGGCCGCCGCTGGCGTTCATTCGCCGGCGACGCTCGCTGCGGCATCGAACTGCACGCGTACCGGAATGCCGACCGGCAGCGCCGCGGCATCGGCGTCGAGTTCGATTTCCGCCAGATACGACAGGCGCGCGGCGTCCGCGCCGCTCAGCGCGTAGTACGGCGTGAAGCTCGGCTCGCTGCGAATGGCGCGCACGCGTCCGGCATAAACGGTTTCGCTGCCTTGCACGACGATCTGCGCGCCCGAACCGATCTGCACACCGGTGCGCATCGGCTGCGGAACGTAGACGCGTGCGTAAGGCGTGTCGCCGACCAGCAGGATCGCCAGCGCGGTGCCCACCGGCACCTGATCACCGACTTCGAACGGCAGGCTTTCGACCACGCCGGCGCGCGGTGCCGCGATACGAATGCGATCGACGTCGATGGCGACCGATTCGGCATTCGCCTGCGCCGCCGCGAGCGCGGACTTGGCTTGCGCGATAACTTCTTCGCGCGTGCCGCGTTGCAGGTCCGCGAGTGCGGCACGCGCGGCGCGCACATCGGCGTTCGCGGCATCGCTGGCGGCGTGCGCGCGATCGCGTTCGGCCCGCGGCAGCAGGCCGCGGGCGACGACGGCATCGATGCGCTCGCGTTCGCGGCGTGCATCCAGTGCCAGCGCTTCGGCGCGCGAGACACGCGCGCGGGCTTCGTCGATCACGTCGCTGCGTGGACCGTTCTGCGCTTCCGCCAGCGCGCTTTGCAGCCGCGCTACCTCGGCCTGGGCGGCTTCGAGGCGCGACGCAGTGCGTTCGGATTCGAGGGTGAGCAGCGTGTCGCCGGCCTTCACCGCATCGCCTTCATGCACGGCGATCTGCGCGATGCGTTCGGACACCGGCGCCGGCAGCGACACGCGATCGCGCTCGATCGTGCCGAGCGCGCCTTCCGGCGTTTTTGCGCAGGCGGCGAGCAGCGCGGCGACGATCAGCGGTGCGACGCGATCGATGGCGAAGATTCCACTCATGACGAAGCCCTCACGCCGGCAAGAAACAACGACCAGTGATGCGCCGCCAGCGTCGGCGCGCTGTCGATCGCGACGCGCACGCCGAGCGCGCCCGACACCAGCGGTGTGGCGATGAACGGAAACACGCACAGCGCCATCAGCGACATCGCCACATGCGGCGGATCCAGATCGCGCCGCAGATCGCCCTGCGCCTGCGCCTGTTGGATCGTCCCGCGCAGCATCGCGCCCAAGCCGCCACCGAACTGGGTGAGGAAGGTGTCGCGCAACACCCCTTGATCGGTGAGCACTTCGCGCACGATCAATTGCGGCAGCCACGGATTGCGCGCCGCCGTTTCGGTGTACCGATGCACGAACGCCCGCAACCGCTCGATCGCCGGCGCCGACCCCTGCAACGCCCCCATCACCCCCCCCGCCAACGGCGCCACGCGCTGCTCGATCACCGCCGCCAGCAGCCCGGCCTTGTCGCCGAAGTAATAACCCGCCAGCGCCGGCGTGACATGCGCCTGCTGCGCGATCTGCCGCAGGCTGCTGGCTGCGAAACCGCGGCTGGCGAAGATGGTTTTGGCGGCGTCGAGCAGGGCTTCGCGTTGGTCGGTACGGGCGGCGGCGGCGGTGGTGGGGCGGCCGGGGGTGCGGGGCTTTTTCAAGGTGGTGGGTGAAGTCATGGATTGATATTAATTGTTCGATAAATTAATTACAATCTGATTGCGGTCGGCGCGAAGCGCGCGCTTCCTGTGCGCAGCTCAGCTCAGCGCAGCAACAGCACGAGAAAAGTCTTGCTCCTTGCGTTCTTACCGCAGGACTACAAAATTTGCGGGTCTTGCACCGCCCGATTGCTTTCGATGCGCTGTCTGGCCGCGCAACCCGGGGGGGTTGGCGGATATATCGAACCCACGTGTGGCCCAGAGGCGAATCTCGCCAACCCCCCCAGAAAACGCACGCGAACTTCGACACCGCCGGATTCAGGCGGCCATTGCCAACCCGCCGCAACCCGATGCATTGTCGGTCCCGTCGATCGGGACGCATGGCATGTCCGAGTTCACCGCCGAAGCGTTGCTCGCAACGCCGACCGTGTCGGTGTGGGACCTGTGTTGCGCCGGGACGGGCCAGCATGAGGCGCCCGTGGCGCTGGTGCGGGCGACGCATCTGGTGTTTCCGTATCGCGGCGTCTACGTCCATCACCTGGACAACGACGCGGCGGTCGCCGAGGCCGGGCAGGTGCTGTTTTTCAACGCTGGGGACGACTACCGGATCAGTCACCCGGTGGCGGGCGGCGATGCCAGTCTCGCGCTGCTGATCGAGCCGACGATGCTGCGCGAGCTGGTGCCTGCGGCGCTGTTGCGCCAGGGCGAAACGCTGGCCTTCGCACGGCAGCGTCTGCGCATCGATCCGCGGGCGCAGGCCCTGGTCGCGCTGCTGCGGCACAGTCTGCGCGAGAACATCGCCGAGTCGCTCGAAGCCGAAAGTCTCGCGCTCACGCTGGCGCAACGCTCGCTCGGGCCGCGCACCACGCATGCCGCCGGCGCCTCGGCCGGCCGCCAGCGACTGGTCGATCGCGCCAAGCTGGTGCTTGCTGGCGACTTGTCGCGGCGCTGGTCCCTCGCCGATATCGCCACTGAGGTGGGCGTGTCGGCGGTCTACCTGACGCAGGTGTTTCAGCAGGTGGAAGGCCTGCCGCTGTATCGCTACCAATTGCGGCTGCGGCTGGCGCGCGCGCTCGATCTGCTCGGCCAGTACGAGGATCTGAGCAAGCTCAGTCAGGATCTGGGTTTCTCCAGCCACAGCCATTTCAGCGCGGCATTCCAGCAGGTGTACGGCCGCTCGCCGACCGAGTTCCGCCAGTCGGCCCTGCATCGCTAGCAAGTCGCTAAAGATTCCGACAGCGGCCGCTGCTGCGTGATGGCTTACTGGCGCCACCCCGATAACCGGACCAAGGAGCGATGACGTGACCGAGAAAACCTGCGCGGCCTGCGATTGCCCGCTCGATGACAACTTCATCAAGGTCAAGATCGGCGGCAAGACCGTCGAAGTGTGCTGTGACGAATGCGCGGTGAAATTGAAGGAAGCGCACAGCTCGGCGGCGGCGCCGCCGCGAAGCTGAGGCGGGCGCGACACGCCGACTCGATCCGCCGAGTCGGCGTCGTCGAACGCGGCGATCCCGCGCCGCGGTTGGATCCCTGCAACAAATTACCCGGAAGCGGCGACGACGATGCAGTCGCCGGACAGGATCGGCTGCGCCCGCATCTTTGCAGCGCAAAAAACCTTACGGCAAAAGTTGGAAAAAAAGTTATGAAACGTAGAAATTTCCTTGCCGCCGCCGGCGGATCGCTGGCAGCCGTTGCGTTGTCGGCATGCATGCCACGCCGGCCTGATGCCGCTGCGATTGCTGCGCGCCGAACGCTCGACGCCGCGGCCTTCCATGCCGAACGCCGCTTCGCCGCGACGCCGTTCGGCAATATCGCCTACGTCCAACGCGGCGCCGGCGACGCCGCGCTCTTTCTGCACGGCTTTCCGCTCAACGGGTTCCAATGGCGTGGTGCACTCGAACGGCTGGCGCCGTATCGCCGCTGCATCGCGCCGGATTTCCTCGGAATGGGCTACACGCGGGTCGCGACGGGCCAGGCCGTCGGTCCGCATGAACAGGTGGCCATGCTGGTCGCGCTGCTCGATACGCTGGCGATCGGCCGTGTCGACCTGGTCGCCAACGACAGCGGCGGCGCCGTCGCGCAATTGCTCATGACGCGCCATCCGCAACGCGTTCGCACGGCGCTGCTGACCAACTGCGATGTCGAAACCGACAGTCCGCCCGCGGCGCTGCTGCCGGTGATCGAGCTTGCCAAGCAGGGCAGGTTCGTCGACGACTGGCTGGGCACCTGGTGGAGCGATAAGGCGCTGGCGCGATCTGCCGACGGCATCGGTGGCATGTGTTACGCCGATCCGGCACATCCCACCGACGAGGCGATCGACACCTACTTCGGGCCGCTGCTTTCGACCGGGCATCGCAAGGCGTTCGCGCACGCCTACGCGATCGCGCTCGAAAAGAACGAACTGATCGGCATCGCGGCAGACCTCAAGCGCAGCACGATTCCGACGCGTGTCGTATGGGGCATGGCCGACACGATCTTCTCGCCGGCCAGCCCCGATTACCTGGACCGGACTCTGGGCAATTCCCGCGGGATACGAAAACTCGAAGGCCGCAAATTGTTCTGGCCGGAGGAGCGGCCCGACGTCATCGAGGAAGAGGCGCGCCGGCTATGGCAGGCAGGAACGCCTTTGCGAACGCAGGCTCGAACGAAATGAGAACTCGCGTCATCACGAGTTGCTTGTCACTGTTGCTCATCGCGCTTCTCGGTGCAGCGCCGACTGTCGCCTCCGACCATTACGACACGCCCACCGTAATCGCCGATCCCGCCTCGGACATCGGCGATCTCTACGCCTGGATCTCGCCCGACGGCAAACGGCTGAATCTGGCGATGACTATCGTCGGTGCGCGCTTCTCCGACCAACTCGACTACGTGTTCCACATCGACAGCGGCGCCGAATCCGCTCGGACCAGCGAAACGGTGTCGATCGCGTGTCGATTCGAGCCCGCGGGCATCGCCGAATGCCAGGCCGGCAACGCCGATCGTGTGCGTGGCGACGCCGACACACCGACCGGACTCGCCGGAGCGAACGGCCGCCTGCGCGTGTTCGCTGGCCTGCGCGACGATCCGTTCTTCAACAACGTGAAAGGCACGCGCTCGGCATACGAAGCCGCTGCGGAAGCGTTGCGGCGTGGCGCCACCGTCGACATTGCGGGCTGTCCGAAACTCGATGACGCAGCCGTGCGCGACATCCTCGATCGCTGGCGCCACACCGGCGGCCGACCGGCGACCAATTTCCTGGCCGGATGGAAAACCGCGGCGCTGATCGTCTCGATCGACGTGGACGCCGTCGATCGAGGCGGCAACCAATTGGCGATCTGGGCCGCAACCCACATGGCGACGACACAAACCGTGGTCGCAACCACGCTCAGCCGGAAATTCGGCGCGCAAATCGACCGCGCCGGCCGCCCGCTCACGGGCAACGCGCTGCTAGGTCCGCTCGACCCGGAAGCCACCAGCAACCGGCGCAAGGAAGCCTACAACCGCGCCGCACCGGACAAGTGGCCGCAGTTCACCGCCGACATCGAGCGCACGCTCGGCCTGTACGACAGCTTCGACGGCATCTGCGGCAATCAATGGCTCGCCGACCCAAACGCAGAACCTGCTCGGCGTTACCGAAAATTCGCCGAACTGCTCGCCGACGACCGGCTCCTGGTCAACAGCGCAGTAACGCAGTGCCAGCGCTTCATGGCCGTGGAGTTGGCCGGCGCCGACAAGCCGAACACCGACTGCGGTGGCCGAACAGCAAACGACGACGCGATCGACATCTACCGATCGCTGCTCGTCGATGGCTCACTCGATGGCGTCGATGATGGTGTGGATGTCGACGACGCGACGCATTCGATCGCGGAATTCCCGTTTTTCGCCCCTGCGTCGGATTGACCGGCGTCGGGCTTCGTCAGCGAGGCGCAGAGCCGGTGCGCACGAAGGCATCCATCACCCGGCGCGCAAGCCGGAACCGTAGATCGTCCGCAGCGAGCGAGGTCTGCAAGGTGGCGAAAGCCTGGCTTGCAGCGCCTTCGTCTTTCGCGGCACAGACCTCGGCAATGAATCGCGCGAACGCAATGTCCTGCGGCAGGGTTTCCTGCGAGCGTGCGAGTACGGCGTGCGTCGGCTTCGCCAGATCGCAGCCGGAGCGGTCGCCACTGTCCGCCAGTTGCGCAGCGATCGCGAAGGCGCGCACGCGTGCCACGCGCGGGTGATCGGCGGAAAGCAGCGGCGTCATGATTTCCAGGCTGCGCGCGAACTGCGCTGCGGACTCCGCCGCTCGCTCTTGCGCCAGCAATAGGGTTGCGCGCCACGCCATGCTGCTGCCTTCCGGTTGTGTGCGGGTCGGCGCCGGTGCGTAGATGCTCATCGCTTCTTCCAGATACGCAGCCGCTGCGGTGTCGTCGCCGGCTTCGAGCGCGAACATGCCCAGATGCGTGAGGGTGTTGGCGAGCGACGGATGCGATGGTGCCGAATGGATGCGTTTCAGCGCCAGGACGCGCACGTTGAGCGCCGTGGCGGCGTCGCGCTCTCCGGCGCGAAACAGTGCGAGCGCGTAGTTCGACATCTTGGTGAGGATGGCCGGATGCTCCGGTCCGTAGATGCTTTCGATCAGTGCGAAGGCTTCGCGATGCAGAGCCGCGGCTTCCTGCGCGCGGCGCGGGGCGACGAGGGTGCTACCGAGGTTGTCGAGCGCATCGGCGAGGTCGCGCGGGCGCGGTGCGCCGTTCGCGCGCAGGTCGGCCACGACCGGCTGCATCACGGCTTCGGCCTGCGCGTACTCGCCGCGCCAGAGCAGGGCGCGCGAAAGAATTCCGCTCAGGATGCCGCGCAACGTGCGCTGTGCGGCGTTGCCGTCGATCAGCTGCAAACCGTAGCGCGCCTGCTTTTCGGCTTCGTCGTACTTGGCTTGGTTCATCAGGCCGGGCAAGCGGACTTCGATGATCTGCGCCAGCAATTCGGCATGCGCGGAGATTTTCGGATCGAGTCCTTGTTCGGCTTCTGCGAGCAACGCGGCGCACTCGTCGTTGCGCCGCTGGTAGTTGAGCCGGCGGCATTCCTGCAGCGCCGCCTTGGCCTGCGCGACACGATCGCCGCGCGCCGTTGCGAGTGCCGTGGCTTCGGCGATCAACGGCTCGGCTTGTTCGCCGAGTTCCAGGCCCAGATACGCCGAGGCCATCGCCAGCAGCAGTTCGCCGCGCACATCGTCCTGCTCCGCCAATGCTTGGTGGATGTCCTGCACGCCCTGGTCGAGCAGCGCGCGCACCGTCATTTCGCTGCGCTTGCTGTCGCCCGGATCGGCGCTCTCGAACAGGCCGGCCATGAAACCGAGCGCCTGTTTCGCCTTGATCGCTTCGGCATGCGCCAGGTCGCGCTGGATGCGCGCTTCGCGCGCCTGCCACAGCGAAACAGCGAGGCCGGCGATCAGCGCCAGCGCGGCGAGCGACGCCATCGCCACCGCCAACCGATTGCGCCGCAGGAAACGCGCGGCGAGATAACGCCGGCCGCCGCGCCGCGCCGCGACCGGGCGATGCGTCAGCACGGCGCGCACATCGTCGGCCAGTTCGCGCACCGAGCGATAGCGCTGCCCGGGTTCCTTGCGCAGGGACTTGAGCACGATCGCATCGAGATCGCCGCGCAGCTTCGCGCGCAGCGCGGCGGGCGTCAGTCCGCGGCGTTGTGCGGCTTCTTCCTGCGGTCGCGGCGCTGCCGATGCGTCGCCGCGCCGCGTGACGACCACGCTCGGCCGCGCCGCGTCCTGTTCGACCACCGCGCGTTCGTAGGCCGCCGGTGTCGGCTCCGAAACGCGATACGGACGCTGGCCCGTCAACAACTCGAACAACACCACGCCCAGCGCATAGACATCGACCGCCGTGGTGGCGCGCTCGCCGCGCACCTGCTCGGGCGCCGCATATTCCGGCGTGAAGGCGCGCAGCGCGGTGCCGGTTTGCGCGGTGTCGGCGTCGAGCAGTTTCGCGATGCCGAAGTCGAGCAGTTTCACCCGCCCCGCGCGATCGACCAGGATGTTGCCGGGCTTCAGATCACGATGCACGACCAGACGCTCGTGTGCATAAGCCACGGCGGCGCACACCTCGACGAACAGCGCCAGGCGCTCGGAGAGCGAGAGCCGCTGCGCATCGCACCAGGCGGTGAGGTTCACGCCGTCGACGTATTCGAGCGCGAACCACGGGCCGCTGTCGCTGCTGCTGCCGCCATCGAGCAGCCGCGCGATCGACGGGTGATCCAGTTCGGCAAGAATCTGCCGCTCGGCCACGAAACGCGCCAGCACCGCGTCGTCGAACGCGCCGCCGCGCAGCATCTTCAGCGCCGCCTGCTGGCGGAACTCGCCGTCATGGCGTTCGGCCAGGTAAACCTGGCCCATGCCGCCGTGACCGATCGTGCGCACGATTCGCCATGCGCCCAGTTCGCGGCCGAGCCACGCATCCGCGGCGCGCGTCTGCTCGCCTTGGGCGGCCGCGTCGAGCAGGTCGGGTGCATCGACGGCGGCGCGGCTGCCGCGCAATTGCGCGATGCGATCGGCCTGCAGCATCGCGAGCACATCGGCGCGCAGCGCTGCGTCTTGCTGGGCGAGTGCCGAGTCCCATGCCTCGGGCGGCAGATCGGCCAGCCGATCGAACAGCGCTCGAACCTGCGCCCAGCGCTGCGGATCCACTCGAAGACTCCCCCGGCGGCCCCGCGACGGGCCTCGGGCGCAGCCTACCGCGCGCCCGCGCCGCTGCCTACCGGCTCGCGCCCGCGCTCGTCCGCCTGCGGCGAGCCGTGCACGCCATCGGGCTACCGACGGCGGTCGGAAAGGTATCCTCAGCGCATCATCCGAGGAGGTGCCCCGTGATTCTCCGCTATTCGCTCCTGGCGCTCGCGCTGGCATCGCCGGTCTGGGCCGCCGACCGCATCACCGGCGCCTCCTTCGCTACGCGTTCCGAAGTGTTCGCGCCGCATGCCATGGCCGCGACCTCGCATCCGCTGGCGACGCAGATCGCGCTCGATACCATGAAGGCCGGCGGCAGCGCTATGGACGCGGCGATCGCGGCCAATGCCGCGCTCGGTTTGATGGAACCGACCGGCAACGGCATCGGCGGCGATCTGTTCGCGATCGTGTGGGATCCGAAAAGCGGAAAACTGCACGGTTACAACGGTTCGGGGCGTTCGCCCAGATCGCTGACGCTCGATTGGTTCCGTCAGCACGGCTACCAGGACATCCCGCCGCACGGCCCGCTGCCGGTGAGCGTGCCCGGCACGGTGGATGCCTGGTTCGCGCTGCACGAGCGCTTCGGCAAACGCACGATGGCGCAGAATCTGCAGCCCGCGATCCGCTATGCGCGCGAAGGCCACCCGGTGCACGAGACGATCGCCCATTACTGGGATCTCTCGGTGCCGAAACTGTCGAAATTCCCCGGTTTTACCGAGCAATTCACGATCGACGGCCGGGCGCCGCGCAAGGGCGAACTGTGGAAGAATCCCGGCCTGGGCAATACGCTCGAGAAGATCGCCAAAGGGGGGCGCGATGCCTTCTACAAGGGCGATATCGCGCGCACGATCGATAGTTACTTCAAGGCGAACGACGGCTTCCTGGCGTATGAAGATCTCGCTGCGCACAAAGGCGAGTGGGTGGCGCCGGTGTCGACCAACTATCGCGGCTACGACGTCTGGGAATTGCCGCCGAACGGTCAGGGCATTGCGGCGTTGCAGATGTTGAACCTGCTCGAACCCTACGATATGAAAGCGTACGGTTTCGGCAGCGTCGAGCATCTGCACCTCATCGTGGAGGCCAAGAAACTCGCTTTTGCGGATCGGGCGCGCTACTACGCCGATCCGGCGTTCCAAACTTCGCCGGTGACGAAATTGATTTCGAAGGAATATGCCAAATCGCGCGGCACCCTGATTTCGCTGGATGAGGCTGCGAAAGAAGCGCAGCCGGGCACGCCGAAGGAGCTCGACGAAGGCGACACGATCTATCTCACCACGGCCGATGGCGACGGCATGATGGTGTCGCTGATCCAGAGCAATTACCGCGGCATGGGCAGCGGCATGGCGCCGCCGGGCCTGGGCTTCATTCTGCAGGACCGCGGCGAGATGTTCGTGCTCCAGGAGGGCCATCCGAACAGCTTCGCGCCGGGCAAGCGGCCGTTTCACACCATCATTCCGGCCTTCATCACCAAGGACGGCAAGCCGTGGCTGAGCTTCGGCCTGATGGGCGGCGCGATGCAGCCGCAGGGACATGTGCAGATCGTGGTGAACCTGATCGACTTCGGCATGAATCTGCAGGAAGCCGGCGACGCCCCGCGCCTGCACCACGACGGCTCGACCGATCCGACCGGCCAGATGACCGTCATGAGCAACGGTGGCGTGCTCGAACTGGAAAGCGGATTCGACTACGCAACCGTACGCGGGCTGATGAGCAAGGGGCACACGGTAAAGTTCGCGAACGGTCCCTACGGCGGTTACCAGGCGATTGCGCGCGATCCGGTGACGGGTGTGTATACCGGCGCCTCGGAAAGCCGCAAGGATGGGCACGCGGCGGGTTATTGAGTTGCGCGGGATCGATCGTTTCGCCGCCGCGGCGGCGTTGAAGTTGTCGCTCGTGCTGGTTGCAGCCGTGCCGCTTGCTCACGCGCTGGAGGCGGCGCCGCTCGCGCATGCCGAAGTTTTGCAGGCGGCCATCGACCGGCACCACGTCGCGCTCGCCGATCGTCTTTCGCAATCGCGCGATCCGCGCGCGGCTTATGTCGCCGCGGTGCTGATGCGCGGGCCCGAATTCGCGTTGGACGATGGCCGGATACGAATCCGACGCGGGTCGGAAGATCCGGCACGCGCCGCGCGCGCCGACGAACTCTTCGCGCGTGCGCTGCGCGAAGGCGCGGATGACGCAGTGTTGTGGTGGATGGCGATCGTCGACTGCCCGGCATCCGCAGCACTTTGCGATCGGCACGGACGGCTCGAACACCTGCGTCGCATCGCGCCGCACAACGCCGCGGTGTGGTTGCTCGGCGAAGAGACCGGAACCGACAGCGCGGTGGATGTCGATGCCCGCCTGGCGCGCGCCGCACAGGCCAGCCGCTACGATGAATACACCGGCGAGCGCTTCCGAATCTTCGCGAGCGCGGTGCAGGCGGCGCCGGTGGATGCCCGATTGAGCGAGCTGATGTCGCGCGAAACCGACCCCGCCCTGCACGAAATCGCGCTCACGCTGGCCTGGTTCCTGTCGACGCCACCGGCGAACCTCGCCTGGTTTCGCGCGCAATGCAGCGGTGAGAACGTTGCCAACGCTATCGCGCGCGGCGAGCTGTGCCTGCAAATCGCGCAGAAGCTGACGCGTGCCGACGAGCCGACCGCGCGCAGGTTCGCCGTCAGTCTGATCGAAATGCTGGCGCCGGACGCCGCCGCGCGCCGCGAACTACAGCGCCAATCGGACCTCGCCGATTGGCGGCGGCACGCCGCGCTCGAATTGACCAATGGCTATTCCGACACTGCGACGACGCTGGAGTTGTTCGGTTATCTGCGCGGCCCGGGCGCGACGGAAAGCGCTGCGCATCGCGCCCTGCTGCAGGCGCACGGCGTAGCGCTCGAACCGCCGCCGGGCTGGCGCAGCGACCGCCGTCCGATCGTTCCGCATTAGCCGCAACCTGGCCGAGCAGGCGCAACGTCATCCAAGCGCGGCGATCGCGGCACGCGCTGCGCCGGCCCGGCGCATCCGCCTGCGCCGCCTACGGGTCCGCGGGTACACTCGCCGTCCCGGCGGCCGCCCAGCGGTCGCGCGTTTCTTCCAACGCAGGCCCGAATCCCGCAAATGAAGCTGTTTTCCGCATTCAAGACCTTGCCCTGGGAGCAGCGCGACAGCGAACGTCGTGCCGCTGCCGTGCGCGATGAAAACGCTCCAGAACTGATCGCCAAATTGGCGGAAATCGCCGCGCAGGACGCGGAGCCGACGGTGCGCCGCGCCGCGCTCGCCCGCATCGGCGACGTCGCCTTTCTGCTTGAACGCCAACGCCTCGATGCCGATGCGCCGACCAAGGCCGCCGCCGGTACGCGCCTGCAGCGGTTGCTGCTCGACCCGTCGGCCGGTTTGCCGCTGGAAAAACGCCTCGGCGCGTTGTCGCTGAATCTGCCGGCCGATCTGGTCGAACGGATCGCCGAAGCCGCGCCCGAGACCGCATTGCGGCGCGCCGCCCTGCAGCGCATCACGCGCGCCGGTTTTCTGCAGCGCCGCTGTGTCGACGATCCCGATGCCGCGCTGCGCGAAGAAGCGCTGGCGCGCATCGAAGGCGAGGAAGTGCTCGATCGCCTGGCCGAAGCGCTGCGCAAGCGCGACAAGAACCTGGCGCGCCGTGCGCGCGATCGCGTGCATGCGATGCGGCTGGCGCGCGGCGATGCCGCCACCTTGCAGCAATATGCGCTGGGCCTGTGCGACGAACTGGCGCGCTGGGCGCAGCAGCTGCCCGACGATGTGACCGCGCAGTTGGAAAAATCGCAGGCCGCATGGGAAGCGCAGCGCGCCAGTTTCGATGCCGCGATGCAGCGCCGCGTCGATGCCTATTTCGACCGCGTGCAGGCCGCGCTGGCGATGCGCGAAGGTCGCGCGGCCGCCGCGCTGCAACCGGTCGAACCGACGATCGAGAACATCGACGCAGCCGTGGAAGAAGCCGTGCCGGAAGCTGCGCCGGCCACCATGGCGAAAGCTCCGCCGCCCGAGCCGGTCGAATTCGACGAAGCGCTGAAGGCCGCCGAGCGCGCCGTCGCCGCGCAGCAACTGGGCGAAGCGCGTCCCGCCTTCGACAAGGCGCGCGGCTTGCTCGGCACGCTGGCGCGCGGCGATCGCGGCCGTCGCGAGCGCTTCGCAAAAGTCGAAGAACGTCTCGACGAACTCGACCAATGGCAGCGCTGGTCGGGCAACCGCGTGCGCGCGCGGCTTTGCGAAGACGTCGAAGCCTTGATCGCCGGCGGACATCACCCCGATGCGGTCGCGCATCGGGTGCGCGAACTGCAGCAGGAATGGGCGAAAGTGGAAGCGGCCGAGCCGGGCGATGCCGATCGCACCTCCGGCCTGGCGCGGCGTTTTCGCGCGCTTTGCGGCAAGGCGATGGCGCCGACGCGGCCTTACTTCGAACAACGTCATGCGCTGCGCGAACAGCGTCGCGTGGCGCTCGAAGCGGTAGTGGCGCAGGCCGATGAAGAACGTCTTGCCGGATTGTCGACGCCCGCCTTGCTCGGCGTGCGCCGCCAATTGACCGAAGCGTTGCGCAATCTCGACGAACTCGAACCCAAGGCGCGCTCGGTGCTGGCAAAACGCCTGCGCGAAGGCCTCACGCGCATTGACGCGGGCTTGTCCGCACAGCGCGAAGACGCCGCGCTCGGCCGCCGCAAACTGATCGCGAAACTGCGCCGCGAACTGACGCATGCCGATCCGCAGACCGCACTCGAACTGGCGCGCAACGCGCAACTCGAATGGAAAACCCTGCCGCGTCCGGCGCGCGAACAGGAAGCCGCGCTCGAGCAGGAACTGCGGGCGCTGATCGATCCGCTGTTCACCCGCGAACGCGAACAGCGCGAGCGCAGCACGCAGGAAATCGGCCGCGTCGAAAGCGAATCCAAACGCTTGCTGGCGGAAATCGAGGCGCTCGCGAGCGGTGATGCGGAGACGCTGGCGCATGCCGAGGGTCGCATCGCCGCCTTGCAGACGGCCTGGCGCGAACTGCACGCGAAGCCGGAAGCGCCGGCCGAAACGCGCGAGCGTGCGCCGGCTGGGCGCGACCGCAACGAGGCGCGCGATCGGGGTCGCGACGGCGGCCGCGCCGGTCCGCGCGACCGCAACGACACCCGCCGCAACGAACCGCGCCCGCCGCGACCGGTCGACACCGACCGGCCGCTCGACAACGCCATCGCGAAAGTGCGCCGCGCGCAAGCCGAACTCGAAGCCTCGCGCCGCGGCGCGCGTCTGCGGGCGATTGCCGACGCGGCGCAGTTGTTCGCCGGCGTGGCGCAGGGCGACGTCGGCAGCGACGAAGCGCAGGCGCGTTGGTCGGAACTGCCGCTCGACGAAGCCGATCGCCGCCGTCTGGCGGCGCGCTGGCAGGATGCGGCCGGCACGCCGGCGTCCGATGCGGCCGATGTCGCCATCGAAACCTGGCTGGTCGAGGCCGAACTCGATGCCGGCCTGGAAAGCCCGCCGCAGGCGCAGGCCCTGCGCCGGCAGCAGCAGATGCAGCGTCTGGCGGTGAAATTGCAGGGCGCCAAGGTCGCGGCCTCCGATCCGCTCGAACGCCTGCTGCAGTTCGCCCAGTTGCCGGCGGGTTCCGCCGCGCAGAGTGCGCAGCGCTTCGAGCGACTCAGTCGCCTCGTGCAGGCCTGGGCCTAGCCCCAGCCTGGCCTGAGTGATCAGCGAGCGTCCGCGAGCCGGACTCTCGCAGTCCGCAAACCGCTCGCTTCGTTGCACGCGAAACCATCGATTGCGCGATCTCCGTCACGCAATTAGAGTTCCGTGCCCCCCCGTACGGTAGGGGACCGGATTGGGACGATCCGGGGCCGGGAGTCGCGCAAAGCGGCTTCGGGGGGACGTCCGGCGGTCTAGCCGGACACACAACTTGGAAGATCCTGATTTTTGAAGATGTGACTTGATCCCTGGGGAGGGAAAATCATGCAGCTTCAATGCCTTACCTTGTCCGTTCTGGCCGGATTGGCCGTTTGCGCCGTGGCGCAGGCGGGCGACATCGTGCCCAAGCAACTCGCCGGCGCGCCCGAAGAATTCGCCCTCATGGCGCCGCTCGATCCGGCGGCGGCCGCGATCCAGTCGAAAAGCGCCCTGATCCCGATCCGCCTGAGTGCCGACAAGGCCGGCCATCGCCGCTGGACGGGCGACCTGCCGGTGGAAAACGGCAAGGCGCGTTTCCTGGTTTTCTCCGGCAACAGCGATTGGCAGATCGACCTGGTGTCGCCCGATGGCACGCAGAAATCGGCGCGCGAGCTGGCCGTGCAGGCCAAGCGCACCGAGTTCGGCATCGATAACGACACTCACGACGCCGACTATTTCGAAATCGACAACGTCGCCGCCGGCAAGTGGACGCTGAAGATTGAAGCGCGCGGTACCGATGCCAACGACGGCTTCCTGCTGATCGAAGGCGATGCTTCGACCGAGCTGTCCTCGTACCAGACCCACAAGCGCCAGCTGCTCGGTGAACGCATCGGCCTGGCCGCGCTGCTCACCGCCACCGATGCCAAGCGCGGCACCCTGCTGGGCCAGCCCGCCGGCCGCATCGAGAACGCCACCTTGCGCGTCACCGCGCCCGACGGCGGCATCGAAACCTATCCGATGTACGACGACGGCCGGCATGACGACGGCCTCGCCGGCGACGGCGTGGTCGGCGGCGATTTCCCCGCCGGCAGCACCGGCCAGTACCTGGCGCAGGTGATGGTGCGCGGCGTCGATCGCAACGGCCGGCCGGTGCTGCGCAGTGCGGAGCACGTGGTGCCGGTGGTCGATGCCTCGCTGCAGATCGTCGACGCGAAAGCGGCGGCGAGCGCGGCTTCGGGCTCGCGCGTGTCGATCGCCATTCCGGTGCAGTCCGACAAACGCGCGCAGCACTACCGCGCCTACGCCGAAGTGTGGGGCACCGACAAGCGCGGCAATGCCGTGCCGGTGGCCTGGGTCGGCGGCATGACGACGCCGGCATCAGGCAAGCTGTCGCTCGGTTTCGATGAGCGCTGGGTGGCGCGCGCGGCGGCAAAGGCGCCGTTCGAGCTGCGCAATGTGCGCATCGAGGAGCCGGATCATTTCGTCACGCTGGCCGCCGCCAAGCGCATGCCGCTGGCGTTGCCGGCGCTGCGCACCAAGCTCAAGCCGTCGCAGATCGCGATCGACGAAAGCATGAAGATGGGCCCGCGGCCGGCGACGCGCATGAAAGGCGTCGGAACCCGTTTGCTGTTGGTGCACGGTTATTGCTCGGGCGGCGTCTGGCCGGCGTCGCATTTCAGCAACGCCTCGACCTTCCTGGACGTCAACCAGAACCGCAGCCACGATGAGTTCGCGCGCCGCATCCAGACCTTCGGTGCGACCTGGAATTCGTTCGGCGTGGTGGCGCACAGCCAGGGCGGTGCGGCCTCGCTGCATCTGTACAACTACTACTGGAGCGGGCTGGATTACGCTACCGGCAGCCGCTTGATCCAGTCGGTCGGCACGCCGTACCAGGGCACCAACCTGTCGGGCATCCTGGCGAGCCTGGGATCGTGGTTCGGCGTCGGCTGCGGCACCAATAGCAGCCTCACCTACAGCGGTTCGTCGTCGTGGCTGGCCGGTATTTCGACGGCATCGCGCGCGAAGGCGAACTTCTACACCACCTCGTTCCGCACCACGAACTGGTACACCAACGACTACTGCAACTTCGCCACCGACCTGGTGCTCAGCGACCCGGAAGACGGCACCACCGAAAAAGCCTACGGCCAACTGCCGGGCGGCGTGAACCGCGGCCACACCGCCGGCCAATGCCACACCTCGGGCATGCGCGACCCGGCGCAATACAACGACGCCACCCGCAACGCGACGATGAACGCCAACGCGGCGAGGTAGCTTGCCGCGGGAATCGGGAGACGGGAATCGGGAGAACAGCGGCGGGAGGCTTTCTTCCCGGCTCCCGATTCCCGATTCCCGATTCTCGATTCTCGATTCCCGGCGCGCCGGCTTCCGCCGCCGGCTCGCGCCGCTGTATCGTAGCCGGCGACCCATTCGAGGTCGCTGGCCCCTACTGCATGATCCGGTTCCTCGTTTCGCCCGTGCGCCGCTCGGCCTGCGTGATGCTGGCCGCGATGCTATTGGCGCTGGCCGCCGGAGCGATGGCGGCGGAGTTGCCGCGGCACCGGCTCGAAGACGAGGCGCTGTCCGAGCCTGAGCGCGTCTTGCGCGAGATGCCGCCGCTGATAGAAAAAGCGCGCAAGGCCAACGACAACCGGGAATTGGCGCTGCTCGAACTGGCGCGGGCCAACGCCTGCCGCGTGATCGCCGATTGGTCGTGCCAGCGCGAAGCCGGCGAGTTCGCGACATCGGCGGCGCGCGCCGCCGACATGCCGGCGCTCGCGGTGCGCGGCCTGATTGCCGAGGCGCGCGGCTTCATGGCGTTGCAGGACTACACCCAGGGCGAACGCCTGCTCGGTCAGGCCGAAGTGGAACTGCAGCGGGCGCCGATGGCGGAGTTGTCGGCCGATATCGATCTGGCGTACTCGTCGCTCAGTTACGCGCTCGGCAAACATGCGCTGGCCGCCGAATACGCCTTGCGCGGGCTCGGCCGGCTGGGGCCGGACGAAGCGCTGCCGATGCAGGTGCGCCTGCTGCGCAATCACGCGCGCGCGCTCGCGCATCTGGGGCAGGACGATGAAGCGCGCAGCGTGCTCGAACGCGCCATCGCCACCAGCGAACGCTTCTCCGATCCGAAACTGAGCGCCGAGCTGTATCTGGAAACCGCCCGCCTCGCGCGCGCTGGCGGCGACATCGAAACCCAGCGCGCCAACGGCCAGCGCGTGCTGGAACTGGGCCGCAAACTGCAGAACAGCCAGCTCGCCGGTCTGGGTCACGAGGTGCTCGGATTGGCCGCGCGCGCGGCCGGCGATTGGGAACTGGCGCGGCAGGAACTGGCCACCGCGCACCAGAATTTCCGCGCCCTGCGCCTGTCGCGCGACGAACTGCGGGTGGCGCGCGATCTGCTCGAAGTGATGATGCAGATGAACCGCCCGGCGGAAGAATTGCAGCCGCTGATGCGCCGCTATCTGGCGCTCAACGGCGAGATCATGCAGGCCGAGCGCTCGCAGGCCGCCGATGATTTCGATGCGCGATTGAAATATGCGCAACAGGAATTGAACGTGCTGCGGCTGGAAAGCGAAGCCACGCTGGCGCAGGAACGCGAACGCACGCTCGCCGCCAACCACCGCTTGACGCGCTTCATCAACGTGATGGCGGTCGGCACGCTGCTGGTGCTGGCGGCGTTCTTCATTCTGCAGCGGCGCTCGAATCGCAATCTGCGCCGCGCCCTGATGGCGCTGCGCGAAAGCGAATCGCGTGCCACCGATCTGTTGCGCCTGAGCACCGGTTACGTTTTCCTGCACGATCGCGATGGCCGCCTGCTGATGGTGAATCCGGCCACGGCGCAGGCGCTGAGCGTGCCGACGCAGGCGCTCGTCGGACGCAGCGTGCGCGACTTCATTTCCGAATCGGAAACCGAAGGTTTCGATCAGTATCTGCAACGCGTGTTGAAAAGCGGTCGCGACGAAGGCCTGCTGCGCATCCGGCTGCCGGACGGCAGCGAGCGGCATTGGCGCTACGGCAACCGCTTGTCGGCCAGCGACGAGAACACCGCGTATGTCGTGGGCCACGCGGTCGATGTCACCGAACACATCCAGCAGGCGGAAACCCTGCGCGAACGCAGCGAGCGCGATCCGCTTACCGGGGCGTTCAACCGCCGCCACCTCGAGGAATTCGAACAGCGGCACGGCGAAACCAGCTGGGCCGCGATCAATGTCGATCTCGACCATTTCAAACGCATCAACGATCTGCACGGACACGATCACGGCGATCGCGTGCTGATCGAATTCGCGCATTTCCTGCAGCAGCGCGTGCGCACGCAGGATGCGGTGATCCGTGCCGGCGGCGACGAATTCCTGATCCTGCTCGCCAACTCCGGCGACAGCGCGCTGGCGGCGCTGCTCGAACGCCTGCAACAGGATGCGGTGCGCGCACCGTGTCCGTTCTCGCTCGGCTGGGCGGTGCGCGAAGGCGACGAAACGCTAGCGCAAACGCTGGCACGCGCCGATCGGGCGATGTACGAAACCCGCGCCCGCGTGCGCGGCGCCGCCGCGCCGCCGGCTCAGTGACGCCGTCGACCCGGCGTCACTGAGCCGACAGCATTTTCGCGATCGCTTCGCCCGCTTCGCGGCCGTCGTGCACGGCCGTCACCACCAGGTCGGCGCCGCGCACATTGTCGCCGCCGGCGAAAATCTTCGGGTTGCCGGTCTGGTACGGCAAGCCGTTGCCCTGCGCGGCGATGCGGCCGTCGTTGCCGAGCGCGATGCCATGCTCGGCCATCCACGCCGCCGGACTCGCGCGGAAACCGAAGGCCAGGATCACCACATCGGCGGCGACGACGGTTTCGCTGCCGGCGACTTCGATCGGTGCGCGGCGTCCGCCGGCATCGGCCGGTCCGAGCGTGGTTTCGATCATGCGCACACCGCTGGCGCGCGTCGTGCCGTTGCGGCCCGACGATTCGATCGACAGCGGCTGGCGATTGAAAAGAAACTCGACGCCTTCGTCGCGCGCATTCTTCACTTCGCGCCGCGAACCGGGCATGTTGGCCTCGTCGCGCCGATAGGCGCACACCACGCGGCTGGCACCCAGACGAATCGAGGTGCGCACGCAATCCATCGCGGTGTCGCCGCCGCCGAGCACCACGACGCGCTTGCCGGTGACATCGAGGCGTGGATCGTCGAGTCCGCGCAGCACGCGCCGCGCGTTGGCGATCAGGAACGGCAACGCTTCCTGCACGCCGGCAACATCGCGGCCCGGCAGGTCGCCGTGCATCGCGGTGTAAGCGCCGGTACCGAGGAAGATCGCATCGAAGTCGCGCGCGAAATCGCGCGCCAGCGCGGCGTCGACCTCGACGCCGAGATTGAAGCGCACGCCCATCGCTTCGAGCACGCCGCGGCGTGTCGCGATCACCTGCTTTTCCAGCTTGAACGGCGGAATGCCGAAGGTGAGCAGGCCGCCGATTTCTTCGTAGCGATCGAACACATGCGCTTCGATGCCGCGCCGCGCGAGGCGATCGGCGCACGACAGACCGGCAGGCCCTGCGCCGATCACCGCGACGCGCTTGCCGGTCGCGCGCACCTGCGAAAGATCCGGGCGCCAGCCTTGTTTGAAGGCCTCGTCGACGATGTATTTCTCGATCGCACCGATCGTCACCGCGCCGAAATCCGGCTCCAGCGTGCAGGCGCCTTCGCACAGCCGATCCTGCGGGCAGATGCGGCCGCAGATTTCCGGCAAGGGATTGGTTTCGTGCGCGAGTGCGGCGGCCTCGAACAGCCGCCCGGCTTTCACCAGGTTGAGCCAGTTCGGAATGTAGTTGTGCACCGGGCACTTCCACTCGCAATACGGATTGCCGCAATCCAGACAGCGGCCCGATTGCTCCACCGCGCCGCGATCGTCGAAGCCGCCGTAGATTTCGTTCCAGCCGAGCACGCGAATGGCGGTCGGCAATTCGGCCGGCATGCGGCGCGGCAGGTCGAGGAACTGGAAGACGGGGTCGCTCATGCGTGCGCGGCCTCTGTTCCCGTCATTTCCGCGCAGGCGGGAATCCAGGGACTCTCGATCTTGCGATGCGCTTCAATGTCGCTGGATTCCCGCCTGCGCGGGAATGACGAAGAAATGCGGCACGCAGGAAACATCACGCCGCCCTCCGCAACGCATCGATCAGGGTGTCGAGCGACGCCGCGCGCGGCTTGACCACCCAGAATTTGCCGGCGAAATCGCGAAATTCCTCGAGAATCTGCCGGCCCCACCCGCTGCCGGTTTCCTCGACGTGGCGCTGCACCTGGTAGCGAAGATGCTGCAATTGACCTTCCATGCCTTCGGTCGAAATACGGTGGATGTCGATCAATTCGTGGTTGTAGCGATCGACGAAATCGCGCTCCAGATCGAGCACGTAGGCGAAACCGCCGGTGAAGCCGGCACCGAAGTTCATGCCGGTGCGACCGAGCACGGTGACGACGCCGCCGGTCATGTATTCGCAGCAGTGATCGCCGGCGCCTTCGATCACCGCGATCGCACCGGAGTTGCGCACCGCGAAGCGCTCGCCGGCGCGGCCGGCCGCATACAACTCGCCGCCGGTGGCGCCGTACAGGCAGGTGTTGCCCATGATCGGCGTCTCGTTGCTGGCGTAGGTTGCGCCCTGCGGCGGGCGCACCACGATGCGGCCACCGGCCATGCCCTTGCCGACGTAGTCGTTGGCGTCGCCTTCGAGATAAAGATGCAGGCCGCCGGCATTCCAGGCGCCGAAACTCTGGCCGGCGACGCCGGAAAGCCGCAGCGTGATCGGCGCGTCGCTCATGCCGTGATCGCCATGATGGCGCGCGATCTCGCCGGACAGCGCCGCACCGATCGCACGATCGAAATTGCGCACTTCGAAGCGATACTCGCCGCCGCGGCGCTGTGCGATGGCATCGCGCAGGTTGTGCAGCATGCGTGCCGCGAGCGCGCCTTCGTCGTGCGGCACGTTGCGCGACTCGGTGCAAAAGCGCGCCACGTCATCGTGCGCCGGACCGCTCGCGAGCAGCGGCGCAAGATCGAGTCCGCGCTGCTTGGCGGTCGAGCCTTCGAGGATGGTCAGATACTCGGTGCGGCCGATCAGATCCTGCAATCGCCGCACACCGAGCGCCGCCATCCATTCGCGCGTTTCCTGCACCACGAAGCGGAAATAGTTCATAACCATTTCCGGCAGGCCGGTGAAGAATTTCTCGCGCAAACGCGCATCCTGCGTCGCGACGCCGGTGGCGCAATTGTTGAGATGGCAAATGCGCAGATACTTGCAGCCGAGCGCCACCATCGGCGCGGTGCCGAAGCCGAAACTCTCGGCGCCGAGGATCGCGGCCTTGATCACATCGAGCCCGGTTTTCAGGCCGCCGTCGGCCTGCAGCCGCACCTTGTGGCGCGCGCCGTTCGCGCGCAGCGCCTGCTGCGCCTCGGCGATGCCGAGTTCCCATGGCGTACCGGCATATTTGATCGACGACACCGGCGACGCGCCGGTGCCGCCGTCGTAGCCGGAGATCGTGATCAGGTCCGCGTGCGCTTTCACCACGCCGGCCGCAATCGTGCCGACCCCGGCGTGGCTCACCAGTTTCACCGACACTAGCGCGGTCGGATTGATCTGCTTGAGATCGAAGATCAGCTCGGCCAGGTCTTCGATCGAATAGATATCGTGATGCGGCGGCGGCGAAATCAGGCCGATGCCGGGTTTCGCGAAACGCAGGCGCGCGATCAGATCGTTGACCTTGTGGCCGGGCAATTGCCCGCCCTCGCCGGGTTTCGCGCCCTGCGCGATCTTGATCTGCAGCACTTCGGCATTGATCAGGTATTCCGGCGTCACGCCGAAACGGCCCGACGCCACTTGCTTGATCTTCGACATCTTCTCGGTGCCGTAGCGCATCGGATCTTCGCCGCCTTCGCCGGAGTTGCTGCGCCCGCCGAGCCGGTTCATCGCGATCGCCAGCGCTTCGTGCGCTTCCGGCGACAAGGCACCGAGCGACATGCCGGCCGAGTCGAAACGCGGCAGCAGCGACTCGGCCGATTCCACTTCGTCGAGCGGCACCGGCGTGCGCGAGGTGTCGAGCGCGAGCAAGTCGCGCAGCGTCGCGACCGGCCGCGCGTTGACGTGATCGGCGAATATTCTGTAGTCGGCGTAGTCGCCGCTGCGCACCGCGCGCTGCAGGCTGCCGATCACGTCCGGATTGTAGGCGTGGTATTCGCCGCCGTGGATGTATTTGAGCAAGCCGCCGGGCAACAAGGGTGCGGCCTCGTCGCGGCTCTCGCCGGACTGCGCCTGCGCTTCGGCTTGGAGCGCGGCCCAGCCGGCGCCGGCGACGCGGCACGGCGTGCCTTCGAAACACAGCGCGACGATGTCTCGATCGAGCCCGATGATTTCGAACAACTGCGCACCGCGATAGCTGCCGATCGTCGAAATACCCATCTTCGACATGATCTTGAGCAGGCCCTTGCGGATGCCGCGCCGGTAGCTGCGGCCGAGCTGTGCCGGTTCATTGCCGCGCTTGGCTTTCAGGATGTCGGCGCGGCCGAGATCGAACAGAGTCTGATAAGCCAGATACGGATACACCGCGGTGGCGCCGTAGCCGATCAGGCAGGCGAAATGATGCGGATCGCGCGCGGTCGCGGTTTCGACGATCAGGTTGCAATCGCAGCGGATGCCGGTTTTGACCAGGCGCCCGTGGATCGCACCGGTCGCCAGCAGCGGATGCACGAAGTAGCAATCGCGCGGCGGATCGAAATCGCTCAGCAGCAGGATCACCGCGCCGTTGCGCACGGCCGCTTCGGCTTCGTCGGCCAGACGGACGACGGCATCGCGCATGCTTTCCTTGGTCGGATCGAAGAAAAGCTTGATCGTGGCCTTGGCCTCGCGGAACTCGTCCATCGCCAGGATCTGGCGCAATTTGCGCTGCGAAAGAATCGGCGAGTTGACGATGATCTGGTACGCGCTTTCCGGCGACAGCTCGAACGGATTGCCTTCGCGCCCGATCGGCGTGACCAGACTCATCACGCAGTCTTCGCGCAGCGGATCGATCGGCGGATTGGTGACTTGCGCGAAGGCCTGGCGGAAGTAGTCGTACAGCGAGCGATGCTGCTGCGACAGCACGGCCATCGGCGTGTCGTCGCCCATCGAACCGGTGGCTTCCTGCTCGGTTTCGGCCAGCACGCGCAGGATCGACTCGCGTTCTTCGCGCGACAGATTGAACAGTTTTTGATAGCGCCGCAGCGTGGTCGGGTCCATCGGCTCGGCGGCGAGCGAGGGGTCGATCAGATCCTGTTCGAGATATTTCAGGCCGCGCTTGAGCCAGCGCTTGAACGGCGCGCGCGCCGCGTTGATGCGATCGATCGCGGCCGAATCGAGGAATTCGCCGCTGTACAGATCGACCGCGATCATTTCGCCGGGACCGAGCTTGCCCTTGGCGACGACATTCTCGACCGGGCAATCCCACACGCCGGTTTCGGAGGCGACGGTGAGGTGGCGATCCTTGGTCAGCATCCAGCGGGCGGGGCGCAGGCCGTTGCGATCGAGCGAACAACCGGCGTAACGGCCGTCGCACAGCACGATGCCGGCCGGGCCGTCCCACGGATCGCTGTTCAAGCCGAAATACTGATAGAACGCGGCGAGATCGGCGTCCTTGTGTTCGAGCGCGCCGGTGGCGGGCGGAATCAGGATGCGCATCGCCGCCAGCACGTCCATGCCGCCGGCGAGCAGCAGTTCGAGCATATTGTCGAGCGATTGCGAATCGGAGCCGTGCAGCGACACCGGCGGCGTCAGTTCGCGCAGGTCGATCGCCGGGCTGCGCCACTTCGCCACGCGCGCGACGGCCCAGCGGCGATTGCCTTCGATGGTGTTGATCTCGCCGTTGTGCGCGAGCAGGCGGAACGGTTGCGCCAGCGGCCAGCGCGGCGCGGTGTTGGTCGAAAAACGCTGATGGAACAGCGCGACGCTGGCAGCGAGTTTCGGATGGCGCAGGTCGGGAAAGAACTGCGCGAGGGCCGGCGCCAGTACCAGCGCCTTGTAGCCGAGCGTCCACGCCGACAGCGTGACGACGTAGAAATCGGCGATATCAGTGAGCCGGATTTCGGCGCGTCGCCGCGCCAGGAACAGCGCGCGCTGGAAACTGTTCTGATCCATGCTCGCGGCCGGACACACGAACACCTGTTCGATGCGCGGCAGCGATGCCAGGCCGATTTCGCCGCAGGCCGATTCGTCGATCGGCACCACGCGCCAGCCGGCGACGCGCAGTTCGGCGCCTTCGAGTTCTTCGGCCAGTACCGTGCGCGCGCGCTCGGCTTCTTCTTCGTCGCGCGGCAGAAACACGTTGCCGGCGGTGAAGCTGTGGCCGACGCGCAGGCCGGCTTCGATCGCGACGTGGCGCAAAAAAGCTTCAGGACGATGCAGCAGGACGCCGCAACCATCGCCGGTTTTTCCATCGGCGCCGATCGCGCCGCGATGCGACATGCGGGCGAGCGAGGCGAGCGCGGTGTCGACCACCCAGCGGCTGGGCTGGTTGTCGAGATTGGCGATCAGCCCGAAACCGCAGCTGTCGCGCTCCTGGGCCGGATCGTAGAGACCCGGCCGCGCATCGTTCGCCATTCGTGCGTCTCCGTGATGCAGCGCGTGCGTCGGCAACCCCGATGCGCCGCCCGCGATCCGAATTAAGCACAGATGATGCGATGCAGCAACCTAGTCCTGATTGTTTCGTGCGAAACCATGATCGCAGCGGGGTTTCGGCCTGTCGAAGGCCATGATGCGGTGCGCAAGCCGGCGGCTTGGAAACCGCATCCAACCCTCCCTATTTCCACGCTTTGGCGGTGATGCGATGCCGCGTCCTGCGCTTCCGATCCTTCACGCCGGCGTTGTACAGTGCCGCAGCCATCGGTTTGGGGGACACGCGCATGCTCAGCATCCTCGTCGCCAGTTCGAAGGGCGGAGCCGGGAAGTCCACCATCGCCACCAACCTGGCGGCCTACTTCGCGGTGGCCGGCAAGCAGACGGCGCTGATCGATGCCGATCCGCAGAAGTCGAGCCAGCGCTGGGCCGAGAAGCGCGCGGCGATGACGGCGGCGGTGCTGCCGATCGACGGCACGCGGCGCGGCTGGGAAAAGCATCTGCCCGACGACACCGAGCGCGTGGTGATCGACGGCGCCGCCGGCGCGATGGCCGATCAGTTGAGTGTCTTCCTCGACATGGCCGACGCGGTGGTGGTGCCGGTCCTGCCGTCGGTGATCGATCTGGAAGCGTCGGTGCCGTTCCTCAACAGCCTCGCCACGCACGAGCGCGTGCGCAAGGGCAAGTTGCCGGTGGGCCTGGTGGCCAATCGCCTCAAGCCGTGGACCAACGCCTCGCAGCAGGTGCTCGACCAGCTCAAGGCCTGGCCGTATCCGGTGGTGGCGCAGTTGCGCGACACCCAGGCCTACGTGTTGCTGACGGGCCTGGGCAAGAGCCTGTTCGACTATCACTCGGAAAACGTGCGCAATCACCAGGAAGACTGGATGCCGCTGTTGCAGTGGTTGAAGAAGGCCAACAAGAAATAGTCTTCACAAAGGTCACGATGCGCGACGCGCGCTTTGCGTGAGCCGCGTCGCCGCCGAAATCCGTTCACGTTGTTCAGACTCGTCGGCTGCGACGACGACGCGCGCTGCTGCGTCTTTCACAGCGCAAAAAATTCAAGTGCGATTAAGCGCGCGGGCCCCAGCCTTTGCGCACCTTCCCGGAGAGACTCTCATGCGCCGTATCAAAGGCCTGCTTTCGCTGTGCCTCGTCACTTTGTTCGCCGCGTCCGCGGCGCAGGCCTACACCCCCGAGAGCGGCATCTGGTGGAACCCGAGCGAATCGGGCACCGGCGTGGTGATCGAGGTGCAGGACAACTTCATGGTCGTCGCCGCTTTCGTCGGCGATGCGCAGGGCCGCGCCACCTGGTACACCGCCGGTGCTTTCCTCACCGGCAACGCGCGCTTCGACGGCTCGCTCGATCTGACCGTCGGTTCGCAGTGCCCGGGTTGCGCCTACCCCGGTTTCCCGACCGTGCAGGCCGGCGCCGGCGGCAGCATCCGCATCGTGTTCGATGCCAACGATCCGACCAAGGCCAGCCTGACCTGGGCCAACGGCCGCACCATCCCGATCGAGCGTTATCCGTTCTATCTGCGTCGCCCGGAAGACGGCAACAATGTTTCGCTGCAGACCACCAAGATGCTCGGCGAGTGGCAGGCGGTGATGGATTTCTCCAGCAGCAGCGCATCGAGCTTCGATTACTACGGTGATGTGTGGGTGTTCGACGAGTTCTCGTTCGACAACCCGACCAATCGCTACTACTACGATGGCTGCCGCCCGGACAACAGCCAGGTCGGCGGCTGCAGCACCAATGCGCTGGCCTTCCACAGCGCGTCGGGCTACTACGATTCGGTCGACAAGCTGCAGGTGGTGGTGGTCGACGACTCGGCCGCGAACTACGCGTTGTATCTGATCGAGACCGGCACCAATTCGGGCCAGGGCGAAATCACCGTCTATCCGAAGGGCGCCAACCCGTCGAACTACGATTCGTTCCCGATGCGCGCCTTCCGCACCGCCAGCCGCACCTTCGTGCAGGAAGGCACCGGCCCGTCGAAGAAGGCGCCGCTCGTGGCCACCGGCATCTCCGACAAGCTGGCCGCGGCCGGCAAGTCGCTGCAGTCCGGCGAAGGCGTGACGTCGAAGTTCGATCGCGCCGCGCTCGGCCACATCATCAGCGCCCTCGAAGCGCGACTGGAAGCCAAGCGCGCGCAGTGATCGCTGCGCCCGGCTGAAGAAAACGGGAGGCTTCGGCCTCCCGTTTTTGTTTCGGCCACCTCGCGCGCGCTGCATCCGCTACCCTGCGCGCCGTGAGCGCTCCCGACTTTCCCATCACGCCGCTGTTGCCCGAGCTGCGAAAGCAACTCGACGCGCATCCGCGCCTCGTGCTCGAAGCGCCGCCCGGTGCCGGCAAGACCACCCAGGTGCCGCCGGCGCTGCTCGATGCGCGTTGGCTCGAAGGCCGTCGCATCCTGATGCTCGAGCCGCGCCGCATCGCGGCCCGCGCGGCGGCGAATTTCATGGCGCGGCAGCGAGGCGAAGAGGTTGGCCAGACGGTTGGCTATCGCATCCGCTTCGAATCGCGTGTGTCGGCCGCGACGCGGATCGAAGTGGTCACCGAAGGCATCCTCACGCGGTTGATCCAGGACGATCCGCTGCTCGACGGCATCGGCGCCATCCTGTTCGACGAATTCCACGAGCGCCATCTGCATGGCGACCTGGGCCTGGCGCTGGCGCTCGATGTGCAGGCGCAGTTGCGGCCGGATCTGCGCCTGGTGCTGATGTCGGCGACGCTCGATGGCGAGCGTCTCGCGCAGTTCCTCGATGCGCCGCGGCTGACCTCGGAGGGCCGCAGTTTTCCGGTGCGCGTCGCGTATCCGCCGCGGCAAGGAACCGAGCCTGCCGAAGCTCAGCTCAAGCGCGCGATTCAAACCGCGCTTAGCGAAACCGACGGCGACGTACTCGTGTTCCTGCCCGGCCAGCGAGAGATTTCGCAGACCGAACGGCTGGTTTCGTCGCTGCTGGAAAGCACCGATCGCGGCATCGCCGTCGTGCCCTTGCACGGCGAACTCGCGCTCGAACAGCAGAACGCCGCGCTCGCGCCCGACCCGCAAGGCCGCCGCCGGATCGTGCTGGCCACCAACGTCGCCGAGTCGAGCGTCACGCTGCCCGATGTGCGCGCGGTGGTCGACACCGGCCTCGCGCGCGAGCCGCGTTTCGATCCGAATTCGGGCTTTTCGCGGCTGGAAACCGTCACCATCAGCCAGGCCTCGGCCGATCAGCGCGCCGGCCGCGCGGGTCGCGTGGCGCCGGGCGTGTGTTATCGACTGTGGCCGCAGAGCCAGCGGCTGGAGCCGTCGCGGCGTGCGGAAATCGTGCAGGTCGATCTCACCGGCCTGGTGCTGGAACTGAAAACCTGGGGCGACAGCGCGCTGCGCTTTCCCGATCCGCCGCCGCCCGGCGCGCTGGCGCAGGCCGACGAACTGCTGCGGCAACTGGGCGCACTCGATGCGCAGTCGAAGCTCACCGCTTTTGGCCGCCGCCTGCTCGAGCTGGGAACGCATCCGCGGCTGGCGGCGATGCTCGCCGCGGCGCGCACCGACGCCGACAAATCGCTGGCCTGCGATCTGGTGGCGCTGATCGAAGCGCGCGATCCGCTGCGCGGCGAAAGCCGCCGTCGCGACGATCTGGCGTCGCGCTGGCAGGCGCTCGCGGCCTTCCGCGCGCGCCGCGCGCCGCCCGAGGCCGATCGCAATGCGCTCGCAACGATCGACCAGGCCGCGAAGCAATGGCGCCGCCGCCTGCGCATTGACACCACGGTGGACAACGCCAGCGCGCACGCGCTCGGCGATCTGCTGATTCATGCCTTTCCCGATCGCATCGCCCGTCAATTGCCGAACGCGCCGCGCCGCTATCAACTGGCGAACGGCCGCGGCGCGCGCTTGTTCGACGATTCCGTGCTGTACGGCGAGCCGTGGATCGTGATCACCGAGTTGCGCCTCGACGATGGCGACAGCCTGATCCAGCGCGGCGCGCCGGTGGATCTGGCGCGGCTGGAGAGCGACTTCGCGGAGCGTTTCGTCGAAGAGGACGTGGTGCGCTGGGATCCGGAAACGCGCGGCGTCACCGCACAGCGGGTACGCCGATTCGACCGCCTGATCCTCGATACACGTCCCACCGGCAAGCCCGACGCCGCGCGCACGCGCGCCGCGCTACTCGACGGCGTGCGCGCACTCGGCCTCGACGTGCTGCCGTGGAGCGAAGGCCAGCGGCAGTGGCGCGCGCGCGTCGCGAATCTGCGCGAATGGCTGCCGGAGCTGGGCCTGCCCGATTGTTCCGACGCCAGTCTGTTGCGCACGCTCGATGCCTGGCTCGGGCCTTTTCTCGACGGCAAGACCCGATTGACGCAGCTGGGCGCCGACGAACTCGGCGAAGCCTTGCGCGCGCCGCTCGACTACACGCAGCGGCAGGCCATCGACCGTCTCGCGCCGACGACGCTGCACGTGCCCTCGGGCATGGAGCGCCGCATCGACTACCAGGAAGGCGAAGCGCCGGTGCTGGCGGTGAAACTGCAGGAATTGTTCGGCCTGGCCGACACGCCGCGCGTGGCCGACGGCCGCATCCCGGTGGTGCTGCATCTGCTCTCGCCGGCGGGACGTCCGCTGCAGGTGACGCAGGATCTGAAAGGCTTCTGGGAGCGCACCTATCCGGAAGTGAAGAAGGAAATGAAAGGCCGCTACCCGAAACATCCGTGGCCCGACGATCCGTGGTCGGCCAAGCCCACGCATCGCGCCAAGCCACGCGGCACCTGACGAACACTTAACGTTTCGTGCGGCGAGCCCAGCGGAACCATCGGCGCGCGAGCCTGTCGATAGGCCGGACGTAACGCCAGCGCCCTCTCGCGCATCCAAGGTTCAGCCGCACTGCGCAAAGCTCTGCGGCGAGCCGCGCCGATCAACCGCGCCGATCAACACGGAGTTTTCATGAGCCAGCCCAACCGCGTCCTGATCTGGATGCTCGGATTCCTCGTCCTGATCGGCCTCGCCGCCGCCGCGCTGTTCGTACCGCTGAAACAGGCTTTCGGCGCAACACCGATTTTCAACGGCGTGATCCTGCTGGTATTCGCCGTCGGCGTGATCGTCAACCTGCGCCAGGTGCTGCGTCTGCAGCGCGAAGTGGCGTGGATCGAAAACCTGCGCCGCTCCAATCCCGACCGCGTGCTCGAGCCGCCGGTGCTGCTGGCGCCGATGGCCAAGATGTTCGGCAAAAGCGAGCGCAAGCCGCAGTCGCTGTCGACCGCCTCGATGCGCTCGCTGCTCGACAGCGTCTATCTGCGGCTGGAAGAGAATCGCGATCTGTCGCGCTACCTGATCGGCCTGATGATTTTCCTCGGGCTGCTCGGCACGTTCTGGGGTTTGCTGCGCACGATCAGCTCGGTCAGCGACATCATCGGCGGCCTCACCGCCGGCGGCGATGCGCTCGCGATGTTCGACCAGCTCAAGACGCGCCTGCAAGCGCCGCTTTCCGGCATGGCGACCAGTTTCTCGACCTCGCTGTTCGGCCTTGCCGGCTCGCTGGTGCTGGGCTTCCTCGATCTGCAGGCCGGCCGCGCCGCGAATCGCTTCTACACCGAGCTCGAAGACTGGCTGTCGGGCATGACGAAACTGTCGTCGGGCGGCATGAGCGCCGAAGGCGACGCCTCGGTGCCGGCCTACGTGCAGGCGCTGCTCGAACAGACGGCCGACGGCCTCGAACGCATGCAGCGCGCGATCGTCGACAGCGAACGCGAACGCCGCGGCGGCACCGAGCAGCTGACCGAACTGAATCGGCAGCTGGGCAAGCTCACCGATCAGCTCACCAAGGATTCGCGCGCCACCACCGATCTGGTCGAAACCCAGACCGAGCTTCGCAATACGCTCAAGCAACTGGCGCAGGGCGGCGGCGGCAACAGTATGAACGACGAATTGCGCGCCGAATTGCGGTTGATGTCGCGCACCATCGCCGCCGCGCTCGACGGCAAGCGCACCGCCATCGAACGATGAGCACGCTCGCCGCCCGCCGCCGGCGCGGGGTCGATTTCTGGCCCGGTTTCGTCGACGCCCTCAGCTCGCTGCTGATGGTGCTGGTTTTCCTGCTGATGATCTTCACGATCGGCCAGTTCGTGCTGTCCGATGCGATCAGTGGCCGCGACAAGCAACTCGCGCAGCTCAACGCCGAACTGGCCGCGCTGGCGAAAAGCCTGTCGATGGAACAGTCGGCCAAGGTGCAGGCGCTCACGCGCATCGACGAACTTTCCGCCTCGCTGGCGTCGACCAGCGGCGAGCGTGACGCGTTGCGCTTGAATCTCGACACGACCAGCGCGTCGCTGGCGCAGGCACAGGCGCAGCTGGAAGCCAGCACCGCCGATGTCGCGCGGCTCACCGCCGATATCAATGCGCTGGCCGAGCTCAAGCGCCAGCTCGAATCGGAAATCGCCACGCGCCTGGCCGAACTGGAGGACAACAAACAGAAACTGGCGGTGCAGACCGATCTGTCGGCCAAATCGGCGGCGCAGGTCGAACTGCTCAATCGCCAGATGGCGGCGCTGCGCCAGCAGCTCGATGAGATTTCCGCCTCGCTCGAACTGGCGCGCGCGCAGAGCAAGGCCAAGGACGTGCGCATCGACGAGCTCGGCAAGGAGCTCAATCTCGCGCTCGCCAACAAGGTCAACGAATTGCAGCGCTACCGTTCCGATTTCTTCGGCAAATTGCGTGCGGTGCTTGGCAATCGCTCCGACATCCAGGTGGTCGGCGATCGCTTCGTGGTGCCGTCGGAACTGCTGTTCGAATCGGGCACCGACGAACTCACCTCGGCCGCGCGCGTGCAGCTCGACCAGCTGGCGGCGACGCTGCGCGAAGTCAGCGCCGAAATTCCGTCGGAACTCGATTGGGTGCTGCGCATCGACGGCCACACCGACAAGCGTCCGATCGCCACCTCGCGCTTTCCGTCGAACTGGGAATTGTCGGCCGCACGCGCGATCGCGATCGTCAAATATCTCGTCGTGCAAGGGATTCCGCCCAAGCGGCTGGCGGCGAACGGCTTCGGCGAATTCCGTCCGCTCGATCCGAGCGACAACGAAGCGGCCTATTCGATCAATCGCCGCATCGAGATCCAGTTGACGAATCGCTGACGGTGCAGGTTTTTGCGATGCGGGCTTCGGCTGCGCATCGGGGCCAGGGACGGCCCACCTCTTATGCGCTGCCGACGCGCAGGCCGAGCGGCCAGCGCACGCGGCGCGTATCGAGCGGGTTGCCCCATGCGGCTTCGAAGGCGGGCATCGCGAGCGCGACCGCGTCTTCGCCTTTTTCGCGCAGACAGCGTTGCGAGGCCGACCAGCTGCGCAGATAAGCGAGGTACTGCGGCAGTGTCCAGTTGCATTCCATCGCGAACCCCGGCGCTTCGATCTTGCGGAACGGGAATGGCAGATCGGCGTAGCCGTTCTCCACGTGCCGGCGTTCGGCGGGCCAGTAGGGGCCGAGGATGTCGTCGTAGAGCCGCATGAATTCGCGATCGACGTTGGCATCGACGTTCGACAATCCGTACGTCCACACCGCGATCACGCCTTGCGGATGCAGCACGCGCATCGCCGCGGCATAGAAGCGATCCAGGTCGAACCAGTGCAACGCCTGTGCGACGGTGAGCAGGTCGACGCTGTGATCGTCGAGTTGCGGTTGCTCGGCGGGTTCGACGCGATAGTCGATGTTCGGGTGGGCAATGGCCTGCGCGATCTGCGCCGCGCTCGGATCGGTCGCGACGACGCGACGGAAATGTGCCGCCAGCGCGACCGCGGCCTGGCCGTTGCCGCAACCGGCGTCCCATGCCAGTTCGCGGCGCGCGCATTGGCCCGCGAGCCATTCGAACAGCGCCGCGGGATAGTGCGGCCGCGCTGCCGCGTAGGTGCCGGCGTGGCCGGAGAAGTGATCCTTGAAGGTCATGGGCATGGCTCCTCGTGGGCAATTCTACTGCGTCGGCCGCATGCGAGAATTCGTCCTCGCGATGAAACCGGAGTTTTGCTGTGATCGAAATCGATATCACGCTGCGCCCCGCGCACGCCGACGAAGCGCAACGTCTGGCCGACTGGGCCTGCGCGATGGCGTGGGAAACCGAGCACAAACGGCTCGATCCGGACACGATCTTGCGCGGCGTGCGGACCGTGCTCGAACAGCCGGCGCGCGGCCGCTATCTGATCGCCGAACGCGGCGGCGAACCGGCAGGAACCTTGCTGCTCACATATGAATGGAGCGATTGGCGTTGCGCCGACTGGTGGTGGATCCAGAGCGTCTACGTGGCGCCGGAGCACCGCCGTTGCGGCGTGTATGCGGCGCTGTATCGGTATGTGCGCGACGCAGCGCGGGCACGCCCCGATGTATGCGGGCTGCGCCTGTACGTCGAGAAGGAAAACGCCGTGGCGCAGCGCACCTACCAGTCGCTCGGCATGCAGGACGCCGGCTATCTGATGTACGAGGAAGCGATGGATTGGGTGAAGCAGGTCATCGCGAAAGCTTAGCGTTCCGGTCTGCTGCGCCGCATCCAGACTAACCGGGATTCTCGAGCGATTCGCGCGGGTTTCGGCCGACATCCACGACGATCTCGCGCACCGTGATCCCGTGCGCACCGAGCACGGCCTGGTATTGCCGCAGCCTTGCATTGAACGCGTCGAACGCGCGCGACAGTCGGCTCGGATCGATGCCGGCCGGTGCGAAGCCCGACTCGCACCACGCGTCGAAGGCGAACTTCGCCATCCGCACTTCGCCGTCGCGATAAAGCAGCAACGGCTCGGGCGGCGCGTCGAGCCATTCCTGCGACTCGGGCGCCAGCAACGCCGCTTCGATCAGCGGCCACAGTGCGGGCAGGCCGGCGTGGTCGTACTGCATCGCGATCATCGCGCACAGATCGTGCAGGCTCAGGTAGCGCGCATGTTCGAGTCGGCCACCGAACGCATGTTGCGCATGCAGCGCGGTGGCGGCGCCCGCCATGCCGGTTTCGAGCAGACGTTCCTCCATCGCGCGACCCACACGCGCAACCACGTCCGCGTCACCCTGCAAGGCGAACGGCAACACCCGCAGCGGGCCGCCGGCGAGCGCGATATCGGGCTGCATCGGCGGCGTCGGCAGGCGGCCGTCGTGCGCGCCGAAGGCGATGACGCGGCCTCGCGCAGTGCCCGGCACGCGGCTGGCCAGTTCCACCAGTGCGGCATGCACCGGCCAACCCGGGCGCAGCAGCTCGGCCGGGTCGAAATGCGCGCCGGCCAGCACTAGATCGAGCTGCTCGACCTCGGGCAACAGGCGCTGCAGATCGATCGCCAGGTGATCGCCCAACGCGTCGGTTTCGGCGCGGTCCAGATGCGTGCGCGACGGCGGCGCGGCGACCTCCAGCGCCAGCGCGCCGAAGCAATGCAGGGATGCGGACATGGTCGATAGCGGTCTGACGAGCCGCATAAAGTACCATTTGGCGTCTTTCCGGCCCGCTTTGAGCCTTCCGCCATGTGGCGCGCGCTTCGCATCGAACTTCGCAGCGTGATCGAGCACTGGCTGCTGCCGGCGCTGGCGATCCCGCTGCCGTGGCCCGTGGCGTTCCGGCTGTTCCGGCAGATCGCGCGCTATCCGGGCCTGTACGAGGAGGAATGGCGGCCGGCGCTGGCGCAGGCGCGGCTGCATGTGCCGATCGACGATGAACTCGACTGGTGCTGGCGCTTCCGCCTCACCCGCCTGGTCGACCACGCCGACTACTGGCTGTCGCGCACGCGCAGCACGCGTTGGCTGAGACGCTATGTCGATGGCGCTTCGCAGTTCCCGTTGCGCGACCGCGCCGCCGTTGGCGTGTTCTTCCACTGGTGCGCCGGGCTCTGGTCGGTGCGCGCTTTGCGCGCCAATGGGCCGCGCGCGGCCGTGCTGGCCGGCCGCTTCAGCGCCCGCACGATGGGCGGCGCGCGCTTCGGTTTTCTCTACGGCCACATCCGCCTGAAGGAACTCGCGCGTGCCGGCGGCCGGCCGCTGATCTACGCGCCGGGCACCGTCAGGCGCGCGCTGGCGGATCTGGCCGACGGCCACTGGGTGATCGGCACGCCCGACGTTCCGCCCACCGACACCGCGCTGCCGGTGCCGGTGCGGCTGTTCGATCGGCCGGCCTGGTTCGCCGAAGGCCTGCTGCTGATCGCGCGCCGCGCCCAGGTGCCGATCGTGATCTTCACGCTGGCGCTCGATCTGGACACCGGCCGGCGCGAACTGCGCGTCAGCGGCCCGTTCGACGCGGAAGATCCCGAGCTGCTGCAGCGGATCGTCGACTATTGGCAGGACCTGCTGCGCGAGAAATCCTGGGGCTTCACCCTGTGGCCGGCCATGCCGGCCTGGTTCACGCCGCCGTAGTCGCGAGGCGTGGCTGTTTCGGGGTCCGATCCTCGTTGGTCGAATCAACGCGCCGTTTGCAGCGGCGTGACTTCTCCAATCCGGGATCGCCCATGAAACGCGCCGCCAGCCTGTTCGTCCTCGCTCTTTTCGCCACGCAGCCCGCCGCGGCCAGTCCCGAGCTCTACCTGGTCGACGATCTCGCGCAGCAATCCACGCATGCGCCGGTGCGCGCGCAGGCGCAGGAACTGGCGGCGATCTACGACGACCTCGCGCGCGCCGCCGGCGTCGAGGCGCGACTGGTCTACTCCTCCGATCCCGACATCAACGCCTTCGCCACCGAAACCGCCGACGGCGAACGCCTGGTCGTGGTGCAGGAAGGCCTGCTTGCAAGCCTCGACAGCGATCGCGACGCCGTCGCCGCCGTGCTCGGCCACGAACTGGCGCATCACAAAGCCGACCACCTGCGCGCCGGCAAACGCAAACAGGAAAACGTGCGCGTGCTGGGCGCCATCCTGGGCGCCGTGATTGGTGCGAAGGTCGGCCGCAACAGCGGTGCGCTGGCAGGCGCGGCCAGTTCGGCCGCGGTCGGCGTCGGCGCCGGGCTGCTGGCGCTGAAGTTCAGCCGCAACCAGGAATTGCAGGCCGACAAACTCACCGTCGGCTGGATGATCGAAGCCGGCTACAACCCGCACGGCATGCTGCGATTGCAGCGCCATCTGGGCGAACTTCAGGGCAAGCGTCGGCTCGGCATGCTCAGCACCCATCCGGCGAGCGCCAAGCGCTACAAGGCCGCCGAGAAAACCATTGCGAGTCTGGCGCCGCCGCAGGAGTTGCTGGCGCAGCCGGCCGCGCCGCTGGTGACTTCCGAAACGCTCGCGCAAGTCGACCGGCAGATCGCCGGTACCCACATGGCCGCGCTCGATGCAGCGCTTGCCGCCGCCGCCGATGCGCAGGCGAGCACCGCTGCCGCGCTGGTGCCGGCCGTGCCGCCGGCGTCGAGTGGCGTCACGGTGGGCGACAACGTCAACGTCGGTCGTGGCGTGCGCATCGGCGGCAAGGCCGTGCCACCGACGACTCCGGATTCCGACTCCAGTTCCAGTTCCGATTCGACCGACGATTGATCCGGTCCGTCGCGCGACGCGGCCGCTAGAGCCGCCCCTCGGTTCGCCTGCGCTATCATCGCGCAGGCCCAGCAACACGCACGAGAGCGCGCGATGACCCGATCCCGCACCGCCCGTCCCGTCGGCATCATTGGCGGCGTACGGATTCCGTTTTGCCGCAACAACACGGCCTATGCCGATGTCGGCAACCTGGGCATGTCGATCCGCACGCTGGGCGCACTGGTCGAACGTTTCGGCCTGCATGGCGTGCAGTTGGGCGAAGTCGCGATGGGTGCCGTGCTCAAGCATTCCTCGGACTGGAACATCGGCCGCGAAGCCACGCTGTCCTCGGGCCTGTCGCCGCTGACGCCGGGCATCACGCTGCAGCGCGCCTGCGGCACCAGCCTCGACACCGTCATCACGGTGGCCAACAAGATCGCGCTCGGACAGATCGACGCCGGCATCGGCGGTGGTTCGGACACGACGTCCGATGTGCCGATCGTGGTCAGCAAATCGATGCGCCGCCGCCTGCTCGACGCCAACATGGCGCGCAGCTTCGGCGCACGGCTCAAGGCGTTCAAAGGCTTCTCGCCGCGCGAACTCACGCCCGAATTTCCCGGCGTGGCCGAACCGCGCACCGGCAAAAGCATGGGCGATCACACCGAGTTGATGGCCAGGGAATGGAACATCCCGCGCGAAGACCAGGACCGCCTCGCCTACGAGTCGCACCGCAAGGCCGCCGCCGCTTATGAGCGCGGCTTCTTCAAGGATCTGGTGGTGCCGTTCCGCGGAGTCGAGCGCGACAACATCCTGCGTCCGGATACGTCTGTCGAAAAGCTCGCCACGCTGAAACCCGCCTTCGACAAAACTTCCGGCCGCGGCACGCTGACCGCCGGCAACTCGACACCGTTGACCGATGGCGCGTCGGCCGTGCTGCTAGGTTCCGACGAATGGGCGGCCGCGCGCGGCTTGAAGGTGCAGGCGTACCTGGTCGACGCGCAGGTCGCCGCCGTCGATTTCGTGCACGGCGAAGGCCTGTTGATGGCACCCGCCTGGGCCGTGCCGCAGATGCTCAAGCGCAACGGACTCACTTTGCAGGATTTCGATTTCTACGAAATCCACGAAGCCTTCGCCGCGCAGGTCTTGTGCACGTTGCGCGCATGGGAGAGCGAAACCTTCTGCCGCGACCGGCTGGGCCTTGACGGCGCGCTCGGCAGCATCGACCCGGCGAAGTTCAACGTAGTCGGCTCGTCGCTGGCGTACGGACATCCGTTTGCCGCGACCGGCGGACGAATCGTCGCTACGCTGGCGAAATTGTTGGAAGAGAAGGGATCGGGGCGGGGGTTGATTTCGATTTGTACGGCGGGGGGGATGGGGGTTACGGCGATTGTCGAGAGGTAGGAATTGAATTTCAGACTTGGATGAAAGTTGGAATGGCGGGGCTGGCGGCGCGATTTGATTCTGGTGATTGGCCGGATAGCCATCTGCGCGTTTTGACTCTGATCTTTCGTTCTGACGCCTTCGTTTTCGCGAATCATTTCGCAGTTCCGTCATTGCCGCGCAGGCGAGGCACAACACTCTCGTCATTCCCGCGTAGGGGGGAATCCAGTGGCTTTGAAGCGTTTTTTGCTCTTCGCGACTCACAACAATCTCGTCATTCTCGCGTAGGCGGGAATCCAGTGACTTTGAGGCGTTCCGCTTCCCTCGGCTTTAGTTGTTGCGCCTTCGCGAGTTTCGTCCCCCTCAGCGGGGGCCGAGTCACTTTCTCTTGCTTGTCCAAGAGAAAGTAA
>CBFHAI010000033.1:0-46191 GCA_965653565.1 uncultured Chiayiivirga sp. | reverse complement strand
AAGCAAAGAAAGTGACTCGGCCCCCGCTGAGGGGGACGAAACTCGCGAAATCGCAACTTCAATCGCGAGGGAAGCGGACCGCTTCAAAGTCACTGGATTCCCGCCTACGCGGGAATGACGGAGAATGAGGTCACTGGATTCCCGCCTGCGCGGGAATGACGGGGTCTGAGACGGAATCGCAAAGATCAACAACATCCTCACCCCAACCCTCTCCTTGAAGGAGAGGGAGAAATGCGAAGCCTCGCGAAGAATCGGATGCTCCAAAGTCACCGGCTTCCCGCTTTCGCGGGAATGACGAAGACTGATTGGGAGTAGCGAAAACCGCACGCCGCTAATCCGCTAGATCGATAAAGACCTCGTCATCGGGAAACCCGCAGCCCCACCAACAACGAAACCCAAAAAATCAAAGCCCCTTCGCCGCCGCGACAATCCTCTCCACCCCGAACCCGAAATGCTCATAGAGCTTCTCGGCCGGCGCCGACGCCCCAAACGTATCGATCCCGATCACGGCCCCATCGAGCCCCACATACTTGCGCCAGAAATCGCTGACACCGGCTTCGATCGCGATGCGTTTGCGGCACCACGACGGCAGCACGCTTTCGCGCCATTCGAGCGGTTGCGCATCGAACACATTGGTGCACGGCATCGACACCACGCGCACCTTGCGGCCTTCGGCGATCAGCGCGCGCGCCGATTTCATCGCCAGCTCCACTTCGGAACCGGTGGCGATGAAGATCAGGTCGAACTTCGCATCCGGTGAATCCAGCAGCACGTAGCCGCCACGCGCGATGTCGCGCAGCTGTTGTTCGTCGCGCGCCTGGTGCTGCAGGTTCTGGCGGCTGAAGACCAGGCAGGTCGGGCCGTTGCGGCGTTCGATCGCGGCCTTCCACGAGACGGCGCTTTCCACCGCGTCGCAGGGGCGCCAGACGTGGTTGTTCGGAATGTACCGCAGGCTCGCCAGATGCTCCACCGGCTGATGCGTCGGGCCGTCTTCGCCCAGGCCGATCGAGTCGTGGGTGAAGACGTGGATAGCGGCGGCCGGGATCAGTGCGCTCATGCGCAGTGCGTTGCGCGAGTAGTCGGAGAACACCAGGAAGGTGGCGTCGTACGGCACGAAGCCACCGTGCAGGGCGAGGCCGTTGCTGATCGCGCTCATGCCGAATTCGCGCACGCCGTAGTAGACGTAGTTGGCGTTCGGGTCTTCGGCCTTGACGTCTTTCGAGCCCTTCCACAAGGTCAGATTCGAATGCGCCAGGTCGGCCGAGCCGCCGATCAGTTCCGGCAGCAGCGGGCCGAAGGCGTCGAGCGCCATCTGCGAGGCCTTGCGCGAGGCGATCGTCAGGCCATCGGCCTGCAGCTTGCGCACGTAGGCCCAGCTGGCTTCGTCCCAGTTCGCCGGCAGCGCACTGCTGGCACGGCGCACCAGTTCGTCGGCCAGTTCGGGATATTGCGCGGCGTAGGCGTCGAACAGCGCGTTCCACTTCTGTTCGCGCGCGGCGCCGGCGTCGACCGCGCGCCAGCCCTCGTAGATTTCCTCGGGGATCACGAACGGAATGTGGCCCCAGCCGAGTTTGTCGCGCGCCGCGGCCACTTCGTCCTGGCCGAGCGGTGCGCCGTGACAGGATTCCTTGCCGGCTTTGGCGGGCGAGCCGTAGCCGATCACGGTGCGGCAGCAGATCAGCGTGGGCTTTTCGGTTTCGGCCTGCGCGGTGCGGATCGCCTGCGCGATTTCGACCGGATCGTGGCCGTCGACGTTGCGGATCACCTGCCAGCCGTAGGCTTCGAAACGCTTCGGCGTGTCGTCGGTGAACCAGCCGGTGACGGCGCCGTCGATCGAGATGCCGTTGTCGTCCCACAGCGCGATCAGCTTGCCGAGTTTGAGCGTGCCGGCGAGCGAGCAGGCTTCGTGCGAGATGCCTTCCATCAGGCAGCCGTCGCCGAGGAAGACCCAGGTGTGATGATCGACGACGTTGAAATCCGGCCGGTTGAAGCGGCGCGCGAGCACTTTTTCGGCGAGCGCGAAACCGACGGCGTTGGCGAGGCCCTGGCCGAGCGGCCCGGTGGTGGTTTCGACGCCCGGCGTTTCGCTCGCTTCCGGATGACCGGCGGTCTTCGAATGCAGCTGGCGGAAGCGGCGCAGCTCGTCCATCGGCAGGTCGTAGCCGGTCAGATGCAGCAGCGCGTAGTGCAGCATCGAGCCGTGGCCGTTGGAGAGCATGAAGCGGTCGCGGTTGAACCACTTCGGGTTGTTCGGGTTGTGGCTGTAGAAATCGCTCCACAGCACCTGCGCGATGTCGGCCATGCCCATCGGCATACCCGGATGACCGCTTTTCGCAGCCTCGACGGCGTCGACGGCAAGGAAACGGAGGGCGTTGGCTAGCTCGCGGCGGCTGGGCGTCGTCATGGGGAGTCGTCTGGTTTTGGGGACGTGTTCGGGGAGCGGTGGGCCCGCGCCCTTTGGTCACACGGGGCAGGCGCGGCTATTGTCCCATTGCGGGGCGCGGTGTGTCGCGTTTGGGCGCGGCGGTTTCGGCCGAAGCCCGTCGGTCTGCCGATCGCTGCACGCGGTCGAGCAACGCGATCGCCGGTGCCTGTGCGGCCAGTGCGCCGCGCAGGATGGCAGCGATGCGCGCCAGTTCGGCCGGATCGCGTTGCGCCGCCGGCTGGCGTGCGTAGCGTTCGAGTGCATATTCGGCACGCAGCGGATGCGCGTCGGGCAGCGCCGCCGTGAGCGCGGCTTCGGCGGCCTGCCAGTCGGCGATCGCGGCAGCGAGATTGCCGTCGGCTTCGGCCAGCCGCGCACGCAGTCGCAACAACGCGGCGCGCTGCGTCGGGAACACGGTTTCGATGCCGGCGGCGGCCGCTTCCGCGGCGACCAGTTGTTCGCGCGCCTGCGCCGGATCGCCGCGCAGCCACGCCGTTTCGCCGAGCATCAAGCGGCTGCCGAGGGTTTCGCCATGCGTCGCGCCGAACGCTTTCAAGCGCACGTCGAACGCCGCGCGCAGCAGCGCTTCGCCTTCGTCGAGACGATCGTCGTGCACCAGCAGGCGGCCGAGGTTGTGGCGCGCGCGCGCGACGGCCGGGTGATCGGCCGCATAGGCCGCGGCGCGGATGTCGAGCGAGCGGCGGAACAGCGGTTCGGCCGCGGCGAAATCGCCGCGGTCTTCCTGCGCCGAAGCCAGGTTGTTCAGCGGAACCGCCAGCCCCGGGCTTTGCGCGCCTTTCAGCACTTCGTCGATCTTCAGCGCTTCGCGATAAAGGCGCGCGGCCTCGTCATAGCGGCCCAGATCGTGCAGCAGCGAACCCAGTTCGTTGTAGGCGGCCGACACCGGCAGCGACATCGGTTCGTTGATGCGCAGACGGGCTTCGAGCACATGGCGCAGGATCGCTTCGGCATCGCTCAAGCGCACCTGCTCGCGCAGCAGCGTCGCGTATTGCTGCAGGCCGAGCAGCACGCGCGGATGGTCGGGTCCGTAGAATTTTTCCTTGATCGCGTTGGCGCGCAGGATGTATTGCTCGGCCTGTTTGAAGTGCTCCAGATCGCGCGCCAGCAGTGCCAGGTTGTGCAAGGTCGACGCGGTTTTCTCGTGCGCTTCGCCGAACACCTTCTCGCGGATTTCGAGCGCCTGCTGGTAGGCGCTTTCGGCTTCCGCGTAACGCGCGGCCTTGGCCAACACCATGCCCAGCGTGTTGTAGGCCTGGCCCAGATCGGCGGGCTGCGGCGATTGCCTGCTCAGTTCGACCGCCGCGCGCGCCGCGGCTTCGGCTTCGGGCAGGTTGTCGTTCTGCCACAGCGCCTGCGCCAGTGCGTCTTTCAGATAGGCACGCTCGTGCGCATCGCTGGTGTCGTCGGCCAGGGCTTCGGCTTCGCGCAGCAATTCGAGCGACGGTTCGGGCAGGCCGACCCGGTTGTAGATCCAGCCCAGCGATGTGAGCAAGCGGCGCCGCACCGCGGGACGATCGGCCAGATGCAGCGCGATTTCGCGCCGGCCGTTGTCGAGCAGTTCGCGCGCGGTGATGTCCGGCCGCGCGCCGCGTTCGGGGTCGGCGTTTTCGAAAATCGAAATCAGGAAATCGGAGACTTGTTGGCTGGTGCCGGCCTCGCGCAATGCCTGCGCTTCGGCCTGCAGCGCGCGGTCGCGCTCGTCGGCCAGGCGCCAGCCGAACACGCCGATCGTCGCGACGAACAACGCGCCGATCGCGAACGCCGGCCAGCGGCGCTGCAGCAACCGCGTCGCGCGATAGCTCCAGCGATCCGGGCCGGCGTGCAGCGGCTCGCGGCGGAAATAGCGATCGATGTCTTCCGCCAGGCGTTCGGCCGAGGCGTAGCGTTGCGCGGGGTCGGCGGCGGTGGCGCGGCGCACGATGGCGTCGAGGTCGCCGCGCAAACGCCGGGCCCAGCGCACGCCGTCGCGTTTGGCGCGCGCGCTCGGCGGATGGGTCGGAAGCTCGGCGCCGGCCGACGGCGCGGCCGACGGCGCGGGGGGCGGCGCGGCGGGCGGCGCGAGCAATTCGGACAGCAGCACGCCGAGGCTGTAGACATCGCTCGCCACCGACAGCGCGCCGCCGTGGCGCTGCTCTGGGCTCGCGTAGCGCGGCGTCAGATAGGTTTCGCCGGCGGCGGTCGACACCGAATCGGCATCGAGCAGCCGCGCGATGCCGAAATCGAGCAGCACCGGCGCGCCGTCGGCGCGCACCAGCACGTTCGACGGTTTCAGGTCGCAATGCAGCACCAGATGCCGATGCGCGTAATGCACCGCGCGGCACACGCTCTGGAACAGCCGCAAGCGCGCATCGAGGCCGGGCGCGTGCTGCGCGCACCAGCGATCGATGCGCTCGCCCTCGATGTATTCCATCACCAGATAAGGCTGGCCGTTCGCAGCGCGGCCGCCGTCGAGCAGGCGCGCGATGTGCGGATGCTGCAGATCGGCCAGGATCTGCCGTTCGCGCAGCAGATATTCCTCGTCGCTGCTGCCGGCCAGATGCTGCAGCAGCTTGATCGCGGCGCGCTGCTGATACTGGCCGTCGTCGCGTTCGGCCAGATAGACGCGGCCCATGCCGCCGGCGGCGAGCGGCGACAGGATGCGCCAGGCGCCCAGCCGCGTGCCCGGTTCCAGATCGATCTGCAGCGAGCGCAAGGCATCGGCCACCGGGCGCAGCAGATGCGCGCTGCGGGTGTCGGCCGAACACAGCGACAGCACTTCTTCGACGATGTCCGGCGCGAGGTTTTGCGCTTCGAGCGTCGGCCGTTGCTGCGCGGCCGGTAGATCGCAGACGCGGTCGAACAGCAGCTTGATCTGCTCCCAGCGCGCGTCGTCGTGCACCGCCACGCCTACTCGCCCAGCGCGCGATGCAGAAAGGCGCGCGCGAATCGCAGATCGCGATCGATGGTGGGAATCGACAGGCCGAGCACACCGGCCACTTCGTCGCGCTGCATGCCGCCGAAATAGGTCATTTCGACCACTTTCGCCAGGCGCGGATCGCGTTGTTCCAGTTGCGTCAGGGCCTGGTCCAGCGCCAGCAGATCGATTTCGTCGCGACCGTCTGCGCGCGGCGCGAAGTCGGCGGCGTCCAGTTCGAGCGCCAGCGCGCCGCCGCCGCGCTTGGCGGCGTTGCGCGCGCGCACGTGATCGACCAGCACGCTGCGCATCTGCAGCGCGGCCACCGCGAGGAAATGCGCGCGATCGCGCCAGTCGCCTTCGCCACCGAGCATGCGCAGCAGCGCTTCGTGCGCGAGCGCGGTCGGTTGCAAGGTGGGCGTGCGATCGTTGCCGCCGAGGCGCGCGGCGGCCATCTTGCGCAAGGTGGCGTAGACCTCGGCCACCAGTTTGTCGCGCGCGGTGTTGTCGCCTTCGCGCCAGGCCTTCAGCAGCGAGGTGAGTTCACCTTGCGGCAGCGGGCTGTCGGCGGTTTCGGACCGGTCCATCGGCGGCGCGGCTCAACCCGGTGCGGAAGCGGCAACCACGTCGGGAACCTCGACGCGCTCGCGCCCGGAAACCACGACCGCCGCGGCCAGATCGCCGGTGACATTGAGCGTGGTGCGGCACATGTCGAGGAAGCGGTCGACGCCCAGGATCAGGCCGATGCCTTCCGGCGGCACGCCGACCATGCCCAGGATCAAGGCCACCACCGGCAGCGAGCCGGCCGGCACACCGGCGGTGCCGATGCCGCCGAGGATGCAGACGAACATCACCACGACCTGCTGCGACAGCGACAGCTCGACGCCGAAGAATTGCGCCAGGAACAGCACCGTGACGCCTTCGAACAAGGCGGTGCCGTTCTGGTTCGCGGTGGCCCCGACGGTGAGCACGAAACGCGCGATGCGGCGCGGCACGCCGAGATTTTCCTCGGCCACCTTCAGCGCGGTCGGCAGCGTGGCGTTGCTGGAAGCGGTGGAGAACGCCATCACGATGGCTTCCTGCGAATTGCGGAAGAAGCGCGCCGGCGACATGCCGCCGAAGGTGCGCACCGCGATCGAATACACGACGAACATGTGCAGCGACAGCGCCAGCACCACCACGCCGACATACGCCGCCAGTTTCACCAGCAATTCCCAGCCGAACAGCGCGGCCAGGTTGAACACCAGGCAGGCCACCGCATACGGCGCGAAGCGGATGACCAGATTGATCAGGGTCATCGAGATTTCGAACAGCCCCTCGATCGCCGACTTCAGGCGCGTGGAACCTTCGGTGTTGGTCAGCACCATGCCGATGCCGAACATCAGTGCGAAGAACATCACGGCCAGGATGTCGTTGCCGGCGGCGGCGCGGAAGACATTGTCGGGCACGATGTTGATCAGCATCGCCATGCCGGTCGGCGCGGTCTGGTTGGTGCTGACGATCGCCTGCGCGCGTTCGGAGCCATCCGCCAGCAGCTTCTGCGCCAGCACCGGATCGACGCCGTCACCCGGCCGGAACAGATTCACCAGCACCAGGCCGATCAGCACCGCGATCGCCGACACCACCAGCGTGTAGGCCAGCGTGCGCCAGCCGACGCGTCCGAGCGAACGGATGTCGCCCATCTCGGCCACGCCGATCACCAGCGCCGAGAACAGCAGCGGAATCACCAGCATGAACAGCAGGCGCAGGAAAACCTGCCCGACCGGCTGGGTGACATACGTCGTCAGCACGCGCAGCCACTCGGCATCGGCCGCGGCGAGATGGGCGATGAGGCCGAAGCCCAGGCCGGCGGCGAAACCGATCGCCATTTTGGTGTGCAGCGGCAGGCCGGGAGCGCGGTTCATGCGATGCGTGGATTCCCCGAGTGGAGCCAGTGGGCGCGGAGTGGACCAAGCGGCGCAGTTCGCCGAAGCGCCGCGCCGACCCCCGGCGGATGGTACACCAGCGGCTCGGCGCATCGGCCTGCCCACGGCGCGGCGAATGAGGCGACAATGCGGCGCGACGCGACCGGCCCGCCAGTGGCCCGGCGCGACGCCGTCTTCAACCTGGGAGGGGAACATGGGTCTGCTCGCGAAACTCGCGCGCCACAAATCGATTCCGCAATTGCAGGCCGAGGTCGGCCAGCGCCGCGATTTCCGCCGCGTGCTCGGCGTATGGCAGCTCACCGCCATCGGCCTGGGCGGCATCATCGGCGTGGGCATCTTCGTGCTCGCCGGCCAGCAGGCCGCCGCCAACGCCGGCCCGGCGGTGGCGCTGGCCTTCATCATCGCCGGCATCGCGAGCGCGGCCGCCGCGCTTTGCTATGCCGAATTCGCCGGTCTGATCCCGGTTACCGGCAGCGCCTACACCTACAGCTACGCCGTGCTCGGCGAATTCGCCGCCTGGCTGATCGGCTGGGACTTGCTGCTCGAATACGCGCTGATCGTGGCGGCAGTGGCGAGCGGCTGGTCGGGCTATCTGCAGAATCTGCTCGAAGCCGCCGGCTTCGCGCTACCGGTGTGGGCGCAGGGCGCGGTGGGCAGCGGCGAAGGCCGCGTGTTCAACGTGATCGCCGCCTGCGTCGCGATGGCGGTGGCGGTGCTGCTGACGCTGCGCACCGAATGGGGCGCGCGCTTCAACACCATCATCGTGGCGGTGAAGGTGGCCGGTGTCGCGATCGTGATCGTGATCGGTGCGTTCTACATCGATCCGAACAACTGGATTCCGTTCATCCCGCCCGAAGTGGTCGGCGCCGATGGCGTTTCGCATTTCGGTTTCGGTGGCGTGGTGACGGCCGCGGCCGTCGTGTTCTTCGCGGTGTTCGGCTACGACACGCTGACCACCGCCGCGGAAGAAGCGAAGAATCCGCAACGCGATCTGCCGCGCGCGATCCTGCTGTCGCTCGGCATCTCGATGGCGCTGTATCTGACGATCTCGATGGTGCTCACCGGCGTGGCGCACTACTCCACCCTCGGCAACGACGCGCCGGTGGCGAACGCGTTCGGCGCGCTCGGCCTGACCTGGGTGCGCATCGCGATTTCGGTGACCGCCGTCACCGGCATCATCAGCGTGGTGTTCGCCTTCATGCTGGCCGCCGCGCGCATCTGGTTCTCGCTGGCACGCGATGGACTACTGCCCGGCTGGTTCGCGAAAGTACATCCGCAGCACGGCACGCCGTACCGTCCCACCTTGATCCTGGGCGTGATCACCGCCATCACCGCGGGCTGCCTGCCGATCGGCGATCTGGCGATGCTGGTCAACATCGGCGCGCTGTCGGCCTTCGTCGTCATCTGCAGCGCGATCCTCGTGCTGCGCTACAAACACCCCGAACTGCCGCGCTCCTTCCGCACGCCATGGGTGCCGGTTATCCCGGTGATCGGCATCGGCTTTTCGCTGTGGCTGCTGTCGCATCTGCCGTGGCCGACCTGGGAGCGGTTCCTGGTGTGGATGGCGCTCGGGCTGGTGGTTTACTTCGGCTACGGGATTCGGAACAGCAAGTTGGCGCGCGGCGCCTGACGCGCGCGCGCGGCGCGGCCCTGCACGGGCCACGCGGGAATCGGGAAGTCGGGAGCCGGGAAAAGAGCCGGCACCGTGACGCTCTCTCCCGATTCCCGTCTCCCGATTCCCGAGGCGCCCAGGCGCCTCACTCGAACCCATTCTCGAAAACGCGATCCGCGTTGAAAGGAACGCTGCGCACGAACACATCGAGCGCGCCGTTGTTGTCGGCTTCGTCGGCGGTGAGGTTGCTGGCGGCGGAGTCGAAGGCGACGACGGTGCCGTTGTAGCTGATCGCCGGACGGAAACTCGGGCCGTTGCCGTAAGCGCCGCGGCGGTTGCGTGCGAGCGTGGCGCGGCGACCGCCGGTGAGCGTGCCGCCGACCACTTCCTGCACGTGCATGTCCTGGAAACCGTTGCCGTCGTGCGCGTTCGGATCCAGATCGCTGGCTTCGGTGATATAGGCGATGGTCTTGCCGTCGCCGGAAATCACCGGCGATTTGCTCGGGCCGTTGCCGCCGCTGAACAGCGATAGCCGCGCACCGCTCGCATCGAAAACGTAGACATCTTCGAAGGCGTTGGCATCGCCCGGCGTCAGCGTGGCGCCGGACTGGAACGCCACGCGCGTGCCGTTCCAGTCGAGTTGCGGCGCCGTGCTCATGCGCGTGGCGGCGGGCGCGGTGATGCCGACGCGCTGCGTGGCGCCGGTGACCAGGTTGCGGATCAGAATGTCGCGGCCGCCGACGCCGTTGGGCACATCGAACGCCACCGTGTTGCCGTCGGCGGAAATGGCCGGATTGGCGCTGCCGCCGGGAATCGTGGCGTTGTTGCCGTCCTTGCACGAGACGCATTCGGGCGTGGAGTTCGGGCTGCCGTCGGGATTGATGCGCTGGCGATAGACGTCGGGTTGGCCGTTGCTGTCGCTGCCGATCAGCGGCGCGTTCGATACGAACACCAGGCCGGTGCCGCCCGGCGCCAGCCGCGGCGTAGTGCCGACGCCGGCGCTGTTGGCGGTGCCGATGCGGTAGGTCGCATTGGTGACGAGGTTGCGCAGCACGACGGCGTAATCGACGCCCTTCTGGCGGCGCTGCAGGCGCTGTTCGGGCGTTTCGTTGGCGTATTTCGCCACCGCGCCATCCTGCGTGACGAATACTACTTTGCGGCCGGCGGCATCGATCGCCGGCTCGATCGCCGCGCTGCAGATCTCGGGTGCAACGCAGCCGCCCTTGTTCGCCCATGACGGACGCTTGCCGTTGACGCAGTTGCCGCCGTTGGCGACGCCGTCGCTCATGCTGGCCTGCTGCACGCAGTCGGCCTGCGCGTCGTAGACGAAGATATCGCGCACGCTGTCGCCATCGCTGCCATTCCAGCCGCGATCGAAGCCTTGCGAATCGGAGGCGAACACCACCATGCGCCCATCGGCCGACACCGAGGCCGACAGACTGTCGGCATTCGCCGAGCTGCCGTAGGCGACGACATCGACGCTCTCTTCCGGCAGCAACTCGACCACCGGATTGCGCACCGCGAGCATGCGATCGGCGACGAAACCGCCGGCGGTTTGATAAACGAGCTGACGTCCGTCCGCGCTCAGGCCCGGTGCGGTGGCGAAGCTGTCGAATTCCAGATCCTGCACCGATTGCAGGTTGGCGCGCGCGGTATCGCCGGTGATGCGATCGTGGACGTAGACATCGCTGCCGCCGGTGAAATCGAAGGCGCCGTCGAGATTGCCGTTCGAGTAGAAGGCGACATAGCGTCCGTCGGCCGAAATCGACGGTTTACCGCTGGCGGAACTGGTGCCGAAGCCGTTGCTGTCGACGCTGACGACCTCGGTGGTAGCGGCGCACCAGTCGCGCACGAACACGTCGCTGACGCCGTCGGTATCGCCGTCGATCACGCTGTTGGAATCGTGCTCGAAGGCGGCCACGCAGGCGTCGGCCAGGTCCACGCGATGGGTGTTGCCGCCGGTGATTTCGTCGCCGGTGGCGTTGAGGCTGACGCGAAAGGTGGTGCCGTTGTCGGTATCGCGCACGAAGGCATCGGCTTCGCCGTTGCTGTCGCCGGCCACCAGGTCGGGGGCGTCGGAAACGAAACCGACGTAGCGGCCATCGGCGCTGATCGACGGCGAAGCGCTGGTCGAACTCAGGCTGATGCCGGCCGACAGGTTGATGCTGATCGTCGTGGTGGTGCCGGCGCTGCGATCGCGCAGGTAGACGGTGGGAATCGCGTTCGCCGCTTCGCAGACGAAGGCGATGCGGTTGCCGTCGGCCGATACCGCCGATTCGGTGCAATAGACGATGTCGCCGATATCGCCGCCGCCGGTCGTGATGCTCACACGCACGATGGCGCCGGTGTCCATGTCCTTGAGATAGATGTCGGGTTCGTTGTTGCTATCGGCGGCGAGGTTCGACGCGTAGGTATCGAACGAGACGAAACGTCCGTCCGGTGAAATCGCAGGCCGCGTCGGTCCGGGATTCGCGTTCGCCGGAACATCGGCGGCGGTGGTATCGACGCGTTGCGTCGTGCCGTCGACGCGGTCGCGCCGGTACAGCCCCGAACCGGTATTGAACAGCGCGTAGCGGCCGTCGCCGGAGATCGCGCCGGTGGTGGCGGTGACATCGAAATCGGATTCGTCGCGACTGACGATTTCATCGTCGAGCGCGGGCGGCAGTTGCGCCCGTGCCGGCGCCGATGCGGCGATGGCGAACGCGAAACAGAAGACCCCGAAAAGATGGGTGGCGGCGTGTTGCGGCTTCATCGTCTTCCCCAGGAACCGGGCCTGGAGGCGACTATACGCCGCGCAATCTACGCGATGAACTCAGCGTGGCGGATACAGCGGCGGCAGGCTGTCGTCGGCGGACGCGGCCGCTGCGCCGCGGCGCCAATGCGGGCCTTTGCTGAAGGCCGCGCGCAGGATTTCGGCGAGTCCGGCCGCATCTTCGCCGCGGTAGAGCACGCGTTCGAGGCGTTGCAGGGCGGCGCGCTGATCGTCGGCATCGAGCAGCGGCACGACGTCGGCCAGTGCGCGCGCCTGCGGCGCGATGTCGCGTGCCGCATCGACGATCGCATGCGCAGCGGCGGCGAGATCGGCGGCCTGCAGCGCGGCGTTCCAGCGCGGGCGCCAGTCGCTGCGTTGCGCGCGGATCGGCGACGGCATCGGTGCGATGGCTTCGCGCGCCGCGTTGCGGCGGCGCACCAGGAGCGTGGCGATCCACAAAGTCGCGAAGATGACGGTCAGCGTCGGCCACAGATAGTTCGGCCAGCGCGCCGTGCCGGCCGCCGATGCCGACGACTCGGTCGCGGGCTCACCGCCGGCATCGAGCGGCGCGGCTTGGTCGACCGGCGCCGCACCCGGCACTGCGCCGGCCACCGTGAAGGTACGCGCCGGCAGCACGGCACGCTCGGCCTGGTCGGTGCCGACGTTCCACCAATCGATCGCGACTTCCGGCAGCGTCAGCGTGCCCGGACGCGTCGGCACCAGTGCGAACTTGCGCACGCGTTCGCCGCGCAGCCATTCGCCGTCATCGCGCGTCTGCGGCGTTTCCTGATCGGGGTAGACCTCGGCGCCGTCGATCGCCGGCAACGTCAATTCGGGCAATTGCTCGGCCGACAATCCTTGCGCGTGCAGTCGCAGCGTCAGCGTGAGCGGCTCGCCGACCTGCAATTGGGCGGGTGTCTCGCCGCTTTCGTCGCTGAGTTCGAGCGCGCGCGCGGGCAGCCACGGCGTCTTCGCACCGGCAGGCCGCGCACGCACATCGAGCGCCACCGCATTGCCGCGCGCATTGAGCACCGAATTGGCACCCAGCATCGATCCGTAACTGCCCGAGCGCAGCGCGCGCCCGGCGAATTGCGGGCCGGGAATTTCGAGGCGGCCGCTGGCTTCGGGCACCAGCGCGTAGCGGCGTTCGACCACGCTGTAGCGCCGATCGCCGATGGTCTTGTTGTAGTTGACGTCCTGGCCCAGACGACGCACCTGCGCGCCGGTGGTCTGCGGTTCCTGCAACTGGCCTTCGAGCAGAGTGACGGCGTAATAGAGCCGCACCGTGTAGCGCACCTGCTGCTGCACGTACGGCGACGCCGGCTCGGCGTCGATCTCGAGGAACACATCGTCGCCGGCCGCGGCGCTGCCGCCGGCCGGCATCGGCAGCACGGTCAGCACGAGCGGCTCGGTGGTTTCGGCGCCGACGGTGAACGACGGAATCGCGAGCGTGCCTTCGGCGCGCGGCTCGAGCGCGACCGCCCACAAGGTGCGCGCGCTCTGCCGGCCGTTGCTGTAGGAAAGCTGCGTGCTGCTGGACGTGCCGAGGCGGCGGAACTGCGCGTCGAGCACGCTGAAATCGGGTTCGCCGGCGCCGCGTGCGTCGGTTTCGACGTTCAGCGTGACGGTTTCGCCGAGCCGCACGCTGTCGCGATCGAGCCAGGCGCGCGGCGCCGCGGCGGCCATCAGCGGCAGCAGCACCAGGGCGACGAAAAGCAGCGCGCGCAACGACCGCGACATCACGGATTGTCTCCGCGGTTCTCGCGCATCCGGCGCTGATATTCGAGCGCGAACTTGCGGCGCAGCAAGCCGCCCGGATCGTCCGGCACGCGCCGCAGCCATTGCTCGACGGCCTGGCGTTTCTCGGCTTCGCGCGGGTCGACTTCTTCGGCCTGCGCCTGCTCCTGTTTTTCCTCGCCGTCCTTGAGCGCCTGTTCCATTTGTTTTGCGAAATCCTGTTTGGCTTGTTCGCTCTGCTCGTCGGTGGGCTCGCCCTGTGAATCCTTCGATTCTTCGCCCGGTTCGCCTTCGCGCTGCTGCGGCTCGCCCTGCTCCTGCTGCGATTCGGATCCTTGCTCCTGGTCCGACGATTGTTCTTCGCCCTTCTGCTGGTCCTGCGGATCGCCGGATTGTTCCGGATCGCCCGACTGATCCTGCTTGCCTTGCTGATCCTGCTGCTGTTTCTGCTGTTCGAGGAAGGCCTCGACGGCCTGTTTGTTGGCCTGCGCGTCCTGCATGTCCGGCGCCTGTTTCAAGGCTTCATCGTAAGCGGCGATGGCCTCGTCGTAACGCGCCGCTTTCGCCAGTGCGTTGCCGCGGTTGTAGTGGGCATCGGCCGTCGCATTCTGCGCGAAGGCGGCTTCGGCCTGGGCATAATCTTCGGCGCGATAGGCCGCGCTGCCGCGCAGCGCCGGATCTTTCGCCAGTTCCAATGCCTGCAGCGCCTGGTCCTTCTGCAGGGCATCGTAGGCGCGCTGGTCGTCGCGCTTGAACAGCGAGGCCAGATCGAATGCCTCGGCGCGCTGCGTCGGCAGGCAGAGCATCAGCGCGAAACAGGCGAGCCAGCCGCGACGGAACGCGAGCGCCGCCAGCGGCAGCAAGGCCAGCAGCAGCCACGGACCTTCGTCGCGATATTCGGCGCGCGTGCGTTCGTCGGCGCGCAGGTTGCCCTCGCCGGCGTCGACGCCGAGCAGCCCCATTGCCGCCAGATCGCGATCGTCGACGCGCAGCGCGGCATAGCTGCCGTCGCCGGCGGTGGCGACGGCGCGCAACGAATCTTCATCGAGTTTCGGCAGCAGCACGTTGCCGGATTCATCCTGCACGAAACCGCCTTGCGGCAATGCCACCGGCGCGCCGGCCGAGGTGCCGACGCCGAGCACGTAGACGTGCAGTCCTGCGGCCGCGGCTTTTTCCGCGGCCGCGGCGGCGCGCTCGTCGGCGCGGTCGGTGACCAGCAGCAGGTCGCCTTCCGAAAAGCCGGCATCGTGCAGCAACTGCTGCGCGAGCTTGATCGCGCGATCGGCGCGCTGGCCCGACACCGGCATCGTTTCGGGCACCAGCGACGCCAGCAGATCGGTGAGCGATTTCGCGTCGTCGGTGAGCGGCGCCACGGTGAAGGCATCGCCGGCGTAGGCGATCAGTGCGGTCTGGCCTTCGCTGCGCGACTGCAGCAGATCGGCGATCTTGTAGCGCGCGCGGCCGAGGCGGTCGGGTTTGAGATCGGTGGCGCGCATGCGATCGGAAAGATCGAGCGCGACGATCAACGCCGATTCGTTGCGCGACAACGCTTCGGGCACTTGCCGGAAGGCCGGTCCGGCGAGTGCCAGCAGCGCGATGACATAGCCGAGCGAAAACAGCACGACGGGCCCGCGTACGCGCCGGCCTTGGCCTTGCTGCAGCAGATGCGCGAGCAGATGCGGATCGCAGACCTCGCGCCACGGATTGCCGGCTTCGCTGCGCCGCCGCCACAGCCACCACAGCACGGGCAGCAGCAACACCGCCAGCAGCCACGCCGGGCGCAGGAAATGGAAATGCGCGAACACGGCGCTCATGCGGTGGCTTCCGTGCGCCGCAGCGGCGCAGCCAGCAGCGGCGACAGCGCGAGCAGCAAGGCCAGCGCCAGCGGATAGACGAACAGTTCGCGGCGCGGTCGCAGCGTGTCGCCTTCCTGCGCGGCCGGTTCGATGCGATCGAGCTCGCCGTAAATGCCGGCCAGTTCCGCGGTGTCGCGCGCGCGGAAGAAACGGCCGCCGGTGAGGTCGGCGATTTCCGTCAGTGTTTTTTCGTCGATCTCCGCGCCCGGTGTTGCGACCGGCACGCCGAACACGCGCATCTGGCCGGTCTCGCTGCCCATCGCGATGGTGTGCACGCGGACGTTTTCGGCCTGCGCCAGTTCGGCCGCTTTCATCGGCGGCAGTTGTCCGGCCGTGTTGACGCCATCGGTAAGCAGGATCAGTACGCGCTGATCCGACGGACGCTCACGCAATCGTTTCACGGCCAGGCCGATCGCATCGCCGATCGCGGTTTCGCGGCCGGCCAGGCCGATCGCGCTGGTTTCGAGCTGGTAGCGCACGCTGTTGCGATCGAAGGTCAGCGGCGTCATCTGGTAGGCGAACTGGCCGAACAGCAACAGGCCGACGCGATCGCCGACGCGGCGTTGCAGGAAGTCGTCGAGCACCACCTTCACGGCCGTCAAGCGATCGACACGGCGGCCGCCGATTTCCATGTCTTCGGCGGCCATGCTGCCGGAAACGTCGACTGCAAGCATCAGATCGCGTCCGCTCATCGGCAACGCCTGCGCTTCGCCGACCCACTGCGGCCTGGCCGCTGCAAGACACAGAATCGCCCACGCCAGCAGCGGCAACACCATGCGGCGCGGCGTGGCGCCGGTGCCGCCATCGCCGGCCAGCGCGACCAGCTCGCCGAAGAACGGCACGCGCAACGCGGCGCCGCCGGTTTCCGGCGCGCGCGGCAAGTACTTGCGTACGAGCCAAGGCAGCGGCAGCAACAGCAGCACCAGCGGCCACGCGAATTCGAAGGCGCCGGCGGCGACGTCAGACATGCGCGGCGCTCACGAAGCGATCGAGGCGGACGCGCACCGCCTGCGCCAGTGCATCGGCTTCATCGGCGGCCAGCTGCGGGCGGTAAGGACCGTCGAGCAGCACGCGGCCGGGGCCGCGACTGAAGGGTTGCGCGGGATCGTCCGCGTCGAGATAAGCCAGCCACGCTTCGTCGCGCAGACTCGATGCAGCCGGCTCGTAGCGCTTCGCCGCGCGGCGCAGCAGCATCGACATCGCGGCCACTTGCGCGGCGGCGTCCGACGTCGCCGGATGCGCGGCACGCAGCGATTCGAGTTCGCGCTGCAGCACGTTGCGCGCGAGCCGCAGGCGGCGCTGTTTCGCGATGCGCATGCCGGCCCAGATCGCGAGCAGCGCGACGATGCCCGCGACGATCCACCAGCCCGGCGCCGGCGGCCACCATGACGGTTCGGGCGGCAAGTGGATATCGCGCAGAACCGGCCCCTGCGCGGTCATGCGGCAACACTCCGCAGCGGTTGCCCGCGCAGCAGTTCGTGCAGTGCGTGCACCGGATCTTCGTCGGTGAGCGTGAGCCGCGCGCGCGCACCGCAGCGGCGCAGACGATCGAGCACATCGTCGTGTTGCTGCGCGAAATGTTCGAGCCAGGCGGTGCGCGACGAGTCGTCTTCCAGCGCCAGCGTCTGCTGCTGGCTGCCATCGCTGATGCGATAGCGTGCCGGCGGCGGCGGACGCAGTTCGAGCGCATCGGCGAGCACGCAGGCGGCGACATCGTGATGCGCGCGCAAGCGCACGAGGCTGCGTTCGGCGGCCGCGTCGAGACTGCGCGGATCGATCACCAGCAGGACGTGGCTGCCGGGACGCAGTACGCGATGCAGCGCGTCGAGACTGTCGGACAGCCGGCTGTCGCCGAGCGCACCGGTCGCAGCGGCGGCGCCCGGCTTCGGCTGCCAGCGCACCAGTGCATCGAGTACGCGCAACACGCCGCGCCGTGCCGACAGCGGCGGAATCACCTCGCGCATCCGGCCGCTGGCGACGGCCGCGAGGCGGTCGCCTTCGGCCAGCGCGGCCCACATCAGCAGCGCGGCGATGCGCGCGGCCTGCACCGATTTGAAGCAGGCGCGCGTGCCGAACGCCATCGTCGGCGCGGCGTCGTACACCACGGCCGTGATGCGCTCGCGTTCGGGCTGGAACAATTTCGTGTGAGTGCGGCCGGTGCGTGCGGTCACACGCCAATCGATATGCCGCACGTCGTCGCCGGCGGCGTACGGCCGCGACTCGGCGTATTCCATGCCGCGGCCGCGGAACGGCGACGATTGCAGGCCGCTCATCTTGTCGGCGCTGCGATGACGTTCGACGCGCGCGAGCTGGGCCGCGCGCACGCGCAGCGCGACCAATTCGGGCAGGTCGACCTGGACGCCGTTCACGCCCATCGTTACGGCAATGGCACGCGCTCGATCAGCGCCTGGATCACCGAGTCGCTGTCGACGCCTTCGGCTTCCGCCTCGAAGCTGAGCAACACGCGATGACGCAGCACGTCGAGCGCGACGGCGTGGATGTCCTGCGGCGCGACGTAATCGCGCCCGGCCAGCCAGGCGTGGGCGCGCGCGCAGCGTTCGAGCGAAATGGTGCCGCGCGGGCTGACACCGAACGCGACGCGGCGCTTGATGTCTTCGCCGTAGGGGCCGGCGTCGCGCGTGGCGAGCACCAGTTCGACCAGATACCGCTCCAGGTTGGGCGCGACGTGCAGGTCGAGCACCGCGGCGCGCGCAGCGAAAATATCGGCCGCGCTGACGACGCGCTGCACCGGCTCGCGCGCCACGATTTCGGCCCGCGCACGTTCGCGCGCCAGGCGCAGGATTTCGGTTTCGGCGCCGGCTTCGGGATAACCGATGCGCACATGCATCAGGAAGCGATCGAGCTGCGCTTCGGGCAGCGGATAGGTGCCTTCCTGCTCGATCGGATTCTGCGTGGCCATCACCAGGAACAGCCGCGGCAGCGCATAGGTGATGCGGCCGACGGTGACCTGGCGTTCGCCCATCGCTTCGAGCAGGGCGGATTGCACCTTGGCCGGCGCGCGATTGATTTCGTCGGCCAGCAGCAGGTTGTGGAACATCGGACCGGGCTGGAATTCGAATTTGCCTTCCTGCGGCCGGTAGATCTCGGTGCCGGTCAGGTCGGACGGCAGCAGGTCCGGGGTGAACTGGATGCGGTGGAAATCGCCTTCGATACGGGCGGCCAGCTCCTTGATGGCGGTGGTCTTGGCCAGGCCGGGGGCGCCTTCGACCAGCAAATGACCATCGGCGAGCAGCGCGATCAGCAGGCGTTCGACGAGCGCCGGTTGCCCCACGACGCAGGCAGCGAGCTCGGCGCGCAGGCGCGCGAACGCCGCAGACAGTTCGGTGGGGCGGGAGACGTGTCCGTCCATGCAGTGACCCTGGCAGAAGTGGCGGCTTCGACCCCGGACGGGAGCGAAGGTTCAGGCGGCGAGCTTAGGCGCGCGCCGGCTCGAGCACATCCGCCAGAGGTTGGGGCCGGCCGACGAAGTAGCCCTGGGCGTAGCGGCAGCCCAGACGGCGCAGCACATCGAGCTGGGCGGCGGTTTCGATACCCTCGACCACCACGCTGGCACCGAGCGCGTGGATCATCTGCACGATGGACTCGACCAGCGCCATGGCGCGCGCGTCGGTCATCATGGTGCGGGCGAAGGCCTGATCCACCTTCACCGTGTCGAACGGCAGTTCGTGCAGGTGGCCGAGATTGGAGAAGCCGGTGCCGAAATCGTCGAGCGCCACTTCGATGCCTTCGCGGTGGCAGTGCGCGACGACTTCCTTCACCTGCTCGTAGTTCAGCGCCTGGCTTTCGGTGATCTCGACCTTGATGCGGTTAGGCTCGATGCCCGCGGCGCGGGTGCGCTCGACGATGCGTTCGATCAGCCCGGCTTCGGCGAGCTGGCGCGCCGAGACATTGATCGCGATGAAGGGCAGCGGCGAAGTGCCGTGACTGCGGAACACCGAGAGCGCCTCGACGGCGGCGTCGAGCACGTACTCGCCCACCGGAACGATGAGCGAGGTTTCTTCGGCCAGCGCGATGAATTCGGCCGGCGATACCGGGCCGCGTTCCGGATGCGTCCAGCGCACCAGCGCTTCGTAGCCGGCGATGCGTCCGCTGGCGATTTCCAGCAGCGGCTGCAGGCGCAGATCCAGATCGCCGCTGGCGAGCGCTTCGCGCAGCTGGCTGTCGAGCCGGATCTTGCCGATGCCGGCGATTTCGCTGGCGGCCTGCGTTTCGTCGCCGACCGGCGCCGCGCGGCCCTGCATCGCGGCGAGTGCGCCGCGGTAGCGCTTGAGCTGGCCTTCGAGCAGGGCGCGGATGATCGGATCGGTTTGTTGCAGGCGCTCGGCGATCTGCGTCTTGTCGATCGCCAGCAGCGTGCAGTCGCTGACCGCACGCGCGGTGGCGGTGCGCGGCGATTCGTCGATCACCGCCATTTCGCCGACCAGGTCGCCCGCTCCCAGATGCGCGAGTTTGACGAAACGCTGGCCGCGCTGGGTGGTGATTTCCACCTCGCCGCTTTCGATCAGGTAGGCGCTGGTCGGCGCATCGCCTTCGCGGAACAGCACTTCGTCGCGGCGCAGTAGCAGGCGAGTCGACACGATGGCTCCGGGTGCTTCGTTGCAGGGGCGGGCAACACCAGTCTCGCGTAACGGAAAAGGGCCGCGCAAGCGGCCCTTTTCCTGCGGAACATCCTGCGCTGGCGTGCGGGCCTTACGGCTGGCGCGTCGCCGTGCAGTCGATGTCGCCGGTGACGTTCAACAAGGCCACGTTGTCCGGGTTGGCTCCGTCCTGCGGCGCGCAGGAACCGGTCCAATGAACTTCGGGGCCGCTGTTGCTCGGCGTGGTGGCGAGGATGACGTTGGTGCCTTCTTCGAAGTCACCGGTGCATTCCTGGGTACCGCCATCGGGCACCGAGCAGACCAGTCCGGCCGGCGAGCTGCCGACGGTGAACTGCGTGTTGCCCGCCGGGTTGGCATCGATCAGCGTGAGCGTGACGGTGAAATCTTCGGCGTCGTCCTCGCAACCTTCCGGCGGCGGGCTGAATTCGGTGAGGCAAAGATCCCTGCCGATGATTTCGACAGTCGTCTCGGCCGAACCATCCACGGTGCGGAAGGTGCACTCGCCGCCGCCCGCCTGGCCAATCTGATTGAGGTTGGTGGAAGTCACCTGCACCGTGGTCTGGCCATTGGCATTGGTCGTGCCCGGGCCATTCGACAGCGCAATGATGGTGTCGTTCTCACCGGTGCATTCGCCGTCGATCGCGTAGCCGGACTGCGGCTGGCCGCTGCTGTTGAGCAAGGTCAGCGTGACGAGCTGGCTGGTCGTGGTGATGACCGACGGACGCGCCTGCAGCACGAGTTCGCCGCGCACGATTTCGACCGTCGCCACTTCCTCGACGCCCGGCACGAAGAAATCCAATTCCCCGCCGTCTTGTGAAACGCCGGAGGTCGTGACGCTGGCCACCGTACAACCATCTGCACCGGTCGGATCGGCGACGGTTCCACCACCCGCGACGCCGTCGACCGAGCCATTGCCGTCGAGTTCGCGGAAGGCGAAGCCGATGAACGTGCTGCGGATCGGAGCATCGAACGCATCCGTCAGGCAAACCAGCACGTCGTAGGTTCCATTGGCGGGAATCGACGACGGGCTGGCCGTGATGATCAAGGCAGCGATACCGGGATAGGCGAGCAGGTCGACATCGGCGACCGACTCCGGAGTGCCGTTGACGATATCGCCGTCGCCCTGCGCCCAGACGATGACGCGCTTGCCGACCGCGGACACCGGGTAGTTCATCTGGGTACGGGCGACGCCGTTGGCGTCGGTGAAGGCATTGGCCGCGATGTTGCCGACCACCGCGCGACCGATCACATACGGCAACACATTGCCTGAGTTGACGCTCACGCCGGTGTCGTCGTTGAAATTGAAGCGGCGCTGCACGGTGAGGCTGGTGGCGTTGGTGACGGAAGCCACGACGCGCGCGCTTTCATGATCGCGGTTGCCGATCACTTCCTTGCCGAACAACACCAGCGTATCGCCCGGGCCGGCGCCGCCGCCTGCCGTGGTGAACTGGCCGGTCGGCGCGGTGAACAGCGTGCCGCCTTCCTGCGGGTTGCCGTCGTCGCCCGAGATCAGGAAATCGCCGATATCGAGCAATTGCGGTTCGTCGATCAGGCCGAAGCGGATCGGCGTGCCGGGCAGCACCGGGTTGCCCTGGCGGTCGGTCGCGATGATCGCGACGGTCAGGCTGTACGTGCCATCCGGATCGTTCGGCAGCGAGCCCGGCTCAGGCTCGACTTCCGGGTCGACCGGCAGCGGGTTGACCGTGATCGCATTCTGGAACGGCGAGGTGATTTCGATGCTGAACAAGCGACCGTCGGACACGATCATGATGCGATCGGCAGTCACCGGATCGCTGATGCCGTTGTCGACGTTGTTGTCGGCACGATCGGCCGTGGCACGCACCACGAAGTTGCCGGTACGCGTGCCCGCGGTGAAGATCGCACCCGCGACACCGCCGGTGGTGCGCACCACGATGCTGCGGCCGCTGACCGGCTGGCCCGCGGCATTGACGCCGCTCAGGCGCTCGCCGTTGTCTTCGCCGACGATTTCCAGGCGCACGTTGTTGAAGGCGTTGTTGCCGCTGACCGGATTGGGAACCGGTTGGCCGATGCCGTCGGCGACGAAGATTTCGATCTGGCCGCTGGTATTGCCGCCCGAACCCTGCACATAGATCGGCTGTCCGACCGGGCTCAGGGTGATGCTCGAAGGCAGCGGCGGGGTGACCGTGCTGATGTCGAAAACCAAGGTGGAAACAACGGTCTGCTCGGTTTCCGGATCGAGGTAGGTGACCGTCAGCGTGGTCTGCCCCGAGAAGTTCAGCGAGTGCACGAAAATCGTTGCCTTGCCGGCTTCGAGATCGACCGGACCCTGTCCCAGACGAATGAAGAATTCGTTTTCATCGTCGGTTTCCGGATCGTCCAGCGTGGTGAAACCGCCGGTAGCGCCGATCGGATTGAGCGACACTTGGACACCATTCTCGAGGCTCTGCAACTGCCCGGTGACGGAGCGCGCGGTGATCACGACCTCGGTCATGTAGGGCGAGCCGAGGAACGGATCGGCGTTGAAAGCGTTGATCGGCAGCGAAGTGCTTACTGCCTGCAAGGTCAGCCGCGAGTCGCCAGTCGACGGGCCGGCGACGGTCACCGTCGTGGACGCGGTGGTCGTGAGCGTTCCGCTGCCCGCATTGAACGTGATGGTTGCCGGACCGGCTGTAGCCGCACTCTGGAACCGGAAGCGCGCGTTGCCGCCGACCGTAGTGGCGTTGTTTCCACCGGTGAACGACGCGATATTGCCGCTGCCGCTGGCGACCGACGCGGTTACCGGCGTGCCGTCGGCTACCGGGGCGCCACTCTGCTGCGTGACTCTGACCGTGATGTCGGTAGCAGAGTTGATGCCGATGGTCGCCGCGGTCGGCGTCGCCGTCGCATTGATTTTCGGCGCCGTTGTTGCGCCGCCGTCGCTACCGCCGCCGCCGCAGGCGGTCAGCGCTGTTGCCAGGAGCAGCAACATCACACTCTTGAAAGGGGATGCAAATTTCATGGGGTCTCTCCGCAAACCAGTACGCTTCCTGCGCTCATTGTGATTCTGGATCGTCAGCGCCGAGGCGCTCATTCGCTGCGACCCGGCACGACCAGGATCTTGGGTGTCACGAAGATCAACAGTTCGGCCTTTTGTGTTTCGCGACCCTTGCGCTTGAACAGATTGCCCAGCACCGGGATGTCGCCGAGGAACGGCACCTTGGCCAGATCTTCGCGACTGCTGAATTCATACACGCCGCCCACGACAACCGTCTGACCGTTGTCGACCAGCACCGCCGTGCTGATTTCGCGCGTGGCGATCTGCGGCACGTCGCCGATCGAGGTTTCGACGAAGCCCTCGATGTCGTCCTTCTTGACGGCGAGCACGAGGAAGACGCGGCCATCCTTGGTGATCGTCGGCGTGACGATGAGTTCGAGCAACACTTCCTTGAACTGCACGTTCGGAATCGGAATGGTGCCGGCGGTCGGCGCGATGGTGACGTAGCCGACTTCGTCGCCCTGGCGGATCGTCGCTTCGCGCTGGTTGGCGGTGATCACGCGCGGATTCGAGACGACTTCGCCGCGGCCCTCGGTCTCGAGCGCCGACAGCTCGAGATCGAGCAGGTAATCGGCACCCAGGATCGCGAAACCGATCGCACCGGTGGAGCCGGCCACCGGCAGATTGACGTTCAAGCGATCGCCGATAGACGGCACGGTAATACCCGAACCCGCACCACCCGGCTGCGTCACCGGCAAGCCGCCGCCGCGTCCCGCGAAGCGGTTGGCCAGGGCCAGATTGGCCATGCGGTCGGCACCGCCGAGCGAACCGGTGGTGGTGATGATGTTGCCATTGCTGTCTTCGTAGCCGCCGCTGACGCCGAAGCGCGCGCCGAGCTCTTTGGCGAAGTCTTCCGAGGCGATGACGATCTTCGCTTCGATCAGCACCTGGTCGACCGGACGATCGAGCAGCGCGATCAGGCGCCGCACTTCGACAATCTTTTCGGCGGTATCGTTGAGCAGGATGGTGTTGGTGCGCGCGTCGAACGTCACGCTGCCGCGAGGCGAAAGGAATCCGCCCATGTCGGCGCCGATCGTCTGCTGGCCACCGGCGGCCTGATCGCTCTTCTTGCTGTCTTCGGTCAGCAGCGAAGCGATGTCTTCGGCGTTGGCATAGTTGATCTGGATGTATTCGGTGAGCAGCGGCGACAGCGCTTCGTTGGCGAGGCGCGCCTCGGCCTGGGCCTTCTCGTAGGAAGCCAGCTCCGGCTGCGGCGCCACCCACACCACGTTGCCGTCGCGGCGCTGATCCAGGCCCTTGGCGCGCAGCACGATTTCGAGCGCCTGGTCCCACGGCACATTGATCAGCCGTAGCGTCACGTTGCCCGTCACCGTGTCGGCCGCGACCACGTTCAGGCCCGACTCTTCGGCGATCAGCTGCAGCACGGTACGGACCGGGATGTCCTGGAAGTTGAACGTCACCGGCTTGCCGACGTACACGCCTTCTTCGAGTTCCACTTCGCCGTTGGCATCGACGATGGCCACTGCCGGCGGAGAGACCTCGACCACGTACTCGTTGCCGGCCTGGTAGGCCATCGATTCGAACGGACCGCTGTTGACGATCGTGATGCGGCCGCCACCGGCGGTGTCGCTGGCTTCGATGGTTTGCACCGGCGTCGCGAAATCGAGCACGTCGAGCTTCTGCACCTGATCGGCGGGAATTTTCACGCCGGGCATTTCGATGACGATGCGCTGCCCTTCGCTGCGCATGTCGACGGGTGCGCCGCCGCTGTTGAAGGAAACGATCACGCGTCCGCCGCCCTCGGGCGTACGGCGGAAATCGACGCCGGAAACGCTGACTGCCGCTGCGTACTGCTTGCTCGGATCGTTGGACACCATCGTCGCGCTGGTTTCGATGCTGCGCGCGCCCACCGCACCGCCCGACACGCTGAGCACGAAGTTGTTGCCTTCCATGCGCGTTTCGTACGACGCCGGACGGAACAGATCGACCACCACGCGGGTGCGGCCGGCGGCTTCCACCGCGCTGATGGCACTGGTGGCACCCGAACCGACATTGAGCCGGCGCTGTTCGAAGGCGTTGCGCGTGTCGGGCAGGTCCACGGCGATGCGCGGCGGCTCGTCGGTGGTGAACACCTGTGCACCGGTCGCGCCTTCGCTAAGTTGCAGGGTGATATCGACCCGTCCGGCATCGCCAGGCACGTAGCGGATATCCTGCAGCACGTTTTCGGCCTGCGCCGAGAACGAGGCTACCAGGGTCATCCACGCGAGCAGCGCCGCTCGGTGCCACCGGACCGGCCCCACTCCCTGGAGATTGATGTTCGTCGCGGTCATCGTGCTATCCCCCAATCCCTATAAGTCGTCCAGCGCAACTTCTGCGCGGCGTTCGATCCAACCGTTGTTGCCGTCCGGCACGAGTTCGATCAGTTCGATCTTGTCCTCGTAGATGCCGGTGATGCGACCGTCGTTCTGCCCCATGTAATTGCCGCCGGTGACGCGATGGATCACGCGGTCCGGATCCATGATCAGCCCGATCAGCGCACCGCCTTCGCCGAGCGTGCCGACCATGTCGAGGCCATCGAGCGGGAAGGCTTCGAGCGGTTCCTTGCGCCGGTCGGGATCCGGCCGCAGGCCGGAGCCCTCGGCGGCGGTCTGTTCGGTGGTCGGGTTGCTGAAGGGGTCGCGCAGGTCCTGCGCGGCATATTCGAAGGTTTCGAATTGCTGCATCACAGGCAGGGGATCGAGCGGCGGCGCCGGGCGCGATTTCACCTCGGCGATGTAGGCCTCCAGGTCGGCCATGCCCCCGGCGCAGCCTGTAGCCGCGAGGGCGAGCACACAGACGATGCCGATGCGCAGGCCGGCCCCGAAGCGATTCGATAGGGTCGCCATGGGTTACCGGCCTCCTGCGGGCGGCGTCGCCGCAGCCGATGCTGCGGCCGTTTCTTCTTCGTCGAGATAGCGGTACGTCTTCACGGTGCCTTCGAGCACGAGCGAGTTGCCGCCGGTACGCGGTTTGAGCGAGATGTCGTGCATCGTCATGATCACCACGCGCGGCAACGAAGCCACGCCGCTCACGAAGGCGCCGAACTGGTGATAGGTGCCCACCATGCGCAGCGAAATCGGCTTCTCGGCATAGAACTCTTTCTTGATTTCGGCCTGCGGCTGGAACAGTTCGTTCTGGATGCCGGAGGCCAGTGCGGTCTGCGAGATGTCGACGATGAGGTCGGGCATCTCGGTTTTGCTGGGAAGCTGCCGCAGCATCTGCTGCAACATCACTTCCATCTCGGCCAGCTGCTGCTTCAGCGGTTCGAGATTGACGGCCTTGGCCTGCTTGGTTTCGAAGTCGGCGCGCAAGCCCATTTCGGCGGCCTTGAGGCCGTCGACCTGTTTTTGTTGCTCGCTGACGAAGAAATACCAGGCCAGGAACCCGATCACCAGCATCAACATGCCGCAGAAAAACAGTTTGACGGAGGTGGGCCAGCCGCCGGGGTTGCTGGTGTCGAGGTTGCGCAGACTGAATCCCGCGTTGCTCACGATGCACTCCCCTGGTCGTCCGTGGTGTCGAGGCCTTCTTCGTCCTCGGGATCACCCTCGCGCTTGGGCTTGATCAGCTTGACCTTGAGCGAGAAGCTGAAAGGCATGCCCTTGTCGCCGCCTTTGGCCTCGATGATCGATATGTCCGGCGCCGTCATCCAGCCGGAACCTTCGAGTGCGCGCATGTAGGACGCCACGCGCGCATTCGACTGCGCCACGCCGGTCAGCGTGAGGTCGTCGCCGGCCTGCTCGATCGCGTTCAGCCGCACGCCGTCGGGAATCGTCTGCACCAGTTCGTCGAACAGATGCACCATCTGCGAACGGTTGGCCTGCAGCTGCTCGATCACGGCTTTGCGCGCGAGCAGTTCGGCTTTCTTCTTGTCGAGCGCTTCGATTTCGATGATCGCCGCGTCGAGCCTGGCGATCTCCGCCGTCAGATGCGCGTTGCGCGCGTTCTGATTGGCGATCTTCATGTCGAAGAACTTGACGACGCCGAACGACAGCAGCACGGCCAGAATGGCCGCCGCGCCGAGCATCCCGTAGAACTCTTTCTGGCGTTGCTTGCGCCGTTCGGCGCGCCAGGGAAGTAAGTTTATCTTGGCCATCAGTCGAAGCTCCTGAGAGCCAGGCCGCAGGCGATCATCAGGGCCGGCGCATCCTGCGCCAGCGCTTGTGCCTGTACGCGCGAGGACAGCGACATGTTGGCCAGCGGGTTGGCCACGATGCTGAGCACGCCGATCTGTTCTTCCACCATCTCGGCGATGCCCGGGATCGAGGCGCAGCCGCCGGCCAGCACGATCTGGTCGACGCGATTGAACTCGGAGCCTGCGTAAAAGAACTGCAACAGGCGGCTGACCTGCTGCACCATCGCTTCCTTGAACGGCTCGAGCACTTCGATTTCGTAGCTTTCCGGCAGGCCGCCCTGGCGCTTGGCGAGGCCGGCTTCTTCGTACGACAGACCGTAGCGGCGCATCACCTCATCGGTGAGCTGCTTGCCGCCGAACACTTGTTCGCGGGTGTAGATGCTGCGCTGGTTGCGCAACACGTTGAGCGTGGTCATGGTGGCGCCGACGTCGACCAGCGCGACCAGCGCGTCCTTCGGCACCGACAGCTGATCGGCGATCAGGCGGAAGGCGTTCTCCATCGCGAAGGCCTCGACATCCATCACCTTCGCGGTGAGGCCGCCGATCTCGAGCGCGGAGGTGCGCACTTCGACGTTCTCGCTGCGCGAGGCGGCGAGCAGCACCTGGATCATTTCCGGGTTGTCCTTCACCGGACCCAGCACCTCGAAATCGAGACTGACTTCCTCGATCGGGTACGGGATGTACTGGGCGGCCTCGACCTGGATCTGATCCTCCATGTCGTCTTCGCTCAGATTGGCCTGCATCGGGACCACCTTGGTGATCACCGCCGAGCCGGCCACGGCCGCGGCTGCCTGCTTGGTGCGGGCGCCGGAGCGGGCCAGGGCCCGTTTGATCGCCTCGCCCACCGCCTCGACCTCGACGATGTTCTTTTCGACGACCGCATTGGGAGGCAACGGCTCGACCGCGTAATGTTCGACGCGGAACCGGCCACCGGTCTGACTGAGTTGCAGCAGCTTGACGGCGGTGGAACTGATGTCCACGCCGATCAGCGGTGCATTGTTGGTAGCTAACAGCCCCACGGTTTCTCCCCTTCCCACGGGCTCTTACGAGCAAAACCTGCGCCTCTACATTAGATAACGATTTTTTACACTTTGGCAACAGGCGATCGCGGTCGCACGAGAAAAACGTGCGCCGCACCACGAAATTGACGCCCCAACGACCCCGATCCGATTACCGCCCGACTACCGCGCGACTGCCACCGATTCCCTGTCGGCGGCCCTGAGGACGTTCTATACTCCTCTTCAAGACGTTCTGCAAACCCCCGAGAATTAAACCGAAATGCCTCGCCTTCGTCGCCTTCTGCGGCTGTCCGTTTACCTCTTTCTCCTGCTCGCGGTTCTGGGTGTCGGCACGCTCGGGGTGTTGTACTGGCTGGTCGCCCCCAGCCTGCCTTCGGTGCAGGCCCTGCGTGACGTGCGTCTCCAGGTGCCGCTCAGCGTGCATGCCTCCGATGGCAAGCTGATTGCGCTTTTCGGCGAAACCCGGCGCACTCCGGTGGACATCGAGGATGTGCCGGTCGGCGTCAAAAATGCGTTCATCGCCGTCGAAGATGCTCGCTTCTACGAGCATCCCGGCGTCGACTGGCGGGGCGTGGCACGCGCCATCTGGCTGCTGGCCAGCACCGATGCCGACCGCGTCGCCGGCGGCAGCACGATCACCCAGCAGGTGGCGCGCGCCTTTTTCCTGAGCACCGAATACAGCTTCACCCGCAAGTTCGCCGAGATGCTGCTGGCGCTCAAGATGGAGCGCGAGCTGTCGAAGGACGAGATCCTCGAGCTCTACCTCAACAAGATTTTCTTCGGCAACCGCGCCTACGGCGTGGTGGCCGCGGCCGAGTTCTACTTCGGCAAGCAGCTCGACGAACTGTCGCTGGCGGAAGCCGCGATGCTGGCGTCGATCCCGAAGTTTCCGTCCAGCGGCAACCCGATCACCAATCCCGATCGCGCCATGCTGCGGCGCAATTACGTGCTCGATCGCATGCACGAAGTCGGCTTCATCTCGGCCGATGAGCTCAAGCTCGCGCAGGCCGAGCCGGCGCGCGCGCATCCGCACGAGCCGCCGATCGAACTCGAAGCGCCCTACGTCGCCGAGATGGTGCGTCAGGCCACGGTCGATCGCTACGGCGCCGAGGCCTTCACCGGCGGCTACCGCGTCTACACCACGCTCGACAGCAAGGCGCAGGAGGCCGCTACGCTCGCCATCCGCGACGCTCTGCTCGACTACGACCGCCGCCACGGCTGGCGCGGGGCGGAAGCCAACGTGCCGCTCGACGACGCTGCAACGCCCGAGATGCTGCAGCAGGAATTGCGCGACTACCGCGCGATCGCCGGCCTGCAGCCGGGCCTGGTGACCGAAGTCGACAAGGAGGCGGCGACGGTGTTCCTGGCCGATGGGCAAAGCGCCGTGCTGGCGCTCGAAGGCCTGCGCTGGGCCGCGCCCTACGTCAACGAAAATCGCCGCGGCGCCGCACCGCGCGCGGTCACCGATGTGCTCAAGCGCGGCGACATCGTGCGCCTGTCGCGCAGCCCGGAAGGCGAGTGGGAACTGGCGCAGATTCCCAAGGCGCAGGGCGCGCTGGTGTCGCTCTCGCCGGAAGACGGCGCGCTGGTCGCGCTGGCCGGCGGTTTCAGTTTCGGCCTCAACAAATTCAACCGCGCCACGCAGGCGCTGCGTCAGCCCGGCTCGAGTTTCAAACCGTTCGTGTATGCCGCGGCCTTCGAACGCGGCTTCACGCCGGCCTCGATCGTGCTCGATGCGCCGGTGGTGTTCCACGATCGCGGCAGCGGCAAGACCTGGCGCCCGCAGAACGACAACGAAACCTTCGCCGGCCCGATGCGGCTGCGCGAGGCGATGGTGACGTCGCGCAACCTGGTGTCGGTACGCATCCTCGATGCGATCGGCGTGAGCTACGCCAAGCGCTACATCCAGGGTTTCGGCTTCACACCCGAAAGCCTGCCGGAGAATCTCTCGCTCAGCCTGGGCACCAGTTCGGTGCCGCCGATGGCGCTGGCGCGCGGCTACACGGTGTTCACCAACGGCGGTTTCCTGGTCGAGCCCTACTTCATCGATCGCATCGTCGATCGCGACGGCATCGTGGTGATGAAGGAGCATCCGCTGCGCGCCTGCCGCGTCTGTCCCGAACGCCTGCTGCGCGAAGCCGGACAAGCGCGCGGCGGCGGCGACGCGTTCGATCTGAGCCCGGCCGGCGACGGCTCGGATCGCGCCATCACCGGCCTTGAAGACGGTCCGTCAGATCTGTTCCTGGCGCCGCGCGCGGTCGACGAACGCACCACCTTCCTGATCGAATCGTTGCTGCGCGATGTGGTCAAGCGCGGCACCGGCCGCGCCGCGATGGTGCTCGAACGCAACGACCTGGGCGGCAAGACCGGCTCGACCAACGATCACCGCGACGCGTGGTTCTCCGGCTTCGGCGGCAATCTTGCGACCACCGCGTGGGTCGGCATGGATGATTTCTCGTCGCTCGGTGCCGGCGAATTCGGCTCGAAAGCCGCGCTGCCGATGTGGATCGATTTCATGCGCGTCGCACTCGACGGCGTGCCGGAAGCCGAGGAAGACATGCCCAACGGCATCGCCACCGCGCTGATCAGTCCGTCGAGCGGATTGCTCGTACCGGCCGGTACGCCGGGCGCCATGTCGGAATTGTTCAAGGTTGAAGATATTGCCCGCCTCGAAACGCGCATGGCGACCTCCGGACAGAATTCCAGCGAGCAGGAGGCTTTTGATATCTTCTGACGACGCGGGCCACCGCGCCCGCGCGAACCGCCGCCGATGCGGCACCAGCAGGGGAAGAGCGATGCGACATGCCGAGCAGCACGCCAAGACCCGCACCCGCGAACGCCGCCAGCGCCTGGCCATCGAGGCCGCGCGCCTGATGGCCGAAAGCGGCATCCGCGACTTCCATCAGGCCAAGCTCAAAGCCGCCGCGCGGCTGGGCGAACACGACGAACGCGATCTGCCGCGCAACAGCGAAGTCGAAGAAGCGCTGCGCGAATACCAGCGATTGTTCAAGGGCGAAACGCAGATCCAGCATCTGCAGATCCGGCGCGACGCCGCGCTGCGCGCGATGAAGTTCTTCGAACAGTTCGAACCGCGCCTGGTCGGCGCCGTGCTCGAAGGCACCGCCGACGAACACACCGCGGTGAGCCTGCATCTGTTCGACGACAACCCCGATGCGGTGGCGCTGTTCCTCACCGAACAGGGCATCCCGTACGAACAGCGCGAGCGCCAGCTGCGGCTGGATCGCCAGCGCACCGAGGAGTATCCGGTGTATCTGTTCTCGGCCGACGGTGTGGCGTTCGATCTCACCGCGCTGCCGCGCGATGCCTTGCGCCAGGCACCGCTCGATCGCATCGACGAGCGGCCGATGCGGCGCGCGTCACTCGGCGCGCTACGTGAGTTGATCGCGAAGGAGGAGATCGCGGCGTTCGAGGCCGAACCGCGCTAGCTCGCCATTCGAGATCACTGCTCAGAGCACTGGCCTCATCACGCCGCGCAATGCGGCGTGATGTTGGCAATCAGCGCTTGGCGATATCCGAATAATCGCGCGGCGTGGCGCCGGTGTAGATCTGCCGCGGGCGGCCGATCTTGGCGTCCGGATCGGTCTGCTGTTCGAGCCAATGCGCCACCCAGCCGGCGGTGCGCGCGATGGCGAACATCACGGTGAACATCTCGGTCGGGATCTTCAGCGCCTTGTAGATGATGCCCGAGTAGAAATCGACGTTCGGATACAGCTTGCGCTGCACGAAGTAGTCGTCCTTCAGTGCGGCTTCCTCGAGCTTCATCGCCACCTCGAGCATCGGATCCTGCACGCCCAGTTCGCCGAGCACCTTGTGCGTCATCTCGCGGATGATGGTCGCGCGCGGGTCGAAGTTCTTGTAGACGCGATGGCCGAAACCCATCAAGCGGAAGCCGGAATTCTTGTCCTTGGCCTTGTCGATCGCCTTGCCGACCTGGTCGGCGGTGCCGATTTCGCCGAGCATTTTCAGCACGGCTTCGTTCGCGCCGCCGTGCGCCGGCCCCCACAGCGCCGCGATGCCGGCAGCGACGCAGGCATACGGATTGGCGCCGGTGGAACCGACCAGGCGCACCGTCGAGGTCGAAGCGTTCTGCTCGTGATCGGCATGCAGGATGAAGAGCAGATCGAGCGCTTTCGCGGCCACCGGCGGCAATTCCAGCGGCTCGCTCGGCACCTCGAACATCATGTGCAGGAAGCGGTTGCAGTATTCCAGGTTGTTGCGCGGATAGCGGATCGGCCAGCCGATCGAATAGCGATAGCAGGCCGCGGCGATCGTCGGCACTTTCGCGATCAGGCGGATCGCGGCGAGGCGACGCTGCTCGGGGTCTTCCATGTCGAGCGTGTCGTGATAGAACGCGGCGAGCGAGCCGATCATGCCGGTCATCATCGCCATCGGATGGGCGTCGTGGCGGAAGCCCGACAGGAAGCCCTTGAAGGCTTCGTGCATCATCGTGTGATGCGTCACCTCATGCGAAAACACGTCGAACTGCGACGCGCTCGGCAGCTCGCCGTTGATCAGCAGATAGGCCACTTCGAGGAAGTTCGAATGCTTGGCGAGCTGCTCGATCGGGTAGCCGCGATACAGCAGCACGCCCTCGTCGCCATCGATGTAGGTGATCGCGCTCTTGCAACTGGCGGTGGAGACGAAGCCCGGATCGAAGGTGAAGTAGCCGGTGTCCTTGTACAGCTTGCCGATATCGACGGCCGGCGCACCCAGCGCGCCCCGCACCAGCGGCAGCGTGGAAGTTTTATTCTGGGCGGAATCGGTCAGCACTACGCTGTTGTTGTCGGACACGGCGCGCTCCTGGTGCGGCAGCAAGGGGAATGGGCGAAGACCGCCGCATGCGCGCATCGACGCATCGCGCGGCCCGCCGGAAGCGGATGATTCGGATGTCGGCGCCGCAGTTGCGCCGCGAATCCCTGACAAAATTATCGCACAGCAAAACGCCGCCTGACAGGCAGGCGGCGTTGGTCGAATCGCAGCGAATTGTTGCGCGTTGCCGTCATCCGATCGCGCAGCGCGCAATCGGACGGGAACGCGGTTACGACTTCGCGTAGCGGCGGCGGAACTTGTCGACGCGGCCGCCGGTATCCATGATCTTGTGCTTGCCGGTGTAGAACGGATGCGACTGCGAGGAGATATCCACCTTGATCAGCGGGTATTCCTGGCCGTCTTCCCATTTGACCTTCTCTTTCGAGGACAGGGTCGAGCGGGTGAGGAACGAGAATTCCGAGGACAGATCCTGGAACACCACGTTCTGATATTTGGGATGGATATCGGCTTTCATGAGCGCACCTGAGGGCCGGGAAAGTGAGGCCCGGCGGGAAAAGAGCGGCATGATACCCTCCCGGACGCAGTCGCTGCAAGTCTGCGATCCTTTGCATCCGGCCTTTCTCCAGCCTTCCGCGAGCCCACGTCGAGCATGATTCGATCCGCGCCGTTCCTGCTGTTGTTGTGGGCCTGCCTGGCCGGAGCCCAAGCGCCGCCGGCCGAGCCGGTGCCGCCGTCGGTGGCCTCCAAGGTGGAACGCGCGGCGGCCGAGCTCGCCAGCGCCGCCGGGCTCGACGAAGCGGCGCGCAAATCGGTGGAGGCGCTGCTGGAAACCGCGCGCGCCGACGACGCCAGCGCCGACACCCTGCTGCGCGAAGCCGCCGACTGGCGCAACGGCGCGCCGGGCGCGCTGGCCGAAAGCGCGCGCCTCGAACGCGAACTCGACGGCGACCCGGCGGAAGAATTCCGCCTGTGGCGCAGCAAGCTGACCAGCGATGTCGCGCGCGACGACCTCGCGCGCCAGCTGAGCGAAGCGCGCGGCGTGGCCGAACAGGCCGCGATGGAACTGGCCGGCGTCAACGCCGCGCTCGCCGCCGCCACCGATCGGCCGCCCGCCATCACCGAAGCGCTGGCGCAGACGCGGCAGGAACTCGAAACGCTGCGCAGCACGGCGCCGGTCGATTCGGCCACCGCCACGCCGATGGATCAGGCCCGCACGCTGGCCAACGAAGCGCGCCGCCGCCTCGCCACCGCGCGGCTGATCCATCTGGACGCCGAACAGGTCACGCTGCCCGAGCGCCGCCGCCTGCTCGAACTGCGGCAACGCCATCTGCAGCGCCGGCTGTCGCTGTATGAGCGCGAGATCGGCGTGCTCGAAGCGATGCTCGACGAACTCACCGACGTCGAACTGGGCGCGCTCGCCGAACGCCTCACCGCCGAACGCGATGCGATGGCCGAGGCCGATCCTTCGCTGCTGTCGGCCGCCGAGCGCAATGTCGAACTGGGCGAAGAACTCGCCGAAACCGCCGAGCGCGTGCGCAAGGCGGCCGAGCAGGCGCGCGCCGCGCAACGTAGCAGTTCGAGCGTGGCCGACTCGCTGCGCAACACGCAGACGCGCCTGAAGCTCGGCGCCGACGACGATGCCGTCGGCCTGATCCTGCTCAGCGAACGCCGCCGCCTGCAGGAACCCGACGAAATCGCCGCCGAACTCGATCGCACGCGGCGCGAACTGGCCGGCGTGCAGCTGCGGCTGATCGATCTGGACGAACAGCGCAACGCCCTCGATGCGCCCGAGCGCGCGATCGAAGGCGCGCTCAGCGACATCGAAAGTGCCGACCCGGAGGAAATCGAACGGCTGCGCGCAGGCTTCTCGCAGTTGCTCGCCACGCGCGCCGAATTGCTGCCGCGTCTCGACGCCGCGCAGCGCGATCTGGCCGATTCGCTGCGCCAGCTCGAACGCGCGCTGCAGGAAGATCTCAAGCACACGCGCGAACTGGTGCGCATCCTCGATCGCCAGCTGCTGTGGATCCCGAGCCACGAACCGGTCAGCGTCGACTGGCTGCGCCGCCAGAACGAAGGCTGGGCCGATCTGTTCAAGTTCTCGCGCTACGCCACGTCGGCGCGACTCACCGTGGAAGCTTCGCTCGAACGCTGGCCGCTGGTCGCGCTGGCCTTCGTCGTTTTCATCGCGCTGCTGTGGCTGCGCAGCCGCGTGCCGGCGCAACTCGAAACGCTGTCGCAGCCGTTGCTCAAGGTGCGCACCGATCTGTATCGCTACACCGCGCGCGCGCTGGTGTTGACGCTGCTGGCCGCGCTGCCGTGGCCGCTGCTGCTGTGGACGATGGGCTGGCTGCTGCAGCACGCAGGGCAAGCCGGCAAGTTCAGCGATTCGCTCGGCACCGCCCTGCTCGGCCTGGGCGGCGGCGCGCTGCTGTGGCAGGGACTGAAATGGCTCAGTCGCGAACGCGGCATCGGGCATCTGCATTTCCGCTGGACGCGCAGCCGGCGCGCGGCGATCCGCGGCACCTTGCCGTGGATCGGCCTGGGCCTGTTGCCGCTGTACTTCCCGCTGACGCTCGCCTTCATCCGCGGCCAGGAACCGGCGGTCGATGCCGCCGGACGCATCCTGTTGCTGCTGTTCTGCCTGATCAGCGGCCTGGTATCGGTGCGGCTGCTCGCTCCGGGCGGCGTATGGACGACGCGCGGCGCGGTGAACCTCGAACCGGCACGCCTGCGGCAGTTCCTGCGCGTGGCGATTCCGATCCTGCTCGCCGTGCTCGCCGCGATCGCGATCAACGGCTATGTGCTGACGGCCGCCGTGATGCTGCGCTGCATGTGGCTGAGCGTCGGCGCGATCGTCGTGGTCGGTGTGCTGCACGGGATGATCGCGCGCTGGTTCCTGCTCGGCGAACGCCGGCTCGCGCTCAAGCGGCTCGAACAGAAACGCGAAGCCGATGCGGCGGCGGCGGCCGCCGGCACGGTGGAACGCTCCACCGCAACGGGCGATGCGATGCCCGACGTCGAACCCGAGGAAGTGACCTTGGCCAGCGTCAGCGCGCAAACGCGCCGCCTGCTGCGCGCGCTCACCATCGCGCTGGTCGCGATCGCCTTGCTGTGGGTGTGGTCGGATGTGTTGCCGGCGCTGGCGCGGCTCGATGAAATCGTACTGTGGAGCTACGCGACCGATGCCGCCGGCAACACCGACACGGTGACGCTGCGCGCGCTGCTGGTCGGCATGGCGGTGCTCGCGTTGACGGTCGTGGCCGCGCGCAACCTGCCCGGCCTGGTCGAAATCGGTCTGCTCTCGCGCATCCATCTCGACGCGCCGACCCGCTACGCCATCACCAGCATCAGCCGTTACGTCATCGTGTTCGGCGGCGTGATCGTCGGCCTGGGCATGCTCGGTGTGCGCTGGGGACAACTGCAGTGGATGGCCGCCGCGCTCACCGTGGGCCTGGGCTTCGGCCTGCAGGAAATCTTCGCGAACTTCGTGTCCGGCCTGATCGTGCTGTTCGAGCGGCCTTACCGCGTCGGCGACATCATCACCATCGGCGAAGTGGAAGGCACCGTCACCCGCATCCGCACACGCGCCACCACGATCCTCGATTGGGACAACAAGGAAGTCGTCGTCCCGAACAAGACCTTCATCACCGAACGTTTCGTCAACTGGACGCTGAGCGACAGCGTGACGCGCGTCGTGCTCAAGATCGGCGTGGCCTACGCCAGCGATCCGGAACAGGTGCGGCGCCTGCTGCTTTCAATCGCCGAAAGCGATCCGCGCGTGCTGCGCCAGCCGCCGCCATCGTGCTTCCTCACCACGCTCGGCAGCAGCACGCTGGATTTCGAACTGCGCGTGTTCGTCGGCGAGATCCTGGACCGCAATCAGGTCCGCCACGCGATCTACCAGCGCATCATCGTCGCGCTGCGCGAGGCGGGCATCGAGATCGCGTTCCCGCAGATGGATCTGTGGGTGCGCAACGCGCCGGCCGGCAGCCCCGCGCTGGAAGCCGGCACCAGTCCGACCAACGCGCCGCCGGCCACGCCGGCGCGCTGAGCCTCAACTCACGCCGAGCGCGTTGCGGACGAGCTGTTCGAAACGCGCGCGGTCGTAGCTCAATGCGATGCGGGCGTTGTCGGGCAAGCCGCTGCGGCGGTCCCAATCGACGATGGTGGCGCCGCGCGTGTGGACGCCGGCCATCTCCACGCTCGCCGGCCGCGCCTGCCATTCGCGCACGCCGTCGGGTTCGAGCACGACCGCCATCGCGAGGCCATCGGCCGAATGCCACTCCTCGCCGCGCCGGCCTTCCGACCAGTCGCGCGTCTTGCGCGAAATGCCGTCGTAGAAGCGTCCGATCGCATCGGCGCGCGTCACCCATTCGTCGAACGCGACGTGCGCCAGACCGTGACGCACGGTCGCTTCCCAATCGACCAGTTCGAAATCCGGCCATGACGCGAACACGATATGCGCGGCTTCCGGATCGAAACCGATATTGAATTCCACCGGGATGCGCGTATTGCCGCGCCCCGTCACGGCGCCGCCCATGATGACCAGACGCGGCACGCGCTGCGGCAGTGCCGGATCGAGCCGCAACGCCAACGCCAGATTGGTCAGCGGCCCGAGCATCACGAAGGTCAGCTGGCCCGCGTATTCGTGCGACAGGCGCAGCATCGCGAGCGCCGCATGCTCGTCGTGCGCCTTGCGTGTCGACGCGGTGTAGCCGGTGTCGCCGAAACCATCGAGGCCGTGCACGTAGGCGGCATCGTCCGCCTCGTGCACCAGCGGCGTGGCGCAGCCGGCGAACACGGGCACGTCGACACCGGCGATGTCGCACAGCTTCAGCGCGTTCGCGACGGTGTGCTTCAGCCCTACGTTGCCCGCCGCGATTGTGAGCGCCACCACTTCGGCAGCGGGATGGCGCAACGCCATCAGAATCGCCAGCGCATCGTCCACGCCGGGGTCGGTATCGATCAACAAACGCGTTTTGCTCACAGCGTGCAAATCCTCAAGAACGAAAAAATCAGGGCGCGCAAGTAGCGACGACGATCGCGCGACCGCGGCCGAACCACGCGCCCGGCGGCGGGCGTTCGATGCGCGCGCCGGCAAAACCTGCGGCGAGCAGGCGCGCGACGATATCGCCGCCGTAATCGCGCCAGCTCAGCACCGCGCCGGGGCCGCGCAAGCGGTCGTCGTGGTACTCGGGAGGCAGAAGATAACGCAGTTCGCCGCCGATGCGTCGCACCCGCTCGCGGGTCAGGCCTTCGGGCGCCAGCGGCACGCTGAAGATCGTGATGCCGTCCGGCGCGAGCACGCGGCGCAGTTCGTGAAAGCCGGCCGCATCGTTCTCGACATGTTCGAAAACATCGGTGTGCGTGACGACATCGAAACTGCCATCGGCGAACGTGAGTCGCTGCACGTCCTCGCAGCGGACGCCGTCGCGCGTTTCACCGGGCGGCACGCCGTCGAAGAACTCGCACAAGGCGACGTCCGCCGCGCTGCGCCGCAGATGCTGCACCAGCGCACCGCGCGAGGAAAGTTCGAGCACGCGCAGACCCGCCAGCGTCGGCCGACGCTGCCGCAGTACCGCCCCCAGCGAAAGGTGCACGGCGCTTCCGCTGCAGCGCAGGCAGCGGATCGCGTGCTCGTGATCGGCCCAGCGCAGCAACACGGACGGGCCGCAGAACGGACAGCGCGCCGGCCGCAGCGCGAGACGGCCGAGGCTGGCCTGCGCCACCGCGCGCCGCAGGCGCTGCGCGAAATCAGGCGCCGGCATAGCGCGCCGACGAGCCGACCCAACGCGAAATCAACCGCTCGGCGAGCGTGCCGCCGCTGCGCATGATGTCGTCGGCCGCCTCTTGCACCGCAGGCAGCAACGCCGCGTCGCGCGCCAGATCGGCGACGCGGAATTCCGCCAGTCCGGTCTGCCGCGTGCCGAGCAACTCGCCCGGCCCGCGCAACTGGAGATCCTTTTCGGCGATCACGAAACCATCGGTGGTCTCGCGCATCACGGCAATGCGTTCGCGCGCCATCGCCGACAACGGATGCTGGAACATCAGCACGCAGCTCGATGCCGCCGCGCCACGGCCGACGCGGCCGCGCAACTGGTGCAACTGCGCCAGCCCCAAGCGCTCGGCGTTCTCGATCAGCATCAGGCTCGCATTCGGCACGTCGACGCCGACTTCGATCACGGTCGTCGCCACGAGCAACTGGATTTCTCCGGCCTTGAACGCATCCATCACGCGCTGCTTCTCGGCCGGCTTCAAACGGCCGTGGATCAAGCCGACGCGCAGCTCCGGCAACTGCTTCGACAACTGCTCGAACGTAGTCTGCGCCGCCTGCACATCGGGCCGCGGCGCGGACTTCGCATCGGGCTCGTCGAGTTCTTCGATCAGCGTGCAGACCCAGTACGCCTGGCGCCCCTGCGCGCAGGCGGCGCGAATGCGTTCGACCACATCGGCGCGCCGTTCGGCATTGATCGCCACCGTCTGGATCGGCGTGCGGCCCGGCGGCAATTCGTCGATCGACGACACATCCAGATCGGCGTAGGCCGTCATCGCCAGCGTGCGCGGAATCGGCGTCGCCGTCATCACCAGCTGATGCGGCACGAGCTTGCCTTCGAGCCCCTTGTCGCGCAGCGCGAGGCGCTGATGCACGCCGAAGCGATGCTGCTCGTCGACGATGGCGAGCGCGAGGCGGCGAAACGCGACGCCCTCCTGCACCAACGCATGCGTGCCGACGATGACGCCGGCGCCATCGGCGATTCGTTCGAGCGCTGCCTTGCGGGCGCGGCCTTTGATCTTGCCGGCGAGCCACACCACTTCGATGCCGAGCGGTTCGAGCCACTGGCGGAACGACGAGTAATGTTGCTCGGCGAGCAATTCGGTCGGCGCCATCAACGCCACTTGCGCGCCCGACTCGACGGCATGCAGCGCCGCGAGTGCCGCCACCACCGTTTTGCCGGAACCGACATCGCCTTGCACCAGCCGCAGCATCGGCTGCGGCTGCGCGATGTCGCCGCGGATTTCGTCGAGCACGCGCTGCTGCGCTCCGGTCAATGCGAACGGCAAACGCGCCTGCAGCACCCGCGCAAGCTCGCCGCGCGGTGCGATCGGCAACGCGCCGCTGCGCCGCACATCGATCCGTTGCAATCGCAAACTCAGCTGATGCGCGAGCAATTCCTCGAAGGCCAGGCGACGCTGCGCAGGATGCGTGCCGACGAGCAATGCGTTCGTATCGGCGCCGGCCTGCGGGCGATGCATCGCCAACAGCGCGGTGCGCAACGACGGCAACTCGTGCCGTTGCAGAACTTGCGGCGGCAGCAGTTCGAGCGCGGCGTCCGGCGGCAACCGATCGAGCGCGCGCCCGATCAACTTCACCAGCGACGCCTGCCCCAGCCCTTCCATCGCCGGATACACCGGCGTCAGCCGGTCCGACGGCTGGCCGATTTCATGTTCGGCCAGCCGCTGGTAACTCGGATGCACCATTTCGAGCCCGCTGCCGCCTTCACGCACGTCGCCGTAGCAACGCAGCCAGGTGCCCGGCGTGAACTGCGTCGCCTGCGTCGAACGAAAATGGAAAAAGCGCAGCATCAACGTGCGCTGCGAATCGTCGCCGATCGCCACGCGCAATTGCGGCCGATAACGAAAGCCGCGCTCGACCGCTTCGACGCGGCCTTCCACCTGCACCCGCGAACCGGCCACGAGCGCGCCTATCGGCACGATGCGCGTGCGATCCTCGTATTGCCGCGGCAGGTGGAACCACAGGTCCTGCAGCCGCGCGATGCCGAGCCGCGCCAGCCGCTCCGCCAGCGCCGGGCCGACGCCCGGCAAGGTCGTCACCGGCGCCAGCCCGGGATCGACCGGCGCCGTCATCGCGGCAGCGCTGACCTGGCGCGTCGCGGCCACCGGACGCTCAGTCGGTTTCGAGCACCATGATGGCGTCGACTTCGACCTGCGAGCCGCGCGGCAGCGCCGACACGCCGATCGTCGAGCGCGCCGGATAAGGCTTGGCGAAATACTCCGCCATCACCGCATTGACCGCCGCGAAGTTGTTCAGATCGGTGAGATAGATGCCGACGCGCACGACCTGTGCCAGCGATCCGCCGGCGGCCTCGCACACCGCCTTCATGTTGTCGAACACGCGGCGCGCCTGCTTGTCGATATCGCCGACGACCAGTTCCATCGTCGCCGGATCGAGCGGAATCTGGCCGGAAAGATACACGGTGTCGCCGCAGCGGACGGCCTGCGAATACGGACCGATCGCAGCCGGTGCGCTGAGGGAATGGACGGGTTGGCGGGGCATGATGGCGGGAGAAAGTTGGAGGATCTGGAAGTGTAGCGGGTTCGATCGAGGGGATAGGGGGGAGTGGCGAGGGCGCGCGGGTTGCGGCGCCTCCCATGCGGTGAAGCCCAATAGCTCAGGGGCTAGGGATGAGTAGTGAGGGCGCGCTGTAGGTCGGCTCGCGGCGGCCTGCATGCAGCGCGCCCTCACTACTCGCCCCTAATCCCTGCTCTTTCTCAAATCCTCGCAACCCCATTCACCACGCCCAGCCGCCGGATCCGCCGAATCACATCAGCCAGATGCTTGCGATGCTTGACCTCGATGCTGAAATGCATCGCGGCCAGGCGCAGATCGCGTTCGCGGTATTCGACGTTGTCGATGTTCGATTCGGCTTCCGCGATGGCCGCGGCCACCTGCGCCAGCACGCCGGGTTTGTTTTCGACTTCCACGCGCAGGCCGGCCTTGTAGTCGCCCTGCACGTTGCGATCCCAGGCGATCGGCACCCAGCGCTCGGGCGACTTGCGGTATTCGGTGACGTTCGGGCATTCGAGCCGGTGCACCACGATGCCCTTGCCGGCCGACAGATAGCCCATGATCTCGTCACCGGGAATCGGATGACAGCAGTTGGCGAAGCTCAGCACGCCGCGTTCGGCGCCGCTGATCAGGATTTTTTCGGCGCTCTGGCCCGGCGCGGCATTCAGCGGATCGCCCTGCCCCTGCGTGAGTTCCTGCACCACCTGCTGCGGCATGCGATTGCCGAGCGCGATCTCCGACAGCAGGTCTTCCAACCGGCGCAGCCGATGTTCGGTGAGATAGTGTTCGAGTGTCGCCGCCGGCACGCGATCGAGCGAGGTGTCCATCGCTTCGAGCGCGCGATCGAGCATGCGATGGCCGAGTTCGACCGCGTCCTCGTGCTGCAGGTGCTTGAGGAAGTGGCGGATCGCGGTGCGTGCCTTGCTCGACACGACGAATTCGAGCCAGTTCGGATTCGGCCCCGCCGACGCCGCGGTGATGATTTCGACCGTCTGGCCGCTGGCGAGTTTGGTGCGCAGCGGCACCAGCTTCTTGTCGACGCGCGCGGCCACCGCGTGATCGCCGACATCGGTGTGCACGGCGTAGGCGAAATCGAGCACGGTGGAATTGCGCGGCAGTGACAGGATGTCGCCCTTCGGCGAGAACAGATAGACCTCGTCGGGGAACAGATCAATCTTGACGTTCTCGAGGAATTCCAGCGACGAGCCGGCGAATTGCTGAGATTCGAGCAGGTTCGCCAACCAGGTGTGCGCGCGGCTCTGCGCGCTGCTCGGCGACGCACCGGAATTTTTGTAGACCCAATGCGCCGCGATGCCGCGCTCGGCCACCAGGTCCATGTCCTCGGTGCGGATCTGCACTTCGATCGGCGAACCGAACGGGCTGAACAACACCGTGTGCAGCGACTGGTAGCCGTTGGCTTTCGGGATCGCGATGAAATCGCGGAACCGCGCGTCGAGCGGCTTGTAGAGCGAATGCACCGCGCCCAGGGCGTGATAGCACTCCATCGCGCTGCGCACCACGACGCGGAAACCGAACACGTCCATCACCTGATCGAGCGTTTTGTGCTCGCTCTTCATCTTGCTGTAGATACTGAAAGGCGATTTGACGCGGCCGACGAGGCGATGCGGCATTTTCTCGTGCGCCAGGCGCTGCGCGAGCGCGGCCTCGATCTTCACCATCGCCTCGCGCCGCAGCACCGGTTGCTGCGAGATGCGCTTCTTCAACACGGCGTGGCGGAACGGATACAGGGCCTTGAAGCCGAGATCCTGCAACTCGGCCTTGAAGCGGTTCATGCCCAGGCGCTGCGCGATCGGCGCGTAGATGTCTAGCGTTTCGCGCGCGATGCGGCGGCGGGCGTCATCGGCCATCGCATCGAGCGTGCGCATATTGTGCAGGCGGTCGGCGAGCTTGATCAGGATCACGCGCAGATCGCGCGCCATCGCCAGCAGCATCTTGCGGAAGCTCTCGGCGGCGGCTTCCTGGCGGTCGCGGAACTGCAGCTTGTCGAGCTTGGTGACGCCATCGACGAGCTCGGCCACGGCGTGGCCGAACTCACGCTCGATCACATCGCGTTCGAGCGAGGTGTCTTCCAGCGCATCGTGCAGGATGGCGGCGCACAGCGTTTCGGCATCCATGCCCAGATCGGCCAGCAAGGTGGCCACCGCGATCGGATGCGTAATGTAGGGCTCGCCGCTCTTGCGGGTCTGGCCCTCGTGCGCGGCGGCGCCGATGCGATAGGCCAGGCGCACGCGTTCGATCTGCTCGGGCGGCAGATACGGTTTGAGGCGCTGGGCGAGTTGTTCGACCTGGTCCGGACACGGGTCCGGCGCCAGAGCCGTCAACGGAGAAAGCGTAGCCATGCAGGCAGACTACGCAGCAGGTGCAACGAGGGCAACGGTGCGAATGACCGTGCCCCGAACGCGCACCTGACGCCGGCGGTCGCGCCGGCGCGGGAAATCAGTCGTCGCCGCCCTTCGACAGGTCGTCGTCCACTTCGGCCGCGGCCCATTCCAGGGCTTCGCGCTCGGCGCGTTCACGCTCGGCTTTCTCGACCGCTTCGATCAGCGCCGTGTCGACCTTGCGGGCCGCGATTTCGCGCAGCGCCAGCACGGTGGGCTTGTCGCCATGCTCGGCATTGTCGATCGCCGAATCGGCGCCCTTGGACAGCTGACGGGCGCGCTTGGACGCCATCAACACGAGTTCGAAACGATTGTCGACGACCGCCAGGCAGTCTTCTACGGTGATGCGTGCCATGGAAACCTCGATAGTGCCGGACACGGGAAGCCGGTCGGCAGGGGGGCGGATTGTAGGCTGCAAGGGCCCCTGGGGCAAGGAAGCCGCCGCGACGGCACGGCCGAGCCCGGTCCCTAACGGCTCACCCTTCCGGCTTCAGCAGCTCCGCAATCAACCCCCGCTGACGCAGTTGCTGGGCTTCGCGGCGCAGGCGGTGGGCGACGAAGATGGCGCGCAGTTCGGCGGCGGCGGCGTCGAAATGTTCGTTGACGATGACGTAGTCGAATTCGTCGTAGTGGCTCATTTCCTCGCGCGCGGCGGCCAGGCGGCGGGCGATGGTGGCGTCGGAATCCTGGCCGCGGTTGCGCATGCGGGTTTCCAGCGCGTCGCGCGACGGCGGCAGGATGAACACGCTGACGCAGTCGCACATTTTCTCGCGCACCTGGCGCGCGCCCTGCCAGTCGATTTCCAGCAGCACGTCCTTGCCGGCCTGCAACTGCGGCTCGACCGACTGGCGCGCGGTGCCTTTGTAGTCGCCGTGCACGAGCGCGTGTTCGAAGAAATCGCCGGCGGCGATCATGCGTTCGAATTCGGTCTTGTCGACGAAGTGATAGTGCTGCGCGTGGCGTTCGCCGGGACGCGGCTTGCGCGAGGTGAACGAGATCGACAGCACGATGCCGGGCTCTTTCGCCAGCACCGTGTTCACGAGGCTGGACTTGCCGGCACCCGACGGCGCCGCCACGATGAACAGCGTGCCTTTCACGGCCGGGGCGTCACTCAAGGTTCTGTACCTGTTCGCGCAATTGCTCGATCAGCACCTTGAGCTCCACCGCCGCGGTGCTGGTGCGCGCGTCGATCGATTTGGAGCCCAGCGTATTGGCCTCGCGGTTGAACTCCTGCATCAGGAAATCGAGCCGGCGGCCGACGGCCTCCTTCAAACCCAGCACGCGGCGCGCTTCGACGACGTGCGACGCCAACCGGTCGAGTTCTTCATCGACATCGAGTTTCTGCAGCCACAGCACCAGTTCCTGCTCCAGCCGGCCGGGCTCGAGGGCCGGTTTGAGTTCGGCGAGCTTGGCATCGAGGCGGGCGCGCAGCGCGGTGCGGATTTCCGGCAGCCATTGCTTGATCTGCACGGTGATGGCTTCGATGCCGTCGAGTCGGTCGCGCATGCCGGCGGCGAGCTTGGCGCCTTCGCGTTCGCGCGCGCGGGTGAATTCGTCGAGCGTGTCATCGACCAGCTTGAGCGCTTCGGCGTGCAGGCCGGCCTGATCGATTTCCGACTGTTCCATCACGCCCGGAAAGCGCATCAGTTCGGTGAATTCGACATTCAGGCGCGGGAAGCGCGCCTCGCAGTCGATCGCCAGTTCCGACAGCCGGCCGAGCAGCGCGTGATTGATGCGCAGTTCGCCGACCGACGCGGTTTCGCCGCGGAAACGCAGGCCCAGTTCCATCTTGCCGCGCTGCGCGCGAGCCGACACGCGCTCGCGCACGGCGGGCTCCAACGCGCGCAACTCTTCCGGCGCGCGCACGCCCAGCTCGAGGAAGCGGTGATTCACCGCGCGTACCTCGCAGGCGAGCGTGCCCCATGGGGTGGCGCGCTCGGCCGAGGCGAAGGCGGTCATGCTGCGGATCATCGCGGTGCGCCGTTCGGAGGGAGGGCGAATGGTAAACTGCAACGCCTCGCAACCCAAACGGCGCCCATGTCCGTCATTTCCCGTCCCAGTGGCCGCGCGCCGGATCAATTGCGCACCGTCACCATCGAGCGCGGCTTCACGCGGCATGCCGAGGGCTCGGTGCGGGTCAGCTTCGGCGAGACCCAGGTGCTGTGCACGGCGAGCGTCGAGAACAAGGTTCCGGCGTTTCTGCGCGGCAAGGGCGAGGGTTGGGTCACGGCCGAGTACGGCATGCTGCCGCGCGCCACCCACACGCGCACCATGCGCGAGGCGTCCAGCGGCAAGCAGGGCGGACGCACGCTCGAAATCCAGCGTCTGATCGGCCGCTCGCTGCGCGCCTGCGTCGATCGCAGCCTGCTGGGCGAGCGCACCATCACGCTCGATTGCGACGTGCTGCAGGCCGACGGCGGCACGCGCACGGCGGCGATCACCGGCGCCTACGTGGCGCTGGTGGATGCGGTGCGCTGGCTGCGCGGGCGCAAGGAAATCACAAAGGATCCGGTGTTCGGCGCGGTGGCGGCCGTCTCGGTCGGCGTGTTTCGCGGGCTGCCGGTGCTGGACCTGGACTACGCTGAAGATTCCGCCTGCGACACCGACATGAATGTCGTGATGAACGACGGCGGCGGCTTCATCGAACTGCAGGGCACGGCCGAAGGCCATGCCTTCCGCCGCG
>CBFHAI010000032.1:0-48085 GCA_965653565.1 uncultured Chiayiivirga sp. | reverse complement strand
GGCCCCCGCTGAGGGGGACGAAACTCGCGAAGTCGCAACAACTAAAACCGAGGGAGGCGGAACGCTTCAAAGTCGCTGGATTCCCGCCTTCGCGGGAATGACGAGATTGTTGTGACTCGCGAAGAGCCGCTCGCTTCAGAGTCACTGGATCCCCGCCTGCGCGGGAATGACGAAGATTGAGGAATGCTGGATTTTTGCTTTCGCGGAAACGACGAAAATGGAGCCTCGCCATCTCCCTCCCAATCGCACAACAAACAGACCCTCAAACCCCAGTAATCACCTTCTCGACAACCTTCACCGCGATATGCACTTCAGCCAATTGCTTGTCGGGCACCGCAGACGGCGCGCCCGTCATCAAACACTGCGCCGTCGTCGTCTTCGGGAACGGAATCACATCGCGAATCGATTCGGTGCCGGCCATCAACGCCGCAATACGATCGATACCGAATGCGATGCCACCATGCGGCGGCGCGCCGTACTTGAGCGCTTCGAGCAGGAATCCGAATTTCCCTTCGGCCTCTTCAGCGCCAATGCCGAGCAACTCGAACACCGCGCTCTGCATCGCCGAATTATGGATACGGATCGAACCACCGCCGATCTCGTTGCCATTGAGCACCATGTCGTAACCGCGCGACACCGCCGTCTTCGCATTCGCACGCAGATCGGCGATGTCATCGACCGCAGGCGCGGTGAACGGATGATGCAGGGCAACGTAGCGCTGCTCTTCGTCATCCCATTCGAACATCGGGAAATCGGTGACCCACAACGGCGCCCAGATGTTGGCGACCAAGCCAAGATCGCGACCGAGTTTCAGGCGCAGCGCGCCCATGAAATCGCTCGCCGTCTTGTAGTTGGCCGCACCGAAGAACAGTAAATCGCCGGAAACCGCCTGCGTGGCGGAAAGGATCGCGGCGATGGTGTCTTCGGTGAGGAACTTGGCGATCGGCGAGTTGACCTTGCCGCCGTCTTCCACCTTCATCCACGCCAGGCCCTTCGCGCCGTATTTGGCGCAATGCGCGGCGCAGTCGTCGATCTGTTTGCGCGACATCGCAGCGCCGCGGGGCGCACGCAATGCGACGACGCGGCCTTCGGCATCGTTGGCCCAGTCGGTGAAAACCTTGAATTCGCTGGTCTTCACCAGCTCGGCGATATCGACCAATTCCAGATCGATGCGCAAATCCGGTTTGTCGGACCCGAAGCGACGCATCGCTTCAGCGTAGGTCAACCGCGGGAAAGTTTCGGCCAACGCAACATCCATCACTTCGCGGAAAATCTCGCGAATCATGCCTTCGACGAAATCCTGCACGTCGCGCTCGCGCACGAAGGCGAATTCCATGTCGAGCTGGGTGAATTCGAGCTGGCGGTCGGCGCGCAACGCTTCGTCGCGGAAGCAGCGGGCGATCTGATAATAGCGGTCGAAGCCGGCCATCATCAGGATCTGCTTGAACAGCTGCGGCGACTGCGGCAATGCGTAGAACTCGCCCGGATGCATGCGCGCGGGCACCAGGAAATCGCGCGCGCCTTCCGGCGTGGCCTTGGTGAGGATCGGGGTTTCGATGTCCTGAAAACCACGCGCATCCAGATAGCGGCGCAGCGCCTGCACCAGTTTGATGCGGGTGCGCTGCATGCGCTGCATTTCCGGGCGGCGCAGGTCGAGATATCGATATTTGAGGCGGATTTCCTCGTTGGCGTTCTCGTGCGCGTGGAACGGCAGCGGCTGCGCCTTGTTGAGCAGCACGATATCGCTGGCGACGATTTCCACCTTGCCGCTGCGGATCTTGTCGTTCGCGGCCTGGCGCAGGCGCACCGTGCCGGTGACGCTCACGCAATCCTCCAGACCCAGCGCGCCCGCGGCCTTGAACAGCGCCGACATGTCGGAATCGGCGACGATCTGCACCACGCCTTCGTGATCGCGCAAGTCGGTGAACACCACGTGGCTCTGGACCCGGTTGGTGTTGACCCAGCCGCATACAGTGACGGTCTGGCCTAACAGCGCCTCATCGACGAGGCCGCAGAAATGGGTACGCATGAACGCTCCGGAACACCGCGCGAGCGGGCCGGCTGGCGGCCGCGGACGGGGATTTTTATAGCAAGGGGGAGCCCGACCTCGGCGAGGTCCGGCGGGCCGCAAATGGTAGAGCCCCGCCGCCCCGACGGCAAACCTGACTGCCGGCCAGTGTCGAATTCTGCTGCTGTCAGCCCGTTCATCTTTCCGTGCTTAAGTTACGGTTGCGTTGGGCAGCCACTGTGGCGCCCACAGTCGGGAGGTGTGTCATGTGGAAGGTACTAACGGGTCTGATGCTGACCCTGATCCTGTCGCTCACCCTGGTTCCCGATGCCGGGGCCCAGGCCACCACCAAGGCCTACGCGCCCGAAGATCTCTCCGAACTCGCCGTCCCCGATCGCATCCGGGTGATCGAGCGCGAGTACGGCGATCAGTCCGGCGGCCGCCGTATTCCCGACGACCAGCTCGAGTTCTATCTCGACCAGATCCGCTCGGGCTGGAGCTTCAGCCACATCAAGGAAGACATCGCCAAGTCGCTCGGCGGCGGCTCGGGCGGCTGGCGTCCGCGGCCGGGCCCTGTCCCGGTGCCGGTGGCCGTCGAAGTGCTGTGCGAGAGCCGCAACGATCGCTACACCGAATGCACCACGCCGTTCCGCGGCACCGCGCGCGTTTCGCGCAACCTGTCGTCGACGCGCTGCATCGACGGCGCGAACTTCGGTTCGCGTCCGGGCCTGGTGTGGGTGCGCGGCGGCTGCCGTGCGCGCTTCGTCGAGGATGATCGCTACGTGCCGGGTCCGGAGCCGATCGGCGTCGGCCTGGTGTGCGAAAGCCGCCGCAACGCCTACGTCGAATGCCGCACCACGTTCCGCGGCCGTGCAGAATTGGTCGAACAGCTGTCCACCAATCCCTGCATCGAAGGCCGCACCTGGGGCAATCGCCAGGGCATCGTGTGGGTCAACGGCGGCTGCCGCGGACGCTTCGAGATGGTGCGCGGAGGAGGCGGTGGCGGCGGCGGTGGAGGCGGTCCAGGCTACAGCGTGACCTGTTCTTCCGACGACGGCGACTACCGCACCTGCGCCTGGAACCGCGATGCCGGCCGTCCGGTGCTGATCGAACAGATCTCCGGCACGGCCTGCGTCGAAGGCCGCACCTGGGGTTACGACCGCCGCGAGGGCCTGTGGGTGGATCGGGGATGTCGCGGGCGGTTCGGGTCGGATCGCCGCTACTAGGCGATTTACGATGATTTGAAATGACGAAGGGCCGGCTGATAGCCGGCCCTTTTTTGTCGAAGGTTCCTGGAGAGCCGACCTTACTCGAAGCCGTCCTCAAACACTGTCGCGAAGAGCACGGGGGCTTCGGGGCTCAAGTGATAGCCGCGATAGCCGTTTCCCAAGGTTCCGAAGAAGCCCTCGCCCCAGCATCTCGCGCTGCCGTCGAGTCGCACGGCACAAGCGTGCTTCGAACCTGCGGCGATATCCGAAATTTGGCTATCGAGCAACACCGGCACAGGGGCTTCGCGAAACTGCCTGGTTCCGTCGCCGAGTTGGCCGTAATCGTTGTCGCCCCAGCAGAGCGCAGTGCCGGACGATTGGCGCACGCAGGTAAATTGTTCACCGGCCGTGATCTGCACTACGTCGCTGATCGCCATCTGTTTAACGCTCTGGTCGGCCAAAAGCCCACCCCAACACCAGACGTTGCCCGCGCCGACTGCACAGCTGTGATAGCCGCCTGCGGCGACTGATACGAACTCGATGCCGTCGGGGAGAGCTACTACTTTGGCGGCAAAATTCCTGTCGGCGAGCTGATCGTGGGGAATCCCGAGTTGGCCGTTGAAGTTTTCGCCCCAACAGTAAACATCGCCATCGACAACGGCGCAGCTATGATTAGCGCCGACAGCCACGTCGCTTACGAGAAGGATCGCCGAGCCATCCTTATCGACCACGAACTTCGGAGCCTGTTGGTCCTGGCTGTCGCCATTCCCAAGCTTTCCAGAGCTGCCATCACCCCAGCATCGAACGAAGCCCAGGGACGTCAAGGCGCAAGCGTGGTATGGCCCCGCAGCAAGGGTCAGATAATCGCCGAGGGGCTGCGGGGTATTGGTGTCCCCCAGTGCCGCCCCGTTTCCAAGTTGGCCGTCGGCATCGATCCCCCAACATTTCGCCGCATCAGCGCCGGAGCGCAGGCAGGCAAACTGCCCGCCGGCATCCAGCGTCGCAACGTCGCTGCCGGGCGGGTAACCGGACACCGCTTGCGGCAACAACGTCAGGCCTCCCGTCTGACCGATGCCCGTTTGCCCGTGGGAATTTCTGCCCCAGCAGTAGGCGCCGCCGTCCCTTACCGCACATGTGTGGTCGACTCCCGGAGCGATCTCGGTGATGCCGGAGGTCAACGGGATCACGGGAGCCACAGGCGTTGTCGCTACAGAGGCTTGACCGCTACCGATGAGCCCGAGATGGTTTTCTCCCCAGCAGCGAATCGACTCGTCTGCCAGAAGCGCGCAACTACCGTGCCGCCCAGCGCCGACCTCCGTTACGCCGGACTGGATACCGAGAGCGGACACCAATTTGGCTGTGTCGAAGTCCATGGTTCCGCCATGACCCAGGGCACCGTGCTCGCCTTCACCCCAGCAGCGCGCCGCACCCTGCGCTGCTACGCAAGCGTGATGAACGCCAACCGAAAGCGATGCGATTCCGCTTGCCGCCTGCTGGGTTTCGGATTCCAACACCGGAATGGACGTTTGCGATACCGAACCGTAACTCAGAAATCCCCAGCACCGGATGCCATCTGAACCTACCGCACATCCGGTTCCGTTCGGTCCGAGGTCCACTTCCGTGATACCGCTTCCAGCCGGCAACCCGGTTACCCAAGATGGGCTATTGGAGTCGCCAGCGAGACCATTGCCCAACTGCCCGTTACGGTCTTCGCCCCAGCACACCACGCCGCCAGCTTTCGTTGCACAGGTCGCGTCGAGGCCAGCAGCCACGTCGGTAACTTGGTGGCCCGCCCCTGGGGCGAGGCCCGGGACCGGAGTAGGTACGCCGTAGTCAGCCTGCCCAAGCTGTCCTGCTACACCGAAGCCCCAGCAAACCACGCCTCCGGCTAAAACCGCGCATGTGTGGTTGGGACCGGCGGAAATCGATGTCACCGAGCCGGCGGGCATCCCCTGAACTGGCACCGGGACGAAGGCAGACGCGTACTCGTCGCCATTCCCAAGCGCCGAGTAACCGTCGCTACCCCAGCACCAGGCCTCGCCGCCGCGTACCGCACAGGTGTGATAAATGCCGACGGAAACATCTTCAATGTCAGAATCCATGCCCAAGACGGCGGTCGCCAGCGGGCGATCAGTGGTGCTGCCGTCGCCGAGCTTGCCGTCGGTATTGTCGCCCCAGCAATAAAGCGCGCCACTGCGGATTGCGCAGGCGTTGTCCCAACCTACATCCATCTTTGCCGCACGGGACTCTTGGGCGAGAGCGAACATCAACACGCCGCAGAGCGCGGACAAGGCTTTGCGAAACAGATGCATGGAAAACTCCGGGCAATTGCAGGGGACGCCAGCGGCGGCGTCCGAGCATTACGACCGAGGTTTGCAAAGTGGACACGTGAGGCGTCTGCGGACGCGAAGACGACGGCCTGAGAGTCCTCACCAAAAGAAACATCGCGACGGCCAGAGGACCGCCTACAACTCTGCGGCTCAGCGCGCCTCGGCCGCCAGATCGAACTCGACGCGAAACAACCGCCCCGGCCGCGCCAATTCGTAGACAAAAGTTTTGCCGGGCTCGATTTCGATCGCCCAAACATTCGTCACCGAAGCCGCCAGCCCTTCGCGTTCGAACAGCGCGATCGATTCGGCGTCGACCGGAAATTCCTGCCGGCGCTCGCTGCCGTACGACTGGGTGTCGCCGCCGTACATCGTGACTTTGTCCGGCGTGCCGTCTGCATGGCGGTGGTCGTGCTTGAGGCGCAGGCGGTTGCCGTGGCGCGTCAGCACCCAGGTGCGCGAGCGGTCGTCGCCGACGTGGAAGGGGATGCGGATGGTGTCTCCGCTGCAATCGCGTACATGCATCACCAGGCGCTTGCCGTCGAACGGATCGGCCTGCGCGGGTGTGGGCTCGTTGGCGACGATGCGGCCTTCGAACGAGCGGCCGCACAGACTGTGCAGGTGCGTGAAAAAGGCCACGGCGATCGGCACTTCGCTGCGCGCCAAGGCGGGCTGCGCGGCGGGCAAGGCCAGGAGCATCGAGACGAACAGGGTGCGGATCATGGCCGCACCGTAGCGGGCGGGCGCGCTGCGTTCAAGCGCGCGGCGGTGCAGTCAGTTCGCCGAGGAGGAAGGCGGCGGAGTCGCGGGCTTCGATTCTGTCTTGGCCGGTGCGCTCGGCGCGGGCTTGCTCTCGGGTTTCGACGCGCTCGATTCGGGCTTGGAATCGGACTTCGACTCGGCCTTGCTTTCCGACTTCGGCTCGGCACTTGACTTCTCCGACCCCTCGACCAGATTGCGCTTCTTCTCGCCGTCCTTCTTGAAATCGGTTTCGTACCAGCCGCTGCCGGCCAGGCGGAATTGCGGCGCGGTGAGTTGACGGCGGATCGCCTGCGCCTGGCATTCGGGGCAGGTGTCGGGATCGGGGTCGGCGAGGCGCTGCAGGCGGTCGAAGCTGTGACCGCAGCTGCCGCATTCGAACGCATAGATGGGCATGGAAACTCCGCGGACGGGTCGGCCCAGGACGGCCGGGCCGGGTATTCTCGGGGCGAAACGCGCAAAATCAAGTGTCGCGCATCGAAGGGCGCCGAATCGCGTTACCGCACGCATGAGCAAATCCTCGCCAGACCTCGCCTCCCTGCCCGCCTCCGAATCCGCGCGCCGCCAGTCGCTGGCCCAGTGGGAGGCGCTGCTGCGGCGCTATCCGCTGGCCTCGCCCTGGAGCCTGGCGTTCCAGATCTTCTCCACCCTCGGCGCCAACGGACTGATCGCGTGGATGGTGGCCACCGGCCGCATGACGCCGTTCGAGCTGGTGGTGCTGGTGGCGATCGAGGGCGTGCTGCTGGTGTTGATCGCGTGGCTGCATTCGCTGGCGATACCGCGCGAGGCGCTCGAGAAAAATCCGGCCTCGGTGGCCGCACGCCTGGGGACGCTGGCGTTCGCGCTGGTGTGGCTGTCGGGCGCGTACGGCATCGTGTTCTTCGCCTTCGTGCCGTCGGGCGATGAAATCCTGCGCGCAGCGAAGGATCCGATCGCCTTCCTGCTCGGCTCGAACCTGAAATGGCCGCTGCTGATCACCGTTGCCGTCGCCATCGTCGACGCCATCAAGGATCACCTGCACTTCCACGACCACGGCGGCCAGTTCCTCAGCACGCCCGGCCTGCAGGGTGTGGCGCGCTGGCTCACGCTGCTGCTTGGCGGGATTCCATTCTTCGTGCCGGCCGTGGCCGTGATGCTGGGCGTGAAGTTTTTCGCCGATCGTGCCGGAGAGTGGCTAAAGAGCCGCGCCAAGGGCGGAGACGCGAGTGCGTTCCTCGCGGTGTTGTTGCTGCCGGCGATCGCGATTCCGTTCTTCGGCACGATGACGTGGCTGATGTCGTCGGGCGTGTCGGGCTGGGCCGTGGGCTACTGTGCGGCCAAGTTCGTGTCGGAGTTGTTCGTGGTGTGCCTGCCGCTGATCGCCACCAAGGCGCACGCGGAGGAATCGGCGGCGCCGGTGAGTGGCGCGCGAACAGGGATAAAACGCAAGTCGCGGCTGCCGTGATGTTGGCGCCTCAAGCGTTCTCCAGCGTCTCGAACACATTCAACCATTCGGCTTCGAGCGCCTCATGCTCACGCCGCAGCGCCGCCTGCGACTGCCCGAGCCGCGCAACTTCCTCGCCGCCCTTCGCATAAATCGACGGATCGGCCAGCCGCGTCTCGATCGCGGCCAATTCCTGCTGCAACTGCGCGGTGCGCGTCTCGATCTGCTTGAGCCGCGTGCGCAATTGACGTTGCGCCGGCGTCTCGCGCACTGCAGTCGGTTTCGCGGAATTCTTCGACGATGGCCGCGAAACCTCCTGCCCGCCACTCGATTTACTGTCGGAATTGCGCGTGCGCAGCCAGATCGCGTACGCATCCAGATCGCCGTCGAACTCGGCCACGTGGCCGTCGGCGACGCGCCAGTAGGTATCGCACACCAGGCCGATCAAGTGGCGATCGTGCGACACCAGCACGATGGCGCCGGGGAAATCCGACAAGGCTTCGGCCAGCGCTTCGCGCATATCGAGGTCGAGATGGTTGGTCGGCTCGTCGAGCAGCAACACGTTCGGACGGCGCCACGCGATCAGCGCCAGCGCCAGCCGCGCGCGCTCACCGCCGGAAAATCCATCGACCGATTCGAACGCGCGATCGCCGGCGAAATTCCAGCGCCCGAGGAAATCGCGGAATTCCTGCGTCGCCGTATTCGGCGCGATATCGCGCAAATGGTCGACCGGGCTCGAACCGGCACGCAGCGATTCCACCGTGTGCTGCGCGAAGTAGCCGATGCGCATGTCCGGATGCGCGTTGCGCTCGCCATCGAGCAGCGGCAGTTCGCCGACCAGCGTCTTCACCAGCGTCGATTTGCCCGCACCGTTCGGCCCGAGCAAACCGACGCGATCGCCGGCTTCCAGACCGAAACCGACATCGCGAAGAATCACGATATCGCCGCTCGTGGCATGCGGCGCCACGGCGAGGTTTTCGTCTTCTTCCGTCACCGGCACGTTGGCGCGATAACCGGCATCGACGTGATTCAAGCGGATCAGCGAATTCGGCAACTTCTGCGGTTCGGAGAAGTTGATATGCAGCGAACGCTCGGCACGCACCGCTTCGGTGCCGGCGAGTTTTTCCAGGCGTTTCATGCGCGATTGCGCCTGCTTGGCCTTGCTCGCCTTGGCCTTGAAGCGGTCGATGAATTTCTGCAGGTGGGCGCGTTCGAGCTGTTCCTTTTCGTGCGCGATCTGCTGCTGGCGCAGTTGCTCGGCGCGCTGGCGCTCGAAGCTGGTGTAGTCGCCGACGTAGAGTTTCGCGCGGCCGTCGTTCAAGTGCAGCGTGTGGGTGCAGACTTCGTCGAGGAATTCGCGATCGTGCGAAATCAGCAGCAAGGTGCCGGGATACTTCAGCAACCACTGCTCGAGCCAGAGCACCGCATCGAGATCGAGATGGTTGGTGGGCTCGTCGAGCAGCAGCAGATCCGACGGCGTCATCAGCGCGCGCGCCAGGTTCAAACGTACGCGCCAGCCGCCGGAAAAAGCAGAAACCGCGGTGTGATGCGTTTCGGCCGGAAAACCCAGCCCGTGCAGCAGGCGGCCGGCGCGCGCGGTGGCGTCGTAGCCGTTGAGTTCTTCCAGCCGGTGATGCGCCATCGCCACCGCTTCCCAATCTTCGCGGCGCATCGCATCGGCTTCGGCGGCCACGGCCTTCGCCACTTCGGCGTCGCCCTGCAGCACGAAGTCGATCGCGGCATCCGGCAGCGACGGGGTTTCCTGCGCCACGCTGGCGATGCGCACCTTGGCGGGCATGTCGAGGTCGCCGGCGTCGGACTCGAGTTCGCGCATCATCGCGGCGAACAGGCTCGATTTGCCGGTGCCGTTGCGGCCGACCACGCCCACGCGCCAGCCGGCGTGCAGGGTCAGGTCCACCTCGGACAGCAGCAGGCGCTGGCCGCGGCGCAGGGCGAAATTGCGGAAGGAAATCATGGGGGCGACGCGAATCGGGGCCGCGCATTCTAGGCGATCGGGCCGGTCCGCGCGAAAATCGCCGCCGCGCGGCAGTGCTAAGGTGCCGCGTCCGAAGGAGCCGCCATGAGCCAAACCGACCCATCCGCCCTGCCCGAAAACCTGCGTCTCACGGCCGTCGAGGCGCGCATCATCGGCTGCCTGATCGAGAAAGAGGCGACCACGCCGGAACAATACCCGCTCACCGAAAACGCCATCGTGGTGGCCTCCAACCAGAAGACCAACCGCGAGCCGGTGATGGAACTGACGCCCGGCGACGTCGGCCACGCACTGCGCCAGCTCGAACCGCGCGGCCTGGTGCGCAGCGTGCACGGCGCGCGCGCGCAACGCTACGAACATCGTCTCGACAAGGCCTACAGCCTCACCGCGCAGCAGCAATCGCTGATCGGTGTGCTGTTGCTGCGCGGCCCGCAGACCCTGCACGAACTGCTCGCCCGCACCGATCGCCTCGCCAAATTCGCCACCGCCGAAGACGTGCGCCACGCCCTCGAACGCCTCGCCGAACGCGACGCGCCGCTGGTGCTGCGCCTGCCGAAAGCCCCCGGCCAGCGCGAAGAACGCTACGCGCACCTGTTGTGCGGCCCGGTGGATGTGTCCGCCTTCGCAGCCGTCTCCGAGCGCGCACCGCGCGGGTCCGAGGCCTCGGCGCTGGAAAGCCGCATCGAGGCGCTCGAAGCGCGCGTCGAGGAACTCGAACGCCGCCTGGCCGCCCGCTCCGAATGATTGACGCACCGCGGATTGCACCGGCCGCGGCGACCTTTCACACTTGCCCCAATAACAGCGCGAGCGACCCATGGCCTTCGATCTGATCAAGCGACTGTTCGGCGGCGGCACGGCGGAGGCCGACCGCCGGCGCGCGCCGCGCCTGCATGCGCGGCAGGGTTTGCGCGTGCTGGTGATCGACGATTCGATCACCATCGTGGCCGTGCTCAACAAGATGCTGCACCAGAACGGCTATCAGGTGCTCAAGGCCGGCGACGGCGAGAGCGGCGTCGAAATCGCGCGCGCCGAGAAACCTGACCTGATCTTCCTCGACATCGTGCTGCCCGGCATCAACGGCTTCGCCGCACTGCGCATGCTGCGCCGCGACCCGATCACGCAGTCGACGCCGGTGATCATGATCAGCGGCAACATGCAGGCCACCGAACAGTTCTACGCGCAGCGCATCGGCGCCGACGATTTCATGAAGAAGCCGTTCGGCCGCGGCGAAGTGTTCATGCGCATCCAGAAACTGGTCGAATCCGGCCGCCTGCCGCATCACGACGCAACGGCGGCCACGCCCACGCCGACCGTCGATGAATCGCCCGACGTCCCCGATATCGCGATGCCCGATCCGCGCGACATCGAGGCCGCGAAGTCCGCGCCGGCGATTGCACCGGCACTGTCGCCGGCGCCGAGTTTTGCGACCGCAGGCGCCGGTACGCCGGGCGCCGCGACCACGCACGATCTCTAGCGCGAATCAATATTTCAAGGCAGGAAGCGCGCCCGCTCGGCGTCGGATGGCAGATAACAACTGCTGCGCTTGCCGAGTAATCGATAACGATTGCGCGCGATCCATCGATAAACCGGATCGCGCAGCGCACGCGGCACGATGCGCAGCGCGCCGAAAATCTTCCACGGCCAGCCCAAGCCGGTGAGCACCGAGATCACCGCCGAACTGTCGGTCTGCGCCACGCCGTCGCGCAGCAACAGGAACGTCGACGGATCGTCGGGATCGATGCCGTGCTCGGCGAGCAGCCGCCGCCCCGACGCGCTCTGCATCGACGCGAACCGGTAAATCGCGCGCCGATCGAACCGCAGCAAAAACCGCACCCACGCGCTGCAAAGATGGCACACGCCGTCGAACACGATGATCGCGTCACGCGACATCAAGCCAGCCTTCGTAACGCACCAGTTCACCGAGGCCGGGCAACGAGGCGCCGGCGAGGAAACGATAGCGTCCCTCCTCAGCCCACTCCCTCGCCTGCGTGTCGGCAAACAGACCACGCGGCAGCGGGATGCCAAGAAAACTCACGCCGAGCAGTTCCCAGCGGATGCCGACCGCATCGCCGTGCATGCGGAACCGCAGCGTCACCGGCCCCAATCGCTCGCACAACAACCCCTCGTGCGCCGTGATCAACGACGTCATCGGCCACGGCGGAAAATGCCGCGTCCAGCGCTGCCCGCCGGCTTCCGGGTCGATGCTGACGGCGATCGGCACCTTGCCGTTCCGCAGCGGCAATCCGAGCATTCGCGCCGCCAATCGCGCGGCGGGATTGGCCGCCGCGCGCACCGTCGCTTCACCCTCGAACCGGCAGGGCAGCGGCATCGAATGGAAACGACGCACCTCGCCCGGCAACGCATCGTAAGCGTCGCCGAGCAGTCGGCTGAAAAGTGCGGCAGGTTCCATCGAGCGCGAATGATCCGACACCGTCAAAAGCAGATCATCGCACTCTTGCGCGAAAGTTCTATCCCTTGCGGAAGCTCAGCGCTCCGCCGTCGGCATCGATGCGGATCGTATCGCCCGCCACGAACTCGCCCGACAGGATCTTCTGCGCCAGCGGATTCTCGATCTGCTGCTGAATCGCCCGCTTCAACGGCCGCGCGCCATACACCGGATCGAAGCCCGCATTGCCCAGCAATATCAGCGCCGATTCGGTGAGATCGAGCTTCATCTGCCGCTCGGCCAGGCGCTTGGCGAGGTACTGCGTCTGATGCCGCGCGATTTCGCGGATGTGCTCCTTGCCGAGCGGATGGAACACGACGATCTCGTCGAGCCGGTTGATGAATTCCGGCCGGAAATGCGCCTGCACCACGCCCATCACCGCGGCCTTCATCTGCGTGTACGCGGCGGCGACATCGTCACCGGCGATCTCCTGGATCAGGTTCGATCCAAGATTCGACGTCATCACGATCACGCAATTGCGGAAATCCACCGTGCGGCCTTGCCCATCCGTGAGGCGGCCGTCGTCGAGCACCTGCAACAGGATGTTGAACACATCCGGATGGGCTTTTTCCACCTCGTCGAGCAGAATCACCGAATAAGGACGGCGGCGCACCGCCTCGGTGAGATACCCGCCTTCTTCGTAACCGACGTAGCCCGGCGGCGCACCGATCAGCCGCGCGACGGAATGCTTCTCCATGAACTCGCTCATGTCGATGCGCACCATCGCGTCTTCGGTGTCGAACATGAAAGACGCGAGCGCCTTGCACAACTCCGTCTTGCCGACACCGGTCGGGCCGAGGAACAGGAACGACCCATTCGGCCGGTTCGGATCCGACAAGCCCGCACGCGAACGACGAATCGCATCGCTCACCGCACGCACGGCCTCGTCCTGCCCCACCACGCGGCGATGCAGTTCGTCTTCCATGCGCAGCAATTTTTCGCGCTCGCCTTCGAGCATCTTGCTCACGGGAATACCCGTCCAGCGCGACACCACTTCGGCGATTTCGTCGGCCGTCACGCGCTGCTGCAACAGCTTGAAGCCCTTCTGCTCGGTTTCCTGCGCGGTGGCGAGCTGGCGTTCGAGTTCCGGCAACCGGCCGTACTGGATTTCCGACGCGCGCGCGAAATCCTGGTGGCGATGCGCCGTTTCCAGCTCGCCTTTCAACTGCTCGATCTGCTCCTTGATCTTCGTGGTGCCCGACACCGCGGCTTTCTCGGATTTCCAAATTTCTTCGAGATCGGAATACTCGCGTTCCAGCGTATCGATGTCTTTTTCGAGATCGGCCAGGCGCTGCTTGGATTCCTTGTCCTTCTCCTTCTTCAGCGCCTCGCGCTGGATCTTGAGCTGGATCAACCGGCGCTCCTTGCGATCGAGCTCCTCCGGCTTGGAATCGATCTCCATGCGGATGCGCGAGGCCGCCTCGTCCATCAGATCGATGGCCTTGTCGGGCAACTGCCGATCCGCGATGTAGCGATTCGACAAAGTGGCGGCGGCCACGATGGCCGGATCGGTGATCTCAACGCCGTGATGCACCGCGTAGCGCTCCTTCAGGCCGCGCAGGATCGCGATCGTGTCCTCGACGGACGGCTCGCCCACGAACACCTTCTGGAAACGCCGCTCCAGCGCCGCATCCTTCTCGACGTACTTGCGATACTCGTCCAGCGTGGTGGCGCCGATGCAATGCAACTCGCCGCGCGCGAGCGCCGGCTTGAGCATGTTGCCCGCATCCATCGAGCCCTCGGCCTTGCCCGCCCCCACCATCGTGTGCAACTCGTCGATGAAGAGGATGACATTGCCTTCCTGCTTGGCGAGATCGTTGAGCACGGCCTTCAACCGCTCCTCGAACTCCCCGCGGAACTTGGCCCCGGCGATCAACGCGCCCATGTCGAGCGACAACACGCGCCGCCCCTTCAAACCTTCGGGCACCTCGTCATTGATGATGCGCTGCGCCAGCCCCTCGACGATGGCGGTCTTGCCCACGCCCGGCTCGCCGATCAACACCGGATTGTTCTTGGTGCGCCGCTGCAACACCTGGATGGTGCGCCGGATCTCTTCGTCGCGCCCGATCACCGGATCGAGCTTGTTCTTCTCCGCGCGCGCGGTCAGATCGATCGTGTACTTCTCCAGCGCCTGCCGCGCTTCTTCCGCATTCGCATCGTTCACCTTCTCGCCTCCGCGCATCTTCTCGATCGCCGCTTCCAACTTTTGTTTGTCTGCGCCAGCCGCCTTGAGCAGACGACCCGTCTCGCCCTTGTCCTCCGCCGCCGCCAACACGAACAACTCGCTCGCAATGAACGCATCGCCCCGCTGCTGAGCCAGCTTGTCGGTGACATTGAGCAACCGCGTCAGATCATTGCCGACCGAGAGACTCCCCTCCTGGCCTTTGACCTTGGGCATCTTCTCGAGCTGCTCCCCGAGCCGCTCCCGCAACAACGGCACGTTGATCCCCGCCTGCGCGAGCAACGGCCGCGTCGACCCACCCTGCTGATCGATGAGGGCGGTCAGCAGATGGGCGGGCTCGATGAGGCTGTGGTCCCGGCCGACGGCCAGGGACTGGGCGTCGCTGAGGGCTTGTTGGAAGCGGGAGGTGAGTTTGTCTGTGCGCATAGGACAGCACTCGATTGGAGGGAGCGATGCGCGGAAGATGCGGGCATCCAGACTACATTCAAGGACGCCCAGCCCCAGAACTGCCGCTCAAGCTCACGCTCGAATGCTAGTGCCCACTACCACGCAGGAAGGCGTCCAGACTTAAAAATCTACTGTCCCGAGCAAGGTCGCTAGCGCCGATTGCAATATCGCTGAGACACTTCCTTAAAGACTTTGGCGCCCATCCAGTGACGTCGACAATGGCGCTTAGGAAATCGAGCGTCTCTTGGGGAAACCTCAAACAATGTGGGGTCTCGGAAAGCCGAGTAACGATATAGTCAGAGTGAGCCAGTTTCATGAGCCAAGGCTTGAGGATACCAAGCGCACGGGGGAACCGATCTCCACTGGCAACGCAGAGGCGCGCGAAGTCATCAGCGATTCCTGCCGAAACAAGCGTCTTGGAACGCGGCCACATCTTCTCCAGGAACGGCTCAACGCGATTATCCCAATATTCCTCGCGCTGATCCCCCGCGCTCTCCTGAGCTCGCGTAAGGGTTTCTGCTACCTGCTCCAATCCATTTATCGGCAGATTGCGAACCGCACCAGCAATATCTTTAGGTGAGAACGTGTCCGACGGGTCAAGGCCGGCGAACGTCAGGATTGCGGCAAACTGTCGACCATGTCGACCGAGACTTTCGTAGTGACTGCCAACTTCCAAAAACGGATTGCGCAGTAACAGCATCAACGGCCGATACAGCCTTGGAGACCACAGGAAACCGAGCCAAACCCCCCGAGCTTCCTCACTGCTCCAGCTAAAGAGAGGCAGCAAATGTTCGGTAGTCCAACGAGGATCGACTCTAAACAATGCGATTACGTTAGCGGCTAGGATAACTCTTGCATGGCGATACGCCGTGACCTTGAGATCACCAAGTCTTGTCAAGAGCACGTCAAGTTCTGGTGGCAGACCCTGCCCATCCTGCAGGTCCCGGCGATACCACCACCGCAGGAGGGCTTCAGTCACATGTCCAACCGGATGGTTAATCGCTCTGGTTACGGGGTCAGCATCATCCATGCCGTCCTCATGCTTTGCCTCAATGAGCCTTGTGGAAATGGAAAAGAACTCGCGAGACCGCCCTACAAACTTCTTTGCTAGCGCCTGAAGCCACCAGCTCAACGACGGAGAGAGGCTGTTGAATGCGTCGTCCGGAGCAGCGTCCAGGGTCTTTGCCATTACGCGCCAGGCCACCCTCACCAAAGACTCATCCGACCAAGCCTGGAGCGCTTCACGCCATCGACCTAGCGGCCACACGCCTTCATTCGCAAGAATTCGCAAGGCTTTCGAAGTGATTGCGAAGTCATCCCGACAACGTTGCTTCCAATCGTCTTCTCTCCAGTGATCCGGATCGTATGGTTCCCGTAGCCAATTAACTAGCTCATCCAGTGAAGGCGGTGATGCCACAAACTTTCTCAGCTCATCACCGTCGCCCATCCAGAACGGAAACTCGTCGCTCTGGTCGACTGTTGGTTTCCAGTCAGGGTAACGCTGAGACAGGTATGAGAGCTTCGCAACTCCAGCGGGACCGATCTCTCCCTCAGCAGACTCAATTTTTTTGAGACGCTCCCAAATCTCGCGGTCGACTATTTCTTGCCATCTCGCGTCTTCAATCGAGTCAACGTACATGTCGCGCGGAGGCCCACTCAGAATCGCACGCTCCAAGCGCGACGCGTCCGCGCCGCTAAGCTCAGGGGCCAACGAAGCAACCAGCCGCAAGGCTTCACGCTCAGTTTCCACAGACCAAAGCCACCAGTTTTCTTCTAGTAGCCAGTCTAATGCTAGGTTGGCAGGAACAATTCCGTCCTGCGCTGCCGCAAACAGAGCTAGGCGTCTAAAGAGGGGATACCGCACTTCTGCCCAGAGCCTGGCGTGAGCCAGCGCTCGTTCTGGGCTGGTCATTGCGATGGAAAGCCACGCGTCTCTCACAAGCTTGATCAGCAATGTCCAATCGCGAAAGTCCCGGTTCTGTGGGTGGTCACTTATCGATGGCTGATGTACGTACGAACTGTCGTGCTTGTCGTCCGCTCCACCCAACTCCCGCATCAGATCCAAGACATCACGTAAAAGGACCGTGAACTCTGGCAAAAGCTCTGGCAAAGCTTCTCTCCATCGTTCCGATTTCGTCACGTCTTCAAGAATGTGATGTGCGTGGTCGTCGGAAAGGTCCAACTCCCAATCTACCAAATCCTTCAATCCTGCTTCTGACGGACCCTCGGACTCATCCCATGCCACGTGAGTCGACTCGCGCAGCTCAACGACCGGGGTGAGCGTCTCGCGCAGTTCAAGACGTAGCGTTGCCGTGAGTCCGTCGCGCCTGAAGCGCTCGGTCCAACGGTACAGATTATGGGTTCGCATTGAAGACTTCACGCGGCCGGTGAGCAACAGCCGCCAGAGCGTGCGCATCTCCTGCCGGGGAATCCCAGCCGGCGACAGTCGTCTGATACGCTCAAGTTCGATCGCGTTTCCCTCGCGCTCAAGCTTTGCGATTTCGTCCAGTCGATGTTCTACGATCGTGATGAACATCTCGTGCATTTGACCGCCGCGCCTTACAATCCAAAGCAGCAGCGCAGGGTCATCCAAATGACGAACCAACCAGTAAGCCAGGTGGTGCATAACGTCGTCCCATCTGCAGCCCCGCGCTCCCACGTCGACCAGTGCCATATATGGGGCGAACGAATACGGGGAAGGTCTGCTTACAAGGCTGAAGGCTAGCTTGCTATCGCCTCCCTTGCCTGGAGAAACTCCAAATCGGACGAGGTCGCCGAGCCCATATCTACCCTCCGACAGGGGCTCGAGCCAAGCCAAATGGGGAACCGGGTCGAGTTCGGCGAAGCGCTTCGCTGGGAGTGCACGTGCGTCACTTAACGCCCATAACAACCTTCCAACGAAGTCGTCTTGGGCTGTACTCGCCATCGGCAAGGCAAGCGCTGATTCGACAACGATTCGCTCCTTTCCTCGAACCCCATCTCGATAGACTTCAGACCACTTGCTCAGAGTTTCATGCAAGTGCGCGTGATGGTTGTGCTCACGGTACAAGATTGGAGTGACATTCTTTGCTTTCCACTCACTCGCTCTGAGACCCTCAGCACCTCTTGAAAAGCTGCCAAAAGCAAACATTTCCGGAGGAGACTCGCCGAGGAGTCTATCTGCAGCCAAAGCATCCATCATGTAGCGAAGCACTGGATCGGTAATGCTGTATCCCACAAAGCAGACGGTGAAGTTTCGGAATAGCTCACTTACAAATCTGGCTGCCCATCGTTCGCTCAGGTAGGCTCGCCCAAAGTCACCGCTTGAAAGTATGAGCTGATCCAGATCGTACGCAGACGTAGAAGAACTGATGAGGCCATGTAAGTACACTAGCCCGTCCCACCTCGTCTTCGGAACGGGAAGGAGGGGGGCCTTGTAGGTTGAGACTGCGAGCGAGTTGCGAACGATGACTTCTTCGAAAATTCGATCGAAGTTTGTCGTCACAAGCCGAGTACGGTCCTCCCGAGTCTTTGCCAACGTCAGTAGCGCTTGATGGGTTGATATGGCGTCGGGCTTGCTTAGGTCGGGCGTGAGAATTTCGACCACAACTCGTCTAACCGTCGACCTCCCTTCAACGATCTCCGCCTCAATGAGGCCAATTGCAGTATCAAACTGCTTGGCCTTAAGCGCAGCGCGCAGAACGGGATTTGGGGTTATGCCCAACTTGCTGTTGATGCCGTCGACAAGACCTTCGAAGCCCGGGAGCCGCGCTGGGTATGAGATGCCGGCGCCGCAAAAGAAGACAACTCGACCGTCTTCGTGGGCCTGCAGAAGTCGCTCCGGAATATCTGGGCCGTTACGCAGGAACTGCATTGGCAATCTCGATTCTCATGTCGGCAGTGAGTAGCATCTCCTAGCTCTCGACGGCTGCCTAGGTGACAAATTCCTAGCGAGCCACTCGGCCCTGATTTGTACTTGCCAGCAACGTTATCTGGCCGTACGATCTTTCTGCTGCGGCAATTTCCGCAGTCGGGGGTGACAGCCCGTAGTCAAGAGCGCACCAGCGCCCTTCGTCGAGGTTCGGCGCTTTTTTGTGCCCGAATTTCAAGGAAGGTCGTGCGTCCTCCGCTTCTGCGGCGGCGGTGCGCGGGAGCCTTCGGGCTCGCCGTTCTCTTGACCGGTCTGTCAACCGCGCACCGTTCGCCACCCTTCCCTGGAGGAATGCGATGACTTCCGTGCCTGGTTGCGACGCCGCGATGGCGTCGGTGGATGTGTCCCGCGTGGTGCAGTTGCGGGCCGTGCTTTGGTCGATCCGAAATCAGATTGTCATTGCACGCGACGAAGGCCACGTGCCGCGCTCGACATTGTTCGAGTTGCACGCGCTCGCGGAGGCCGGGATGGCGTTGGCGGATTGCGCGATGGACGAAGCGGCGGGTTGATTAGATTCGCCGCACTCGCGCCCTGACCGCCGGGAGCGTTCGCCACGACTGCAAGGCGAAACTGGCCCTGACCACGCTCGTGCGGTGCGGCCGCCCTCCGATGCGCGATGGCCCACTGGCGGCTGCGCGACCTTCCGAATTACCGTCTTTCGGCAGCGGCGACGCGCGCTCTTGCCTTGGTCGCTTCGGTTCCGGACGGGTCGACCTCAACGCCGGATATCGAATTGCACACGGCGATCGTGAGCGATAGTTTGTCGATTACTCGCTTCCACCTGGTTTGGTATGCATCACCAGACCCCCAATGCTCTCGTGCTTGGCGAAGGAGCACGCCATAGGCGTCGAGCAACGCCCCGCCGTAGGCAAGCCTTTCGGTGCCAGACGCCGATTCGAAATGACGCTCAAGATTGTCGACGGCGCTGTCGATAGTGTCCAAGAGCACCTGTGAGCGCAAACCGCGATCTCCGATTGGGAGGTTCCCTATTTCGACTAGGTCACGTCTCAGCTTCACGGTGTGGGCTAGAGCCAACGCTTGGGACTTTTCCAGCTCGCTGACCACGATGTCTCTCACTGTGGCGGTGATGCCGTCCAAGCCGAACTTGATGCTATGCAGACGCATCTTGACGAGCTTGACGCCGCAGACGATTGCTAAGACGAGAACCGCCAAGTCTTTTACGTGCCCAATTGTTTCCCACATCATAGTAATGCCCTCGATCTATCCAACTGACCTGTCATCGCGACGTCCGTGACATCGACTGGCTCGCAGTCATTCGCTTGCGATGTTCTTGCGGCACCAGTAGTGCCACGCCGTGCTAAGAGTTACTTGAACGGGGTCTGCACGCTCGCAGCGAAACCGATCTATCAGCCGCGTACCGCCTCTTCCTCGGAAGATACAACGACTTCCACGGCAGGTTGCGATGCCGCGATGGCGTCGGTGGATGTATCCCGCGTGTTGCAGTTGCGGGCCGTGCCCTGGTCGATGCGCAAGGTGATTGCTGCGGCGCAGCGGGATACGGTCGCGGCCAGGTCGCTGTTGGTCGAGTTGCATTCGCTGGCCGACGCCGGGGTATCGCTGGCCGATAGTGTCATCGACGAGGTCGCGAACTAGCACGCACCGACAGTTTCGCCGCGCCGGCGATCGACGTGCTTGCCCGGCGACGAGAGGGTATCGGCTAATACTGGTTTGGATAGAGCTTCTTCGGCACGGCCAGAATCCGATGCTGATAGAGAACATACAGAGTGGTGGAGGTCGGCCAGTCGAGCATTTCGATTTCGCCGGCCTGGAAATGGCCGAGCTGCATCAGATAATCGAATGTGGCATCGACTCCGACGACGGCGGGATCCGGCATCGACTTGAGGATGTTCGCCACGACTTGCCCCGTGGCCAGCGATACGACGTCTCCATTTGATGTGAAGAGATGGCTGCCATCCACGGCGAAGTTGGAACCGTTCATCACGCCGCGGTCCGGAATCGTATGGAACAGCGTCATCGCGCCCGTCGTGCTGATGCGGAATATATAGTTGTTGAGCAAGACATAGGCAGCGCCGTTCGAGAATCGCAGCTTCTTTACATTCTCGAACTCAGAGCCGGCATAGGAGCCGAGATCGAAGGTCTGGAAAGTCCCCGAGGGCGACATTCGGTAAAGAATGTGGCCGAACTCGAGCACACCCCACATCGTCACGCCGTCCGGATCGGGAGTCAGGTAGTCGATCTTTGTCGGAAGATAGAACTCCACGTCGACCTGAGGCGGGCTGTCGAACTGTCCGTCGCCCGAGTTATCGATGAGGATCAGCGGAACGCCCAGACCGGTGTTGCGAGCCAACCACCACGAACCGGAGTAGTCCATGTCCTGCGTCGTGATCCCGGCTTGAGCGGCCGCCAGAATGTCCGGGAAGCCGTTGTTGCGATTCAGCGTGCCGAATCCGTCCAGATCCCAATAGTTGAGCGAGAACGCCGCCGGCGCTTCGTTTTTCGGTGAGGCTGGATGATAGCCATGCACGAAACGCTGCACGAACGTCCATGTGCGAGACCCCGGGTGGTAGCGATATATCCAATCCGAATCGTCTTCACGGAAAACTTGAAAATAGAGGCCCGCATTGGTTGCGGCCATTCCTATTCCGTAGCCGGCCGACTCTGCGACAAACGGAATCGGTATGCTTTCCCCGATGAGATGCGAGGTCGATCCAAGATCGTTGTCCTGGATCGTGAATTCGATCTCCGTGCGCGCGCCGAGCGCCTCCCCGGTCGGGTCCACAAGTCGCAACCGCGCAACCTCATCGTCTTCCGACTGATTGTCGTCGGACAAGATGATCGTCACCGGTTTGTCGGCAATGTCACCAGCCGCCCATTCGACGCGCGTGGTGCTCAGCGTGAAATCCGAGGGAAACGTGGCGGATCCCGTGCCGGGGTCGATAGTCACCGACGCCGCACCGAATCCCGGCCGATGCACGTACAGGGTGACCGAGCCAAGGTTTTCCTGCCCGAAGAGATCGACCCCGGGCGTGACGGCCCACTCGATCCCACTGTCGAAACCGTCCTGGAAGATGGTAGAGGCGCGCGTAGCCGCCGACCATGAAATCGCCAATAGGCACAGCGCCGCCACGGACAAACGCATTCGGTACCCTCTCCCTGATCGACGAAATCGTTTCACGAGCGCACCCCCACAGAATCTTTGGAATATCGCCGAAAAGCCCGTCGACAGACAAATGGCAAGTTCATGGATTTTGCTGAGCGCTGAAAACATTTGTGCCCGGCCGGGGTCCCCGAACGGGGTCAGATCGACTTCTGCATCTGGAGATGCGATGACTCGCGTGTCTGACTACGATGTCGTGGTGGCGTCGATAAATGTGCCCCGCGTGGTGGAGTGCGGGCCATGCTCTGGCCGATGCGGAAGGTGATTGCTGCGGCACAGCGGGAGACGGGCACCGCTAGGTCGCTGTTGTTGGAGCTGTACTCGATGGCCGACGCCGGGGCATCGCTGGCCGATAGTGTCATCGATGAGGTCGCGAACTAGCACGCACCGGCAGTTTCGACGCGTCGGCGACCGACAAGATCACGCTGATTGAAGAACCGCGTGCCGCGACACGTCGCGTCCGTCCCCGACGAGCGGGCGACACGACTGATTGTCGCGAAGGCCCGTCCATTTCTTCGTCCCCTTGCGTACAGGAGATCGCCACCGCCTTGGCGAGGATCGGCGCGTCGTCGTAGCGGCGACGAACTGATTCGCGCGGTGGCTTGCCAAAGCTTCGCAATGCGGCAACACAGTAAATCGGTGACATGGACGACGACCCGGCGGTTGGCTCGATCGGGGCGTAGCGGTTCGAACAACAACAACGCAGCCCGGAATTCCGGGCGCAACCGTGGGGATCCCGATGTTCAAACAGAAGCTCGTGTGGGGCGCTTTGCTCGCCCTTGTTTCGTCGTGCGCCGATGCGGTCAGCAACCGCGCTGCCCGGCAAACCAGGAAGCCATCATGAAGCAACTCGCCATGTTCGTCGCACTTTCGCTTCTTGGCGCGCTCATCTCGAACGATGCCTGGGCGCAGTTCAACCTTCGCACCATTCCAGTTTCGCCCTCGGCGGGCGCGGCATTCCAAGTTGCATTCGATGAGAACGAATGCCAAGCCATCATCGTCGACATCAACGCTCCGACGCTGGCGGTACAAGGCACGGTGATTCACATTGAAGTGGATTTTCTCGACGCCATCGACTGCGGCGGTGTGTTTCAGACGCATACGCTGACAGTTCCGGCCTTGCCGCAGGGCAGTTACACCATTGAGTTGATTGGTCGGCCATTCCAGTCGGCGGCCGACCCATTTCCGCTCCAAACGGTTGTCGTGCAGGTGGGGCCTGCGTCCGTCAATGGGCGCGTTGCGTCGATTCCTGCTTCCGGCTCGGCAGGTCAACTCGCATTGGTCGGTGCGATGTCGTGGATGGCCGTGTTGACGCTGCAATGGCGCGGGCGCCGCAGATTCTGAAACGCGGCAGAAAGCTCGCTCGTAGCGGATACGGGATCGCCCGCCGATCGCGTCATCAACGGCAAGGGTTTTGAGGGCGTGACTATGAAAACCACGTTCAAGTTCACGCTACTCGTGTGGGTATGCGTAGGCATGCCGAGCCAAGCGCTCGCGCAGTACAACCTACGCACCGTGCCGGCTACGCCCGCTGCGCAGGACACCATGGTTACTGTCGCCACCGACCGCATCGATGCGATCGGTCGCGCCTCGCCCGCTGCGACATACAGCGTCACTGCGCCTGCACTAGCGCAGGGCACTTATACGCTCGAGCTTCTGGCGGGTGCGATGGGTGAGTCGGGGAACGAAGTCGTAGAGACTTCGGTGCCGCTTCAAATCGCTGGTGCAGTCGCTTCGGCGCCGACCTCAATCCCGGCTACCGATAGTGCGACGCGCGTTTTGTTGGCCATGCTTGTCGGTGCAATTGCCCTGGTCGCTTGGCGCAGTCGGCAGAGCCACGCGTCGTCGTTGTGCCGTGTTTCGGTTGATCTGAAATCGGCGACTGCGCGCGTTGGTGAAGTGTCGGCCGAGGCCTCGCAGTAACTTTGCAACGCCTCCAGCGCCTGCGCTCGAACGTAGTCCAAGCGGGCTACGACGTTCGCTCGCGCTAATCACGCGCGCCTTCTCTCGAGGTTCGCATCGGTTACCTGGCGGCCACTGGCCACGCCAGCGAATTTGGCAGCATCGCCAGACTGCCGGCCACATGCAACCGGTTGATTGGAAAATCCTAAGTGCGATCAGCCAGGCTTAGCGCCGCGAGTGAGACACTGCAAATAGTGAAAAATTATTGCAACTACTCGCAAAGGCGTTGCGCCTTGTCCGTACCGCTAAGCCGCGCCGTATCGCCGAGTCGCCAAATAATGGCGACAAATCCTGTTGAGTAAGACGCTATGAAGTCTAAGCTGTACTTTCTATTCATGCTGGGATGTTCTCCTCTGGCCATCGCGGCCGGGAAAGTGGATGGTCAACATCACCTGCTTCCTCAGTCCACGGACCGACAACACATTACGCTGCGAGGCTATCTTGATCCTTCGTGCGGCCTCAGTTCAAACGGACTGGCTCTCTACAGAGTCGACGAGTGGGGCGTGCGAGACAAGACGCCTTTCGTCGTGCCCCCATTGACCGCCGTGATCGTGAAGGATATCGCGTGGGCGGGAAGTACGGTGAACATCGCATGGCCTGCAGGAGACCGGTTCTATGCGGCCCTTTCGCCGCTTGTACTAGGATCATTAAGCACTCCCGTAGCCCTTTCGCTTTCCGAGGGAAGTCACGGCGGTGTCTATGAAGGGCAAACCCATTTCGAAGCAGGCCCGGTGTTTGCCGTAAACAGCAAGATTTGCGTTCTTGGTGTCTACCCAAACCTTGCAGTTGGCGACTCATGGAATAATTTCGACACAGAGCACTATGAAATCTATAACGTAGTCGTGCACGCCGAAGTCGTAACGAACTGGATCTCTAACTCGATGACATGGTGAGTTTCCTCGCTACCGCCTGATCAACTTATTTTAATCTGCGCAATCGGATTGGGCTGCCATCACGTGCGCGAAGTTCGATTGGTCAAAGTGTGGCTGGCATTCGCGAGTGCGTTCGCGCTCGCGGACGCTTCGCTTCCTCGCCTCGCTACTGGCAACGTAAACTCGAACTCCAGGGTGGATTAATGTTGAGCACAGGAGCGTAGCGATGAAGCGATACCTGATCTCGTTCGACGACGGTTCGATGATCATTCCGGATGAGGAGCTCGCCGCGGTGTCCGAGGCGTCGCGCGCTGTCGTGCGTGAGGCGAAGGCGGCTGGGGTCTGGATCTTCGGCGGCGGTCTGCTCACGCAGCAGGCGAGCATCGTTGCTGTCGATGGCTCCGTGTCCGATGGGCCTTTCCCGGAAACCAAGGCGGTGCTCGGCGGATTTTCGATCTTCGAGGTGGCGTCGCGCGAAGAAGCATTGAGGTGGGCGTCGAAACTCGCTGCGGCCTGTCGTTGTGCACAGGAAGTGCGCGAGATCATGTACGACCCGGAGTCTTGATCGCGATCTCACTGCACGCGGTTCCGATCGCAGCGCCCGACATGAAGACACGCTCCATGGCACACGCATCGCCGGGTTGATCTGCGCAACGCAGAAGGCTCGGTCACGGGATTCGATTGACCCACCCGCCCCGCGAGATCGCGCTCGCCGCCCTACCAATCCGCGCTCGTGCAGCGGTCACCCGCCGTGGTTTCCGCTGGAAATCTTCGAGCAGGTGCCGTTCGACCGCAGCGGCCATACCCCGCCGGACGATCCGTTCCCGCTCGGCGAAGAGAGATTGCTTTTCAGCGTGGCGACGCAAGCCTTTCCGGCCGAAGAACTCGACGTGTTGCTGCTCGACCCGTTGCCGCGCGTGGGCTCGGGGCGGATCAATTTAACCTTCCCGATATTCGGAATCCCCGACGGCCAATCCATGGTGCTGGGCGCGCCGCTGCAAGTCGGTTTCGTCAGCCGGCGGAAGCCGGCTCGCGTTGGATTTGATGTCGTGATTCGTTGCTGCCGCGCGCGGCGCTGCGATCAGCGAATCATCCCGTCATACTTCTTCACCCACACTCGGCGGGCACTACGTTGACCCGCAGGATTTCGGAACCCTTCGAGTCCTTGTACACCTTGGCGACGGTCAATCCGGCGTTGGTGTAGACCTGGCGTGCAGGTGCGATCTCGCGGCAGATGTCGGACACCGTCGCGGTATGCATCACTGCCTTGAAATTCGGATCGGCCGCCAGCGCATCGTTCGACAGGGTGACGGTCGAGACCACGGCGTTGCCTTCGGCGGTGATCGCATCGAGACGGAGCCCGTCGCCCAGGTCGAGCGGGAGGCTGACGCGCTTGTTCAACTCGGAAGCCAACTGCTGGGCCGTCACCGGCGGTTTGCTGCAACCCGCCACGAAAACCATGCAGATCATCGCGAAAGCTGCGGCCGTTGGCTTGAGAATTTTCACGGATAACTCCGGATAAGAAAGTTGAGAAATTTATCATGCGCCCGTGCCAGGCCGCACCGAAGCGATGACTCAATGACAAAATATATAAGATCGTTGTTATAGAAAAACCGGGGACGCGTGCTTACTGAAAAACCCGGCGCTACCGGCGCAAAAAATAGCTCACCAAACCAAATCGTCCGGCACCGAAAACCGCGCGTAATACGCTTCGTCGTCGGTCGTTGCTGCGGAACGCTCGGTGCCGGCATCGAGCCCGTGATCCACCACGATCAAACTCGCATCGCGTTCGCGTACTTTGTCGCCGGCGGCGCGTGGCAATAGTTCGTAGCGGTCGCCGAGACGTGCGATCAGCAGCGCGCCGGCGGCGAGTTTCTTGCGTTGGTCGTCATTGACCAGGACGGTGCGGATGGCGCCGTCGGCGGTGAAGCGGTATTCGCTTTCGCCCAGGGGTGGGATTTTCTTGTCTTCGATGATCTGGCGCGCCTGGGCGCGCAGTTCGGCGGCTTGCTGTTGGGCTTTGCGTTCGGCGGCCAGGGCGCGGTCGCGCTCGGTTTTTTCGGCGCGCGCGCGTTCTGCGGCGACGGCGATTTCGCCGGGCGCGGGCTGGCCTTTGGCGTGTCGCGCCTTCTCCTGCTCGCGCGCCACCTCGGCCAGCTTGGACTTCTTGACCAGGCCGGCCTGGAGCAGTTGTTCCTGCAGCGGATTTCCTTTCGCCATGACGGTTTCATGTCAATGAGATCGGGGCCATCATACCTGTCGTCCTTGCCGCCGTTTATATTTCCGACCCGTGATGAATTCTTTGAAATATCTCTTCGGCTATCCACAACAAACGCTGGCGCGGGTGCATGAGTTGATAGCGCAAGGCCGGTTGGGTTCGATGCTGGCCGACAAATACGGCGAGTCGCACGCCGTGCGCAACGATGGCCAGCTTTACGACTACGTGCAGGCGCTGAAAGAACGGCACATGCGCAACTCGGTGCCGCTGGCAAAGGTGATCTACGACGGCAAGCTGCAGGTGATGAAGCATGCGCTCGGTACGCATACGTCGATTTCGCGCGTGCAGGGCAGCCGGCTGAAGGCCAGTCGCGAGATTCGCATCGCGACCGTGTTCCGCGACGCGCCCGCCGATTTCCTGAAGATGATCGCGGTGCATGAACTGGCGCACTTGAAGGAAGCCGAGCACAACAAATCGTTCTACCAGCTGTGCACCCACATGACCGTGGACTATCACCAGTTGGAGTTCGATATGCGGCTGTATCTGACGCATCTCGACGCCGTGCGCAACGCCTAGTCGGCGCGCCGTGGAAATTTGTAGATGACGGTGCCGAGCAGCACGGCGATGCCGGCGGCGATCAGGTGTGCCGGCCGCGCGCTGAACAGCAGCGCCAGCGATAGCACGAGCGCCGCGAACGGGATCAGCGGACCGCCCGGCAGCGTCAGCGTGCCCGGTGGTTCACCGCGGCGGCGGTGCAGCACCAGCACGCTGGCCGACGTGGTGATGTAGGCCAGCAGCCGCGTCACCATCGACAGCAGCGCCAACTGGACGAACGAGCCGCTCAGCGCCAGTGCCAGCGCCACGACGGTCTGCAGCGCGATGGCGAGATCCGGCGTGCGGAAACGCGGATGCACGCGGGCCAGCGCGCGCGGCCCGTAGCCGCCCACCGCCAGCGTGTGCAGGAAGCGCGGGCCGAGCAACTGGGTGGCGTTGCTGGTGCCGAGGATCGACAACGCCGCGCCGGCCGTCAGCAGCAGCGCGAGCGACTCGCCACCGAAACCGGCGGCCGCGTCGGCCAGCGGCGTCGACGACGACGCGAGATTCGGCAACGTGCCCTGCGCCACCAGTTGCACCGCCGCGTACATCAGGGTGACCAGCACGATCATCGCCAGCAGCGCGAACGGCACGTTGCGCCGCGGGTTCTGGTATTCGCCGGCGGCAACCGACAGGTTCTCGAATCCGGCGTAGGCGAACAGCAGCAACAACGCCGCTTCGCTCGTGGTGCGCAGATCCACCGCGCCCGACGCGGGCGTGCCGAACGCCAGTTGCCAATCGATATGGAACACGCCGATGGCAACGAACAGCAGCAGCGGCAGCAGTTTGCATACCACCAATGCGAGCGACAGTTGCGCGGCCTGGCGCACCCCAACGATGTTGATCGCGCCGAGCACCAGCAGCGAGCCGGCGATGATGGCGGTGCGGCCGCCGCCGGTGCTGGCGGCCGGCCAGAAGCGCGCCACCGCGTCGGCCAAACCGTTGCTCAGCGAGGCGATGGTGGCGACGCGCGTCAGCCAGGTGGTCCATCCGATCTGGAAGCCGGCGAACGGTCCGAAGGCTTCGCGCGCGTACAAGGCGCTGCCGCCCTGCTGTTCGAAATAACTGGCGGCCTTGGCGTAGCTCAGCACCAGCAGACTCACGGTCAGCCCCGCCGCCAGTACGCCCCACACGCTGAAAGGACCGAGCAGCGCGAACGCCGTCGCGGGCAGCAAGTAGACGCCGCTGCCGACGACACTGTTGATCGACAGTCCGAGAATCTGCCAGCGCCCGACGGCGCGCAGCAGGCCGATGGGAGCGGACGACGGGGGCGGAGCATCGGTCGTTGGCGGGTTCATCGCGCTACGTTCGACGATCTCGTCGCCGAACGCAAAGCACCGCTCGATTTGCCGGATTGAGCGCGACTACTCCGCCCGCAGCGCCTGCGCCGGATCGGCCCGTGCTGCCCGTCTCGCCGGCAGCCAACTGGAGAGCAGCGCCGTGGCCACGAGCGCGAGCGTCGCGCCCGCCAGCGTCGCAGGATCGGTCACGGTGACGCCGTAGAGAAACGCTTGCAGCAGCGGTGCCGCCAGCGCGTACAGCACGAAGCCCGCAGCGACGCCGCCGGCGGTCAGCATCAGCCCGCGCGTTGCGACCAGGCGCGCGATGCGTCGCGGCTCCGCGCCCAGCGCGACGCGCACGCCGAACTCACGGCTGCGCAGGGCCACCATGTACGCCATCACGCCGTACAGCCCGATCGCGCCGAGCACCAGCGTGATCGCCGCCGCGGTCGTGATCAGCGCGAGTGCCAGCGACAGGCGGGCCGTCGATGCGCGAACCACGTCGTTCATCGACTCGATGTTGTAGATGGCGACCGTCGGGTCGAGTCGATGCAAGGTCCGGCGGATCGCCGGCACGATGTCGCTGGCGGGTGCATTCGATCTCACGACGAGCGCCATGTTCAGTCGTGCGCCCGGCTCGACGGTCGGATCGATCGGCGCGACCAGGGGCCGGTAAACCAGCGGCGAAGGCGGTATCGCGAGGTCCTGATCGCGCACATCGCCGACGACGCCGATGACGGTGTATTGCAGTCGCGACGGCGCCAGCGTCACGTGTTTTCCCACGGAGGCGGTTGCCTCCGCATCGCCGAACAGCGTCGCGGCCGCGTGCCGGCTGATGACGATATCGGTGCCGCGTTCCAGCTCGATGCGCTGGAAACCACGCCCCGCCAGCAACGGGATCGACATTGCTGCGAAGTAGCCGTCGTCCACGACGTTGACGGGAAGCGAGCGCGTCGATCCCTCGAGGCCGATGCGGAACGCCTGCTCGAGCGTGGCGCCGGTGCCGAGCGGCACTTTCATCGTCACGCCCGCACTCTGCACGGACGGCAACTGGCGCACCTGTTCGGCCAATCGCGCGTAGAACGCCTCCGAGGACGCACTGTCGTAGCGCGCGGCGGGCAGTTGGGTGCGCAGTGTCGTCACCTGCGAGGTTTCGAATCCCGGATGCACGCGATACAAACCGTGCGCGGTGCGCAGCAGCAGGGCCGATCCGATGGTGACGACCAGCGCCACCGCGATCTGCAGCATCGTGATCGCCGCGCGCAGACGAACGCGCGGCTTGCCTGTCGAAGCGCCGCGCCCGCCTTCACGCAAGTTGTACGACAGACTCGCGCGCCAGAATCTTCCGGCCGGCACGGCGGCGCACACGATCACGCCGACGAGCGTGATCAGCACGGTGAATGCGATCGCCGGCCCGCCGACATCGAGTTCCGCGAGCCGCGGCACGTCGGCCGGTCCGAAGGCCACCAGCGCCTCGACGGCCGCGTGCACAATCAGCAAGGCAAGCGTGCCCGCCGTCGCGCCGAGCAGCAGCGCTTCGCCGAGGAAATGCGTGGCATTGCGCAGGCAACCGGCGCCGAGCGCAGCGCGCACGGCGAGCTCCGGTTGACGGCCGTCGGCCCGGATCAGCAACAGATTGGCGACGTTCGCCCACGCCACCAGCAGCACGAGCGCTGCCGCCGCGGCCAACATCCACAGCGTGCGCGCGATTCCAGCCGTGACGTACTCGCGCAACGGCTGCACGATCGGCGCCGGTTTCACATCGGCGAGCCAGCTCGCGGTCGAGCTGCCCGTGGGGTGGCCATTGGCGCCGTCGATGACGGTGGGTTCCAATCGCGGAAACGAGGCCGCCATCTTCGGCAGGATCGCGGCAAGTTCGCGCTGCGCCTGCTCGGCGGTGACGCCGGTTGCCAGGCGCGCCACGCCCGCGTACGCGAAGTCGCCGACGGTCGCGTTGTCGACGCGCTTGGCCGGAAGCCAGACGCGGGTTTCGGAGGTCGGAAAAGAAAACCGCGCCGGCATGATGCCGATGATTTCGCGCGCGACGCTGTTGACCATCAAGGTCTTGCCGATGACATCGGGCGCCGCACCGAAGCGGCTGCGCCACTCGGCCTCGCTGAGCATGACGGCGTTCGGCCCGCCGCGCAGTTCCTCTTCGGGCGTGAACGATCGGCCCAGCAACGGCGGCACCTGGAGCAGCGGCACCATCGATGCCGTGATCCATGTCGCGACGACGCTGTCGGCCGAGTCGTCGCTGCCTTCGCTCCACAGATTGGTGCTGCCGGTGCGGTAGAAACCGACGCCGTCGAGGCTGCGCGCGAACTCGGCGTAGGTGACCTGCAACGCCGGCGGCTGGCGGATTTCGCCGGCTTCCGGCGCCTGCAGGCGCACGCTGACCAGCCGATCCGGCGCGCCGTACGGCAGCGGCGCAAGCAACACGCCGTACACGACGGCAAACATCGAACCGATCGATGCGACGCCCACGGCGAGCGTGAGGATCACCGCGAGCGTGAAGGCCGGCGTGCGTTTCAGCGATCTCAGTGCGTGTCGCATGATCATCCGGCTGCTGCCTCCATCGATTGGTTCGAGGATTCTTGGGTCAGCGATCTGATCGCCAGGAGCCGTCATTCTGACTTGCTGGAGACGGTGTGGCCGTGCAGCCGCCTGAAAGGCCGAAAGCTTCGCAAAATTGGGCCTTCGTCGGCGTCTGCAGTGCGCGACATCTGCACGTGAGCAGCCGCAGTTTCGAGCGGCCCATGATGATCGGTGAACCATGCGCCGCTGCCCGGTAATCTAGCGCGCCTATGCCGATCGATATCGCACTCCGCGCCGCCGGCGCCTGCCTGCTTCTGCTCACCGCGGCGGTATTGGCGCTGTCTGCGCCGCATTCGCCGCTGGCGCGCTGGTTCGCGCCGTTCGCGCTCGGCGTGGCCGGCTTTCTCGGCGTCAACACGGCCTTCGATGCGGCCGAGTTGCCGGAGCCGTGGTGGTCGGTCGCCTCGTTCTGCAGTCGGATGGCGGCGTTGTTCCTGTGGCTATTCTGTCTCGCACTGTTCGACGGCCGGTTGCGTGCGCCGCGGTGGGCGTGGGCGGTGGGCCTGGTGTGGTTCATGCTGGTCGTGCTCGACAAGGAATACCTCGTACGCCTGCCGGCCGGCGTAGAGATTTCGGCGGTGCAGATCGTGCTGGGCACCGGCTTGTTGCTGCACGCCGGCTGGCGCGCGATGCAGGATCTGCGCGACGATCTGATCGAGGGCCGGCGACGCGCACGGCCGGTGTTTGCGCTGGCCTTGCTCGGTTTGCTGGCGATGGATATCGGCGTAGACGTGGTGCAGGGTTATGGCTGGCGGCCGGCGTCGTTCCTGCTGCTGCAGAACGCGATCATCGTTGCACTGGCGGCGGCATTGGCGCTGTGGTTGCTGCGGGCCGAGCCGTGGGTGGCCGCGGAAACGCCGGCCGCTCGCGCCGACGCGAAGAAACCGGAATCGGATTCCGATGCCGCCACCCTCGCCCGCCTCGAAGCCGTCATGCGCGACGCGCGGCCCTGGCTCGATCCGGAGCTCACGGTGGCGCAGTTCGCGGCGCGCGTCGGCCTGCCCGAAGCGACCCTGCGGCGCGTCATCAATCATCGGCTCGGACACGGCCACTTCCGCAACTATCTCAACGGCTACCGCATCGAGGAAGCCAAGCGGCGGCTGCGCGATCCGGCCTCGTCGCGCGACAAGATCCTCACCATCGCGCTCGAGTCGGGGTTCTCGTCGCTGGCATCGTTCAACCGGGTGTTCCGGCAGGCGGTGCAGAAGACGCCGAGCGAATTTCGCGACAGTTGAGCGGCGTTCGAGTCCTCGAAACCGGCTTTCGAGGACCTGCGCACGGGTTTCGAGAAGCCGCCGCGGAGGTTGGCGGGCGATAAATTCGCCATGGACATCGAACCGTTTTCCACACGTTTCCCGCGCTGGGCCATCGTGCTGCTGGTGCTCGGCACTTTTCTCATCGTCAACGCCATCGGGCTGACCGCGTTCCGCGCCTGGGCGTCGGAGCTTTCCGGATGGCCCCGGATGTTCGCGCTCGCGATCCTCGGATACGGCCTGTACCTCGCAGGGCCGCTGGCCGTGGCGGCCCTGCTGTTCGGCCGCCGCCGGATGTTCGCGGCGCTCGGCCTCACCGCGTCGCCATGGCCGGCGCTGGCGCTGGCGGCGGCGTGCACGGCCGTCATCTGGATCGGCTATGCGGCTAGCGCTCCGATCGTGCCGCCCGATGGCCTGGCGATTTCGATCATGCGCGGTGCGATCCTGCCCGGCGCCGCGGAGGAAATCCTGTTCCGCGCCTTTCTCTTCGGGTTCCTCTACCGCTTCGCAGGCTGGGGTTTCCTGCCGGCGGCGCTGCTGTCGTCTTTCGTTTTCGGGCTCGAGCACTTCTACCAGGGCAGCGCGGCCATCGAAGCGTTCGGCATCGTCGCGCTCACCGGCATCGGCGGATTGTGGTGGTCGTGGCTGCTGGTCGAGTGGCGCTGGAACGTCTGGGTTCCGATCGCTTTCCACGTGAGCATGAACGCGGCCTTCGAATCGTTCGAGATCGCCGACAACGCGCTCGGACCGATGTCGACGGTGCTCCTGCGGCTGGTTTGCATCGCGCTGTCGGTGATCGCGACGGTTGCGATCGCGCGCCGGAACGGGGGATTGAAACTGACGGGGCGACGGTGGTTTAACGGCGCAGCGGCGGCGTAAGCCCGCTGCGCTGGTCGGCGCGGCTTGCCGTGTGCGTGCGTCGAAAGCTCAGCGCGCGCGACGGATTCGAATGGCTGCTGTCGCCGGCGTCGGTCGATTGACGCTACGGGCGAGCGCGCTGGACGGCGGCAGCAGCGCGGCGACGCGGTCGGCCAGCGGCCGCTCGTCGAGCGCGCGTTCGAGTCGTTCGAGGGCAGCGACGATTCCGCCGGCTTCCTCATCGAGTCTGGCGGCCGCCTGCGACAGCGCGTTCCACATCGCGCGCAGGCGCTTGGCCATGGCGCGGCCCGGCGCAGTCAGTTCGAGCGTACGGCGCCTGGCATCGGCGGCATCCGATCGCGCAGTGATGAGTTTCGCGTTCTGCAACGAATCGCGCGTCTGGCTCACCGACGCATGGCTGATGCCCAGCGCCTGCGCCAGGTCGCCGACCGACAGCGGTCCGTGCAGGTCGAGCAGATTGACGACACCGAACCAGCGCTGTTCGAAGCGTTCGCCCAGCGCCGAATAGATGTGGGTCGCTTCGTGATCGATGCGTTCGGAGAGGCGCCGCAGCCGCGCACCGATCGCCATGCCGGCGGCGCGATCGGTGTAGCGATCGAGGGCATCTGGCCTTGGAGACGCCGGCTTCGAGGCGGGCTCGGGGGACGCGGACTTGGTCGAACTCGGGGCGCGGGCGCGGGTCATTTGACAACTCCGTAGGGGCCTACCTATATTCAGCAACTCCGTAGGCACCTACTATTATCGGCGAGGAGCGGCGACTTGGAAAGGACATGGCTAAGTCGCTGGCGATCTGCGACCCATCGGATCGCGGTCGGGTTCGTATGCGCCCTGGTTTCCAGCGCCGGCGTCAGTGCGGCGAAGATCGAGCGGCCCTCCACGCCCGCGGAGCCCATCATCGACGACTACTTCGGCGTGCGCGTCGAGGATCCGTATCGCTGGATGGAAACGCGCGACGCGCGATTCGAAGGCTGGCTGAAGGACCAGGACGCCTACGCACGCGCGATGCTCGCTTCGATTCCCGGCCGCGACGCAATTCTTCGACGGTTGGCATCGCAATCCGTCGGCGGCGAAACCGTGCGCGGCGTGACCACGGCCGGCGGTCGCATCTTCTATCTCAAGCGCACCAGCCACGATGCGTCGCCCAAGCTCTACGTGCGCGAGGACGGCGGCGCAGAAAGATTGCTGGTCGCCCCGACCGACGGTCTCGCGGCGCAAGGCGCATCGATCGATTACTTCGCGCCCTCGCCCGATGGCTCGAAGTTGGCGTACGGCGTTTCCATGCATGGTTCGGAGCGCAGCACGCTGCACGTCGTCGATGTGGCCACGGCGAAAAAATCGGGCGAGGCGATCGATCGCGCCGATTACGCCGACCCTTCATGGACCAGCGATGGCAAGGCGTTCTACTACAACCGGCTGCGCGAACCCGTCGCGGGCGAGCCGGTGTCGAACCGCTATCTGAGCAGCAGCGTGTATCTGCACGTGGTGGGTGAAAATCACGCATCCGATCGCGCCATCCTCGGTGCGGCGAGCAAGTCGGCGCCAGAACTGCAGCCCACCGATTCGCCCTACCTCGTCGCGACGCCCGCCTCCGACCATGTGATCGCGCTGATCGCCCACGGCGCCGATCCCGCGCTCAGTGTTTATGTCGCCAAACAGGCCGAGGTTTCGGAATCCGGCATCGCGTGGAAACGCGTCGCCACCGCGGCGGATGGGGTGACGGCAGCGGTTGCGTACGGCGATTGGATCTACTTGCTCGGCAGCCGCGACGCGCCGCGATTCAAGGTCGTGGCCACGCGCGCGACCGACCCTGATCTGGCGAAGGCGCGCGTCGTCGTACCGGCTTCGGCGCGCGTTATCACCGGCATCGCCGCAGCGGCCGATGCGCTCTATGTCTCCGACCTTGACGCAGGCCTCGGCAAGCTGCGTCGCGTCGATTGGAGCACGCAGCAGGTCACCGAATCGGACCTGCCGTTCGAGGGTGCGGTGCGCGGGCCGGTGACCGATCCGATGCAGGCGGGTGCGCTCGTCGGCCTGCAGAACTGGATCACGCCGGAGCGCTGGTATCGTGTGCCGCCTGCCGGCGCGGTCGAGGACATCGCACTGCTCAGGCCCTCCAGTCACGACACATCGAAGTTGATGGTGGAGGAACTGAAAGTGACGTCGTTCGACGGCGCGCAGGTGCCGCTGTCGATCGTGCGGCGGCGCGATGTGTCGTTGAACGGGTCGGCACCCGCCTGGCTCACCGCCTACGGTGCCTACGGCGTCGCACTCACGCCCAGCTATGCCGGCGTGTGGGGAGCGGCGCGCCTGATGCCGCTGCTCGACGACGGCGGTGTGTACGCCGTCTGCCATGTGCGCGGCGGCGGCGAGTACGGCGAGCAATGGCGGCTGGCGGGCAAACTCGAGCGCAAGCCGAACAGCTACCAGGACCTCATCGCCTGCGCCGAGCAGCTGATCTCGCGCGGCTATACGCGTCGCTCGGCGCTCGCGCTGGAAGGTGCCAGCGCGGGCGGCATCGTCGCGGCGATGTCGATGATCGCGCGACCCGATCTGTTCCGTGTCGTGTTCAACCGGGTCGGCGACAACAATCCCTTGCGTCTGGCGCACGGCGCCGACGGCCCCCTGCTCGCCAGCGAGTTCGGCGATCCGGCCACGCCCGCCGGCTTCAAGGCGTTGCACGCGATCGACCCCACGCAACACGTTCGCCGCGGCGTCGACTATCCGGCCGTGATGCTCACCGCGGCGTTCAACGACGCGCGCGTCGCGCCGTGGCAACCGGGCAAGCTCGCTGCGCATTTGCAGGCGGCAAACCCGGACGGTTCACCCGTGATTCTTCGTGTCGATTTCGACGGCGGCCACGTGACCGCCGGCCCGAAGGCCGATGCCGAACATGCGGACATGCTCGCGTTCTTCTACTACCAGCTTGGCCGCACCGACTATCAGCCTGATGCCGATCGCGGGCAGGCGGCGGATTAGCGGCGATCGCAAGCCTCCTTTTTTGAACGCGTGGCGACGCGAAATGGCCCCGCCGATCGAACGACGATGTCAGTTGAACGCTTCGAACCCATCGCGAAAAATCGGCGCGCTACGCACCGACACGCGAACGTCGCCATCGCGCACGCGGCCACTCGCGGCGGTGCCGGTGTCGGCGTTGCGCACCGCGGGGAATTGCAGACCCGACAGCTGCAATACCTGGTTGTTGACAAGCAGCACGGGCGGCGGCCGCACGCATAGCCAGTAGCGGCGGAACTCGTCGCCCACCGGCTGGCGATGCGTCGGCGTGAAGGTCCAGGTGATGTTGCCGTCGACGAAGGTGGTGTCCTGGGCGACCGCGATGACTGCGTCGGCGTTCGTCTCCGCGACCAGATCGCCATCGTCGGCGCGCAGCACCAGTGCGTCGACGAAGCCGATGCCCTGGGTGCCGAGCGCGTTCGCCGTCACCTGCGCCAATTGCAGATCGGAATCGCCGGCGCGGCCCAGATGGAACAGGTCGGCGTGGCTGACGCATTGTTCGACGCCCGCACTCACGACGCTGGCCGCCGCCTCGGCGCCGTCGACGACGGTGAAATGTTCCGGTGCATTGGGCGAAAACAGCATCACGATGCCATCGCCGAAGGCGGTGGCGACGATGTCGGGCACGCCGTTGCCGTCGATATCGTCGATCGCCGCGCGCGTCCACGGAATATTGCCGACGACCGGGTCGTCGACACAGATCGGCGATGCGAAGCCGCCGTCGCCATCCGCCAGCAGCACGCTCAATCCACATTGCGTGGCGGTTGGGCCGCGGCCGGTTTCCGAGGCCGACGGCACCACCAGGTCGATGTCGCCGTCGTGATCCAGATCGGCCGCTTCGACACGGTTCGGCCCGACGACGTTGGCCGCTACAACCGGCGTCGCGAACACGCCACCGCCGAGGTTGCGGAACAGTTGGATGCCGGCGTCGGTGGAACCTGCGATGACGTCGAGTTTGCCGTCGCGATCGACATCGGCCAGCGTCGCGTCGCGCGCACCGACGATGGTCGCGATGCGAACCAGCGGCCCGAAAATGGCGGCGCCCAGGTTCGGATACCAGCCGAGCAGATCGCCGGCGAGTTCGGCGGTGCTCGGCTGGCGCGCGGCGATCACGAGATCGAGATCGCCATCCTGGTCGAGGTCGCCGAGCTTGGCCGAATTGGGGCCGTTCGGAACGCCGTTGGCGACCGTCGAAATCAGCGTTTCCTGCGCGCAGGTACTGAACACGGCGACTTTGTCCGCATCTTCGGCGGCGTACACCGCGGCGAACCCCGGTTCGCGCAGATCGCCGGCCGCCAGGCCGCGGATGTCGTTGCCGGTGCAGGCGAGCGTTGCATTGAGCGGTGGCGAGCCGTTGGACGAAATATGCAGCCGGTTCTGGTTCGTCGGCGGCGCACTGCCGGATTCGCCGGTCGCGAGCAGGAAATCGTCGTCGCCGTCGTGATCGAAATCGCCGACCGACAGTTCGCGCGCGGCGCCGACATCGCTCATCACCGGCGGGTTGCCGAGGCCCGTATTGAGCTTGCTGAAGCCCAAACGGGTCGAGGTAAGCGTGCGCACCGTGCCGGCGTTGAATTCGGTCAGCACCGCCTCGCGGCGCGGCCCGCGACCGAGCCGGCGCGTCACCACTTCGAACGGCCCGGTCGGCGCGGGTATCGAGATGAAACGCTCGTTGCCGGCAATGAAGGGATTGCCGTGCAGTGTCACGTTGCGATGGCCGAACAAGCCGCCCGCGTCCTGCATGAAGCGCAGATCGACATCGCCATCGAGATCGGCGTCATCGGTGAACAACGCGATCGCGCGTCCCGGTTGCGGAGCGTCGAGCAGATGGCGCGTCGGCGGTGCTCCAGTGGGGAAATTGTTTTCCAGCCAACCGGTTTCGCCGGCGCCGCTGACGAACACCAGATCCTCGTCGCCATCGCGGTCGAGATCGCGCGCAGCCAGTGCGCGGTAAGGCGACGAACTCTGGTCGACGACGATCGGTGGCGCCACGATGCGCGAGCCATCGTTGCGCAGCACGACGAGCCGGCTCTCGGCACCATCGTTGATCGCGTAGGCCACATCGGGGCCGTTCTGCACGTCGAAATGCCAGGCCACGATGGCACCGAAACCAAAACCCGGATGCAGGAAGGGCGATTCGGTATCGGAATCGATGGTGAGCGCCGCAGCGAAGCCGCCGCCGGTGTTGCGCGGCACCAGGAACACCTGGCCGCCGGTTTGTGCCGACGGGCTTTCGAACGAGGCCGTGCCGACGATGTCGCGCTGGCCGTCGTTGTCGAAATCGGCAAGCGCCAGGTCGTGGATGCGGATCGCGTTGTCGGGTGCGGGCACCGTCGTCGCCGCAGAAAACCGGTCGGCGCTGCCTGGCGTGAAGAAATGCACCTGCAGCAACGGCGATACGATGCGCCCCACTACCAGATCGGCGCGGCCATCGCGATTCATGTCGGCGAGCGCCATTTTTGCGATCAATGTGGCGCCGGTGGCAAACGCCGGATGCGATTCGAATTGCGGCACGCCACCGGTAACGACACCGGTGTTGCGATGGAAAACCAGCGAGCCGGCGGTCGTGGCGGTGACCAGATCGGCGCGGCCGTCGAGATCGACATCGGCGGTGGCGACATGCTTGACGGAGGCGATCTGCAACAGCGTCGCACGCACTCCTGCGCCACCGGTGTTGGCCAGAAACGACACGCGTCCGTTGCCGCTGCTGGCCCACGCGATGTCGTTGTCGCCATCGCCGTCGAAGTCGGCCAGTACGGCATCGTCGACCGCGCCTTCTTCCGCGGCGAGCATGGTGGAATCGGAAAAATCCAGCGGCGCGGCGTCGGCTGCGCTGCACGCAAACGCCAGCGCGATCGCCAGTGCGGGCTTGATGGACATCGGTGACCTTCCCGCGGGCGAACGGGCCCGCTTTCCCGCAGTCACGGAAAGTGGACCCCGGTTTCGCCACGGGCGACTCGGAAAATGGCGAATGTCGCAGCGGCTGCGCCTATGGCGGAATGCCGCCGGTTTTGACGACAAGCCGAACCCCGCAATAGCATCGCCGCACTTCCTGCCGCTTTCGGAGTTGCCGTGACATCGTTCTCCGATCCGCAGGCCGTCGCACGCTACGCCGAAGGCCCGGCACGGCAAGTTCCCGGCTTCCATGCGATGCAGCAGATGGCCTCGTTGCTATTGGCCGAAGCTGTTCCGAATGACGGTGACGTGCTGGTGCTCGGCGCCGGCGGTGGTCTGGAGTTGAAGGTGTTCGCCGAGGCGCAGCCATCGTGGCGGTTCGTCGGCATCGATCCCTCCGCCGAGATGCTGAAGCTGGCCGCGACGACGCTCGGCGCGCTCGCTGCGCGCGTCGATCTGCATGAAGGCTATATCGACACCGCACCGCCAGGTCCGTTCGATGGTGCCGCCTGTTTGCTGACGCTGCATTTCATCGAAGCGCAGGAACGTCTGCGCACCTTGATCGCGCTCAGAAGCCGGCTGAAACCCGGGGCTCCGCTGGTCGTCGCGCACCACAGCTTCCCGCAGGATGCACACGGCAAGACACGCTGGCTGAAACGCTACGCCGCGTTCGCGGCGGCATCGGGAGTGCCGCTGGCGAACGCGCAGGGCGCGATCGAAGCGATCGGAACGCGGCTTCCCACCTTGAGTCCGGAAGCGGACGAGGCGCTGTTGCAGCAGGCGGGGTTCGATCGCGTCGAATTGTTCTATGCCGCGTTCACGTTCAAAGGCTGGGTCGCGTACAACCGGTCGTGATGCGTGCGTGAGCCCGACTGGCCCGAGCCACCGCGGCAGGGGCCGGTTGTGCGCGTAACTTTGCAGCGGTACCGTCCTGCGTTCACTGCCCCCGAGGAGTCGAGCGATGATCCCGAAGATCCAGCCGTGCCTGTGGTTCGACAAGAACGCCGAAGAAGCCGCGCATTTCTGGGCGGCCACCTTTCCCGACACCCACGTCGGCCGCATCGCGCGCGCGCCGGGCGATTATCCCGCCGGCAAGCAGGGCGACGTGCTGACGGTCGAGATGACCATTCTCGGCATGCCGTTCCTGCTGCTCAACGGCGGACCGACGTTCACCTTCGACGAAGCCATCAGTTTCCAGATCGCCACCGACGACCAGGCAGAAACCGATCGCTACTGGAATGCCATCGTGCAGGGCGGCGGCAAGGAAAGCGCCTGCGGCTGGTGCAAGGATCGCTTCGGCATGTCGTGGCAGATCACGCCGCGGCGCCTGACCGAACTGATGGCCAAGGGCGGCAAGACCGCGGCGCGCGCGTTCGAGGCGATGATGGATATGCGCAAGATCGATATCGCCGCGCTCGATCGCGCGGTTGCCGGCATTGCCGACTGAACCAAGCCGCCCGTCACGCGAGGTGCCGCCGCATTTCGCGCAGCACGCCGCGCACGATCACGCAGGCGTGACGCTGTTCGCCGGCGTTGCACGATCAATCCGCCCGATTCCATGCGATCGATCTGCGCGGCGACCGACGCGATGGTCTGCAGCAGGTTTCCAGATGCTGGGCGGAAACCTTCGGCGGCACGCCCAGCACCTGGCCCAGTTCGAACGCGTCGGCGCGCGGCAACTCGCCGAAGCGTCTGGCGCGTCCCATCGCCAGCGACATTTCCGCCGCGCCCCACTCGCCGGGCGCGGCGTAGCTCGCCGTCGATTTCTTCGCGGCGCGAAGGATGCCAAGCCAGAAAATAAGCCCGTGCTTAGAAAATGTAAATATAAGTTCCGATCAATATTTCTCAGCTGCGGAGGTTGAGATCAATCATTTCTACGCCATGACTTAGAATTTTCCGGCGGCTAGTTCCGGCGCAAATTCGCCAACTCGGCCGACGCCGCAGGACGTCGAGGAGCGCCAGCCTCTGCGACAATTCCGGCACCCTCATCCAGCAGCCTACCGATGATCCGTTGCGTCCTGTCGATGTACTGCCTGCTCGCGGCCGCCCTGCCCGTCGCCGCTGCCGACCTGTTCTCGCCCGTCACCGACGTGCGAGCGGCAGCTGCGGGTGAATTCCACTCGTGTGTCGCGCTGCAGGACGGGACGGTCGAATGTTTCGGATTGAACGAACACGGCCAACTCGGCGATGGCTCGACGGCGCATCGAGTGACGGCGGGGCCGGTCACGGGGCTCGACGACGCGACCCAGGTCGTCGCCGGTGCGGCGCACAGCTGCGCGCTGCGCGAAGGCGGCACGGTGGTGTGCTGGGGCCTCAACGACGCCGGACAACTGGGCAACGGCAACACGACCCAAGCACTTGCGCCGGTCGCGGTGACCGGCCTCACCGACGTAGCCGCGCTGAGCGCAGGCATGCATCACACATGCGCGGTCACGCAGGCCGGAACGGCGTGGTGCTGGGGTGCCAACGAAGCGGGACAACTGGGCGACGGCACGACCGACCCGCGTTCGATTCCGACGCTCGTCACGGCACCGCTGCCGGACGTTGCGCAGATCGACGCCGGGCACCGGCATACATGCGCGACCACGGAGAGCGGCGCCGTGTTCTGCTGGGGCGACAACGCGGAAGGCCAGCTCGGTACCGGCGGCAAGGCACCGTCACTGACGCCGATTGCCTTGGCGGCGCTGCCCGAGGGCGTGCAGGAAGTCGCCGCCGGCGGCGCGCACACGTGTGCCCTCAATGATGACGGCACCGTAGCGTGCTGGGGCCGTACCTGGAGCCCGGAAACCGGCGGTGAGCAAACCCCGCCGAACCTCACGCCGGTCACCGTGGCCGGCCTGCAAGGCGTCACGGCGATTACGGTGGGCCGCATGCGAACCTGCGCATTGCACTCGGACGCGAGCGCCGAGTGCTGGGGCGTCGCTGAATTTGGCCCCAGCTTCCCACTCGTAGGCATCGTAGCGATAGACGCCACGCACGATCACACCTGTGCCGTGCTAGACGATGGACAGGCCCATTGCTGGGGCGGCGACCAACGCTTCGGCGAACTTGGCACCGGATATTCCCGGACACGTCTCGATGCCGTTGCCGTGCGCGAACACACGCAGAGGGTGGAAGCTGGCACGACGTTCGCGTGCGCCCTCGACAACTCGGGATTCGTGCGCTGCTGGGGCACCGCCGACGACAACGAAATATTCGGCGAAGGCATTAGCTGGATCGGCGAGCCGCGCCTCATCCCCGAACTCGCGGGAGTAACGGCACTTTCCGCCAGTGATTTCCACGTCTGCACGCTAAAGGGACCGGCTGCAACTTGCTGGGGAGGTGGTGGCGCCGGCGAAATCGGCGTGCCTGGCGAGTGGGGCGCCATTCCGAAACCGATGGATCCGATTCCAAACATCGAACCCATCGCAAGCATCGATGCAGGAGCATTTCATACGTGTTCCGTTACCGAGGCTGGCGCTGCCGTTTGCTGGGGGCAGGCCCCACTGGGCGACGGCACCCTGAGCTCAACCCATCAGCCAGTGACGGTGACCGGACTGGCGTCGGGCGTTCGGCAAGTGGCGGGCGGTATAGGGCATCGGTGTGCTTTGCTCGACGACGGCACAGTCAAATGCTGGGGTCATCTATACAGCCAGCCGCTCAACGCACCCAATCCAACCATCGGAGACGGCAGCGGCGCATCGCAGCTGACTCCCGTATCGGTGCCTGACCTGCAAGGGGTGGCCGCCATTGCGGCGGGGCGTGTGCATACCTGCGCGGTGCTCGACACCGGGCGCGTGCGTTGCTGGGGTTTCAATTGGGCCGGCCAACTCGGTGACGGCACCACCACGTCGCGCTTTACGCCGGTGGAAATTTCGGGCTTAGAAAACGTAGTTTCTGTGCATCCCGGCATAGCCCACACCTGCGCCGTTCTGGGAGACGGAAGCGCGGCTTGCTGGGGTCGCGGAACGACTGGACAACTAGGCAACGGCAAGCGCGAGTCCAGTCTGGTGCCAGTCACGGTGACGGTGTGGGATGAGCCAATCGCCGATTTCGGCATCGGCGAATATTTTACTTGCGCGGTGAGCACCTCCGGCTCGATGAGTTGCTGGGGCAGCAACAGCTACAACCAACTGGGCGTGCGCGGAATGCTGGGTTCGTATTGGCGCACCGTGCAACGATCGTTGGCCGCCTATCACATCTTCGACACTGGCTTCGAAAGCGATTAGCCGCCGGGCGCAGAACGAGTACTATCGGCAGGCCAAACCGCTGTCGATTCGTGGCGGATGGGCGGAACGTTCCAACAACCTTGGGGGTTGACATGCGCAAGCGTATCGCCACGGCCGCGATGGCCGCCGGTGTGTGCGGTCTCGTTACGGGGGCCGCGTCGGCCCAGTCGAACGATACCGAGTCCCGCTCCGAAGCCGGGCGGCTCGACGAGATCACCGTCACCGCCACCAAACGCGAGGCCGGCATCTACGACGTGCCGGTGGCGATCAGCGCCTTCGATGCCGAGACCATCGAAATGGCCGGCATCACCGATCTGGTGGACATCGGCAAGTTCGTGCCGAATCTCAACGTCACCGAATTCTCCGCCGGCCACACCGCCTCGGTGAATCCGTTCATCCGCGGCATCGGCCTGCAGGATCACCTCATCACCACCGATCCGGGCGTCGCCGTCTATCTCGACGGCGTCTATCTCGGCCGGCAGGTGGGACAGAACTGGAGCCTGTCGAACATCGATCGCGTCGAAGTGCTGCGCGGGCCGCAGGGCACGCTGTACGGGCGCAACTCGATCGGCGGCGCGATCAACATCATCACGCGGCAGCCGGGCGATGAAGAAGGCGGGCGCGTCGCGCTCGAGGCGGGCACGCGCGGCCGCCTCAACGGCGATTTCTACAACAACCTGCGCATCGACGAGCAATGGGCCCTGTCGGTGAACGGCGCTTATAAACAACGCGATGGCGTCGGCAAATTCCTGATGCTCGACAACCCGCGCAAGGAAGTCGGCGAACTGCAGGACATCTCCGCGCGCGTCGCACTCAAATGGACGCCGAGCGACGTCTTCTCGCTGCTGATGGTGGCCGACGCCAATGAAGGCGACAACGGACTGCGGCCCTACACCACGCTGATCGACGAATTGCCGAACGGCGCGGTTTACGCCGCCGGCTATCGCAATTCCGACGTGGCCGCCAATCCCTACGACAACAACACCGGGCAGGCCGACCAGATCGCCGTCACCAACGAAGCGCAAGGTTACGCCGTCACCGCCGAGTGGACGATGACGGACGCCCTGAGTGGCAAATTCCTGCTCAGCGATCGCCATTCCGAATACCAGGCGGGCCTCGACGACGACGCCTTCTTCGACAATTTCCTGGCGTTCCCGGAAGACGGCGAAGCCGACCAGACTTCGGCCGAACTGCAGATCAACGGCGTCTACGACCGCTGGGATTTCGTCGCGGGACTTTACTGGTTCACCGAAGAAGGCTCCAACCTGCAGGATCCGAACATCTTCCTCGGCGGCCCCGGCACCTATTTCCTGCAACAGGAAGTCGACAGCAAAGCGATCTTCGCGAACGCCGGCTATCAGCTCACCGATCGCTTCCGCCTCTCCGGCGGCCTGCGCTTCTCGCGCGACGAGAAGGACGCCTTCGTCGACATCAACAATTTCATCAACACCACCGGCGAACGCGACTGGTCGGAAACCAGTTGGGATCTGTCGGGCGTCTACGAATTCGCGAACGGCATGAGCCTGTACGGCACGGTGCAAAACGGCTACCAGTCCGGCCAGTTCCCGCCGCGCGCGTATTGCCTGTTCGGCAGCGTTGACACCACGCAGCCGGGCAATCTGAATCCGGACAATTGCTTCGTCGCCGGCGACAACATCACCGCGCAGAACTACGAGATCGGCCTCAAGGGCCAGCCGCTCGACAACCTGCGCATGGCGATCGGCGTATTCACCACGCAGTACGAAAACCTGCCGTACCAAGTCAGCACCACGTCGGGCGCCGGCTTCGACACGCGCAACATCATCGTCGACCAGGATTCGAGCGGCATCGAGTGGGAAAGCACGCTGCTGATCGGCGACGCCTTCCGCCTGCACGCCGCCATCGGCTACATCAATGTCGATGTGGACGACCCGGTGGCCGTGGCGCCGCTGACACCGGAATGGACCGCAGCGATCAGCCCCGAATACACGATGCCGCTGGCCGGCGGCGGCAACCTGCTGCTGCGCGCCGACTGGTCGTTCCGCGACGAAATGTTCGGCGAACCCACACCCGACCCGGCCCGCTTCACCCGCATCGACTCGCGCGACCTGATCAACCTCAACGTCACCTACGTCTCCGCCGACGGCGACTGGAGCCTGAGCGCCTACGGCCGCAACGTCACCGACGAACGCTACGACCAGGGCCGCCTGAACACCGGCGACTACATTCTGGTGATGTTGAGCAACGACCCGAGCGAGTTTGGATTGCGCTTCACGCGCAATTTCGGGCGTTGATGCGCTGCGCTGAGTTCAACTGAGAAACGCCGACGCTGTTCGTGTCGACCACGAACAGCGATCGGCGCCCTCCGACACAAAATTCCGTGAGCTACTGCGGGAAAAATTCGTGGATCACCTCGATGAGACCGACGATGTTCCGGTTCAGCTCATCGAGATCCTCGGCAGGAATCCACCACTCGGTGTGTGCGGCCCCGCCGACTTTCTCGACGTTGTATCGGTCCATGAACTCGCGTCTCACATGGAACTTCGTCACATAGCCGCCACCGCTGGCCTTGACGTTCCAGTCCCGCGCGATCTGAATCGCGTAATCCTCGTTCGTCACCGGATAGAAGATCGGCTGATCGGGCAAGCGCGGCGGCCGCGCACGGAACCCGCTCTCGCGGACTAGCTGCAGTTCCTCGGGCCCGGTGGGACGAAACAGGACGATGGTTTCTTCACTCATTCGATCGGTATCCATGACGAGCTTCTGCACCGTGCCACCAAGCGCGGTGCAATGGGATTATCAATTTGCTCACGCCGGCACCGCGACGCGATCGCGTTTCATCATCGCGAGCAGCGCAAACACCACGGCGAGCGCTACATACGCCCCCATGAACTGCAGCATCAACGTCATCTGCAAGCCTTCGAGCGTCCATGGCAGATAAAGCCCGCCCTGCGGTTGCACGGAGTGAATGACGCCGAACGCCGTGAGCGCAGCGCCGACCAGCAAAGTCGCCGCGGCACGCAGCGGTTTGGCGTCGATCAGCGCAGCCAGCGTCGTCGCCCAGATCATCGAGGTGATGATGAAGCCATTGCCCAGCATCACGATCACCGCGAGTTCCGGCAGGCCGTGGCTGGCGTCGGCAAACAGTGCGGCGAAGCGATCGGGCGGGACGATGCCGGGATTACCAAGTTTTATCACCATCAGATAGGCGATCGCCGGCAGGAACGCGAACACGACGGCCGGCGAGTAAGGACGCGGCGTGGCGTCGAAAGCCTGCACGACGATATCCATCGCCACATAAATGATGATCGGTGCGAGCACCGCCAGCGGCAGCAATTCCACCAGGCCGGAGACGTAACCGAAAATGCCGCCCAGGCCGATGAAAATGCCGGTCAGCAAGGTGTAGCCGCTGCGCGCGCCCATGTGTTTGTAGGCGGGCTGGCCGATGTACGGCGTGGTCTGCGCGACGCCGCCACACAGGCCCGCCACCAGCGTCGACAAGGCTTCGGTGAGCAGGATGTCGCGCGTGCGGTAGTCGTCGCCGGCGGCACGTGCGCTTTCGGTGACGTTGATGCCGCCCACCACCATCAACAGTCCGAACGGCAGCACCAGCGCGAGGTACGGCCACAGATGCGGCAGGCCGTCGATGAAGCCGAGCGTCGGCCACGGCAATGCGAAGCGGAATGCCGGCCACGACGGCGCGTGATAGCCGCTGCCGAGCAAGCCGCCCGCACCGAGCACGTAATAGAGCAACAAACCCGCGGCCACCGCGAACACCACGCCCGGAATGCGGAACGGCACCGGCCCTTTCGCGATCAGCGCGTACAACAACAGTCCGAGCGTGACGAAGCCCACCACCGGCACGCGCATGGTTTCGAGCAGCGGCAGGAAGCCCATCAGCATCAGTGCGATACCGGCGATGGAACCGAGCAGGCCGGCGCGCGGCACGAGGCGCTGCACGGTGCCGCCGGCGAACGACAGCACGAACTTGAGCACGCCCATCGCCATCATCGCGGCCATGCCCAGATGCCAGGTCGCGATGCCGGCGGCGTTGTCGTCCATGCCCTGCTGCTTGAAGCCGACGAAGGCCGGGCCGAGCACGAGCAGCGCGAGGCCGATCGTGGTGGGCGCATCGATGCCGAGCGGCATCGCGGTGACATCGTGGCGGCCGGTGCGCTGCGCGAGGCGTCGCGCCATCGCCGTGTAGATCAGGTTGCCGACCAGCACACCCAGCGCGGTGCCGGGGAACATCCGGCCGAAGACGATTTCCGCCGGGAACCCGAACAGGCCGATCAGCGCGGAGGCGAGAAAGCCCAGGATCGTGAGGTTATCGACCACCAGGCCGAAGAAGCCGTTGATATCGCCGGGGGCGAGCCACGGCAATTTTTTCGTGTTGTCCATCGTCCACCCTTGGGAAGCTGCTGCGCGTAGTTTGCGCGATGTGCGGTGGATGTGGGGTGGGCGGGTCCGCCCGCGCCCGCGCCCGCGCCCGCGCC
>CBFHAI010000031.1:0-49042 GCA_965653565.1 uncultured Chiayiivirga sp. | reverse complement strand
GCGGCCGGCGCGGGCGCGGCGGGGGCCGGCTGCTGCGCGGCGAGCCAGGTTTCGAACTCGGCCGGCGGCACGGCTTCGACCACGATCGGCATGAAGCCGTGATCCTTGCCGCACAGTTCCGTGCACTGGCCGCGATAGGTGCCCGGGGTCTGGATGTTGGTCCAGGCCTCGTTGACGATGCCCGGGATCGCATCCTGCTTCCAGCCCAGCGCAGGCACCCACCAGGCGTGGATGACATCGTCGGCGGTCACCACGAAGCGGATCTTGGTGTCGGTCGGCAGCACCAGCGGCTTGTCGACGTTGAGCAGGTAGGTGTTCTTGTCGCCGGTCATCACGGCGTACGGATCCTTGCCCGACTGCAGCTGGCGCGTGGCGTCGCTGTCGCGATCGAGCCGGCTGACGAAGTTCACGTTGCCCGGCTGGCCCTTGTAGCTGAGGATTTCATAGCGCCACATCCACTGGTAGCCGGTCACCTTGACGGTCATCTCCGACTCGGTGGTGTCGTACATGCGGAACATGGTCTTGGTGGCCGGCCACGCCATCGCGATCAGGATCACGATCGGGATGATGGTCCAGATCACTTCGGCCACCGTGTTGTGGCTGAACTGCGCGGCCACCGCGCCCTTCGACTTGCGGAACTTGAACATGGCGTAGGCCATGGCGCCGAACACCAGCACGCCGATCACCACGCACAGCCCGAAGATCAGGTTGTGCAGCCAGTAGACCTCGGCCGAGGTGGCGGTGACGCCGGGCGTCATGTTGAGCTGCCAGCGCTGCGGATCGACCGCCAGCACCACCTCGGTGGCCAGCATCGCCATGAGACCGATCGTCCCGCGCACCCAGTGTCCTGCGTTCATCCGTTGCACCTTTTCGGGGCTCAGGGCCCGTCGATTCCGATAATTCCGCCGGGCGCCGGCCGCAATGGGCCGCCACCAGCAATTCGATTCACCGCGTCGGCAAGCCGGCGGCGCCCTCCCGCAAGCGGGAAGCGCCGACCTTGCTGCAGGGGAAACTGTCCGATCGCGCCGGCCCGGCCCCACCTGATCGCGCGGCCGGGAAACCGCAAAATGATAGTGGCTGGCGGTAAGGCGGGGCAAGCCAAACCGTATGCGGTCTGCGGCTTGCAGCACACTCCGGCGCCCGCAGCGCACGCGCCGCAAATGAAAAACGGCCCATGACGGGCCGTTTTTCGCTACCACGCGCGGCGATCAGCGGCGCGCGGCGGCCTGCGCGTACAGATCGAGCGCGCGCTGGCGCAGTTGCGCCACTTCCTCGTCGGAAGCCGGCGCATTGCCCTTCTCGTTGAGGATCATCTGGCCATCGCTGGTCCAGCCGAGCAGCGTCGTGGTGCCGCCCTGCTTGCGCTCGACCACCCACGGCTGGCCGCCCTGGTAGGCGAAGCGGAAGGCGGCGTTGCCGGCGTCGCCGAAATCGACCTGTTCGCGCGCCATGCGGACCTGGCCGCTCGGATCGACGAAGGCATCCCAGCCGATCGCGACTTCGGCTTCGAGACGCTCGCCGGTGATGCGGCGCAGCGCACCCAGCTCGGTTTCGAGCTTGGCGAATTCGAGCTTGAGCTGGTCGGCCGGCGCCACCGCGGTCACCGCCTTGCCGCCGCGCACCAGATTGAGCACCACGCTTTCGGCCGGCGCGCCCTGGGTCAGCACCGGCGTGCTCTGCGGCGTGCCGTACAGCACCACGCCGTCGGCCTGCAGCGCGGCGTCGATGACATAGCGGCGGGTCTGGTCGAGACGGGCGGCGTCATAGCCGACTTCGAAGTCGTACGGCAGCACGCGCGGCGCGGGCAGCAGCACTTCGGAGAACACCGACGGCACGGCGCTGGGATCGGTGGCGTCGAGCACCTTGACGCTCAATTGCAAGCCGGCCGGCAAGGCCTGCAGATCGCTGACTTCGATGCGGCCGCTCACGCGCGGTCCGGTCACCGGCGGCGGCACGGCGGGCGCCACCTGACGCTCGGCAGGGGCGGCTTCGGTGGCGGCCGGCGCCGGCGAATCCCCACCGCAGGCGCTCAGCGCCAGGGCGGCAGTCAACGGGAACAGGGCAAGTTTGCGCATGATTTCGACACTCGATCGGTGATGGCGGTTAGGGGGAATCGCGTGGATGGGAGCAATGCTGCACACGGCGTACTCGAGCGTACGGAAGCGCGCCGGAGCCGGGTGCGGGTCGTCAAGGATAATCCAATGCCGGCTCGAAAGATGTTCAATGCAAGTAACGATCCGGGTGAAGCGGCGATACGCACGGGCAGGACGACGGGGGTCGCGCTCAACGCTCGAGGCGGTAATTGACCGCCGCGCGATTCTCGGTGCCTGAATCGATCTGCACGCTCCACACCCGGCTCAGGAGATATTTGAACGTCACCACCTGGCCGGTGCCGAACAGCGCCACGCCGTAACTCACATAGAGTTTGGGCGACAGATATTTGCCGACCGTCAGCGCCGCGCCGCCGAGCGCGCGCGAATCGGCGACGCCGACTTCATCGAGCCCCATGCGTGCGCCGAGCCGCTTCGCCAGCAGATTGCCACCGATCGCCGCGGCGGCCTGGCTCAATTGCGCGCCATCGGCCTGCGAGGCCGAACGCAGCGGCCGTCCCAGCACCAGATACGAAAGTTGTTCGGCCTGATCGAGCGACGGATCCGACCACAGCGTCAACTCCGGCGCGAGCGCGGTACCGCGCACCTGCACGCCGACGGTGATCTCGTCGATCTTGCGCTGCGCACGGATGTCGAGCGACGGATTGTCGATCGGTGTCGATGCATAGGCGAGCCGGCCGCGGGTGATTTCGAGATCCTGCCCGTAGGCCTTGTACTCGCCGGTCACTTCTATGCCGCCGCGGCCGACGGTGGCGCGTCCGGGCCGATCGCGCACGCTGAACTGGCCGGACAATTTTCCCTTCAAACCGAAGCCGTTGAGCTTCACGTCATCGCCGATGACGACGGTCACATCGCTGTCGAGCGCGATGCCGCCGTTGTCGGCCACTTCGTCGGCATCGACGATCACCGCGTCGGGCGACGACGAGGTCGTGCTTTGCAGGCGTTCGAGTTCGATGCGCGCCAGCGGCACCTCGACCTTGCCGCGCAGACGCAACCGATCGCCACGCAGGCTCATGGTCAGATCCGGTGAAATCGCCGCGGTGGCTTCCGGCGTGCCGATCGCGGTGACGTTCTCGCCCTTGAGCGTGAGCGCCAGACGCTCCTCGGCCTGCGCGCCGGCGTCGAGACTGCCTTCGACCTTCAGCACGCCCTGGCCGGAGCGCACCTGGCCGCGAATATCGGCGGCCTGCGCGCCGCGCGATTGCAGCGTGATCTCGCCTTCGCTCAAGGTCAGCCCCAGCGCCGGCAATTCGCCGCCGAAACCGGCGAGCTTGGCGCTGCCGGACAGGCTCGGCGTGCCGTGCGTCCCGGCAATCGCCAGATCCCCGTCGAGCGTGCCGACCGGATCGACGAGTTGATCGGAGAACAACTCGATGAAGGTCAGATCGCGTACGCGCGCTTCGACACGGCCGCTCAACGCGCCATCGGCGGCGGTCGGATCGCTCGAACGCAGATCGGCCGACAAGCTGCCGTCGCCCGCCAGCGCCGCATTTGCGCGCAGCGTGAATTCGGAAGACGTCAGCGCGCCGTCGATCTGCAGATTGCGCAGCGCGAGCAACTCGCGCTCGGACTGCGGATCGAGCCGCAATCCGGCTTGCGGCGAACGCACTTCGAGGCTGCCGGTGAGCGCACCGCCGGCATCGCGCTGCAGGTTCCCCGTCGCCGCAAGCGTGCCGTAAGCCGACACCGGCTGGCCGAGCGCGTCGGCCAGGAACGGATCGAGCGTCGCCACCTCGAAATTCTCGAGCACCAGTTGGGCGCGACCGGCGTGCGCCTGCCAATCGGCATCGATGCACAGCGCCGCGGATTTTTCGACCAGGCAGGCATCGCCGAGCACGATCGATCCGTCGGCGCGATCGATCGCCAGCGACGCCGGCGCGCGCAAGGTCCAGGCCTCGCGTTCGCGCGGCTCGATGCGAAGCTCGTGCAACTCGCCGTTCCACTTTCCGCCGAGTTCGCCGCCGGAAAGCTTGAGCGTCATGTCGGCGACGCCGTCACCAAGTGCGAAGTCGATCTGGTGCTGAGCCCGCGAGCCTTCGCCCGAGAGCGACAGCGTTCCGAAATGCTGGCCGCCCAGTTCCACTTGCTGCGCTTCGAGACTCAATGTGCCGTTCGCGAACTGTTCGACGCGGCCGCGCAGATGCAGCGATTCTGCGGCGAAACCGTCGAGCGAAATGGCGCTGCCGTCGAGATCAGCTTCGATCGCCGGCGTCTCGCGCGGGCCGCTCAGCGCGATGTTGCCGCGCAGCTCGCCGGCAGCGTCGGGCAGCACGTCGGCCAGATTCAGCGGCGCAACGCGCAGCCGCGCGTCGATCGTTTCGCTCCAGCGGCCGCCGCCTTCGATATTCGACTCACCAACCGCGAGCGCGAAGGCCGCTGTGCCGCTGCCATCGGCGGCCAGCGCCGCATCGACGCGGCCGCCGAGTTTGCGGCCGCGCAGTTCGCCGCCGAGCGGATCGACGCGCAACGTGCCCTGCGGTTTGCCATCGATCAACGCACCTTCGCTGACCAGGCCCGCGTCCACCGCGCCGGGAAAATCCGGCGCCAGGAAACCCGGATCGAAATCGTCGAGCGTCGCGTCGATCTGCCACTGCAGGTGCGGCGCCCAGGCCACCGAACCTTTCGCCTGCATCGCGCCGCGCGGCGTGCGCATCGACAACGACTCGAACTGCAACCGCTCCGACGTGCCGCGACCCGCCAGTTCGATCTGCGCGCTTTCTGCGGCGCGCTGCAGACTTCCTTTCGCGGTGAGCGTGTAGTCGTCGAGCCGGCCTTCCACGCGTGCCGAACCCGCCGAGGATACGACGACGCTGCCGTCCTCGGACGGCGCCTGCACGTCGGCCCAGACGACATCGAGCGCGACGAGCGGATCGGTTTCGCGCAGATCGACTTCGCCCGTCGCGCTGACGCGGCCGGGTTGCAGATCGATCGCGAATGGTTCGAGTTTCAGCACACCGTCGTCATAGCGCAGCGTCGACGGCTCGATGCGAATATCGTTCGCGCCTTGCGCGAAGCGCCCGGCGATCGTCGCTTCGCGCAGCGTGCCCGACCCTTGCAGCGCGATCGTCATCGGCTCGCCTTCGGCGCCGAAGGCGGTGGGATCGAGCGATGGCGCGTCGAGCGTCATCGTCCAGGCCGGATTCGGCAGGCCGCCGCTGAGCGTGAGATCGAGCGTCGCCGGTTGCGGCAGATCGGCGCGCACCTTCAACACGAGATTCTTCAGATCGCCGTCGATCGCGATCGTCAGCGGCAACGGCTGCTCGCCGAGGCCCGCGAGCGAGAGCGTGGCGGTCAAACCGGTATCCCAGCGTTTCGCGGTGTCGAGGTCGCCGCGTGCGCGCACGGTGCCGCGGTCGCTGTCGATGTCGAGTTTCTGCAGCGCGATGCGGCCTCGTTCGAAGCTGCCGACGGCATCGAGCCGATGCAACTGCAGCAGCGAAACTTCGCCTTGTTCGATCGCCACGGCCTCGATCTGCAATCGATCGAGCGTGACGGCGATCGGTAATTCGATGGCGGGCAAGGCTTCCGGCAGCGCGAACGAACGCGGCCACGGGTCGGTCGATTGCTCGCCCGGCGGCAGTTGCACCCGGCCGCGTTCGAGCAGCAGCGATTCGATGTGCACGCGCCGGTCGAGCATCTCGGTGGGCTCGATATCGATGACGGCGCGTTCGACTTCGACGATCACGCCGTCGTGCTCGTAACGCACGCCGTGCAAGATCAGCGGACCGGAAATCGTGCCTTCGGCACTGCGCCACGCGAGCGAACCCGGCGGCAGGGCGCCGACCACGCGCGCCAGCGCAAAGTCGCGTCCGCTGCCGCTGCGCAACAGCCAGGTCGCCGTCAGCACGACGAACAGCGCGCCCAGCCCGAGCAGAACCAGCAACCAGCGCGCCGCCTGCCGGCTGCGCGAGCGTCGCGGTTTCGGCGGGCGCGCGTCGGCCGTCACAGGTCGGGCCCGATGTTGATGTGGAACTGCACCGCGTTTTCCGCATCGTCGATGCCGTGCGCGATGTCGACGCGCACTAGGCCCACCGGCGAGCGCCAGCGCACGCCGACGCCGACACCGGAATGCGCGCGGAATTCGTCGGCCTCGCTGAAGGCATCGCCGGCGTCGACGAACACCGCGCCGCCCCATTCCTCGCTGAACATGTGCTCGAACTCGACGCTGCCGGTGATCAGATTCTTGCCACCGATCACCTGGCCCTCGACGCGCGGGCCGACTTCCTGATAACCATAACCGCGGATGCTGCGATCGCCGCCGGCGTAGAAGCGCAGCGACGGCGGCAGCTCGTCGAATTCGTCGGTGAAGGTGCGGCCGATCTGTCCGCGCAGCAGCAAGCGGTTGCTCGCACCCAGGCTGCGAATCCATTTGGTATCGATCAGCAACTGGCCGAAATCGGTTTCCGACCCGATCGCCTTGGCGCCGATCTTGACCTCGCCGCGCAACAGATACCCGCGCGTCGGATACAGCGTGTCGTCGGATTCCTTGCGTTCGGCGCTGAGCGCCGGATAGACCAGTTGCGCCGAGCCGCGGCCGACGACGGGATCGTGGCCGAGCACGAAATCCTCTTCGAGCACGTGCATCGACAGGCCCAGATTCCAGCCACGCAAACGGCCGGTGCGTTGCGCGACGATTTCGCTGATGCGCGATTCGACGAATTCGCTCTCCTCTTCGCGCCGATTCACGCCGAACGCATACCAGCCTTCGGCCCACTCGAACGCAGGGATGCGATACAGCACGCCGAAACTCTTGCGCCGCTGCGCATAGTCGATCTGCGCACCGAGCTTGTGGCCGCGATCGTTGACCCAGCGCCGCTCGAGCCCGAGCTGCACGCCGCCGCCCGAGTCGGTGCCATAACTGACGCCGGCGGTGTAAACGCTGCGCTTGCCGGGCGTGACGGCCACCATCACCGGCACCAGATCGCCTTGCGCGGTTTCGGGATCGGGCCGCACATCGATGTAGCCGAAATAATCCAGATCGGTGAGCCGCTGATGCAGCGCCAGCAGTTCGCGCTGGTGGTAGGGTTTGCCGGTTTCGAACGGGATGCTCTGCTCCAGCAGCTCGGTGCGCACCTGCGCGCCTTCGATGTGCACCTCGCCGAAACGGTAGCGCTGGCCGCTCTCCCAGCGCAGTTTCAGCGCCGCCGCGCGTTCGCGCTGGCGCACCTCGATTCGGTGTTCGAGCAGATCGGCATCGAAGTAACCGCGTTCGATCAGGCGGCGCTGCACGGCGAGCTTGCTGGCTTCGTACAACCGATGGTCGAGCCGCGCGCCGACACGCGGCTCGAAGGCGCGCAAGGTCTTGAGCACGGCGGCATCGCGCTGCGCCGGACCGTTCATCGCGATTTCGGCCGAGGTCACCGTCACCGGTTCGCCGGGCGTGACGGTGAAGGTGACGGTGATGCCGCGCGCATCCCGGCTGACCTCCGACTCCACCTTCGGCTCGTAATAACCATACGGCCGCAGCGCCTCGCGCACTTCCTCGTCGGCGGCGCGCAGCAGGTAGGACAGCCGTCCCTCGCTCAGATCGGCCCGATCGGCCTTCGGCAAGCGCCGCACCGATAGCGACTGCAGCACGTTGGCGCGCTCGTCGCCTTCGATCCCGCGCACCAGCACCGCGCGCAGCGGTTCGGCGCCCAAGGCCGGCGGTATCGCCAGCAGCGCACAGGCAAGGACGCGGCTTCGTGCTGGGGTCGCGAGCTGGAGCAGCATCGTGTGCCTGGGGCTGATTCGGCTTCGAGGATAACCGCAGCTCCCACCATCCCGGTGAAGCGGGCATTAAGCCCGATCGGGAGGCCGGCGGGCCGAGGCGACGCTTGCGTCCGCTGAACGATGCAAATAAGATTTATTCTTATTTGCGCAGGCACCCATCGGCACCTCGGCGCGCTCACGACTCCAATAAAACCACCGAGATGTCCATGTCCTCGCCCCGCACCCCCCGCCAGACCCTGCTCGTCAGCAGTATCGCCGCCGCTTTCGGATCGCTTTCGCTGGCCGCCGCCGCGGCGCCCGCGCCGTCGCTCGACGACGCCCGCACGCTCGACGGCATGACCGTCGAAGCCACGCCGATGCCCAAGCCGCAGTCGCCCAAGTACACCCAGCCGCTGCTCGACACGCCGCAGACCATCACCCAGGTTCCCACCGAAGTGATCGAAGGCCAGAACCTGCTGAACCTGCGCGACGTGCTGAGCACGCTGCCCGGCATCACCTTCGGCGCCGGCGAAGGCGGCGGCGGCTTCGGCGACAGCATCAATCTGCGCGGCTTCAGCGCCAACAACGACATCACCGTCGACGGCATGCGCGACAGCGCCCAGTACACACGCTCGGACACCTTCAACCTCGAAACGGTGGAAGTGATCAACGGCGCCAACTCGGTGCAGTCGGGCGCCGGCGCGGTGGGCGGCACGATCAATCTGGTGAGCAAGGTCGCGCGCGAACAGGAACTGCATCGCGTGCAGGCCGGCGTCGGCACGGATGCCTACGGTCGCGTCACCGTTGACTCGAACTCGCGTTTCGGCGAAACCAGCGCGTTCCGCATCAACGCCATGGCGCATCACAACGACGCGCCTGGCCGCGACGTCGAAGAATTCGAGCGCTGGGGCATCGCGCCGTCGCTCGCCTTCGGGCTGGGCACCGACACCACGGTCAGCCTGTCCTACCTGCACCAGGAAGACGACAACATCCCGCAATACGGTGTGCCCTATTTCAACGGCGCGCCGCTGCCGGGCGTCGATCCGTCGACCTACTTCGGCTACCGCAACGTCGATACGCAGGAAAACGAAGTCGACCAGTTCACCGCGCGCATCGAACATCGCTTCGACGAAGCCTTCTCGGTGGTCAACCAGACGCGCCATTCGCAGATCGAGCAATACCTGATCGTCGATCCGCCGCAAGGCAGCTACTGCCTGCCGGGTGCGATCAACCCGGCGAACGGCGGCATCTGTCACTACAACGTAACCAACATCGGCGAGTTCGATTTGCTGCCCGGCCAGTACCAGCCGAGCGGTCCGCGCGGCAACACGCGCGACACGCTCAACGAAATCACTGTCAACCAGACCGATTTCGTCGGCACGTTCTTTACTGGCCCGATCCAGCACGATCTGGCCGCCGGCTTCTCGCTCTCGCACGAAAAATACGAACTGCTCACCGGCAACGTGCTGCGCAACGCCGACGGCACTCCCGCGGTGCTGCCGATCGCCAACCTGTTCAACCCCGACACGCTCTACACCGGCCCGATCAACTTCATCCCGTCCGCCCAGCAGCGCGGCGAAGTCGACAATCGCGCGGTGTACGCGCTCGATACGCTGAAGTTCAGCGAGCAGTGGCAGCTCAATCTGGGCGCCCGTTACGAGCGCAATGAAGGTTCGCATCGCACCGACACCATCGCCACGCCGGCGAACGGCGGCGGCATCACCTTCGGGCCCGAGGCGATCAACGACGACAACCTGTTCTCCTATCGCGGCGGCCTGGTCTTCAAACCGACCGCCGACACCAGCTACTACCTCTCGCACGGCAATTCGAAAACGCCGTCGAAGGCCTCGGTGAACGGCTCGTGCACGATCGGTTCGACCACCGGCACCAACAATTGCAACCTCGACCCGGAAACCGCCGTCGTCACCGAACTGGGTGCGAAGTGGGATCTGTACGCCGGCCGCCTGTCGCTCACCGCGGCAGCGTTCCGCAACGATCGCAAGGACTACCGCGTTGCCGATCCGAACAATCCCGACAACGTTTCCGAAGAGCAGCAGCTCGACGGCGAAGCGCGCGTCGACGGGCTGATTCTCGGCGCCTCGGGCCGCATCCGCGACAACTGGATGGTGTACGCCAACTACGCCTATCTCGAGAGCGAAGTGCTGCAGGGCGCGTCCGAATTTGACGCCGGCCAGGGCCGCGACTACACCGCCGGCGACCCGCTGCTCAACACGCCGGAGCATTCGTTCGGACTGTGGACAACGTACGATCTGTCGAGCCAGTGGCAGGTCGGCTACGGCGCGAACTACCTCGGCGAGGTGTATCTGACGCAGCACTCGTCGAGCAACGTCGACGGCCCGCTGGTGACGGCGCCGGGCTATGTCACGCATCGCGCGATGGTGAACTATCGCATCACGCGCGACCTGAGCCTGCAGCTCAATGCCACCAACCTGACGGACAAGGAGTACTACACCCGTCCGCGCAACAACGGCTGGGCCACGCCCGGCGACACGCGCACCTTCGTGCTGACCGCGAGCTACACGTTCTGATGTTGCTGCACATTCCCAACGTGTTGTCGCCCGAGCAGGTCGCGCAATGTCGCGGCCGGCTCGGCGCGGCCGCGTGGGCCGACGGCCGCCAGACCGCCGGCTATCAATCGGCCAGGGCGAAAGACAATCAGCAACTGGCCGAGAACGATCCGATCGCGCGCGAACTGGGCGCGCTGGTGCTCGATGCGCTGTCGAAGAATTCGACCTTCTTCGCGGCCGCCTTGCCGCGCCGCATCTATCCGCCGCTGTTCAATCGCTACAGCGGCGGACAGTCTTTCGGTTTCCATGTCGACAATGCGGTGCGCTACGACCGCAGTTCGGGCCAGCGCGCCGAACCGATCCGCACCGATATTTCCGCGACGCTGTTCCTGAGCGCGCCGGACGAATACGACGGCGGCGAACTGGTGATCGAAGACACCTACGGCACGCAGCGCGTGAAGCTGCCGGCGGGCGACATGGTGATCTATCCGGGCACCAGCCTGCATCAGGTGACGGCGGTGACGCGCGGCGCGCGCATCGCGAGTTTCTTCTGGATCCAGAGCCTGCTGCGCGACGACGGCGAACGCCGCCTGCTGTTCGATCTGGACGTCGGCATCCGCCGCATGACGCAGGCGCAGCCCGAGCATCCGGCGCTGCTGCAACTGACCAATGTCTATCACAACCTGCTGCGGCGCTGGGCGGACACCTGAGATGAGCGGTTTGCGCGCGAGGCCTTGCGCATGAGCGCGCCGGCGCCTCGGACGGGCGACCCGCGGCGTCGCGCCTACTGGCTCAAGACCCTGCATCAATGGCACTGGATCAGTTCCGCGCTGTGCCTGATCGGCATGCTGGTTTTCAGCGTCACCGGCATCACGCTCAATCATGCTTCGCAGATCGGCGCCGAGCCGCACGTGCAAACCCGCACCGCGCAATTGCCGCCCGCGATGCTCGAAACGCTCGCGGCGAGCGCGCGGCAAATCGAAGGCAATGCGCCGCTGCCGCCGGATCTGCGCGACTGGATCGCGCAGGAAATCGATGTGCACGTGGGCGCACGCGAAGGCGAATGGTCGAGCGACGAGATCTACGTCGCGCTGCCGCGTCCGGGCGGCGATGGCTGGATGGCGATCGACCTGACCAGCGGCGCGATCGAGTCGGAAGAAACCGACCGCGGCTGGATTTCCTATTTCAACGATCTGCACAAAGGCCGCAACGCCGGCGCCGCGTGGACCTGGTTCATCGATCTTTTCGCCGTCGCGTGCCTGGTGTTCTGCCTCACCGGTTTGTTCCTGTTGCAGATGCACGCCCGCCAACGCTCGATGACGTGGCCGATGGTAGGCGCCGGACTGCTGGCTCCGCTGTTGCTCGCCCTGTTGCTGGTTCACTGACTTTCTTATCGGAAATCCCGCGCATGAAACGCATCGTTCCGCTGATCCTGTTGGCCCTGCCCGCCGTCTGCCTGTCGGCCGGCATGAAGGTGAGCGTCGAAATTCCGCAGCTCGACGTGGCCGAGTATCACCGCCCTTATGTGGCGGTTTGGGTGGAACGCGACGACAGCACGGTCGCATCGAACCTGGCCGTCTGGTATCAGCTCGAACGCGCGAAGCCGCGTGAGAAAAAGCCCGGCGACAAGAAGCCGGCACAGGAAGGCGGCGGCGGTGAGAGCGGCACCAAATGGCTGCCGGACCTGCGCCAGTGGTGGCGCCGCAGCGGCCGCAGCCAGACCATGCCGATCGACGGCGTGACCGGCGCGACCCGGCCGGTCGGCTCGCACGACATCGCGATCGACGCCGGCGACGCACGCCTGAAAGATCTCGCACCGGGCAACTATCGCCTGGTCGTTGAAGCGGCACGCGAAGTCGGCGGCCGTGAATTGCTGAAGATTCCTTTCGCGTGGCCGGCCGCGGCCGCGCAATCGCTCGATGCCCAAGGCAAGAGCGAACTTGGAAAAATTACGCTCGCGCTGACTCCCTGATTTTCCGCTTCCAACATTTCGAGGTCCGCCATGAAACTTCGCAACCGCCTGACCGCCTGCGCCATCGCCATTGCCCTTGCGCTGCCGCTGCCCGCGCTCGCCCACAAGGCCTGGCTGATGCCGTCGGCCACCGTGCTGCCGCAGAACAGCTGGATCACCGTCGATGCCGCGGTGTCGAACGACCTGTTCTATTTCAATCATGTCCCGCTGCGTCTGGACGCGCTCGCGATCACGGCGCCGGATGGCAGCGCGGTGCAGCCGCAGAACGGACACACCGGCCACTATCGCAGCGTGTTCGATGTCGAACTGACGCAGAACGGCACGTATCGCCTCGCGCTGATCAACGCCGGCCTGTTCGCGAGCTGGGAAGAGAACGGCGAAGCCAAGCGCTGGCGCGGCAACGCGGAAACGTTCGTGAAGGAAGTGCCGAAGGACGCCAAGAATCTGCAGGTCGTGCAATCGGCCGGCCGCGTCGAAACCTTCGTCACGGCCGGCACGCCGGGCACGCAGGCGCTCGCACCGACCGGCAGCGGCCTCGAACTTTCGCCCATCACGCACCCGAACGATCTGTTCGCCGGCGAAGCCGCGTCGTTCGCCTTGTTGCTCGATGGCAAGCCCGCCGCCAATGTCGAGGTCACGGTGACGGCCGGCGGCACCCGCTATCGCGACTCGCAGGAAGAAATGAAGGTCACCACCGGCGCCGACGGCAAGTTCGAAATCACTTGGCCGAACGCCGGCATGTACTGGCTCAATGCCAGCGTCGAGGACGACAAGAACCTCACGCCGCCCGCCACCAAGCGCCGCGCGAACTACGTCGCCACGCTTGAAGTATTGCCGCAATAAATCGCATTCGCCGGGCAGTTGCGCGGATTCCTGCAAGCCTTGTTCGTACCGCGCAATCTGCCGCCGATGTTTTCGATTCGAATTTTTCCGATAATTCTGTTCGCAATGGCCGCGGCGCTCGCGCTCGCGGCCTGCGCATCGAGCGAGCGTGTCCAGGTCCTGCGCGGCTCGAGCATGGGCACCACCTGGACGGCGCAACTCGTCGTGGCGCCCGCGAGAACCGACGAGCTGCGCGCCACGATCGAGCATGAACTCGATGCGGTCGTTGCACAGATGAGCACCTGGGAACCGGCGTCGGAGCTGAGCCGTTTCAATCGCGCGCCGGCCGGGTCGTGGCAAACGGTGCCGGCGGAATTATTCGACATGCTCGACTATGCATCGAGCCTGGCGCGCGACACCGGCGGCGCCTACGATCCGACGGTCGGGCCGTTGGTCGATCTGTGGGGCTTCGGCCCCGGCGCAGCGGCGCGGCGCGAGCCGCCATCGGCTTCGGAGATTTCCGACGCGCGCGCACGTGTCGGTTTCCAGCGCCTCGAACTCGATCGCGGCACGCATCGTGTGAAGCAGCCCGGGGGCGTGACGATCGATGTGTCGTCGCTCGGGCCGGGCCACGCGATCGACCGCATCGCGGCGCGGCTGAAGCACACCGGCGTCGAAGCCTTCCTGATCGAACTGGGTGGCGAGATGCGTGCCGAGGGACGCAAGCCCGGCGGTTCCGACTGGCGTATCGCGATCGAACCGGCGAACGCCGACGAGCACGGCGAAACGATCTATGACCTGGTGATCGCGCTGCGCGACGAATCGGCGGGAAGCTCCGGCGATTACCGCGTCGGTTTCGAGCATGCCGGACGCCGTTATTCGCACACGATCGACCCGCGCACCGGCGAACCGGTGCAGCACGCGCTAGCCGGCGTCACCGTCATCGCCGACACGACTATGCAGGCCGATGCCCTGGCCGCCGCATTGACGGTGCTCGGACCCGATGATGGCATGCGATTCGCGCAGCAGCGGCGGATCGCGGCGGTTTTCACGCTGCGCGGCGCGCAAGGTTTCGAGCGACTTTACTCGCCGGCCTTCGAGCCCTACCGAACGCCATGAGCACCGCGCGATCCGGCATTACTAAGGATGCGCTCGCCAACGCCGGCGTGCTGGCGCTGCTCGGTTCGATCGCGGCGTGGCTGGTCTCGACGCAGACGCAAGCCTGGTCGCTGACGTCGGATGCCTCGCGCTGGCTGGCGGCCGGTGCCGCGCTGCTCGGCTACTCGGCTTTTGTCGCGTCGGTCAGCGTGCGCCGGCGACGCGCGAATGCGCGCGGATCGGTTGATATCGCCGATGCGCTGCCGGTCTGGTTCGCGAGCCAGACCGGCGTCGGCGAGCAGTGGGCACGGCGCACGGCGACGGCGCTGTGCGACGCCGGTTTGCCGTCACATGCGATGTCGCTTGCGCGGCTCGATCGCGACACCTTGTCGAAGGCGACGCGGCTGTTGTTCGTCGTCAGCACGACGGGCGAAGGCGACGCACCCGACCATGCCGCGCGTTTCGTGCGCGAGCTGATGTCGAACGAGGTGGCGCTGCCGAATCTGCGCTACGGCATTCTCGCGCTCGGCGACCGCGAGTACGCGAACTTCTGCGCCTTCGGCCATCGCCTCGACGCCTGGCTGCGCCACTGCGGCGCGCAACCGTTGTTCGATCTGGTGGAAGTCGACAACGGCGACGAAGGCGCGCTGCGCCACTGGCAGCATCACCTCGGCCAGATCAGCGGCGCCGCCGACCTGCCCGACTGGCAAGCGCCGAGCTATTCGGCATGGACGCTGTCGCAGCGACGGCACTTGAACCCCGGAAGCGCGGGCGGCGCGGTGTTCCATATCGAATTGCAGCCCGGAAATCCGGCCGAAATGGACTGGAAAGCGGGCGACATCGCCGAAATCGGTCCGCGCAATGCCGTCGCGGCGGTGCAGGAATTCCTCGACGCTGCGGCTCTCGTGGGCACGATGCGAATCGACGGCGACGAAACGCTCGAAACACGCCTGTCGCGCTGCCGCCTGCCGGCCCCCGAATCCGTTCGCGGCCGCGAGATTTCCGAGTGGATCGCCACGCTCGCCGCGCTGCCGCATCGCGAATATTCGATCGCGTCGATTCCGGCCGACGGCGCCTTGCATCTGCTGGTGCGGCAACTGCGTCGGCCCGATGGCACGCTCGGCCTCGGCGCCGGCTGGCTGACGCAGCATGCGCCACTCGGTGCGCGTATCGATGTTCGGCTGCGTGCCAACCCGTCGTTCCGTCTCGACGACGATGCGCGGCCGTTGATCCTGATCGGCAACGGCAGCGGCATCGCCGGACTGCGCGCCCTGCTGCGCGAACGCATCGACCGGCAGCGCCATCGCAACTGGCTGCTGTTCGGCGAACGCAACGCGGCGCACGATGCGTTCTACGGCGACGAAGTTTCGCGCTGGCAGGCCGAGGGCAAGTTGGCGCGCGTCGACTACGCCTGGTCGCGCGACACGGCGGCGCGAACCTACGTGCAACATCGCTTGCGCGAAGCCGCCACCGACTTGCACCAATGGATCGACGACGGCGCGTCGATCTATGTGTGCGGCAGCCTCGAAGGCATGGCGCCGGGTGTCGATGCCGTGCTGCGCGAAACGCTGGGCGACGGGCGCGTCGATGCGCTGCTCGACGCCGGACGCTATCGCCGCGACGTCTACTGAACCGCGGCGCTAGCCGGCGGACAGTTGCGAAATATCCGCCACGGCCAGGAAACGATCCGACAAACGTTTGAGCAAGGCCAGACGATTGCGGCGCAGCGCGGCGTCGTCGGCCATCACCATCACCTTGTCGAAGAACGCATCGACCGGGGCGCGCAACTGCGCAAGCCGCTTGAGCACGGTGACGTAGTCGCGCGATTCGAGCGCGGCTTCGCTGTCCTTCTCGGCTTTCGCCAACGCGCCGGCGAGCGCGAGTTCGGCGGTTTCGACGAGCGCGGTGTTGTTGATCTTGGCCGGGATCGCTTCGTCGGTTTTCTTCAGGATATTGCGGATGCGTTTGTTGGCCGCAGCGAGCGCCTCGGCTTCGGGCAGTTTCGCAAAAGCCTGCACGGCTTTCAGGCGGTGATCGAAATCCGGCAGCGTTCTGGGCTCGACGCTCGCCACCGCATCGAACTGCAGCGCCGTCACGCCCTGATCGGCGTAGTAGGCGCGAAGCCGTTCCTGCACGAAGGCGAGGATTTCGGCGGCCACCGCCGCGGGCGCGGGGAACACGGCGCCCACGACCGCGCCGACCGTCGTCACACCGGCTGCTTCTGCGGTTTCGCGTGCGTCCTGGCGCGTGCGCGAACGGGCGATCGTCACCGACATATCGTTGGCTTCGACCGCCGTTTCGAGCACCGCGCCCAGATCCAGTTCGAGGCCGGCTTCGATCAGCGTGCGCGCCAGTCCCAGCGCGTTGCGGCGCAACGCGAACGGATCCTTGTTGCCGGTCGGCTTGAGGCCGGCGACGAAACCACCGGCCAGTGTGTCGATGCGTTCGGCGATGGCGAGCATCTGGCCGAGTTTCGACGGCGCCACCGCATCGCCGGCGAAACGCGGCATGTAGGCCTCGTCGATCGCCGCCGCGATTTCGGCCGCTTCGCCGGCATCGGCCGCGTAATAGCGACCCGCGATGCCCTGCAATTCCGGAAACTCGTTGACCAGGCGCGATTGCAGATCGGCTTTCGCCAGTTCCGCGGCGCGACGCGCCTGCGATGCATCGACCCCGACCGGGGCGGCGAGCGTTTCGGCCAGCGCGGCGACGCGCCGCACCTTGTCGGCGACCGTGCCGAGCTTCTGCTGATAAGTGACGCTCTGCAGGCCGTCATTCATCGCCGCCAGGCCCTGCTTGCGATCTTCATCGAAGAAGAATTTGGCATCGGCAAAACGCGGACGGATCACGCGTTCGTAACCCTGGCGGATCTGCGCCTCGTCCTTCGACGCGATGTTCGCCACACCGATGAATTTCTCGGTGAGTTTTCCGGCCGCATCGAGCACCGGGAAGAATTTCTGATTGGCTTCCATGGTCGCGATCAGCGCTTCCTGCGGCACGGCGAGGAAGTCGCGCTCGAAGCTGCCGAGGATCGCTTTCGGCCATTCGGTGAGGCAGTTCACTTCGGCCAGGATGCCTTCGTCGATGCGTGCCTGCCCACCGGCTTTGCGAGCGACGTTTTCGACATCGTCGCGGATGCGCTTGCGGCGCTCGTCGGCGTCGACCAGCACGTGCGCGGCGCGCAGCGCCTCCACATACACCGCCGGTTCCGGAATCCACACCGGCTTGGTGTGATGGAAGCGATGGCCGCGGCTGATGCGGTCGGATTTGATGCCGAACAATTCGGCCGGCACGATCTCGCCGCCGAACAGCAGCACCAGCCAGTGCAGCGGCCGCGCGAAAGCGAACTCGTGGTCGCCCCAGCGCATCGGCTTGGGAATCGGCATCACCTTGATCGCTTCGAGCAGGATTTCCGGCAGCAGCGCCGTGGTGTCGGCGCCCGGCTTCACCGCGCGATGCACGAAGCGTTCGCCTTTCGCATCGGTGCTGCGCGCCAGCTGCGTCCACTCGATGCCGTTCTTCTGCGCGAAGCCTTTCAGCGCGGGCGTCGGCTCGCCATCGGCGCCGAGCGCGATGTTGACGTAAGGCCCGAGCACTTCGCTGCGCTGTTCCGGCTGGCGCGCGGCGACGCCGGTGATCGACACCGCAAGCCGGCGCGGCGTGTAGTAGCTGCGCACGCCGTTCTTGTCGAACGCGATGCCGCGCTTTTCGAGCCCGAGCCGCACGCCGAGCAGGAAGGCTTCGGCCAGGCCGGGCAGTGCCTTGACCGGCAGTTCCTCGGTGCCCAGTTCGATCAGCAGATGCTGTTTCGCGGCGGCCATCATGCGGCCTCCATCGCGGTGCGGTTGCGCAGCCCGGGGAAGCCCAGTTTTTCGCGTTGCGCGTAATAACTTTCGGCCACGGCGCGCGCCAGGTTGCGCACGCGCAGGATGTAGCGTTGCCGCTCGGTGACGGAAATCGCGCGGCGCGCGTCGAGCAGGTTGAAGCTGTGCGAGGCCTTGCAGACCTGTTCATAGGCCGGCAGCGGCAGGCCGGCTTCCACCAGCTTCAGCGCTTCTTTTTCGCAGGCATCGAAACGATGGAAATATTCCGCGACGTCGGCATGTTCGAAGTTGTAGGCGCTCTGCTCGACTTCGTTCTGGTGATAGACATCGCGATAGTAGACCGGGCCCTGCGGGCCGACCGTCCAGATCAGATCGAACACGTTGTCGACGTTCTGCAGATACATGCACAGGCGTTCGAGGCCGTAGGTGATCTCGCCCAGCACCGGCCGGCACTCTAGGCCGCCGGCCTGCTGGAAATAGGTGAACTGGGTGACTTCCATGCCGTTGAGCCAGACTTCCCAGCCCAGGCCCCAGGCGCCGAGCGTGGGCGATTCCCAGTTGTCTTCGACCAGCCGCAGATCGTGCACCAGCGGGTCGATGCCGAGCGCCTTGAGCGAGCCGAAGTAGCGCTCGACGATGTCATCGGGATTGGGCTTCATCACCACCTGGTACTGGTAGTAACGCTGCAGTCGATTCGGGTTTTCGCCGTAGCGGCCGTCGGTCGGGCGGCGCGACGGCTGCACGTAGGCGGCGTTCCACGGCTCGGGACCCAACGCCCGCAGGAAGGTGGCCGGGTGGAAGGTGCCGGCGCCGACTTCCAGATCGAGCGGCTGGATCAGCACGCAGCCCTGCTCGGCCCAATAGGCGTTGAGGGTTTGGATAAGTTGCTGGAATGTCGGGGCGGCCATCGGCATGCAGAGCGGCTGTTGCGAAGCGCGCTAGTATACGGGTGCCCCGCGGCGGGAAGCCGCGCTCAGCCGGGTCCAGCCATGGATGTTTCGCGGGATGCTTCGCGCCGCGCCTCGCCCGCCGCGCCGTCGAGCGGACCGTCCGCGCGCCGGTCGCGACTGCCGGCCGGACGCCGCATCGAACTCGAGCGCCTGATGCTGGCGCTGATCGAAGACGGGCTGCTGCAGGCCACCGATGCGGCGCGCGCCAAGTTGACGATCCGCGAGCAACGCACCGCCAGCGACGTGCATCCACTGGTGCTGCTGGCCAATCTCAAACTTCCCAATCCGCAGCGTCCGGGCGCCGAACTGACGCTCGAACGCCTGACCGAATGGCTGGCGCAGGAAACCGGGCATCCGTATCTGCGCATCGACCCGACCCGCATCGACGTGCCGTCGGTCACCGCGCTGATCTCGCATCAGTACGCGCAGCGTCATCGCATCCTGCCGGTGTCGGTGGACGCCACCCGCATCGTGTTCGCCACCAGCGAGCCCACCGATACGCGCTGGCTGCCGGACCTGACCAAGCTGCTGCGCCGCGAGATCGAACTGGTGGTCACCAGCCCGCTCGATCTGCATCGCTACACGATGGAATTCTTCGGCGTCACCCGCTCGGTGCGCGGCGCGAAGAATGCGCGCGACGAGGGTCCGCCCGGTTCGCTACCAAGTTTCGAGCAGCTGGTCGAACTCGGCCGGTCGGGCGAAGTCGGCGCCGACGACAAGCACATCGTGCACATCGTCGATTGGCTGCTGCAGTACGCCTACGAGCAGCGCGCCTCCGACATCCATCTGGAGCCGCGGCGCGACGTCAGCAAGATGCGTTTCCGCATCGATGGCGTGCTGCACAAGGTGTTCGAATTGCCCACGCCGGTGATGTCGGGCGTGGTGAGCCGCATCAAGGTGCTCGGGCGCATGGATCTGGCCGAGCGGCGGCGGCCGCAGGATGGCCGCATCAAGACGCGTTCGCCGGGCGGGCGCGAAGTGGAAATGCGTCTGTCGACGATGCCGACCGCCTTCGGCGAGAAATGCGTGATGCGCATTTTCGATCCGGACACGGCGCTCAAGTCGATCGAACAACTCGGCTTCAGCCACGACGAAGCCGAGGGCTGGAACGCCATCGTCAATCGTCCGCACGGCATCGTGCTGGTGACCGGCCCGACCGGCTCGGGCAAGACGACGACGCTGTATTCGACGCTCAAGCGGCTGGCGACGCCGGACGTGAATGTCTGCACGGTCGAAGATCCGATCGAAATGATCGCGACCGAATTCAACCAGATGCAGGTGCATCACCAGATCGATCTGGATTTCGCCAGCGGCGTGCGCACGCTGCTGCGCCAGGATCCGGACATCATCATGATCGGCGAAATCCGCGACCTCGACACCGCGCAGATGGCGGTGCAGGCGTCGCTGACCGGGCATCTGGTGCTGTCGACCCTGCACACCAACGATGCGGCGTCGGCGATCACGCGCCTGCTCGATCTGGGCGTGCCGCATTATCTGATCGGCTCGACCTTGAGCGGCGTGCTGGCGCAGCGTCTGGTGCGCACGCTGTGCCCGCACTGCAAGCAGCCGCGCGATGTCGAACCGGCCGCCTGGTATTCGCTGGTCGATCGGCATCACGCACCGCCGCCGCCGACCACGGGCTACGGGCCGGTCGGTTGTCTCGAATGCCGGCGCACCGGTTTCCTCGGGCGCGTCGGCATTTATGAATTGCTGCCGATTTCGCCGCTGCTGCGCAGCCTGATCAAGCCCGACCTGGATCTCGCGGCGTTCACTCGCGCGGCGGTCGGCGAAGGCCTGCGGCCGCTGCGCATGGCGGGCGCCGAGAAAGTGGTGATGGGCCTGACCACGGTCGAAGAAGTGCTGACCGTGCTGCCGACTTCCGAGTAGCGCGGAGCCCGCGCAAGGCCTGCATGTAGTCAGAGGAACCGGAGGCCGTTGGTGCCCGGCCGCGCGACGCCGGTGGTTCGACAGGCTCACCACGAGCGGTTCACTGGCTCACGACGAGCTGTTTGGGGCTCACGACCAACGGGCGGAAGGCTCGCCACGAAATTTTGACGGGTTGCGACCGGCGCGCGTCCGCCCTGCGCACACCTTTTCGTCACTTGTGTCGCACGCAGCGGACGTGTTCCGTAACCCGGCAGCCCGTTATGCTGGCCCCCAAGAAAAGTCCCACGGTCAAACCCACGGAGAGAGAGACATGGCGTTCCAGAAAGTCCCGGCCGGCAGCGGCCTTACCTGGCTCACCGAGTCGGTGAACCTGATCATGAAGAATCCGGCACCGTTCGCGCTGATGGGATTGGTGATCGGCGTGGTGTCGATGTTGCCGATCATCGGCGGCCTGGCGCTGCTGATCCTGAGCCCGGCGCTGTACGGCGGCATCATGTACGCCGCGCGCGAGGAGCAATCGGGCCGCAAGGCCGATTTCAAGCATCTGTTCCAGGCTTTCAACGAGCCGGGCAAGATCGGCAAGATGATCATGCTGTGCCTGCCGGCGGTGGCCGCGGTGGTGATCCTCGGCATCCTGGGCGTGGTGCTGCTGGGCGGCGCGCTGCTCGGCGCGGGCGCATCGGGCTCGTCGAATGCCAACGCGCTGGGCGCGGCGCTGGGCGTTGGCGGACTGCTGTTTTTAGTGATCGCCCTGGCCGTCGGCGCCGTCTGCTACGCGCTGACTTTCTTCGCCACGCCGCGCGTGATGCTCGAAGCCACCGATCCGATCGCCTCAATGAAAGACAGCGCGCAGGCCGTCATCGCCAACATCGGCGCGCTGCTGGTTTATCTTGGCATCGTGCTGCTGATCTTCATCGTCGGCGGCGGCATCCTGAGCCTGATCCCGCTCATCGGGCCGCTGCTGCTGGTGACGGTGGCCACGCCGGTGCTGTCGGTGGCCGCCTACCTCGCCTGGCGTCAGGTCTACCGCCAGGACATCACGCAGGAAATCCCGCCGGCCACGCCGCCGGTGCCGCCGAGCGTGGAAGTCTGATCCGCTGAAAGGGCGGACGCGACCCTCAGGCCGCGTCCGCCGGCTCGGTCGTGCGGCGCGCGAGCATGCGCGCGGCGATCAGGCCGAATTCGTACAGGATGCAAATCGGGATCGCCAGCATCAGCTGCGATACCACATCGGGCGGCGTGATCAGCGCCGCCACGATGAAGGCCGCGACGATCACATAACTGCGCGCCGCCTTCAGCTGTTCCAGCGTGACCCAGCCGAGCGCCTCGAGAATCACGACGGCCACCGGCACTTCGAAGCTGAAACCGAAGGCCAGGAAAATCACCAGCACGAAATCCAGGTAGCGGCTGATGTCGGTCATCACCGCCACGCCTTCCGGCGCCACGCCGGTGAGGAAACCGAATACCACCGGCAGCACCAGGTAATAGGCGAAGGCGCAGCCGGTGTAGAACAGCAGCGTCGCCGATACCAGCAGCGGCCGCGCCAGTTTCTGTTCGTTCCGGTAAAGCCCCGGCGCGACGAAGGCCCAGGCCTGGTACAGCACCATCGGCATCGCGATCATCAGCGCCACGAAAAACGCCAGCTTGATCGGCGCGAAGAACGGGCTGGCGACATCGATCGCCACCATCTGCGCGCCGTCGGGCAGCTTCGACAACAGCGGCTCGGCCAGCACCGCGTAGATGCGGTTGGCGAACGGGATCAGGCAGACGAACACGCCCATCACGGCCAGCACCGCGCGCAGCAATCGCGCGCGCAGTTCGACCAGATGCGAGAGGAAGGATTGCTCGCGCTCTTCGACTTCTTCGACGGGCGCGTTCATGGCGCAGGCGATTCGTCGCGCGAGGCCGGACGCGGTGGCGGGATCGACTCGGCGGCCTCGATGCGCTGCTCGGTGGCGATCGTCTGCGCCGGCTCGATGGCGCCGGCCGAGGCGGCCGCCGACATGCGGAGCGGATCATCCAGGCCCAGGCGCGCGGCGTTGCGCACGGTTTCCTCGGTCTGCTTGAGGCTGCGCTTGAGCTCGTCGGCAGCCAGCTCGCGCTCGATTTCGCTGCGCACCGAATACCAGCTCTGCTTGGCCTTGCGCACGTACAGACCGACGGTACGGGCCGCGCGCGGCAGCTTTTCCGGCCCGAGAACCAGCAACGCCACCAGCGCGATCACCGCCAGCTCGATGAGGCTGACGTCGAACATCAGCGGGCTTTCCGTTATTCGCTGCGCTCGCGCACGTTTTCGGTGCGCGCAGCGGCTTCGTCCTTGCGCTCGGACTCGAGCTTGGACGGTTCTTCTTCCTGCAGGCCCTTGCGGAAGCTCTTGATCGCGCTGCCGAGGTCGGAGCCGACGTTGCGCAGCTTCTTGGTGCCGAACAGCAGCACCACCACGACCAGCACCACCAGCCAATGCCAGATACTCCATGCGCCCATGGCGATCACCTCGATGAAATCAGACGAACGAGGATAGCGCACCCGGCGCGCAGGCGTATGTCACTCCCGGCACGGTTCAGCGGGCCGTGTATTCCTCCAGGCGGTCGCGGAAATCGACGATGGCGTCGCTTTCCTGCGCCACGCGGCCTTCGAACGCCGCGCGCGGGGTGGTGTTGCGGCCGTAGACGGCCTCGTTGGCGTTGTGATCGATCGACAGCACCGCCCCGTCCAGCGCCACCCCGGCGAACAGGCCGCGCGAGCGCGAGTAGGAATAGATCTCGGCCTTCAGCTGGCCATCGGTCGAGGCTTCCGCGCTGCGCCCCACCGGGCCGGCGGCGACGGCCGCGTCCGCTCCGAGCGTGAACTTGCCGTGCACGATCGAGTCGACCCCGCGCGCGGTGCGGAATACCAGCACCACGTCGGTCGACTGCACTCCGGCCTGGAAGCCGATGCTGCCGCCGGTGAGCTTCATATAGCTCGGATGGCTCCAGGTGCCATCGTCGCGCCGCACCGAAATCAGCCCTTTGCCGTGGCGCCCGCCGACCACCAGTCCGGCCTTCACTACCGACGGAATCACCGCGATGGCGTGCGCGTTTTCCAGCAACGTCGACGGAATCGCTTGCTCGGGCATCTTCATGATCTCGTCGAGCACTTCCACCGCGTTGGCGGCGCGCTCGTTTTCTTCGACGCCGGCGTGGGCCGGCGGCGCAACGAGCATCGACACGAACAGCACAACACCCGACAGCAGGATACGCATCGGCAAACTCCGGAAGATTAGGATGCTCCGTCGCCGGAGCTCGCGCCGAGTATGGTCGGCGCGCAATGAATCGGCGCTAAGCTTGCGCCTGCTTGCGCGCCAAGTGCGCGAAGCCGAAAGTTGCGGCGAAAGCGCCCAAAAGCACGAGCATCGGCAAGCCTGGACCCGGCACCGGCTGCGACGGCAAGGACAGACCGCCGCAGATTGGATTGGCCGCGATCGCCAGACCTTCCATACCGAGATTCACGCTCGCCGTCGAAACAAGATTGCCTTGTCCCGTGATGGTACTGACGCTGGCGATGCGGCTGGCGCCTTCGGCCAACGGTTCCGGATCGAGCGTGGCCCACAGTGTGCCGGTCGAGTCGAAATCCAGGCCGGCGTCGTCCACTACGCCGCCAACGTTCAATGTTCCCAGCGACGTCGTCGCCCCGGTGGTGACATTGACCGTGTATAGGGTCGGTGTCGGCGCCACGCTCAGACCATAAAGTTCGAGCCCTCGACCCGCCAGGCCGGACAAGGTCGTACCGGTCGAAGCCACCAGCCGGGTCGCGCCTGTCGAGGGAGTTACTTCCCACAACTGCGTGGTGGTATCCGAGGCAGCCCACATGCGGCCATCGCAAGTGAAGGCCAGTCCGTAATCGAGATTCCCGCCCGGCCCCAGACCGGCAAGGCCTGCCAATGGCGCCACCAGGGTGCCGGCGCCTGTTTGCGGATTGATGCGGACCAGCAGGTCGGTCACGCCGCTGCCGGAACCTGCCGTCGCGTCGGCCACGCCGTAAAGCGTACCGTCCGCCGCGAACGCCAGGCCTTCGACATCGTTGAACCCGATCGGGCCCACGGCCGTTGCCTTGCCGGTGGCAAGGTCGATCCGATAAAGCGTGTCGAAACCGGCCGCGTAGCCGATAGGCTCCGCAGCAGCGGCCAAAGGTAGCAACGCAATCAGCCCGGCGAGGAGCCGGTGCAGCAGGGGACGCATCGACGTCGTCCTTTCTAGTAATATTTGTAATCGTCACGACGCCTTTTAAGGCGCGTACGACAGAATACCATCATCCGCCATCGGATCAAGGTCTTAGCCCGCGCGCCGCGACCGGGCCGAAGGGCCGTGCGAGATTCGAGGCCGCCGCAGGATCCCTGGATGCCCGACCCCTACCGCGGCCGCACCGAATTTCGCCACGGCAGCGCCGAACGCTGCGCGGTGGTGCTGGTGAACCTCGGCACGCCCGATGCGCCGACCCCGCACGCGGTGCGGCGCTATCTCGCCGAATTCCTGTCCGACCCACGCGTCATCGAGGCGCCGCGCCTGATCTGGCTGCCGGTGCTTTACGGCGCCATCCTGCCGCTGCGCTCGCGCCGCTCGGCGCACGCCTATGCCCAGGTCTGGACCGAACGCGGCTCGCCGCTACGCGTGCACAGCCAGGCACTGGCCACTGGGTTGGCGTCCGCGCTGGCCGACGCCGGCCTGCCGGTCGAAGTCCGCCTGGCGATGCGCTACGGCCGGCCGGGCCTGCCCGCGGTCCTGCGCCAGTTGCACGACGAAGGCCTGCGCCGGCTGATCGTGCTGCCGCTGTATCCGCAATATTCGGCCACGACGACGGCATCGGTGATCGACGCCGTCGTCGATGAGTTGCGCCGCTGGCGCTGGCAGCCGGAGCTACGCACCGTCACCGACTACTACCGCGAACCGGCCTGGCTCGACGCCGTCGCCGAGTCGGTACACCGCCACTGGCGGACACAGCCGCGCGGCGAGCGGCTGATGTTTTCGTTCCACGGCATCCCGCGCCGCTATTTCCTCGCCGGCGATCCTTATTTTTGCCACTGCCAGTATTCCGCGCGCGAAATCGCAACGCGGCTGGAACTGGCCGACGACGAATGGCTGGTGACGTTCCAGTCGCGCGTCGGGCGCGAGGAATGGTTGCGGCCCTACACCGATGAAACGGTGAAATCGCTGGCCGCCCGGGGCGTGAAGCGGATCGACGTGATCAGCCCGGGCTTCGCCACCGATTGCCTCGAAACGCTCGAGGAAATCGCGATGCAGAATTCGGAATTCTTCATCGCGGCCGGCGGCGAGGCGTTGAACTACATCCCGGCGCTCAACGCCGATGCCGCGCATGTGGACGCATTGCTCGCGCTGGTGCGCCGCCATGGGGCCGGCTGGCCCGAGTTCGATCCGGCGCGCGATCCGGCGCAGGGAGCCGCAGGTCTCGCCGCCTCGGCACAACGCCGCGAGCGATTCGATGGCCGATAGCATCGCCGACCTGCCCGCCGCCGAGGAACTCGTTCTCGACCCCGACGGCCGCGCCCTCGCCGCACGCCGTCACGGCACAAGATCGGGAGCGCGCGTGCTCGCATTGCACGGCTGGCTGGACAACGCGATGAGTTTCGCGCCGCTCGCCGCCCTGCTGCCCGAACTCGACCTGGTCGCGCTCGATCTGCCCGGCCACGGCCTGTCCGCCCATCGCCCGCCGCGCAGCTGGTATCACTACATCGACTATCTCGACGATGCGCTCGCCGCGCTCGACGCGCTCGGCTGGGACGATGCGATTCTGCTCGGTCACTCGCTCGGCGGCGCGGTGCTGTCGGTGCTGGCCGCCGCGCGCCCGCAGCGCGTGCGCAAACTGCTGCTGATCGAATCGCTGGGCCCGATCGGCGCGCGTCCCGGCAGCGCGGTGGAATCGCTGCGCAAAGCGCTCGACGAACGCGCCGGCGCCGACGACAAGCAACTGCGCGTGTTCCCCGATCCGTCGCCCGCCGTGGCCGCCCGCATGCGCGCCAACGACCTGTCCGAACGCGTCGCCGCGCTGCTGGTATCGCGCAGCCTCAAACCGGTCGACGGCGGCTTGGCCTGGCGCAGCGATCCGCGCCTGCGCATCGCCTCGCCGGTCCGCATCCACGAAAGCATGATCCGCGAGTGGCTCGCCGGGATCGAATGCCCCACTCTGCTGATCGCTGCCGATCCGCCGCCGATCTACTTCGATGCCGAGGTACGCACCGCGCGCATCGCCTGCGTGCGCGATCTGCGGCTGGTGCAGATCGCTGGCAATCATCATCTGCACATGGAAACACCGGACTTGGTGGCGCCGGAAATCCGCGCTTTTCTCGGACTCGCGCCGCTCGACGCCTAGCCCGCGATCCGGCGCATCTCGGTTTTCAAGGCCAGGCCATCGCGGCGGAACCAGACGCGCGAATCGCGCCACGGCGGCCAGCGGCGTTCGACTTCGCGCCAGAACGAGCGCGAATGATTGGCGTGAATCAGATGACACAACTCGTGCACCAGCACGTATTCGAAATGTCCCGGCGGGCCGAGCACCAGCGCCAGATCGAGCGAGAGTCCGCCGCTGGGGCTGAGCGATCCCCACAGCGATCGCAGCGGACGAATCCGCAGCGACGAGGGCGCGCGCGGCAATCCGGCGAGATACTTCGGCAGCCATTGACCGACGTCGCGACGCGCTTGAGCGACGTAGAAATCGCGCAGTGCGCGGCGCAGCGACGCCTCGCTGGCGTTCACCGGATGCGTGATCGACAGACCGGCGGCGTCGCGCTGCACCCCCAAGGAACGGCCCGGCACCCAGCGCACCGGCAGACGCTCGCCGCGCAATGGCAGCGGCCCTGCATCACCGAACGTGAAGGGAATTGCATCCGGCTCGGGCACGCGCCGGTCGAGTTGGCGCGACAGCCAATCCAGATGCGCGCCGAGAAAATAATCGGCCTCGCGCAGCGAAGCGCGCAGCGGCAAGGTCAGTCGCGCGCCGCTCTCCGACACTAGTAACTTGATGAGCCGTGCGCGCGGATCGCGCACGCGCAGCACGCTCGCAGCCCGGCCGTCGGGCAACACGACTTCGATCGTTTCGCGCTCGACGGTGCGCGGTTTCGCCGGGGCGAGGAAGCGGCGCAGCAGAGAACTCATGGGCGCAAGCTTGCCTGCGCTCGGTCCCAAGTCAAGCGCCTTCCGGTCAAGCGTCGGCGGCGCTGAGCGAGAACTCTTCGGTCAGGCGTTCGAGCAGGCGCTTGAGTTCGCCGCTCATCAAGGCGAAGGTGGCGTCGATTTCCGCACGCAGCGAATCGCGCTCGTCGCGTTCCAGCGCCTCGGTGGCGGTTTCGAGGAAGCGCAGCTTGCGCACCACGATGTCCTCGCCGATCACCAGCCCGAGGCGTTCCTCGAACGTCAGCGCCAACTGGAAGCCCTGCTTGCCGGCTTTCAGGTGCTCGCGCACTTCGTCGCTGTCGAGTTCCTGGCGTTTGCATTTGACGATGGCGCCGGCGTCCACCGGATCGCGCAGTTCGCATTCGTCGCCCAGTTCGAACCCTTTCGGCATGGCCTCACCGGAAATCCACGCGGTGAGCAGCGCGCGCGGGCTCGATTCGGCGTTCACCGGCAGCGCGGGAAACGAACCGAGCGCCTCGCGCAAGGCCGTCACGAAGGCTTCGGCCGTCTTGCGGCTGGAGCTATCGATCACCAGCCAGCCCAGGCCCAGATCGAGATAACCGTTCACCCGCATCGGCCGCGCGAAAGCGCGCGGCAGCAGATCGGTCAGCACCTCGTCCTTCAAGCGTTTGCGCTCGCGTCCGCCGGGATCGCGGCCTTCGCGTTCGCGCATCGCATCGAGCTTGCTGGCCAGCGCCTCGTTCACCACGGCCGACGGCAGCAGCTTGTCTTCGCCGCCGAGCGTCATCAGCACGCAATCGCCGATGCGATGCGACAGCTGCTCCTCGCCGCGACCGAACGGCGAGACGAAACCGCGCGACGACAATTCGAGCGGACCGACCGGTTTGAGCGCCTGGTTCGGCAGGTAATCGTCGATTTTTTCCAGCGTGGCGCGCAGCGAGGAAGGAAAACGGAACAGGGTCAGATTGCGAAAAAGCATGAGAATCCAGTGAGAAAGATTTGAATGGCGCGTCCGTCAGCCGCCACGCTTTCGCCGGTGCGAAGCGGCCCGGCAACGCAGCGCGGCGAAAGTCGGCGACGCTCCCGTTGCGCGGGAGAAGTCTGGCGCAGCGAAGTGTCTAATCCTGCGACGGCTCCCCGGCCAGCCACGCATGCGCATCCGGCAGTGGCGCATCGCCGATCCGGCCCAGCGCCAGGAAATCGAAGATCTTCGGATCGGCCAGCTGGCTCGGCCGCACGTCCGACAGGGCCCGCGCGATCTGATCGATGCGGCCCGGCGTTTCGCGCTCCCAGGCTTCGAGCATCCTGCGCACCTGTTTGCGCTGCAGGTTTTCCTGCGAACCGCACAGCGTGCACGGGATGATCGGGAATTCGCGTGCCTGCGCGTAGGCCGCGATATCGTTCTCGGCCACGTAGGCGAGCGGGCGGATCACGACGTGCTTGCCGTCGTCGCTGCGCAGTTTCGGCGGCATCGAGGCGAGCTTGGCGTGGAAGAACAGATTCAGGAAAAACGTCGCCACCAGATCGTCGCGATGATGGCCGAGCGCCAGCTTGGTGTAGCCGTTTTCCTCGGCGTACGAATACAGCGCGCCGCGCCGCAGCCGCGAGCACAACGAACACATCGTCTTGCCTTCCGGAATCACGCGCTTGACGACCGAATAGGTGTCCTGCTCGAGGATGTGGAAGTCGACGCCGCGCGCGCGCAGATAGTCGGGCAACACATGCTCGGGGAAACCCGGCTGCTTCTGATCGAGATTCACGGCCGTCAGCGAGAAACGCACCGGCGCCTTCTTCTGCAGCTGCAGCAGCACGTCGAGCATCGTGTAGCTGTCCTTGCCGCCGGACAGGCACACCATCACGCGATCGCCGTCTTCGATCATGCCGTAATCGGCGATCGCCTGGCCGACCTGGTGGCGCAGGCGCTTGGCCAGTTTGTTGTGCTCGAGTTCCTGTTTGCGCGAGGCGACGGCGTTCATTCTGCGGAGGTGGGGCGGCGGGCGGGGCGCGCATTGTACCGCCGCCCGCCGATCGCGTTCCCGGCCTTGACTACGGACCCGGCAGGCCGCGAACTATGGCGACCTGCCCGAGACCTGCGCCATGCAGCTACCCGATCCCGCCGAGTTTTCCCGCCAGCTGGCGGAACTGAAGATCGAACATCGCGACCTCGACGGCGCCATCGAGCAATTATCGACCAGCATCCGCACCGACGAGCTGCAGCTCAAGCGCCTGAAGAAACGCAAGCTGCGCATCAAGGACATGATCGCCTACCTCGAAAGCAAGCTGATTCCCGACCTCGACGCTTAGGCTCAGCCTTCGCCGCCGTCGGGCGCTTCGATCTGCGCCGCGGGTTCGGCCGCCGGCGCCGCGGCACGCGCCGTCTCCGGCGTGATTTTCAGGATCGAGTGGCGCAGTTCGCGCGACAGGATGATCTTCGATTCCTTGGCCCAGCCTTCCAGGCGCTCGTCGTAGACCAGCTTGCCGGCTTCGTTGGTGCGTACGAAACCGAGCTCGCGCAGCTTGGATATGAAGCCGCGGAACAGCGAGCGATCGAAGAATTCCGGCGCCGTCTGCGCGTACAGCAGCGACAAACGCTGCGCCGTCAGGTGGCAAAGGTTCTCCAGTTCGCCGGCACTGATCGCACCTGGGCCGTTCTTCACCAGCACCGCGATCGCGATGTAGTAGCGCTCGAAGGCCTGCAGCAGCGAATGCGCGATCACGCGCAGCTGGAACACTTCGTCGGTCTGTCCCGGCCCGCGCTGCAGCTGGCCCGATTCGGTGTCGAACACGAACAGGCCCTGCTCCACCATCACGGCGATCGTGGCGTGCAGGCATTCGCCGAACTCTTCTTCGTCCCAGCGCAGGAACAGCTCCTGCCGGATGAACGGATACACCAGACGTCCGAGCCGCACCACGCCCGCGCGGCTCATCTTGCGGTTGTTCTGGAAACAGCACGCCACCCACGCCGCGCACGCGAAAAGATGCAGCACGTTGTTGCGGAAATAGCTTTGCAGCACGGCGTCTTCGCCCTGCAGCGCGAGCACGTCGCCGAGCGGATGGCGGGTGCGTTCGAGCACTTTGACTTCTTCGCCGTAGGCGATGATCTGTGCCGGCGTGAGCGCGGTGACGGTGACGCGATCGGAGTACGGCACGCGTTCGAGCAGCGTCTTCGACAGCTGCAACTGCGCCAGCAGATCGCTCTCCGCCATCGCGTATTTCGGCGTCGACAGCAAGGCCAATGCCAGCAGGTTGATCGGATTGACGTCGGCGGCGCGATTGATATTGACCTGGATACGCTGGGCCAGATCGTCGACCGCATCGCTCATCCATTCGGGCCGGCGCTCGGAATCGCCCGAATAATCGCGCCAGTCCGGCGCGTGCTGGGCGAGGATATCGTCCAGATGGATCGGCTCGGCGAAATTCACCGCGACGCGGCCGTAGTTCGAACGCAGCACTTTAGGAATGCCGCCGAGCAGGCCCCAGATCGATTCCTTCTGCTTGGCCTTGCCCGACAGTTCGTCGAGATAGCTGCGGCCTTCCATCAATTTTTCGTAGCCGATATAGACCGGCTGGAACAGCACCGGACGGCGCGACTGGCGCAGGAAGGCGCGCACCGTCATCGCCAGCATGCCGGCCTTCGGCTGCAGCAGGCGGCCGGTGCGCGAGCGTCCGCCTTCGATGAAATATTCGATCGACACGCCCTGCCCGACCAGGGTCGCGACGTATTCGCTGAAGACCGCCGAATACAGCGCATTGGCCTTGAAACTGCGGCGCAGGAAGAAGGCGCCGCCGCGCCGCAGGATCGGCCCGACGCCCGGCAGATTCAGATTCACGCCGGCCGCGATATGCGGCGGCACCAGGCCGTTGACGTACAGCAGATAGCTCAGCAACAGATAGTCGATGTGACTGCGATGCGACGGCACGTAGATCACTTCGTGCCCGGGCGCGGCCTGCTTCACCGAATCGAAGTGATGCATCGCCACGCCGCGATAGATCTTGTTCCAGAACGGCGTGAGGACGAACGACAGCGAGCGCACCACGGTGTGCGAATAGTCGGCCGCGACCTCCATCGCGTACTGATGCGCACGGCGCCAGGATTGCGGGTAGTTGCTGTTGTCGCGGCGCGCCTGGTCGGCGATGGCGCGCCGCACCGGCTCGCTCGCCAGCACCGCATCGACCAGGGTGCGGCGATGCGACAGATCCGGTCCGATCACCGCCACGCGGATGCGGCGGAAATGCGCGCGCAGCACGCGCGACAGTTTGCGGATCGCAAGCTCGGCCGGCATCGGCTCGCTCAGCGCTTCGCGCAGGCTCAGCGGCGGCGAAAACCGCACGATGGTGTGGCGTCCGTTCAACAGCACCGCCAGGAAGCGGCGGAAGCGGCCGACCATCGCCCAGTTTTCCGCGAACAGCACGCGGAACCAGCCCGACTGCCGATCCGGCGCGCGGCCGACGAAGATCGACACCGGCACCAGTTGCACATCAAGCGAGGGATCGGCCTGCAGCGCCGCGACCAGGCGCGCGATGCCTTCCGAATGGGTGCGATTCTTCGGCCGCCCGAACCAATAGCCCTGGCGCCGCGACAGCGCCACCAGCGCGCGCTTGCGGCCGACCAGATCGCCACCCGGCATTTCCACCAGCGGCGACGGCAGGCCGGCTTCCCGCGTGGTTTGTTCGAGGATCAGCGCGTTGGACAGGCCGTAGCGCTCGATCACGTACACCACCGGGATGCCGGGCCGCACCAGCGGCGCGTCGCTGCTGGCGGGCTCGCGGCGGATCGCCAGCCACGGTGCGATCAGGCGGCCGAGCGCGCGGAAGAGGAACGGCACGCGGGCGCGGCCGTTGGAGGTGGGCATGTTCATGCGGGGATTATTGCGCGGGAGGCGGCGCCATGCGCCACCGGAAGCTTCGCGCGCGGGCGTTGCGGCGCGCGAAGTTCAGGGTCGGGTTCAGCCTTCGGCCGACTCGGTTTCTGCGACTTCTGCGGTTTCGCCGGCGGCGCCGTCGGCCGGGGCTTCGTCGCCGATGGCCGGAGCGGCCGGGGCATTCATATCCTTCTCGAGCTGGTCGACGGTGTCCTTGCCGTACCAGCGGCCGTCGATCTGCACCATCGGGGTTTCGAACGACAGCGGCTGGCCGAAGATCTGGTAGTCGACCTTCACCACGGCGTTGCTGCCTTCCTGCGACACCACGCTGGCCTTGACGCTGTCGAAAGCCTCATCGAGCTTCAGGCCGTACACGGCCAGCACTTCCTTGATGCCCTTGAACGCGACGCCGGCCTTGGCCATCGCCGGCTCGAATTCGAGCGCGCGGGCTTCGTCGAGGGTCTTGAGGTCGAGTTCGCGCGCGGTCGCGACCGACTTGGCGATGGCCTGCTTGGCCAGCGCGCGATCGGCGAACTGCACGCCCTGCAGCCAGGCGGCCACGGCGGTGACGATGTCGCCGGCCTGCTTCTTCTGCGCTTCGCTCATCGTCTCGTGCGCCTGGATCGCCTGCATCGCGAAGCCCTGGCCCATGCCGACCATCAGCGGCATCTGCGCCGCCATTTCGGTTTCGAACTTGACCAGTTCCGGCTCGGCTTCGGCCATCAGCGCGGTTTCGGCGTCCGGCGCGGTGAGCTTGGCCATCATGCCCTGGAACTCGAGGCGATCTTCTTCGGTGATCGGCTCGGCGTTGACCTCGGTCTTCCAATCCGCCTTCATCTTGTCGTAGTACTTCGGCGGCACGGTGATCTGGATCACGCCCAGCACATCGTTGGCCTTGAGCTTCTGCGCGGCAGCCGTGATCGCATCGGCCGGGTTGGCGGTAGCAGCGGCGGTGGCGGCCGGAGTTTCGCCGGCTTCCTCTTTCTGACAGGCGACGAGGGCAAGGGCGGTGAAGCTGGCGAGCGCCAGCGCAGCATAACGTTTCATCGGGATAACTCCGGGGCAGGAAGTGTTGCAGACCGGCATCTTCGGTGAGCGCCGACGTGCTTGGCAAGAACGCCGCCAAAGCGCGTGTCAGGACAGCGGGCCTGCCAGCGATCGCAGTCTCGACGGCAGGCTCGCGAAATTCGTGACAGATCCGTTCGCGAGGCGCGCGCGAAATTCGCGGAGCCCAAAAAACGCGGGAGGCACTGGGCCTCCCGTCAGGTCCGGCGTTTCGCCGGCTGTGCCGCTTTTTTGGTTGTGGGCGCGATTCGGTAGTCGTCGTCTGGGCGACCTGACATCGATGTTACTTGGGCATCATTGCTAATGCAATATCTCAAGATGTCGATTTCAACCAATTGATTTTTAAGAGTGTCGCGATCACTCCGCCCGCAGCAGGCCGCGCTTGCACGCGGTCGGATCGACCTTGCCCTGCTCGCCGCAGGCCTGCAGCGCCGCCGCCTCCCACGAGCCGTAGGTCGGGTTCGGCTGCATGAACCAGCGCACGCCCCACCAGCCGGCATATTTCTCGATCATCGCGCGCCGCTCGGCCACGCCGGTGTTCACGCCGTCCATGAAATCGCCGAGGTTGTCGCCGAGCAACAGCAGCACACGATGACGTGCCGCCACCCAGCGCCGGCGTTCGCTCTTCTCGCGAGCCGGCGCGCGCGTATCGCCGCGCAGCAGGATGTTCGACGCATCTTCGGCGATCGGGAATCCGAGGCTGCGCAGGTTGGCGATGGTGGCTTCGGTTTCCGCCGGCGCGTCGCGGTTGGTGACGAAATAGATCGTCACGCCCTTCGATGCCGCGTAGCGGGCGAACTCCACCGCGCCCGGCAGTGCCAGCGCGCGGCGCTCGTTCACCCAGGCCAGCCAGTTGGCGTAGACGAAGCCTTCCTTGTCGTCCTTGGCGAGCACGCCGCGCGCCTGGAACGGCGAGTTGTCGATCATGGTTTCGTCGGCGTCGACGATGATCGCCGGCGGCCGCGACTCGAAGCCGTCCGAGGCTTCGCCCGCCGGCAGCGCCGTCCAGCTCGGGTCGAGCAGCGCGGCATCGAGTTGGGTGCGCGCGGCGGCATAGGTGCCGCGCACGACGGCTTCGTATTCGGCGGCGGTTTGCATCCACAGCACGGCATTGAGATTGTCGTGCGGCACGGCGCGCGCGTCGGGCGTCTCGCGCACCGGTGCGGCATTGCAGCCGGCCAGCGCGGCGGCGATCAGGGCGGCAGAAAACCAGCGCAGCGTCGTCATCGGCATTCCTTACGTGAGCGATGGCGCAGTGTAGCCGCGCTCGATGACAGCGGCGACGCAGGCCGCCGCCTCGAACTCAATCGGCGAGCAGCGCGGCCAGGTTCTTGATCGTGGCGCCGGCGCGTTCTTCGGTGCGGGCGGCATCCTGTTCGGCATCGCGGCCGATCCAGTGCAGTTCGCCGGCCGGCAATTCGTCGAGGAAACGGCTCGGCACCACGCGCTGGGTTTCGCCGTAGCGGCGCGCATGGCGCGAATAGGACAGATGCAGCAGCGCCTTGGCGCGCGTGATGCCCACGTACATGAGCCGCCGCTCTTCCTCGAGCCGGCCTTCTTCCATGCTGGCCTCGTGCGGCAGCACGCCTTCCTCGACGCCGATCACGAACACGTAGGCGAATTCGAGGCCTTTCGAGCCGTGCAGGCTCATCATGCGCACGGCGTTGCCCGGCTCGTCGCGATCGGCATGCGTGAGCAGCGCCAGCTGCGCGGCCAGCGCGCCCGGATCGCCCTTGCCAGCCGCATCGAACCACTGCGCGAGTTCGTCGAGATTGCCGCGCCGGCGCTGGAAGCTGGCGTCGTCGCGGCATTCGGCGCGCAGCGCCGCCAGCAGGCCGCTGTCTTCTACCAGCTTGCGGCACAGCGCGCCGGCCGTTTCGTGCGCGGCGACCTGCCGCAGCCGCTTGACGATCTGCACGAAGCCATCGAGCGCGCTGGCCGCGCGCGACGGCAGTTGCTTGAGCGCTTCGATGCGTTCGGCCGTGCGCAGCAGACTGGCATGCGCGTGGCCGGCCAGTTCGCCGAGCTTGGCCAGCGTCGTGCTGCCGACATCGCGCTTGGGCGAGGTCACGGCGCGCAGGAAGGCGCTGTCGTCCTCCGGGTTGGCGATCAACCGCAGCCAGGCCAGCGCGTCCTTCACTTCCTGCCGATCGAGGAAGGCGGTACCGCCGCTCAGGTGATACGGCACGCGCCGCAGCTGCAGCGCTTTCTCCAGCGGCCGCGATTGGAAATTGCCGCGGAACAGGATCGCGAAATCGCTCCACGGCGCTTTGAATTTCTGCGACAGGAACAAGACCTCGTCGGCAACGCGCTCGGCTTCGTGCTCCGAATCGCGGCACTCGAACACGCGCAGCGGTTCGCCTTCGACGTGCTCGCTCCACAATTGCTTGGGATGCGTGTGCGGGTTGTTGGCGATCAGTTTGTTGGCGGCGCGCAGGATGCGCCGCGCGCAACGATAATTCTGTTCGAGCTTCACCACGCGCAGGGTCGGATAGTCGCGACCGAGCTGGTCGATGTTTTCCGGGTTGGCGCCGCGCCAGGCGTAGATCGATTGATCGTCGTCGCCCACGCAGGTGAACGCACCGCGCGGGCCGGCCAGCAAGGTGAGCAGGCGCGACTGCGCGGTGTTGGTGTCCTGGTATTCGTCCACCAGCAGATAGCGCAGGCGTTCGCGCCAGGCCGTGCGCAGCGTTTCGTCGGCATCGAGCAACTGCCCGGGCAGGCGGATCAGATCGTCGAAATCGACCGCATTGAAGGCGCTCAGACGCTTCTGGTATTGCGCGTAGTGCTCGGCCGCTTCGCGCTCGCGGCCGCTCTGCGCGCGCTCGGCGGCGGCTTCCGGACTCAGGCCTTCGTTCTTGGCGCGCGAGATCAGGCCGCGCAGGGCGTCGAGCGCATCGGGCTTGGACCCTTTCGGCAGCAGTTCCTTCAGCACGCCGGCGCTGTCGTCGCTGTCGAACACGGAAAAGCCGCGGCGCAGGCCGGCGGCGTCGTGTTCGATCTGCAAGAATTTCAATCCCAGGGCGTGGAAGGTGCACACCGTCAGCCCTTCGCCGGCGCTGCCCTTCACCAGCTTGGCGGCGCGCTCGCGCATTTCGCGCGCGGCCTTGTTGGTGAAGGTAATGGCGGCGATCTTGCTGCCCGGCAGATGTTTGCGCGCGATCAGGTACGCGATCTTCTCGGTGATCACGCGCGTCTTGCCCGAGCCGGCGCCGGCCAGCACGAGCAGCGGGCCATCGCAGTATTCGACGGCGGCGCGTTGAGGGGGATTGAGTCCGTGCATGCGAAACGCGGGAAGCCAGTTGCGAGGCGGCATTGTCGCATCCCGGCCGGCGTCGTCGAGCGGGCGCGGCGGGCGCGGCGCCGCGGCCTAACACACGGCTCGAACTCGCCGCGCCACGGCGCGTCACATTTTCGCGCGCAAGCATGACTTGCGACCCGTGGGCCGGCGCGCGCGCCGGCCTACAGTCCTTCAACACGATCAATCGGGGTTCCGCACCATGTCGACACGTTCAACTTCCCTGGCGCTGTTGTTGCTGCTGGCGCCGTGCCTGGCCGCCGGCCCGGCGCGGGCCGCCGAACGCGAACGCGAGGCCGATCCCATCATCGTCAGCAGCGAAAGTTTTCTCTCGGCCCATCCCGACCTGAAATACCGGCAGCTCGGACTGAAGGCGTACGAGCAGGGCAAGTTCGAAGAAGCCTTCCGCTATTTCAAACGCGGCGCGCGTTTCGCCGACAAACCGTCGCAAGGCATGGTGGCCGAGATGCTGTGGCGCGCCGAAGGCGTGCCGCAGAATCGCAGCGAAGCCTATGCCTGGATGGATCTGGCCGCCGAGCGCAAATACCGCCCGATGCTGATCCAGCGCGAGATCTACTGGGAAGCGCTCACACCGGAGGAACGCGAGAAGGCGATCGCGTTCGGCGAAGGCCTATATGAAGAGTTGGGCGACGCCGCCGCGCAGCCGCGGCTGGAACGCGTGATGCGCCGCGCCAAGCGCCAGACCGTCGGCAGCCGTACCGGGTACGTCGGCAGCGTGGCGATCCAGATCAACACGCTCGCCGGCCCGATGACGATCGACGGCTCGTCCTACTACCACCCCGATTTCTGGGAGCCCGAACGCTACTGGACCTGGCAGGAAAAAGGCTGGAAGGACCCGCCGCGCGGCATGGTCGACGTCGGCCCGCTCAGCAGCGTCGCCACGCCGAAGCCGGCGGAGGAGCCGAAGAAGGATTGAGGCGGGTGAGGTGGGCGGAAGGGGCCGGCGAAAGCCGGCCTTTTTCGTTGGGCGCGGGGACGAGGGGTTAGTAGCGAGGGCGCGCTGCATGAGCGGCGCGGGCGGGCGCGGCGTTTCACCGCGCGCCCTAACTACTCGCCCCTAACCCCTCGCTACAATCCCCCGCATGGCCAAACTCTACTTCTACTACTCGGCGATGAACGCCGGAAAGACCACCACGTTGCTGCAGAGCGCGCACAACTATCACGAGCGCGGCATGCGCACGCTGATCCTCACGCCGCGGCTCGACGACCGTTTCGGCGAAGGCATGGTGGCGTCGCGCATCGGCTTGCGCGCGCGCGGCCTGATCTTCGAGCGCGGTGACGATCTGCAGGCGATGACGCTATCGGACATCGACCGCCAGGGCCCGCTGCACTGCGTGCTGGTCGATGAAGCGCAATTCCTCTCGCGCCAGCAGGTCTGGCAACTGACCGAAATCGTCGACCGCCTGCGCGTCCCGGTGCTGGCCTACGGCCTGCGCACCGATTTTCGCGGCGAATTGTTCGAAGGCAGCCAGTATCTGCTGGCCTGGGCCGACAACCTCAGTGAGATCAAGACCATCTGCCACACCGGCCGCAAGGCCACGATGGTGGTGCGCGTCGACGAACACGGCCGCGCCGTCACCGACGGCCCACAGGTCGAAATCGGCGGCAACGAACGCTATGTCTCGGTGTCGCGACCCGAATACAAGAAAATCGTCGCGGGCGAGGGTCGGATCGAACTGCAACAACCGCAACTGGAGCTGACGGCGGGCAAGAGTCAGGGGTAAGGATTAGAAAGAGCGGGACGCAAAGGACGCAAAGGGAAAAGAAAGGACGCGAAGAAGAGCTTTGGGGGAACGAGCCGCACCCTCGCCTCACAAAACTCGATCTATCTTTCTTTGCGTCCTTTCTTTTCCCTTTGCGTTCTTTGCGTCCCGCTTCTGAGCTCCAGCGACCGCCCCAAGCCCACCGCCCCGACGTATCCTTCGCTTTCGCCCCACCGCCGAGCCGCCAGTCACTCGATGTATCTGGATTTCTACGGACTCAAGGAACCGCCGTTCGCGATCACTCCCGATCCGCGCTTCGTTTTCCTGTCCGATCGGCACCGCGATGCGCTCGCGCATCTGCTCTACGGCATCGGCCAGGGCGGTGGCGGGGGGTTCGTGCAGCTGACCGGCGAAGTGGGCACCGGCAAGACCACGCTGTGCCGGTTGCTGCTCGAACAATTGCCGGAGAACACGCGCGTCGCACTGGTGCTCAATCCGAAGCTCTCGCCGATCGAGTTGCTCGAGACCATCGGCGAAGAACTGCGCATCGATATCGGCCAGCGCCGCGGCAGCCTCAAGGGGCTGGTCGATGCGCTCAACACCTACCTGCTGGAAGCCTATTCGCAGGGCCTGCGCGTGGTGCTGATCATCGACGAGGCGCAGAACCTGTCGACCGATGCGCTCGAACAGGTGCGGCTGTTGACGAATCTGGAAACCGCGACGCAGAAACTGTTGCAGATCATCCTGCTCGGCCAGCCGGAACTGCGCGAAATGCTGGCGCGGCCGGAATTGCGGCAACTGGCGCAGCGCATCACCGCGCGCTATCACCTCACGCCGCTCGACAGCGACGAAACCGAAGCCTATCTGCGGCACCGGCTCGCGGTGGCCGGCTCGACGCGATTTCCCTTCACCAAACTCGCGGTGCGCAAGCTGCACGATCACGCCGGCGGCATCCCGCGCCTGATCAATGTGATCGCCGACCGTGCGCTGGTCGGCGGCTATGCGCAGGATCTGCAGCAGATCGGCGAGCGCCACGTCGATCGCGCGGCGGCCGAAGCGCTGGCCTCGCCGATCCGCCGCTGGCGCATGCCGCGGCTGGCCTGGGGTGCGGGGCTGGTGTTGGCGATCGCCGCGATCGCGTTGTGGCGCGCGGCTCCGGCGCCGCCGCCGGAGCCGGCCGAGGTGCCGGAAGCGGCACCGGCCGCGACACCTGCGACGACTGCACCGCAAACGCCGGAACTCGACAAGATCGCGCTGTCGCAGGTGATCCGCAACGCCAGTGCGTCGTCGCCGGCGGCGTGGAATCGCCTGCTTTCGCTGTGGATGCTGCGCGCCGATCAGGCCGACGCGCGCAGCGCCGCGCGCTGTCCGCTGGTGGTGTCGCCGGGCGTGTACTGCCTGCGCAGTTCCGGCAGCCTGGCGAAACTTTCCGCGCTGCGCCGGCCGGTGATCGTGCGTCTGGCCGACGACAAAGGCGAGGCCTGGGCCGTACTGCTGGGCATCGGCCGCGACCAGGTCCGCCTCGCCGTCGGCGGCGATACTTTCGATATCGATCGCGACGAACTCGAACGCGTCTGGCTGGGCGAGTATTACGCGCTGTGGCGCGCGCCGCCGCTGGCGTCGGGCACGCTGCGCCGCGGCGACAGCGGCGGCGCGGTGGATTGGGTGCGCGATCGGCTGTTGGCCAACAAGGACGCGCCGCTCGATCCTTACGGCCCGGCCTATTTCGATGGCGCGATGGAAACCGGCCTGCGCCGCCTGCAGGCCGCGCATGGCCTGGTTCCCGACGGCATCGTCGGCCCGGAAACCCTGTTCGCGCTCGACGCACGCGACAGCGAAGGCCCGCGCCTGCGGCGCTCGCTGGACTGAAGGCCTGCCATGTCGCTGATCCTCGAAGCGCTGAAGAAATCGGAGGCCGAACGCCAGCTCGGCCGCGCACCGGGCCTGATGACGCCGATGTCGGCGAAGCGCGGTCGCCGCGGTTTGAGTCCGTGGTGGGGCATCGGTGCGCTGGCACTGATGATCGCAGCCGGTGCGGCGTGGCTGGTGCTGCGCGAGGCACCGGGGAAGATCGCCGAAGCACCGCCGCAAACGGCTGCCGCACCATCGGTCATCGCTGCGGCTCCCGGCGATTCCGGAGCGGCGCCGGAATCGGCAGCGCCAGCGTTGGTCGATACGCCACCATCCGCACCAGAAGGGCCAGCGACCGCGCCGATCGCTGCGAATCCGCCGCAGCAGCGGGTCCCGACGCCCTCGCCCGCGCTGCTGCCGAGCGATCCGGAATTCCCGTCGGTCGAACGCGAATCGCTGCCGGTGTCGCCAACTGCAACAGCGGCGCCGCCGACGGTGGCGCCTGCCCCGCTCGAACCGCGCGAAGCGATCGCGCCTGCCGAAACGATCGCACCTTCATCACCGGCGGAGACGGCGCCATTGCCGACCGTCGATGCGACGCCAGCACCGACGCCGACACCAGCCGAACCCGAACCCGACCTCGAATCACTGCCCGCGCTCGGCGAATTGCTGCCGGCCGAACGCGACGCACTGCCGGCGCTGAAGATGACCATGCACGTCTACAACGCCGCGCCCGACAAACGCTTCGTGCTGATCGACGGCCATCGCCATCGCGAAGGCGATCGCCTCGCGCCGTCGCTCACGCTCAGCGAAATCCGCCGCGACGGCGCGGTGATCGACTTCAACGGTCGCCGCTTCCTGATCCGCCGGCCCTGAGCGATGTTCGTCTACGTGCCATCGCGCCGCAAAGCCCCGCCGGTCTGGGCGACGCCGTTGCTGGTGACGATCAGCATGGGCCTGTTCGTGTGGCTGGCGATCCAAGGCGCGGCGCGGCTGCCGGTGCTCGAACGCTGGGGCGCGGTGCCGGAAACCTTGTTCTCCACCGGCGGCGCCTTGCATGCGCTGCTCGACGGCCGCGTGCTGACCTTGTTCAGCGCGATCTTCATCCATGCCGACTGGTTGCACCTGATCGGCAACATGCTGTTCCTGGTGATCTTCGGCCTGCCGGCCGAACGTGCGCTCGGGCCGTGGCGGTTCCTGCTGCTGTTCCTCGGCTGCGGCGCGGCGTCGAACCTGGCGGCGGCGTTTTCGCTCAGCACGCCGCAATCGGTGATCGTCGGCGCCAGCGGCGCGGTGTCCGGCATCATCGGCGCCTACCTCGCGCTGTTCCCGCGCGCGCGGCTCGGGCTGGTGTTGCCGCTCGGCCTGTTCCTGGAATTCGTGCGCACGCCGGCCTCGGTGCTGATCGGCATCTGGGCGCTGCTGCAAGTGCTGTTCACCTGGGTCGGACCGGCGTTCGGTGCGGTGGCGTGGTGGGCGCATCTGTCGGGATTCGCGCTCGGTATCGTGTTCGCGCTGATCGCACGGCCGGCGATCGCGAAGCGGTTGCGCGGCGGTTGAACCGAAGGAGAAGACGATGACGAAGACGAGCAAACTGGGGTCGACAGCGGCCGCTCTATTGCTGGCGATGTTGTTCGCCGCCCCGTCGCACGGCAGCGAATCCACCCTCGCTAACCAGGCTTTCGACGAACTTTCATCGCTGCTGGGCAGTTGGGAAGGCACCTTCTCGAACGGCCGCAAGCATCAGGTCACTTACCGGCTGACGGCCGGCGGCAGTGTGCTGATGGAAACCTGGGCGCTCGGGCCGCAGCGCGAATCGATCACGATGTACCACCGCGATGGCGACGCGCTGGTGGCGACGCATTACTGCCCGCAAGGCAATCAACCGCGCCTGCAACTGGCCGGTCGCGACGACGACGGCACGCTGCGTTTCGATTTCCGCGACGGCACCCATCTGCAGGTGCCGGACGGTTACCACCAGCATGAGTTCTGGCTGAAGATCGACGGCGCGCAGGCTTTCACGCGCAGCGAAATCTATGTGCCGAACGTGAAATCCGACGAACCGGCGGCGGACGAAAAACCCGAGATCGTGCACTACGTCCGGATCGCGCCGGCGCCTTCGAAAGCCGCCGAATAATTCAGCGGCCGAGCATTTCGCCGGCGCCGGCCGCCAGCAGTTTCGCGGCCACTTCATCGCCGAGCGCCTCGCCTTCGTGCCGCGAAGCATCGCCCTGCGCGCGCACGATGCGGCCGCCGGCGGCATCGCCGACCAGGCCGAGCAAACGCATCCGGCCCTCGTGCTCGACCGCGTAGCCGCCGATCGGTACCTGGCAGCTGCCGTGCAGCCGGCGATTCATCGCGCGCTCGCTTTCGACGCAGCGACGCGTGGCGGCGTGATCGAGCACACCCACGAGCGCCTGCGTCGCAGCATCGTCGGCGCGACATTCGATCGCGATCGCGCCTTGGGCGACGGCCGGAATCCATTCGGGAGCGAGCAGCCGATCGCGTATCCGCGCATCGAGCCCGAGCCGCTGCAGGCCGGCACAGGCGAGCACGATGGCGTCGTAATCGCCGGCATCGAGTTTCGCCAGCCGCGTGTTGACGTTGCCGCGCAGGTCGATCAATTCCAGGTCCGGCCGGTGCGCGCGCAACTGCGCCTGCCGGCGCAGCGACGAGGTACCCACGCGCGCTCCGGGCGGAAGTTGCGCGAGGGCGGCGAAGTGGTTGCTGACGAAGGCATCGAACGGATCGGCGCGTTCGAGCATCGCCGGCAGCGCGAACGGGCCGTCGAGTTCCATCGGCACGTCCTTCAGCGAATGCACGGCGCAATCGGCCGCGCCACGCAACATCGCCTCTTCCAGTTCTTTCAGGAACAAGCCCTTGCCGCCGACCGCCGCCAGCGAGCGATCGAGGATCTCGTCGCCGCGCGTCGACAGCGGCACCAGCTCGATGCGCAAGCCCGGATGCGCCGCGCGCAGGCGCTCGGCGACGTGCTCGGTCTGCCACAGCGCCAGCGCGCTGCGCCGCGTAGCGATGCGCAATGCGTTCAAAGCATGCGCACCAGCTGGCGCAGCACCGGCACCGCACGGCGGCTCACTTCGAGCAGCGTGTCGACGTTGTGCAGCTTCACGAACACGCGGCCTTCCGAATCGCGCCGCAACTCCTGCAGGCGGTCGCGCGCCACCAGGCAATTGCGGTGGATGCGCAGAAAACGCTCGCCGAACTCGACTTCCAGCGCCTTGAGCGAATCCTCGATCAGATCCTCGCCGCGCTTGTGGTGCACGACGACGTATTTTTCTTCCGCCTGCAGATAGCTGATGTCGTCGAGCGCGATCAGCCGCAGGCTGCCGCGCAGGCGCGCGCACAGATGCGAGCGGCGCTGCGCCTGCGGGAACGCGCCTTCGAGCGCGTCGGCGCGATCGCCGGTGTAGCGGCGCGCGCGTTCGAGCGCTTCCACCAGGCGTTCGCGGCGGATCGGCTTGACCAGATAATCGACCGCACGCGCTTCGAACGCGGCCAATGCATGCTCGTCGTAGGCGGTGCAGAACACCACCGCCGGCGCGCGCTCGAAACGGCTCAGGTGATGCGCGGCTTCGAGGCCATCGAGCAGCGGCATCGCGATGTCGAGCAACACCAGGTCGGCCGATTCGCTGTCGGCCATTTCGCAGGCCTCCAGCCCGTTCGCGGCTTCGCCCACGATTTCATGCCCGCCAATCGACTCGAGCAGGTCGCGCAGACGCTGGCGGGCCAGCGGTTCGTCGTCGGCGATCAGCACTTTCATGAGGTGGGAGCGTCCACGATCGTGGAGGACGAACGAATGGTAGCCAGGCGCAACACGCGCGTCACCCGCGCCCGGCCGCGAAGCGCGCGCCGAACCAGGCCGCCAGATCGGAAATTTCCTCGGCGCTGACCGAATGCGGCATCGAATAACTGTGCCATTCGACGTCGTAGCCCAGGTTTTCGAGAAAGCCGCGGCTCATCAGGCCGAGCGCGTGGCTGACCACGGGGTCGAGGCTGCCGTGCGCGATGAAGATCGGCGTGTCGCGATTGGCCTCGCTGCGTTCGGCCTCGGTGCTCTCGGCGATCGGCAGATAGGTCGACAGCGCCACCACGCCGCCGAGGCGCTGCGGATGCCGCACCGCGGCCGCCAGCGCGATGGCGCCGCCCTGCGAGAAGCCGGCGATGATGACGCGCTCGGTCGGCACGCCGCGCGCGTTTTCGCGCGCCACCAGCTCCTGCACGAAGCGCAGCGATTCGCGCACGCCGGTTTCATCCTGCCGCTGTGCGATCTCCAGCCCGAGGATGTCGTACCAGGCGCGCATCCGCACGCCGCCGTTGATCGTCACCGCGCGCACCGGCGCATGCGGAAAAACGAAGCGCACCGCGGGCCAATCGTCTTCCACCAGCTCGGGCACGATCGGCTCGAAATCGTGCCCGTCGGCGCCCAGCCCATGCAGCCAGATCACCGACCAGCGCGGCGACGCCGCCGTCTCCACTTCCACGCCATCGAAGGTCTTGCCGGCTGAACTCGTTTGCATGCGCGTCCCGAAGCTGTGCGATCGGCCTGCAATCTAGCAGGACCGCCGCGCCCGGAACATCGGAAACGTCCTAGCGGAAGGTCAGCAATTTCCCACCGCCGGCTTCCAGGTGGCCATGCTCGTTGAGGCTGACCACCGACAGGCCGCGCGCGCCGATCGCCAGTTTCGTCATGCCGGCGTTGGCCAGCCGGAAATTGAGCGCGAAGGCGCTGGCGTCGGTCAGCTGCAGCAGGGTCTGGCACAGCGCGGAAATGGTGCCGCCGGAGGTGAAGACCAGTGCCGTCGCATCGCGCGGGGTCCGCGCCGCCACCGCATCGAGCGCGACGCGGCAGCGGGCGCGGAAGCCCGGCCACGATTCGCGGTAATCGCTGTCGAATTCGCCTCCGGTCCAGCGCGCGATCGCCAGTTCGAACATCTGCTGGAAGGCGCGATGCGGATCGGGATGCACGCGCATCAGTTTCTGCATCGCGTCGCGATCGGCGAAGCGCGGCTCGTGCCGCACGATCACCTCCTCGTGATCGAATTCGTTGAAGCCGGCGTCGATCGTCGGTTCGAGTTCGCGCTGCAGCGTGGCAAGACAAGCCGCGGCGGTTTCGCGATGGCGCCGCATATCGCCAGCGAACACCACGCAGTGGCCGTCGGGCGGCAAGCGCTGCGACAGCGCCTGGCCCACCACGCGCGATTGCTCGTGGCCCATCTCGGACAGCTTGTCGTAGTCGGCCGCGCCGAACGAAGCCTGGCCGTGGCGGATCAGATAAATAGTCGTCATGCGCGTGCTTCCCGCAGCAACCGCCGGCAGCGAAAGTCGAAATAATTGACCAGCAGCCAGAACCGCTTGAACGCCGGATTGCGGGTCTGTCCGTGGTGATAACGGAAGTAGATCTGCTGGATGATCGCCGCCAGCCGGAACAGCCCGAACACTTCGTAGAAGACCCAGTTCGGCGTCGCCAGGCCGCTGCGTTCGAGGTAATACGCAACGACTTCGCGGCGCGTGAGCATGCCGGGCAGGTGCGTCGGCTGGCGGCGCGTGCTGCGCATCAGGCGGCCATCGTCGGCCTGCACCCAGTACGCCAGCGCGCTGCCCAGGTCCATCAGCGGATCGCCGAGGGTTGCCATTTCCCAATCGAGCACGCCGATCACGCGGGTCGGATCGTCCGGCGCCAGCACCACGTTGTCGAAACGCCAGTCGTTGTGGATCACACAGGTGGCCACGTCGTCGGGAATGTTCGCGGCCAGCCACTCGCGCACGCGGCGGAAACCCGGCACGTTCCAGGTTTTCGCCTTCAGATAGCGCTCCGACCAGCCTTCGACCTGGCGTCGCGCGTAACCCGCGCCCTTGCCGAGCGATTCGAGACCGGCGGCGCGGTAGTCGACACGATGCAGTTCGATCAGCTTGTCGAGCACATGGGTGCAAAGCTGCCGCACCTGCGCCGCGTCGAGCTGTAAATCGCGCGGCAGGTTGGCGCGCGGGATGATGCCGTCGATGCGATCCATCACGTAGAAATCGGCGCCGATCACCGCGGCGTCCTTGCACAGCGCCACCATGTCCGGCACCGCCGGATAGTGCGGCTTGAGCGCCCGTTGCACGGTGAATTCGCGGCCCATGTCGTGCGCCGATTTGGCTTTGGTGCCGGCCGGCGGACGGCGCAGGATCAGGTCGCGATTGGCGTATTGCAGCCGATAGGTCCAGTTCGATGCGCCGCCGGAAAATTGCGTGACTTGCGGCTGGCCGTCGAGCGCGACGCCTTGCGCACGCAGCCAGGCATCGACGGCCGCGACATCGAGCTCCTCACCGGCGCGCACCGCGCCGCCGCGGTCGGTCGCACCGCTCACAGCTTCATCCCGCGCTTGCCCAGTTCGATGCGTGCGATCAGGCCCTTGTGCACTTCGTCGGGGCCATCCGCCAGCCGCAGGCTGCGCGCCTGCGCGAAGAAGCCGGGCAGCGGCGTTTCGCGCGACACGCCGGCGCCGCCGTGGATCTGGATCGCGAAATCGACGACCTGTTGCAGCACGTTCGGCGCGACCACCTTGATCGCCGAAATCTCGGTCATCGCCGCATGCACGCCGGCCTGATCGATCTTCCAGGCCGCATACAGCGTGAGCAGCCGCGCCTGGTCGATCGCGATGCGCGCTTCGGCCACGCGTTCGCGATTGCCGCCCAGATCGATCAGCGGCTTGCCGAACGCGGTGCGCTGCGTGCCGCGCGCGATCGCCAGATCGAGCGCCGCTTCGGCCGCACCGATGCAGCGCATGCAGTGATGGATACGCCCCGGCCCGAGCCGGCCCTGCGCGATCTCGAAGCCCATGCCCGGCCCCTTGATGACGTGATCGGCCGGCACCCGCACCTGGTTGAAATGCACTTCGCCGTGGCCGTGCGGTTCGTCGTAATCGCCGAACACCGGCAGCATGCGTTTGATCTCGACCCCCGCCGCATCGAGCGGCACCAGCACCATCGAATGCTGATGGTGCCGATCGCGCTCGGCATCGGCCGTGCGGCCCATGAAAATAGCCACTTTCGCGCGCGGATCGCCGATGCCGCTGCTCCACCATTTCTTGCCGTCGAGGACGATTTCGTCGCCCTCGAAGCTGGCCGTGGCCTGCATGTTGGTGGCATCGCTCGATGCCACGTCGGGCTCGGTCATGCAGAACACCGAGCGGATTTCGCCGGCCAGCAGTGGGGTGAGCCAGCGGCGCTTGTGTTCCTCGCTGCCGTACTTCCACAGCACTTCCATGTTGCCGGTGTCGGGCGCGTTGCAGTTGAAGATTTCCGGCGCCATGAAACTGCGGCCGGTGGCTTCGGCGATCGGCGCGTATTCGAGCGTGGACAGGCCGGCGCCGAGTTCTGGATCGGGCAGGAACAGATTCCACAAGCCTTCGGCGCGCGCCTTGGCCTTGAGTTCTTCCATCAGCGGCGGAATGCGCCACTGGCGCCAGTCGCCGCCGTGATGCTGCGCGTGGATGTCGGCCCAGTACGCGGCCTCCACCGGCAGCACGTGCCGCCGCATGAAGTGCTTGACGCGATCGAGCAGTTCGGCGCTGCGTTCGCTGGGCTCGAAATTCATCGGCGCATTCCCCGGATCGGAACGGCCATGCTAAGCGCAGCGCCGCGCCGCAGATAGATGGCCGGCAGACCGATCAGCGCCGCGCCAGCCACTCCGCGCGCGTCTGGCCCCACAATTCGCAGGGAAACGTGTCGAGCGGCGGCGGCATTTTCCCCGGCCCGCGCAGGCGCGAACCAAGCGTCGTGGCGACGCGCTGCGACGGCAGGTTTTCCGGATCGATGCAGTGGATCACGTCGTCCCAGCCGAGCACGTCGAAGGCATAGTCCATCGCGGCGCGCGCGCCTTCGACCGCATAACCGCGGCCCCACGCATCCGGATGCAGGCTCCAGCCCACCTCGGTGCCGGGCCAGCCTTCCGGCTGCCACGGCCCGAGCCGACCGAGCCAGCGCCCGCTCGATTTCTCGATCACGGAAAACATCGCGTAGCCGAGCAACGACCACGACCCGGCCATCGTCATCATCGCGCGCCACGCCATCGATCGCGTCATCGGCCCGCCGAGAAAACGCGTGGCAACGGGATCGGCGGCGAATTCGGCCCAACGGTCGAAGTCTTGCAGTTGCGGCGGGCGGAGGATGAGGCGGTCGGTTTCGATTTGGGGCATGGGGTTTCCGGGTGGTGGGGCGGTGGGGGCGGTG
>CBFHAI010000030.1:0-49067 GCA_965653565.1 uncultured Chiayiivirga sp. | reverse complement strand
TTGCGCCTGACCGTCGCCGTTCGCGTAGACCCAGGTGAAGAAATCGATCGCCGCTTTGGCGCGCTCGGCATCCTTCGGCGCACGATACATCAGGATGAAATTGGTGGCGGTGATCGGCCAGGCTTGTTCGCCGGCGGCATTGGTCATCACCAGCGAGAAGTCGGTCGCGTTCTTCCAGTCGGCGTTGGCGGCGGCGGCGGCGAAAGTGTCGGAGCCCGGCTGCACGAATTTGCCGGCGGCGTTCTGCATCGAGGCGTGCGACATCTTGTTCTGCAACACGTACGACAGCTCGACGTAGCCGATGCCGCCCTTGATCTGCTTGACGTACGCCGCGACGCCTTCGTTGCCCTTGCCGCCGTAGCCGGCCGGCCACTTCACGCTGGTGCCTTCGCCGACCTTCGACTTCCACTCCGGGCTCACCTTGGCCAGATAGTTGACGAAGTTGAAGGTGGTGCCCGAGCCGTCCGAACGATGGATCACGCGGATCGGCAGCGTCGGCAGCGCGAGCTCGGGATTGAGCGCCTTGATCGCGGCGTCGTCCCACTTGGCGATCTTGCCGAGGAAGATGTCGGCCAGCAGCGGGCCGGTGAGCTTGAGCTGGCCGGGCGTGATGCCCGGCACGTTGATCACCGGCACCACGCCGCCGATCACGAGCGGGAATTGCACGAGGCCCGCCTTCTCCAGATCGGCCGGCGACAACGGCGCGTCGGACGAACCGAAATCCACGGTGCCGGCCTGGATCTGCGCGATGCCGCCGCCCGAGCCGATCGACTGGTAGTTGATGCGATGGCCGGTGGCCTGGTGGTAATCGGCCGACCATTTCGACATCACGGGAAACACGAACGAGGCGCCGGCGCCGGTGATATCGGTGGCGTGCGCGAACGGCGCGGCGAGCGCGGCCAACAGCGCCAGCGCGCGGATGCGATTTTTCAGCGGGAAACTCATGAGTGTCTCCGTCGGGAATTCGGGGATGACGGCTGCGCGCGTGCGCTCGCCCTTCAGCATCAGCAGACGGCAGCGACATGACCGGCGCGTGACACGCCGGCCGTGCCGCCTCGCAGGATCAGAACATCAGCTGGCCGCGCAACTCGAGGATGTTCGGGTTGTCTTCGATGCCGCGGCGTTCGCTGTCGACCTGGACATAGTTCGCCATCAACTTGAAGTTGGTGCGCCAGTACCAGTTCACGCCGAGCGTGAGATTGTTCTCTTCGCCGCCGAGCACGTTGCCGTCGTTCAGATCGATGCCTTCGTAGCGCAGGCCGACCTGCCACATGCCGCGCAGCGGTTCGTTCGGGAACGGCGTGGTGACGGTGCCCTGCTTGTAGCCATGGGCCTCGCCGGTCAGCGTCCACAGGCCGTAGACGTACCAGGCGTTGGCGTCGAAATCGCCGCCGCTGTAGCGATCGACGCGCGCGGTGTAGTACTCGCCCTGCAGCAGCAGCGGGCCCTGGCCGAAGGCGGCTTCGGCGCCGAGCGTGGTGATGCGGTCGGTGGTGGTGAGGTTGCCGGTGTCGACCAGGCGGATCGGGGTCAGGTCCGCACCAGGCCGCGCGCGCAGGCGCAGGGTGTCGGCATCGGTGTCGTAGCTGACGGCCGAGGCGCCCAGATGGAAGAAGCGGGTGTCTTCGGCCGGCACATCGTCGAGCAGCGGCGCCCAGGTGGCGCGCGCGCCGTAGCCGCTGCCGGTGGCGAGACCTTCCGTCAGTTCGCGGCCGAAGGCCGAGCCCGTGAGCGTCCAGTTGCGGCCTTCGGTCGCCAACTCCACGCCGAGGCGGCGGGCCAGGCCGAAGGTGTTGGTCGCCATGCTCTTGGCGATGAAATCGTTGTTGCGGGTCGAGCCCAGTTCTTCGAGGCTGTTGGGCTGCTTGTACTGGCCTGCGCGCACCGTGGTGGCCGGGCCGATGCGGTGCTTGACCGAGGCGTCGAGCCATTTATCGGCCTTCGGGTCGTAGCCCAGCATCACTTCCAGGCCGCTCAAATGCTTGGCGCGGAAGATCACCTCGGCCCGCCGCATCTCGGCATCATCGGCGAAATTGGCGACATCGTTGTCGAAAAAGTTCTTATCGACCTGGAACAGGCCGTCGATATAAATCTCGCTGTCGAAGATCACATCGAGCGGCACTTCGGCGGCAGCCGGACCGGCGCCGAGCAGCAACAGGGCGGGAATGACGCGGGAGAGGCGGGACATGGCGCGGGCTCGGCTGGGAAGACGCGCGCAGCGTATGTCGGCAAGATGACAGTGGGATTACAACGACGACAGATTTGTTTCCGGCCGATGACCGCGGTGTTGCGCCCGCGGGGTTTGGTTCAGAGCTTGGGTTTCGGCTTGCGCTTCACCGCAAAGCGGGCGCCGAAGCGGCGCAGCGCCGATGGGGCGCGCGGCGGGGTCAACGAGGCGCCGCCGAACAGGCGGGCGCCGACGGTTTCGAACTTGAGCCCGACCCGCGCCACGCGTTCGTCGATCAGATCGCGCACCACCAGGGTCGCGGTGCCGAAACGCAGGCGGTCGCCGATCTGCGGCTCGCCGTCGAAGCGTTCGGTGAAGATCTGGTCGGCAGTGCGATCCACATGCCGTGGCGGTATCGACAGATCGTAGAACTCGGCCAGCGCGCCGAGCGGAACATCACCGGGAAGGACGAATTCTCCGAACATCTCGCGTTCGACTTCGCGTGCTTCCTTTGGTTCCGCGAACAGCCAGTCGAGCCGGTACACATTGCCGGGCGGGGCGAGGTAGTACGCATAATCCTCGGGCTGCAGCGGGCCGGCCTCCTCCGGGCTGTTCACGCGCAGGCTGCGCACCACCAGCGTCGGCCGCGCCCAGCCCGGCAGGCGTCCGCCGCGCAGGACCGCGCAATCGGGTGCGACGCGATAACCGACCATCTCGTATTCGAGCTGGCCGGGCAGATCGAGCTCTATGCGCCGCATCGGTGCATCGCGCCGCGGCAGCGCGACGTCGAAGCGGTGCGCGGCCCAGCTCAGGGTCCAGCCCTGCACCAGCAGCGAAATCAACACCACCACGAAGGCGACATTGAAGATCAACCCGGCCTGCGGCAAGCCGGCGAGCAGCGGAATCGACGCCAGGAAGATGCCGACCGCTCCACGCAGGCCGACCCACGAGACGAACGCGATCTCGCGCTTGCGGAAGCCGAACGGCCACAGGCACAGCGTCACCGCGAGCGGACGCGCGACCAGCATCAGGAAGGCCGCGATGCCCAGTGCCGGCAACAGCGCGGCAATCAGTTCGCTCGGCGTCACCAACAGACCGAGCACGAGGAACATCACCAGCTGCGCCAGCCAGGTGGCGGCGTCGTGCACGCTGAGCACATTGGCGAAGGCACGCACCGGCCGGTTGCCGACCACCAGCCCGGCCAGATACACCGCGAGAAATCCGGAGCCGCCGAGCAGGTTGGTCAACGCGAACAGGCCGACGGCGCCGGCCACCGCCAGCAGCGGATGCAGGCCGGCCGGCAAGGCCAACCGATTGAGCGATTGCGCGATGCCGATGCCGCCGAGCGCACCGGTCACCGCGCCGATACTGAACTGCATCGCGAGCGACAACAGCATCGACGCCGCGCTGGTGCTGCCTTCGCTGGCGATGTAGCCGGTCAGCAGCACGGTCAGGAACACCGCGATCGGGTCGTTGCTGCCCGATTCGATTTCCAGCGTGCCGCCGACCCGCCGCTGCAGGTGCAGGCCGTTGGCGCGCAGCAGGAAGAACACGGCGGCGGCATCGGTACTGGCGACGATGGCACCGACCAGCAGGCCTTGCGGATAAGTGAAACCGAGCAGCCACACCGCCGCGAAGCCGGTGAGCACGGTGGTTATCACGACGCCGACGGTGGCGAGGGTCGCGGCCGGCGCGAGCGCATTGCGCACGTGTGCGATGCGCGTGCGCAGCCCGCCGTCGAACAGGATCACCGCGAGCGCCAGCGAACCGATCGCGTAAGTGGCCTTGATATTGTCGAACGCGATGCCGCCGGGCCCGTCCTCGCCGAGCAGCATGCCCAGCACCAGGAACACCAGCAGCAAGGGCGCGCCGAAGCGCGAGGCGATCAGGCTCGAACCGATGCCCGCGAGCACCAGCACGGCACCGCCGAGCAGCAGCCAGTCGCTGGCGTGGAGACTTTCCATTCTTGGCGGGGGGATTTTCCGGAGCGAACGCGTCGATGATAGCGGCAGGCCGTGACGGCCGGCAGGCGGGCTGTGCAAGATCGCGCCGCGCGGCTCAGCCCGTCTTCATGCGGGTGCCGCCGCGCCGCTCACCCGCTGCCCCGATCGAGCCTGCGGTAGCCGATCGCTTCGCTCAGGTGCGCGGTGCCGATCGAATCGCTGCCGGCCAGATCGGCGATCGTGCGCGCGACGCGCAGGATGCGCTGATGCGCACGCGCCGACAGCCGCAGGCTATCGATCGCACGTTCGAGCAGCGCGCGGTCGGCCGTTGCGAGACGGCAATGCTGTTCGGTTTCGCGCTGGCTCAGCCGCGTATTGGGTTTGCCGGTGCGCGCGATCTGACGTTCGCGCGCGGCCAGCACGCGCGCCCGAACCATCTCGCTGGCTTCGCCCGGATCGGCATCGCTGCGCAACTCCGCCGCCTTCGCGCGCGGCACTTCGACCTGCAGATCGATGCGATCGAGCAGCGGCCCGGAGACGCGGCCGCGATAGCGCGCCACCTGTTCGCCGCTGCAATTGCAGCGGCCGGCCGGATCGCCGGCCCAGCCGCAGGGACAAGGATTCATCGCCGCAACCAATTGGAATCGCGCCGGAAAATCGACCTGCCGCGCCGCGCGCGACACCGTCACCAGGCCCGATTCGAGCGGCTCGCGCAGCACTTCGAGCACGCGGCGATCCCACTCGGGCAGTTCGTCGAGAAAAAGCACCCCGCAGTGCGCGAGGCTGATCTCGCCCGGCCTCGGCTGCGATCCGCCGCCGACCAGGGCGACGCCGCTCGCGGTGTGATGCGGGCTTCGGAACGCCGGCAGTTTCCAGCGCGAAAGATCGAGTCCGCGCCCGGAGATCGACGCGATCGCCGCGCATTCGAGCGCCTCGCTTTCCGCCAGCGGCGGCAAGATCGACGGCAGCCGCGACGCCAGCATCGTCTTGCCGCTGCCCGGCGGGCCGACCATCAAGAGATGATGTCCGCCGGCGGCCGCCACTTCGAGCGCACGCCGCGCCGTGCCCTGGCCGCGCACGTCCGACAGATCCGGCAACGGCCGCGGATTCTCATCGGCAATATGCGGCGGTGCGATTTCCAGATCGCCTTCGCCACGCAGGAACGCGCACACCTGCAACAAGGTTGCGGCGACCCGCGCGTCCGGATGCGCACTGACCCGCGCCTCGGCCGAATTGGCCGACGGCAACACCATGCCGCGCTGCACGCGCGCCGCCGCCAGCACCGCCGGCAAGGCGCCGTGCACGCCGCGCAGTTCGCCGCTCAGACCCAGTTCGCCGACGAATTCGTAGCGCTCGAGCGCGCAACGCGGCAATTGGCCGGTGGCCACCAGGATGCCGAGCGCGATCGGCAGATCGAAGCGGCCGCCGTCCTTCGGCAAGTCGGCCGGACTCAGGTTGACCGTCACGCGCCGCTGGGGAAATTCATACTGCGAGCAAAGCAGCGCGGCGCGTACCCGGTCCTTGCTCTCGCGCACCGCCGCATCGGGCAGTCCGACGATCGACATGATCGGCAGCCCGCCCGACAGATACACCTCGACCCGCACCGGCGGCGCATCGAAGCCGCACTGCGCGCGGCTGTGGACGACGGCGAGGCTCATGCGGGCGAGGCTGGCACCGCGCCCGCGGCGGGATCTTTCAGTTCTGGCCGGCGGCGCGGTCGGGCTGCCGGTTCGCTTCGAGGCGTTCCTCGAGCGCGGCAAGCAGGCTTTCCAGGTGTTCGAGCTTCTCGCGCGAACGCAGCAGCACGGCGCGCTGCACGTCGAATTCCTCGCGCGTCACCAGATCGAGCCGGGTCAGGCTCGATTGCAGCGCGGCGCGGAAATTCTTTTCCAGATCGTCGCGCGCGGCGCTCAGGCCCGGCGGCACCAAGTCGCTCAGGCGGCGGGCGAGGTCGTCGATCGATTTGAGATTGATCATGGCGGGTTCTTCCGTGGATGCGTGCATCGTGCCGCGGACGGGGGCGCAAGTCGCTAGGAGAATGCCGCGACTTGTGCTCGGGATTTTCCGCGATCGCGCATCACCGCGGCATGAACCCGCGGCGCGGCGCGGGCGTCATGGCATTATCTGCGGATTCACGGCTCGTGGGCGGCGGAGAAAGCAATGAAGATGGTGGTGGCGATCATCAAGCCGTTCAAACTCGACGACGTGCGCGAAGCGCTGTCGGAAGCCGGCGTCAACGGCATCACGGTGACCGAGGTGAAAGGCTTCGGCCGCCAGAAGGGCCACACCGAGCTGTATCGCGGCGCCGAATACGTGGTCGACTTCCTGCCCAAGATCAAGGTCGAGGTGGCGGTCGCAGACGACCAGGTCGACCGCATCGTCGAAGCCATCCTGCACGCCGCCAAGAGCGGCAAGATCGGTGACGGCAAGATCTTCGTGACGCCGCTCGAGCAGGTGATCCGCATCCGCACCGGCGAGCTGGACGGCGACGCGCTGTAGCGAACGCCTAGGCCGCGACCGCCTGCCGCGCCATCGCCACCGCGGCCTGGAAATCGTCGGCCACGCCCAGCAGCGCCGGATGATCGAGCAAGTGCATCGCGCGCATGGTTTCGAGCGGCTGCGCTTGCGGGCCGGAGAAAATCATGCGGATGCGCTGGCGTTCGCAGCGGTCGAGCAGTTCCTGCAGTGCGGTGACGCCTGACGCGTCGATCAACGGCACCAGCCGCAATCGCAGGATGAACACCTGCGGCTTCTTCAGGAACTGATCGAGCACGCGATCGATGCGATTGGCCACCGCGAAGAACAGCGGGCCGGAAATGCGGAACGCCTCCACGCCCGGCGGCAGCAGCTTGCGTTGCTGATCTTCGCCGGCGCTGTCGTCGCGATCTTCTTCGATCAGATCGATATGGCTTTCGACCGCCACCACTTCGCTCATGCGATGCATGAAAAGGAAGGCGGCCAGCACCACGCCCACTTCGATCGCCACGGTCAGATCGAACGCCACCGTCAGCACGAAAGTCAACAACAACACGGCGCGATCGCCGAACGGCGCACGCATCAGATGCCGGAAGCGTTCGACCTCGCTCATGTTCCAGGCCACGATCAGCAGCACCGCGGCGAGCGCCGCAAGCGGCACGTAGCGCATCAGCGGCGCCGCCAGCAGCATGAAGCCGAGCAGGAAGGCCGCGTGCAGGATGCCGCTGATCGGCGAACGCGCGCCGGCGCGGATATTGGTGGCGGTGCGCGCGATGGCGCCGGTGGCCGGCAGGCCGCCGATCAGCGCCGACCCGACGTTGGCGATGCCTTGCGCCACCAGTTCGCCGTTCGAGCGGTGCCGCCCGCCCGTCATGCCATCGGCGACGACGGCCGACAGCAGCGATTCGACGCCCGCGAGAAAGGCGATGGTGAACGCGGCCGGCAGCATTTCGGCGGTGCGTTCGAAGGGAATGTGCGGAATCGAAAATGTCGGCAAGGCCGACGGAATCGAGCCGAATTCGCTGCCGATGGTCGGCACCTGCAGCGCGATGAACACCGCGGCCAGCGAGCCGGCGATCACCGCGATCAGGAACGCCGGCCACTGCGGACGCAAGCGGCGCACCGCGAGGATCAGTCCCAGGCAGGCCAGCGCCAGCGCGAAGGCGATCAGGTTGGTGTGCCCTATATGGGCGGCGTAGGCCTGCCACTTGCCGATGAAATCGCCGGGCAGTTTTTCGATCGGCAGCCCGAGCAGATCCTTCACCTGGCTGGTGAAGATCGTCACCGCGATGCCGGCGGTGAAACCGGTGATCACCGGCTGCGGCATGTATTTCATCAAGGTGCCCAGCCGCATCAGGCCGGCGCCGATCAGCATCAGGCCGGCGAGCAGCGTGCACAGGATCAACCCTTCGTAGCCGAATTTCTCGATGACGTTGAACACCACCGGGATGAAGGCGGCGGTGGGCCCGCCGATCTGCACGCGCGAGCCGCCGAAGGCCGAAATGAGGAAACCCGCGACGATCGCGGTGTGCAGGCCCTTCTCCGGCGTGGTGCCCGACGCGATCGCCAGCGCCATCGCCAGCGGCAAGGCGACGATCGCGACGGTGAGCCCGGCCACCGCATCGGCACGCAGATCCTGCCGGCTGTAGCCGCGCGCCAGGGTGCTGGCGAGCTTGGGCACGTAGGCGTGCCAGGCGGGCGGCGAGGGCATCATCGGTGTCGTGCGCGGCTGGCCGCGCGGAATCATCTGCCTTCGGTGATATCCGGCAGGCCCGAGGTCAGCCACCACTGCCGCGCTTCGGCGTCATAGCGCCAGCGTTGCTTGTCGACGATCGACCGCTCGGCCTGCGTGTGGCGGTTGATGAGGCGGATTTCGACCACCTGGTTGTAGGTTTCGGGCGTCGGCATCTCGCTGCCGCGCACGTCGTAGCCGGTGACCTGCACCTGCTCGTAGCGCTTCATGTCGATGGCCTTCACCGGCTGTTCGAGCTTCGGATCGAGCAGCGCCGCCGCGCCGGCGAAGTTGTTCCAGCGGATCGCGCCGGAATAGTCGTAGAGCGTGACGTGCAGCAGATCGCGCGAGTGCTGTTTGGTGGCGCAGCCGGCGAGCAGCAGAAAACCGGCGACGAGTGCGATGCGGGCAAGGCGGACGGCGTTCATGCGCCTATCTTGCCGCGTCGGGGCGCGCGATGCGAGCGGCCTTTTCGATCCGGTCGAGCCGCGCCGCGGCGGACGCCGGCTCGATCGCGCCAAAACGGCTCGCGGAAGTTCGCGAGCCGCCGGTCGCGCGATCTCAGTCGTCGAGCGTCAACAGGCTCGCATTGCCGCCGGCCGCCGTCGTGTTGATCGTCAGCGTGCGCTCGGTGGCGAAGCGCGGCAGGTAATGCGGCCCGCCCGCCTTCGGGCCGGTGCCCGACAAACCTTCGCCGCCGAACGGCTGCACGCCGACCACGGCGCCGATCATGTTGCGATTGACGTAGCAATTGCCGGCGCGGATGCGGCTGGCGATGCGCTGGATGGTTTCGTCGATGCGGCTGTGGATGCCGAGCGTGAGGCCGTAACCGGTGGCGTTGACGGCGTCGATCACATCGTCGATGCGCTCGCCATCGAAACGGATCACATGCAACACCGGGCCGAACACTTCGCGCGTGAGCTGCGGCAGTTCCCGCAGTTCGTAAGCGCGCGGTGCGAAGAAGCTGCCGTGTTCGGCGTTCGCGTCGAGCTTGATGCTGCGGATCAGCTTTGCTTCGCGATCCATGCGAGCGGCGTGCTCGTTCAACATCGCCAGCGCGTCGGCATCGATCACCGGGCCGACGTCGGTCGACAGCAGGCCCGGATCGCCGACCACCAGCTCGTCCATCGCGCCGGCCAGCATCGAGATCACCTTGTCGGCGATGTCGCGCTGCACGAACAGCACGCGCGCCGCCGAACAGCGCTGGCCGGCCGAACCGAACGCGCTCGTCATGGCGTCTTTCACGAGCTGTTCGGGCAGTGCCGACGAATCGGCGATCAGGGCATTCTGGCCGCCGGTTTCGGCGATCAGCACGCCGATCGCGGCATCGCGTGCAGCCATCGCACGGTTGATCGCGCGCGCGGTTTCGGTGGAACCGGTGAAGGCCACGCCGGCGACGCGCGGATCGCGCGTCAGCGCCGCGCCGACGGTGGCGCCGTCGCCCGGCAGGAACTGCAGCACCGCTTCCGGCACGCCGGCTTCGTGCAGCACTTTCACCGCGGCATAGCCGACCAGATTGGTCTGTTCGGCCGGCTTGGCGATGACGCTGTTGCCGGCGACGAGCGCCGCCGCGACCTGGCCCATGAAGATCGCCAGCGGGAAATTCCACGGGCTGATGCAGACGAACACGCCGCGGCCGCGCAGTTGCAGTTCGTTCGATTCGCCGGTCGGGCCCGGCAGTTTTTCCGGATGCGCGAACAGGCGCCGCGCCTGCTGCGCGTAGTAACGCAGGAAGTCGACGGCCTCGCGCACTTCGGCGATGCCATCGCCGATCGTCTTGCCGGCTTCCTTGGTGCACAGCGCGATGAATTCGGGCATGCGCTTTTCCAGCAGCGTGGCGGCGTGTTCGAGAATCTTCGCGCGCGACACCGCCGGCATGCGATCCCATTCGGGTTGCGACGCCACGGCATTGGTCAGTGCCAATTCCACCGTCGCCGTATCGGCGGGCTGCCACTCGCCGACGCTTTCGCGGCGATCGGCCGGATTCGTCACTGCCAGCGCGGCAGCGCCGAGCGCGGCGCCGGGCACCAGCGGCGTGGCGCGCCACGGTTTCGTCGCGGCCTTGATGTTCGCGGCCAGCACGGCGAGTTCGGCATCGTTGGCGAGATTCACGCCCATGGAATTCTTCCTGTCTTCGCCGTAGATGTCTTTCGGCTGCGGGATTTTCGGATGCGGCTTGAAATCGAAGCCGGCGACGGTGGCGACCGGATCGGCGACCAGTTCGGCCGGCGCGATCTTTTCATCGGTGATGCGGTTGACGAAGCTCGAATTGGCGCCGTTCTCGAGCAGGCGGCGCACCAGGTACGGCAGCAGGTCTTCGTGGCTGCCGACCGGCGCGTAGACGCGGCATGGCGTGGCCAGCGAGTTCGGTCCGATGACTTCGTCGTACAGGTCCTTGCCCATGCCGTGCAGGCGCTGGAATTCGAACGCCGGCTTTTGCGCCGCAAGCCCGGCAAACGCGTGGATCGCGGCGATCGTCTGCGCATTGTGCGTGGCGAACATCGGATAGAACGCATCGCTCGAGGCGATCATCTTCTTGGCACAGGCCAGATAACTCACATCGGTGTTGGGCTTGCGCGTGAACACCGGATAGCCGCTGACGCCGTCGATCTGCGCGCGTTTGACTTCCGAATCCCAGTACGCGCCTTTCACCAGCCGTACCGGCATGCGGCGGCCGCGGCGGCGCGCGACGTCGGCGAGATAATCGAGCACGAAGGGCGCACGCTTCTGGTAGGCCTGCACCGCCAGGCCGTAGCCTTCCCAACCGTCGAGCGAGGCGTCGGAATAAGCGCCGACGATGACATCGAGCGACAGTTCGAGGCGATCGGCTTCCTCGGCATCGATGGTGAAACCGATGCCCTGTTGCTTCGCCAGTTGTGCGAGCTGCAATACGCGCGGCGTCAGCTCGGCCATCACGCGTGCGCGCTTGGCCAGTTCATAGCGCGGATGCAGCGCGGAAAGCTTGATCGAAATGCTCGGCGCGGCGAACACGTCCGGATGCGGGCCGGTGGCGCCGATCGCCAGGATCGCCTTGCGGTAGGCCTCGAAATAGCGATCGGCATCCTTCTGCGTGAAGGCCGCTTCGCCGAGCATGTCGAACGAATAACGGTACGACGCGTTCTCGCCTTTGCGCGAACGTTTCAGCGCTTCCTCGATGGTGCGGCCCATCACGAACTGGTGGCCCATGATGCGCATCGCCTGGCGCACCGCCAACCGGATCACCGGCTCGCCGGCGCGCCCGATCAGCCGCTTGAACGCGCCGCCGAAATTGCGCCGGGTTTCCTCCGACAAATTCACCATGCGGCCGGTCAGCATCAGGCCCCAGGTCGACGCATTCACCAGCAGCGATTCGCTCTGGCCGCGGTGCGAACTCCAATCGGCGTCGCCGAGTTTGTCGCGAATCAGCCGGTCGGCGGTTTCCTGATCGGGAATCCGCAACAGTGCCTCGGCCACGCACATCAGCAGCACGCCTTCCTCGCTGGAAAGATCGTACTCACGCATGAAAGCTTCGATCGCGCCCTGATCCTCGGCCTTCACCCGCACCCGCCGCACCAGTGCCTCGGCGGTGCGCTGGATGTTCGCTTGAGTGGCCTCGTCGACGCGCGCGGCGGCCAGCAGTTCGGCCAGATGCTCGCTCTCGTCGCGTGCATACGCGGCGGTGATTGCCGCGCGCAGCGGCTCGGCCGACGCCGGAAGTTCGGGTAACAGAATGGGCTTCACACTCGGACCTTGGACCGTGCCGAAACGGCAGCGGCGTATTGTAGGCGGGCCAGGCTCCGGTCGCAGCCCGGGCCCACGGTCACGCTACCTGGCGGCTGCCGAAACGCTTCAGGTGCACCAACAGCAGCGAGATCGCGGCCGGGGTGATGCCGGAAATGCGGGCCGCCCGGCCGATGGTTTCGGGGCGGGATTTCTCCAGTTTGGCGCGCACTTCCGAGGACAGGCCGGAGACGGCGGCGTAGTCGAAGCTCGGCGGGATCGCGGTGGTTTCGTGGCGGCGCTGGCGTTCGATTTCGTCGTTCTGGCGGTCGACGTAGCCGGCGTACTTGGCCTGCACCTCGACTTGTTCGGCGACCTTCGCATCGGCCACGCCCGGGCCGAGCGCGGCGACGCGCATCAGCTTGGCGTAGTCGAGTTCGGGGCGGCGCAGCAGATCGTGCGCGGAAGATTCGCGCGACACCGCCACCCCCAGCGTGGTTTCGATATCGGCGGCCAGCGCATTGCCGGGCGCGGCCCACAGCGACTTCAGTCGTGCGGTTTCGCTTTCGATGCGGTCGCGCTTGGCGCTGAAAGCCGCCCAGCGCGCTTCGTCCACCAGCCCAAGTTCGCGACCGCGTTCGCTGAGGCGCAAATCGGCGTTGTCTTCGCGCAGTTGCAGCCGGTATTCGGCGCGCGAGGTGAACATGCGGTACGGCTCGGTGGTGCCGTTGGTGATCAGGTCGTCGATCAACACACCGATATAGGCCTCGTCGCGGCGCGGGCTCCAGGCGTCGAGGCCGAGCGCGGCGCGTGCAGCGTTGAGGCCGGCGATCAACCCCTGCGCCGCGGCCTCTTCGTAACCGGTGGTGCCGTTGATCTGGCCGGCGAAGAACAGCCCGGCGATGGCCTGGGTTTCAAGCGAGGCCTTCAGGCCGCGCGGGTCGAAATAGTCGTATTCGATCGCATAGCCCGGGCGCGTGATGATGGCGTTCTCGAAGCCGCGGATGCTGCGCACCAGCGCCAGCTGCACGTCGAACGGCAGCGAGGTCGAGATGCCGTTCGGATAGATCTCGTGGGTATCGAGGCCTTCGGGTTCGATGAAGATCTGGTGCGAGGCTTTGTCGGCGAAGCGCACCACTTTGTCTTCGATCGACGGGCAGTAGCGCGGGCCGACGCCTTCGATGACGCCGGTGTAGAGCGGCGAGCGGTCGAGCCCGGCACGGATGATTTCGTGCGCTCGCTCGCTGGTATGCGTGATCCAGCAGCTGACCTGCGGCGGATGGTCAGCCGCGCTGCCGACGAACGAGAACACCGGGCGCGGCGAATCGCCGGGCTGTTCTTCGAGGCCGGCGTAGTCGATGCTGCGGCCGTCGATGCGCGGCGGAGTGCCGGTCTTGAGCCGATCGACGCGCAGCGGCAGTTCGCGCAACTTCTGGGCCAAAGTGAGCGCGGGAGCGTCACCCGCGCGGCCGCCGGCGTAATTGGCCTGGCCGACGTGGATTTTGCCGGCCAGGAAGGTGCCGGCGGTGAGCACGACGGACGCCGCCGAGAAGCGCAACCCCATCTGTGTAATGACGCCCGTGACCCGTTCGCCGTCAAGAATGAGATCGTCGACCGCCTGCTGGAACACGGTCAGGTTGGCCTGGTTTTCCACCGCGTGGCGGATCGCGGCCTTGTAGCGAACCCGATCGGCCTGGCAGCGCGTGGCGCGCACGGCGGGGCCCTTGGAGGCGTTGAGCGTGCGCCACTGGATGCCGGCGCGATCGGCCGCCCGCGCCATGATGCCGCCGAGCGCGTCGATCTCCTTCACCAGATGACCCTTGCCGATGCCGCCGATCGCCGGGTTGCAGCTCATCTGGCCGATGGTTTCGATGCTGTGGCTGAGCAGCAGCGTGCGTGCGCCGGCGCGCGCGGCGGCGAGGGCGGCCTCGGTGCCGGCGTGGCCGCCGCCGATCACGATCACGTCATACGAATACATCGGGGTTTTCCGTCTCGGTTCGAAGCAATTTAGCTGACGCCAAAGCACGCCGCGTGCCCGCCGGCGTTGCAATCGGTAACCAGATTTTCGGCACTAGGTGACCCGTGCCGTCGCTAGTTTACGAAGGGCGACGCGTGGAACGAAACCTGCAACGCCCGGCCTGCACCCGCGCCGGCAGGCGCAGGCGGAAAGCATCGGTGGAGCAGGCGATCACGCCATCCCCGGGGCCTTCCGATTCGTGCAGGCCGAATTGAACAGGGATCGGCCAGCGCGTCGCGGGGTAGCCGCCGGGAGGAGAGTCATCGACTCCCGGCACCTATTCGAAGCCGGCACCTCTTGGGGAGGGCGCTGGGTCGGGGCGGTAAGTAAAGTCGGCGCCCGGCGGTCTTTTGGAACAGGGGGAATCCAGGGGACCGTATGCCGGGCGCCGAGCAGCTGGAATTCGGCGCGGACACTGCGAAATGCGTCGCAGGGTGACACCTTCTGTCACCTTTTCCGTGGGGCGATCATGCGCCTGCCGACCGGGCGGTGCAACCCTCGCGTTCTCTTCGACCGCTCAGAAAGCGTGATCGATTTCACGGAATTTCGAGTGTCAGATTTTCACTGCGCGACGGAGCGAGTGGCGCTCGCCAGACCTCTTGCGCGCGATCGCGCCGAACGATTCTTCGACCTTCAAAACAACGAACGCCGGCCAGAGCCGGCGTTCGTTCGACGCTAGAGGTAGGCGAACTCAGTCTTCGCGGTTGTTGCCGACCCGGCGCACTTCGCCACGGCTGCCGCCGCCATCGCCGCGGCCGCCCGAACGCGACTCCGAGCGCGATTCGTACGACGGCTCCGAGCGCGACTCGCGCGATTCGTAGCGCGGCGCCGGTTCGCTGTAGCTCGGTGCCGGCGCGGAATAGCTCGGCGCCGGTGCCGAATACGACGGCGCCGCACGTCCGCCGCCACCGCCGTCGTAGCCGCGGCCGGGGGCCGCGTAGTCGCGCGCCGGGGCGCGTTCGTAGCGCTGGCCGCGGTCCTGGTAACCGCGCTCCTGATACACCGGCTCGCGATAACCGCGTTCGACCGGCGCCTGGCGTTGCTGCGGCACCGCGTAGCCGCCGCCGTCGTAACCGCCACCGTCATAACCGCGCGGTGCGCGTTCGGCGCGCGAGTAGTCGCGCGCCGGGGCGCGTTGGTAACGTTCGGCGCCGCCGCCGTTGTCGTAGCCGCGATTGGTGGCGCGCGGCGCGGCGTAGCCGCCATTGCCGATGCGGCTGGCTTCGCGTGCCGCGCCGTAATCGGCACTGCGACCGATCGGCACGCCCTGCTCCATCTGCGCATCGCGGCGCACATCGCCGCGGCCTTCCACCGGCACGCCGAAGCCGCGTTCGCGCGGCAGCTGGCGATTGGTCGAGGTGTCGTACTGGCCCGTGCGGCGCACATCGCCCGCATCGGTCGGCACGCCGAATCCGCGCATGCCGGTATCGCGGCGCGGCGACGAGGCGCTGCCGTAGTCGGCATCGCGCGACGGATCGCGCGTGGTGCCGTAGGTGCCGTATGGCGTGCGGCGCACGGCATCGGAAACGCGGTCGTCGCGGCGATCGTTGCGATAGCCGTCGCCGCGGTAACCGCCGCCGCGTCCGTAGTAATCGCGATCGCTCACGCGCGACAGGCGCTCGGCCTCGTTGCGCGCGCTGCCGAAGCGCGGCGAGTAGCGGTCGCGATGGTGCGAGTGGCCGTACCACGGACGCCAGTCGTAATAGTTGTCGACCCAGCTGTACCGGTACGGCGAGTAGTACCAGCTGCTGTAGCGCGGCCAGCCGTAGCTGCCACCGAAGCCGATGCTCAGGTAGTTGCGCGGATAGAAGGTGACGCCGTAGTAGTAGTTCGGGTAGTAGAACGGGTCGTACCACGAACGGTGCAGCGGCCAGAACACCGAGTAATAGGCCGGATAGTCGAAGTACGACGGATAGCTGCTGTAGCCCGGCGAATAGTAGTAGTCGCCGCGATCGGCGTAGGACGGCGAGTAGTAGCTGCCATCGACATAGACGCGGCGCTCGTAGGCGCCCTCGTCGACGTAACGGCCGTCGGCGTAGCCGTCGCGATGGTAACCATCGCGATACACGTATTCGGTAGTGACGCAGCCGCCAAGCAGCAACGTCGAGAAGACGACGATCCAGCGAATCATTGGTAAACCCCCGGGGTGGACGCGAGCAGTCTATGCCGAGGCCGTAAATTCGTGCTGAACCCGGAAACCGCCGTTGCACGCAATTCAGCGACGCCGGACGGCCGCTGCACGTCGGCCTCCGTCTTGTCGTTTGTGAAGACCGGGTGCTAGCGTGCTTCTCCCTTTTCCGGAGTAGATCCGATGGCCCTGCATCAGGCTTCGGGCCGTTGGCGTTTCGGCCTGATGCTGGCGCTGGTCACCGCCGGCTGCTGGGCCACGCTGCCGATCGCGCTCAAATACACGCTCGAAACCCTCGACGTGTATACGCTCACGTGGTTCAGGTTCGTCGTTGCGTTGTTCGGCGTCGGCGCCTGGCTGGTGCTGCGCAAAGGGCTCGGCGGCTTCCGCGGCCTGGGCGGCCGGCACTGGCTGCTGCTCGGCGTGGCAGCCGTGATGCTGATCGGCAACTACGTCTTCTATCTGGCTGGCCTCGACTACACCACGCCGGCCACCGCGCAATTGCTGATCCAACTGGCGCCGCTGCTGATGGCGGTCGGCGGCGTGATCGTGTTCCGCGAACGCTTCGGCGCGCTGCAGTGGCTCGGATTGATCGCGCTGACGGCTGGCCTGTGGTTCTTCTACCGCGATCAACTGGTCGCGCAGGGCGGCGGTCCGGACTTCGTCAAAGGTTGCCTGATCCTCGTGCTGGGCGCGGTAGTGTGGGCGGTGTACGCGCTGGCGCAGAAGCAATTGCTCGACCGGCTCTCGTCACCGGCGATCCTGCTGTTCATCTACGCGGTGGCGAGCGTGTTGCTGCTGCCGCTGGCGTCGCCCGCGAAGCTCGCCTTGCTCGACGGCGCGCACTGGATCGCCCTGCTGTACTGCGCCTTCAACACGCTGGCGGCCTACGGCGCCTTCGCCGAAGCGCTGGCGCACTGGGAAGCCTCGCGCGTGAGCGTGGTGCTGGCGGTGACGCCGTTGTTGACGCTGCTCACGGTGCACGTGGTGCACGCCTTCGCGCCGAACCTGGTGGCGGCCGAACGACTCGGCTGGATCGGCTGGACCGGCGCGGCGCTGGTGGTCGCCGGTTCGGCGCTCGCCAGCCTCGCCGGCGAGCGCCGCAAGAAGCCCTGACTGCAAGAGGTCAGTTGCCGCGCAGGCGCGCCACGACGTCGGCGGTGTCGCGCGACAGCGGCAGGCGCGACAGCGACGACAGCCCGGCAACGATTGAAGTCTGGCGCTCGTCGTCGAGACGACGCCAGTTCTCCAGCACCGTCAGCTGCCGCGCGGCAACCTGCGGATTGATCGCGTCGAGCACCGGAATCTGCCCGAACAGCAGCGAATAGCCGGCACCATCGCGGCGGTGGAACGCCACCGCGTTGTTGCGCGCGAAGTTGCCGAGCACGGCGCGCACGCGATTGGGATTGCGCGGCTGCCACAGCGGATCGCGCAGCAGCGCCGTCACGCGGTCGACGGTATCGGATTGCGGCCGCGTCACCGCGATGCCGAGCCATTTATCCGTCACCAGCGGATCGTTCGCATAGCGCGTGCGGAAGGCGCCGAGCGCGGCGGCGGCATCGGGCGCGTCGTGATGCACGAGGCTGTGCAGCGCGGCCAGCCGATCGGTGAGGTTCGCCGCATGCGCGAACTGCGAGGCGGCCAGCGCGGCGGTCGGATCGAGTCGCGTCAGGCGCGCCAGGCACAGATTCTTCAATCGGCGCAGCGCGATCGCATGCGCATCCATGCCCGACGAGCCTTGCGCCGCGGCGTCGCGATAACGCGCTTCGTAGCGATCGGCATGCGCCTCGGCGAGCGCATCGAGCAGGTCTTCGCGTTCGCGTTGCAGGTCGTCGAGATCGACACGCTCGCATTCGTCGCACAGCGTCCACAGATCCGGCAAGTGGTGACATTCGGCGACGAAGGCCGGGTCCAGCGTCGAATCGTCGAGCAAGGCGCCGAGCGCGTCGATCAAGGCATCGCGCGCGACTTGCGGATCGGGCCCTTGCTTGAGCACCACCGTGCTGGCCAGGCGCTGCGCGGCCTGCCAGCGCGTCAGCGGATCGCGCTCGATGCGCACCAGCCGTGCCAGCTGTTCGGGCGAATACTCGTAGCGCAGACGCACCGGCGCCGACAGGCCTTGCAGGAACGCCGGCAACGGTCGCGCGCCGAGCGCCGCGAAACGCAGCGTATGCGTAACGTCGGTCAGTTCGACCAGGCCTTCGCGCACCGCGGCATCGGCTTGCGGCGTGGCGACGATGCGTTCGTCCTTCGCGCCGTACAGCGCGAAGGCGAACGGAATATGCAGCGGCGAGGTTTCGCTGCCGGCCGTCGCCGGCGCGTGTTGCGTAATCGTCAGCGTGTAGTCGCCGCTGGCGGCATCGAATTTTTCCGAGACCTCGATTTCGGGCGTGCCGGCCTGGTCGTACCAGCGCGCGAACTGCGTCAGGTCGCGACCCGAGACTTCATGCATCGCGGTGAGGAAATCCTCGATCGTCGCCGCGCCGCCGTCGTGCCGATCGAAGTACAGATCGAGCCCGGCGCGGAAGGTTTCCTCGCCCAGCAGCGTATGCAGCATGCGCACGACTTCCGCGCCCTTTTCGTAAACCGTCGCGGTGTAGAAATTGTTGATTTCGGTGTAGCTCGACGGCCGCACCGGATGCGCCAGCGGGCCGGCGTCTTCGACAAACTGCCGGCTTTTCAGCAAGCGCACGTCGTCGATGCGTTTGAGCGCGCGCGAATGCAGGTCGGAGGTGAATTCCTGGTCGCGGAACACCGTCAGGCCTTCCTTTAGCGACAGCTGGAACCAGTCACGCAAGGTGACGCGGTTGCCGCTCCAGTTATGGAAATACTCGTGGCCGATCACCGATTCGACGCCTTCGAAATCGATATCGGTGGCGGTATCGACGTCGGCCAGGATGTAGCGGGCGTTGAAGATGTTCAGGCCCTTGTTCTCCATCGCGCCCATCGTGAAATCCTGGGCGGCGACGATGTTGAAGACATCGAGATCGTATTCGCGGCCGAAGCGTTCTTCGTCCCAGCGCATCGCGCGCAATGTCGAATCGAGCGCATGTCGGCAACGCGGCACGTCGGCCGGATCGGCCCAGATCTGCACCATCACGTCGCGGCCGCTCATGGTGCGGAACGGCGATGAAAGTTTGTCGAGCTTGCCCGCGACGAGTGCGAACAGGTAACAGGGCTTCGGATGCGGATCGACCCACTGCGCCCAGTGACGGCCGTCCGGCAGTTCGCCTGCGCCGGCGGGGTTGCCGTTCGACAGCAGCACCGGGTAGCGCGCGCGATCGGCGCGCAGCGTCACGTTGAAGCGCGCCGACACATCGGGCCGGTCGACGAAAAACGTGATGCGCCGGAAGCCTTCGGCCTCGCACTGCGTGAACAGCGATTGCTCGCTGGCGTACAAGCCTTCCAGGCGCGTGTTCCGCTCGGGATGAATCCGCACCCGAGTGCGCAAGGTGCAATCGGCATCGACGCCGTCGATCGTCAGGCCGTGCGCATCCTGCCGGTAGCGCTCCGCCGGCAAGGCGGTGCCGTCGATTTCGATCGACAGCAATTCGAGTTCTTCGCCGTCGAGCCGCAGCGGCGCGCCGGGCTGGGCCGGATCGGGCCGCAGCTGCAATTGCGCCTGCACCTCGGTGGCGCCGGCCTCCAGTTCGAACACCAGCGTCGCGTCGGTGACGCGCCAGGCCGGCGGCCGGTAATCGGCCAGGCGAATGACGGGAACGGCGTCGGCATGGTCCATCGTGCAGCCACCTGAATCGCAGGGCGGCTAGGCTACCATGCGGTTTTTGAAGCGTTGCGCACCATGAATCCCCGCACCCACATCCCCACGCTCGACGACATCCGCGACGCCGCCGCACGCATCGCGCCGCAGGCTCATGTGACGCCGGTGTTGCGCTCGCGCTCGCTCGATGCGCTGGCCGGCTGCGAGCTGCATTTCAAATGCGAACATCTGCAACGCATCGGCGCCTTCAAGTTCCGCGGTGCGGCGAACGCGGTGTTCGGGCTGGACGAGGCGACCGCGAAACGCGGCGTGGTGACGCAATCGTCGGGCAACCACGGCGCGGCGATCGCGCTGGCCTGCAAGCTGCGCGGCATTCCGGCGCATGTGGTGGTGCCGCATTCGGCGCCGCGCATCAAGCTTGCGGCGATCCGCGATTTCGGCGCCCACATCGTGCCGTCGGAAGTGGCGCAGGCCGATCGCGACCGGGTCACGATGGAAGTGCTCGCGCGCACCGATGGCGAGTTGATACATCCGTTCAACGATGCCCGCGTCATCGCCGGCCAGGGCACCGCCACACTGGAATTGCTGCACCATTCGCCCGAACTCGATGCGGTGATCGCGCCGATCTCCGGCGGTGGCCTGCTGTCGGGCACGGCGATCGCCGCCAAATCGCTGAAGCTGGGCATCGAGGTGTTCGGCGCCGAGCCGGAGCAGGCCTCCGATGCCTACGAATCGCTGCGCCAGGGCCGGCGCATCACCGACATGACACCCAACACCATTTGCGACGGCTTGCGCGCGCATCTGGGACCGCTGCCGTTCGAGATACTCAGCGTGCGCTGCGACGCCATCGTGCTGGCCTCGGAAGCCGAAATCGTGGCCGCGATGCGGCTGGTCTGGGAACGTCTCAAGCAGGTCATCGAGCCCTCGTGCGCGGTGCCGCTGGCGGCCATCCTGCGCCATCCCGACCGGTTCCGCGGCAAGCGCGTCGGTGTGATACTGAGCGGGGGCAACGTCGATCTCGAGGCCTTGCCCTGGTCGCCCTCCCTCACCTGATGCCTGCCCCATGATCATCGATGGCAAGCGCGCGGCCGACCGCGCGATCGAGCTCATCCTGGCCTACTACGCCGCCTTCAATCGCGGCGACTGGCCGGCGATGCTGAATCTGCTCAGCGACGACGTCGCGCACGATCTCAACCAGGGCCGGCGCGAAACCGGCCGCGAGGCCTTCCGCGAATTCCTGGCGCAAATGCAGCGCAGCTACGCCGAGCAACTGCGCAACATCGTGGTCACCGCCACGCCGGACGGCACGCATGCGGCGGCCGAGTACGTGGTGCACGGCGAATACAAGGCCGATGCCGAGGCCCTGCCGCCGGCGCGCGGCCAGCGCTACGTGTTGCCCGGCGGGGCCTTCTTCACGCTGCGCGAAGGCCGCATCGCGCGTGTCAGCAACTACTACAACCTGCAGGAATGGCTGCGTCAGGTCGAGCAGGCTTGAGGCGGGCGAAGTGATGCTCGCGCGTTGTCCGTGGGCCGAAGGCAGCGCGGCCGAGGCCGACTATCACGATCACGAATGGGGCGTGCCGGTGCGCGACGATCGCACCCTGTTCGAATTCCTCACGCTCGAAGGCGCGCAGGCCGGCCTGAGCTGGCGCACCGTGCTGCTCAAACGCGACCACTACCGCCGCGTTTTCCTCGATTACGATCTCGATCGGCTCGTGCGCCTCACCGACGACGATCTCGAACAGCGCCTGCTCGATGCGGGCATCGTGCGCAACCGCTTGAAGGTGTGGTCGGTGCGCAGCAATGCGCGCGCGGCGCAGGCAGCGATCACCGAACACGGCAGCCTGGCCGCGTTGCTGTGGTCGTTCGTCGACGGCGCGCCGATCCAGAATTCGCGCAGTGGCAAGGGCGATGTGCCGGCGCGCACCGAGGTGTCCGACCGGCTGAGCAAGGCACTCGCCAAGCGCGGCTTCAAGTTCGTCGGCAGCACCATCATGTACGCCTTCATGCAGGCCACCGGCATGGTCAACGACCATCTGGTGACGTGTCCGCGGCACGCGGTTTGCGCGGCGCTCGGTCGCGCGAAGTAACCAGCCGTAGCGGCGGATTACGCGCCGCGATCGGTTCGCAGCACCTGCGTCGCACGAAGATTTCCGGCGCTCTGGCGCCCGGCGAGCAAGCCGAATGCGACGATGCCGAAGAACACCAGCAAGGCGCCGATCTGGGCCCAGCCCTGCGGCCAGCCTTCGCCGAGAAAAACGATGCCCAGCGCCGTGGCGAACAGGATTTCGGCACCCTGCATCGCTTCGGTGGCACCCAATGCCGTGGGGTTGTCGCGCACCATGCCGGTGGCCTGGAAGAACAGCACGGTGGCGATGACGCCGGAGCCGAGCGCGACACCGGCGGCGAGCAATATCTGCGAAGCGTCCGGCCAACCGGCCTGCCACCACGCCCACACCGCGACGACGAGCCACAGCGGTTGGCTCATCAAGGTCATGCCGTAGACCCGCTGCGTCGCGTTCAACGATTCGCCGCTGCGTTCGAGATGCAGCAACAGTTTTCGATTGCCGAGCGGATACGCGAACGCGCCGACCACGACGGACGCAGCGCGATCCACGCCGACAGCGGCAAAGCGCCGTCGAAGTGTCCGAACTGCATCAATCCGACACCGACCAGCACCAGCGAGCCGATCGCCAGCGCACGCCGCGGAATCCGCCGCCGCGCGTCGCGATAAAGAAACGGCGCGAGCAACATGCCGGCGATCACGGTGAGCTGGAAACTGCCCGCCACCAGCCACGCCGGGGCGCTGTCGGCGGCGTACGTCAGGCAGCAGCAGAACAACACGAAACCGACCGCGCTCCAGCGCAGCCACGCGCCCGGGTGCGCGCGGATCGCCGCATGCACCGGCGCGGTGCCGCCCTGCCACGGCATCAACGCGAGCAGCAGCGGCAAGGTGCAGAAATAACGCAGCGATGCCGACCAGGCCCAGTGTCCGCCGTCGTTCGCGATGGCGCGATTGAGCAGGTAGGTCGTGGTGAAGAACATCGCCGACGCAAGCGAAATGCCGACCGCCGCGATCGCGGTGCGCGTGGCGGTGACCGGCGTCATTCGCCGCGGCGGCGAATCGGAATGCCGGCGATCGGCACCGCGGCCAGATCGCCGTTTGCGCCGCGCAGCGGCTGTCCGGCGGGCGGGCCCCAGGCGTGCGCGTAGATCACCTCGTAGCTCGCCGGCAGTACGCCGTCGCGCCGGAACGGCTCGTAGGCCTCGTACACGCGCTGCATATGCGCCTTGCCGGTGAGGCTTTTGCGGCGCGTGCGCAGCGCGTTGCCGGCGCCGATCGTGCGCAGTTCGTGCATCAGTGCGCGTGCGTCGCGATAGGTCAGCGTGAAGGTGTCGGTGTCGAGCACCGGATCGCGGAAACCGCTGGCCAGCAAGGCGTCGCCGACGGCCTGGATCGGCGCGAACGGGCTCACGTGCGGATCGCGATCCACGGCGGCGAACGCGGCGCGCAACTCGTGCAGCGTGTCCGGTCCGAAACTCGACAACAACATCATGCCGCCGGGCGACAAGACGCGGCGCCATTCGCGAAACAACGCGGGCAGATCGGCCACCCACTGGATGCACAGGCTGGAGAACAACAAGTCGACGCTGCCGTCGGCGAACGGCAGCGCCGAGGCATCGGCGTTGACGCAGGCAAAGCGCGGCCGCCACCAGCCTGCGGCCTTTTTCGCCTGCTGCAGCATCGGCAGCGCCATATCGACGGCGATCACCTGCGCTTTCGGCCAGCGCTGCTTGAGCGCGGCGCTGGCGCGACCGGGACCGCTGCCGATATCGACGATGCGCGCCGGCGGTTTTTCGACGTAGTCGAGTTGTTCGAGCAGCCGCGATTCGACTTCCTTCTGCAGCACCGCGGTTTCGGCATAAGCCGACGCAGCGCGGCCGAAGGAACGGCGGATCTGGCGCGTGTCGAAGGGCTCGGTCATGAGACGGCGATTTTACGCGAGGGTTCGCGGCGTGACGTTAGGCGAGCGCGCGAATCGCGTCGGCCATCTCGACCGCGTGGCTGAGAAACGGCGCGTGCCCGGTCGGCAACTCGAGATAGCGGCCGCCGGACTGCTGCGCTGCCCACTGCATCGCCGCGGCCGGCACCAGCTGATCGCGCCGGCCCGCGATCCACAGGCTCGGCATCGTCAGTTCCGCCACGCGCGCGCGCAGATCGCTGCCATCGAGCACGCGCAGGCCGGCTTCGAGCACGCCGAGCGCCGGTTCGCCGCGTTCGAACAGATGCGACTTGAGTTCGCGCAATTCGGCCTGCGCGCGTTCGGAACCGTGCGCTTCGAGCGCGAGAAACCGTTCCAGCGTGCGGCGCCAGTCGCTGCGCAACCCGCTGGCGAATTGCGAAAACACCTCGCGTGCCACGCCGTGCGGCCAATCGTCGCCGAGCACGAAGCGCGGATTGGCGGCGATTTCGACCAGTGCCGATACACGCGACGGAATTTCGAGCGCCGCATGCAGCGCAACGATGCCGCCGAGCGACCAGCCCACCCACGTCGCCGGCGGTATGCGCTCGGCGATGCGCTGCGCGCAAGCCATCGCATCGAAACCACCTTCGCGCTCGGTGCTGGCGCCGTGTCCGGGCAGGTCCACCAGATGCACTTCGTAATGCGCGACGAGTTCGCGCAGCAGAGGCACGAAAATGCCGCCATGCATCGCCCAGCCGTGGATCAACACCAGGGCGGGGCCCCGGCCGTGTACTTCGATATGCACCCGCTTAAACCGAAATCGAGCCGTGCGCCGCGGGCTTGCGGCAGACCTGGGCGAGGGCGTCGAGCAGGGCGTCGACCTGCGCTTCGCTGTGCGCGGCCGACAGCGTGATGCGTAGCCGCGCGCGGCCTTCGGGCACGGTCGGCGGGCGAATGGCGGCGACCAGAAAGCCTCGCTCTTCCAATGCCTTCGACGCGGTCAGCGCGGCCTGGTTGCCGCCGATCAGCAACGGCTGGATCGGTGTATTCGAATCCATCAGCGGCAACCCGAGCTGCTGCGCGCCGCGACGGAATCGCGCGGTGAGCCCGGTCAGTTTGAAGCGGCGCCACGATTCCTTGCGCGCGATCTGCAACGCGATGCGCGATGCCGTCGCGATCGCTGGCGGAAGCGCCGTGGTGAACAGATACGGCCGCGCCGATTGCACGATCGCTTCGATCAACTGCTCGCTGCCGGTGACCACCGCACCGTAACCGCCGAGCGCCTTGCCGAGCGTAATCAATTGCAGCGGGACATCGCGCGGCGTGAGGCCGGCATGTGCGACGCTGCCGCGGCCATCGTGGCCGATCACGCCGGCGCCGTGCGCATCGTCGACATACAGGGTGGCGTTCTCGGCGCGGCACAACAGGGCCAGCGATTTCAGCGGCGCCAGATCGCCGTCCATGCTGAAAACACCGTCGGTCGCAAGCATCGCCGGCGCTTCGGGCCGGGCCTTGAGCTGGCGCATCGCCGCTTCGATATCGCCGTGCGGATAGCGTTTGAGGTCGGCACCCGACAGGCGCGCACCGTCGAGCAGGCAGGCGTGATTGAGCTTGTCCTGCACGCAGACATCGCCGTCGCCGAGCAAGGCCTGCAACACGCCCAGATTGGCCAGATAGCCCGAGCCGAACAACAGCGCGCGCGGATAGCCCTGCCACTCGGCGATCGCTTCCTCAAGCCGCAGATGCTCGCGATGATGGCCGCAGACCAGATGCGCCGCGGTGCTGCCGACGCCATGCCAGGCGGCCGATTCCTGCAGCGCGCCGACCACCTCGACGTGTTGCGCCAGCCCGAGATAATCGTTGCTGCTGAAGTTGAGCAACTCGCGGCCATCGACCTGCACGCGCACGCCGTCGCGCTGCGACACCGTGCGCAACCGGCGCTGCAACGACGCCGCCGCGCGATCGCGTTCGGCGCGCAACAGACCTTCGGCGAGCGATGGCCGGTTCATTCGATTGTCAGGCGGCTTGTTCGACGGGCGCGCAGATCGCAGCGTGCACGGTCTCGGGATGTTGCGATGGCGGCGCCGGCATCGGCGACAGGCCGAGGCGTTCGAACAGCGCGCAATCGTGCTCGACATCCGGATTGCCGGTGGTGAGCAGTTTTTCGCCGTAGAAAATCGAGTTCGCGCCGGCCAGGAAGCACAGCGCCTGCAATTCGTCGCTCATCTCGCTGCGGCCGGCGGAAAGCCGCACCACCGAGCGCGGCATGATCAATCGCGCCACCGCGATGCTGCGCACGAATTCGAGCGGATCGAGTTGCTCGGTGCCATGCAGCGGCGTGCCTTCCACCTGCACCAGGCGGTTGATCGGCACCGATTGCGGATGTTCGGGCAGCGTCGCCAGCGCCTGCAGCAGGCCGGCGCGCTGATCGCGCGTTTCACCCATGCCGACGATGCCGCCGCAGCAGGTCTTCATGCCGGCGGCGCGCACGTTGGCGAGGGTGTCGAGGCGATCCTGGAATTCGCGCGTGTGGATCACGTCGCCGTAATGTTCCGGCGCGGTGTCGATGTTGTGGTTGTAGTAGGCCAGTCCCGCTTCTTTCAGCGTGTGCGCCTGCGTTTGGCTCAGCATGCCGAGCGTGGCGCAGGTTTCCAGGCCGAGCGCATTCACCGCGCGCACCATGTCGGCCACTTTCTCGACGTCGCGATCTTTCGGCGAACGCCAGGCGGCGCCCATGCAGAAGCGGCTCGCGCCGGCGTCTTTCGCGGCCTGTGCTTTTTCGAGCACCTCTTCGGTGCTCATCAATTTGTGCGCCTTGACGCCGGTGTTGTAGCGCGCGGCCTGCGGGCAGTAGCCGCAATCTTCCGGACAGCCGCCGGTCTTGACCGACAGCAGCGTGGAAATCTGCACCTGGTTCGGATCGAAGAATTCGCGATGCGTCGCCGCGGCGCGGAACAGCAATTCGTTGAAGGGCAGGTCGAACAGCGCGCGCACTTCCTCGCGCGTCCAGTCGTGGCGAACAACAGCTGACATCAAGGCACCCCGGCTGGCAAAGTGCAGCAAGTCTGGGAAGGCGGGGGGAGGCCTGTCAACCTGAACGCGGCAAGCCCCGCCCGCACCTTCGTTCACCGCCTCGGGCACTGGCTGCTTCCCGCCCGCTGCCTGTTGTGCGAAGGCGACGGCGAGCCCGGCCGCGACTTGTGCGCCGCCTGCCTGCGCGACCTGCCCTGGAACGATCGTGCCTGCCGGCGTTGCGCGCTGCCGTTGCCGCAGCCGGCGGCGGCCTGCGGCCAATGTCTGCGCGATCCGCCGCCGTTTTCGATGGCCGTGGCGCCGCTGCGCTACGAAGCGCCGGCCGACCGACTGCTGACGGCCTTCAAATTCCGTGGTGGATTGGCGCAGGGACGATTGCTGGCCGAACTGATCGTCGAGCGGGTGCCAGCGCTCGATTGCACCGATATCGATCTGGTGGTGCCGATGCCGCTGCACCGCCAGCGGCTGGGCCAGCGCGGCTACAACCAGGCGCTGGAACTGGCGCGCCCGGTGGCGCGCGCCTGGAATCTGCCGGTCGCCGCGAACGCACTGACGCGCCGGCGGGCGACGGCGCCGCAAAGCGATCTGGACGCAATCGAGCGCCGCCGCAACCTGCACGGTGCCTTCGTCGCCGACGCGTCGCAGGTGGGCGGTCGCCGCATTCTGCTGATCGACGATGTCGTCACAACCGGCGCCACCGTGCGCGAAGCCGGCAAGACCTTGCGTGCGGCCGGTGCGGTCGACGTGCGGGTGCTGGCGGTCGCCCGCGCGCCGCTCAAGCCCTAGTCGCGAGCCGATCGGCGCGGCTTATTTGCCGCCTTCGCCGAGCATCTTCACGGTTGGATTCTTGCCCGACCCGATGATCGCCACCGCGCGCAGTTCCACCGGCGCGCCGTTCGCCAGCAAGGTCGTCGTGCCGACCGCGGTCCACGCCGGGTAGTGGTCCGGGAAGAACTCGTGATGGATCGGCTTGAGCCGCTCGAACTCGGCCTGGAAGCCGGCGGTGTCCTTGGCGGCGGCGTGGAACGAGGTCAGTTCGACGACGTCGACCATCGTCGCGCCGGCGCTTTCCAGATGCACTTTCAGCCGCTCGAACATGCTGCGCACCTGGGCTTCGTAAGTCTCGCCCGGCCCGGCCGGAATGCCAGACACGATCACTTGATTGCCGACCTTGACCACCGGGCTGTAGTGGTAATCGGTATACGCGCGTTCCAGCCCGCGCGGCACGATGTGCTCGCGCGACGCGGACGATTCGGCCAGCGCGGGGCCGGCTAGGACGAGCAGGGAAAGACTCAGGGCGATTCGGAGCATGGCGCGGTTCCATCCGGGGAAACACGCATTGGGACTTGCCGCGCATCGCCGGACATGCGCCGGAAGTCACTCGCCGCGCAAAAGCGCAATCCGAAACCAACTCTATGTCATCCCTCTGATTACCGCCGAAACCGCGCCAAAACTGCCATCGCCGGCAGCATCCTGCCGGAGAATTCGATACATCCCGTCAATCATCTTCGAGCGCCTTCAGGTACGTTTCGAACGCGTCTGCATTCAAGGCATCGTCTCGATCGTCAGCATCGTAACGCTCAAACTTTCCAAGCTTCACGGCAGGGATGCCATCTGGGGGCGTTGTCACCGTGGGTGAGAAGATCACAGCCGTTCTAACACGCTCGTTGTAAGTGCGAGAAACCTTCAAGGCGCCTTCCCCCCAAATATTGACGGTATATTCCGGGCGATACTCATTGCACCTCTCGAGGTAGCGCGCTCGCAACGCCATGAGGAACTGGATCGACGGGAGTACGCCTCCGTCGACGTGGAGCGCATCCTGCTCGGGATCGCCGCGTGTAGGAGGTGGCGCACATCCCGTCACGTTGATAGTCGTCCAAAATAACAGCACTGCGACCACAACAATCACCGCGCGTAAATTCGTCATCTGCATCTGCCCTATCGAATCGGTTCACGTCGTATCGGAGCGGCGCAAGCGCGTGCATCTTTCGATCCTCGGTAAGCCGTCGCGCATCGCGAGAGTTCATCGTCGTGCATAGGGCGTGCTAATTCACTTTTAGCTCTGCCCGTCTGGCGATCCGCCGATCTAATTCGGTCGGTTTGATTGGAAGTGCCAAATATTGGCCGCCTCCTTCAGGAGGAGCCAAATTCGAGGCCCCTTGTTCTTTGTACCACCGCGTAACAAGTAATGCCCTTCGCAAGGAAAGGGCGACGCATGATCCTTTGCCTTCACATTCGACGTCATCCGTCCATCCTGTGACTTGAAAAATCGCTGCAGGTGCGGACTTGATGAGTTCGAGATTCTCGAAAAGGACATCACCCGCGCCAGCTTCGTAGTCCAATGATTGAAGCAAGTCTCCATCCGCAGTTGGCTTGCCTTCCAGAAATACTATCGCGAGGGCGTTGCCGCCTCCTGCATGCAAGACGTGGTTGTCCTGTGCTACGACGGGATATGTTTTCGAACATGAAGACAAGGGCAACAGCAATAGCTGGAGAATCACTAGAAAAAATGGCTTGTCCATGGTGGTTAGCTACCGACACGATGAAGAGGTTGGGCAACTGACAGCAATAGATCCTCTAGCTTGGTCATCCAGAACATCCTCTGATATCCCCGTTCGTTCGAGCCACGCATTGCTCCCGATATCCAGCCAGCCAGTCGCTTTTTGATAAATTGCGGCAGCTCGGTAGCCCTCGAATTCAATCTGGTGGCGCGTCATCTCCCATGCTTCTCTCGTAGAGAATCGGTAGGCATGGTCTGCCTCGTGAGAGATGTTTCTCGCGAGAGCATTCTCGGTGTTTGCTTGCGCGCTACCGCCGTTCCCTTGGGCTGCAGATCTAGCTACCTTCGATTTGCTCAGAATGATGTTCCCGTGCTTGTCAACATATCCAGAGGCGCCTTTTGGAACGTCATTTCCAAATTTTATGATGACATTGTTGCTTGGGTCGTTGTGGTCGCCAATATAGTTTCGTGCGTTGCCTAGCTGCGCGCGTTCGGACCTTGTCAAGTTGTCATTCTCTAGCGCGCCTTCAATAAGATTCGCAGCGGCCCGAATTTGATCGCATTCTGCACCAGTCCCTTCACATGCCCACCGCCCATCCGGATCAATAAATGTGTAGGGATTGTTGTTGGCATACCAGTAACGGTTGAACGAGTCTTGTGAAGACCCAATAGGATCAGGGCTGACAAACCTTTGCGACAACGTGTCGTAGTAGCGCTTCTGCATGTAAACCAGCTCAGTCATTTCATCGACCGCATGACCGGTGAAGCCCGGCCCTTGCCGGTAGATGCCATCGTACGGTTCGCCGTAAGGCTTGAGCCGGCTGCGCAACGTCATGCCTCCGGTGCTGTCGCTTTCGACCGTCGGCGTGCCGCGCTGGTCGCTGTGCAGGTAGGTGGAGGTGATGGGGATGCCTGATGCGAACGGTCGCGATCGTTTCGCGACGAGAGTCCGATCGAGATAGACGTAGTCGACGCGTTCGTTGCGGCCGGAGTCTTCGATGTAGAGCAATTGGCCGCCGCGGCTGTAGATCTGGTAGCGCGTGGCGTTGGCGCCGGTCGAGGTTTTCACGCGGTGATCGTGGGCGTCGTAGGTGTGCGTTTCGAGGCCCATGTAGTTGACGAGGTGTCGGGCGGCGTCGAATTCGATGCCCGGAGATTCGAAGCCGCTGCGGAAGACAACGCCGGCCGGCAGCGGCACCGTCAGCAGCGGGCTGCTGCGGCCGGTCATTTCACCACGCGTGTTCCAGGCGTAGCTGACTTCGGTGACGCCGTTGCCGTTGGCGGTTCGCTGCAGTCGTCCGGTAAGGGCGTCGTAGTGGAAGCGGCGATCGAAGCCGTTGGTCAGTGCGGAGCGGACGTTGTCGAGCGGGTCGTAGGAGTAGGCTTCGTCTCCGGTTGGTGCGTTGGTGACGGCGGTCAGTCGATCGCGTCCGTCGTACCACAGCGTTCGCGATTCCAGGCCGCCCGGGACGCCATCGAGGATGCCGACCAGATTGCCGTGCGCGTCGTAATCGAGAGTCTGGTCGAGCAACACGCCGGCGGCGCCGGTATCGCGGATGCGGTCCGGCAATCCGCGCATATTCGGCGTCACATCGCGAGTGGCGCCGTTGCCGTAGTTGAAGCCATCGATCAGTCCGTTCGGCAGGTGGATGACGCCCGAGGCAAAGGTGCCGGCCTGACGCGGCGCGCCGAACACATTGGGGTCGAAGCCGATGTTGAGGCCACTCGGATAGACGAGACTCGCGAGTTGCCCCTGCGCGTTGTAGCCCCAGTCCAGCGCGAAGCTCTTGCCGTCGATCGACAGCGTTTCCGATTCCAGCAGGCGCCGCCGGTTGTAGCTGTAAGTCCACGCCGCCGCGCCGGCATTGGCTTTGTGCAGCGAGCCGTCGTCATAGTAGGTGAAGGAGACGTCGTTGGTGCCGGACGGATGATCGATGCTGGTGACGCGATGCAGCGCGTCGTAGCCGAAGATCGAGCGCTGGCTGCCCGGCACGTTGTTTCGATCGCAGGTGTTCGGGGCCGGCAGGTTGAGGCCGGTAGCGCGCCAGAGGACGTCGCCGGCCAGGTCGTAATCGATGACCGTGGTGCCGGCATCGGGTTCGATGGCTTTGCACAGTTTCTGGTTGGCGTCGTAGACGAAGCTGCGGGTGGCGCTGATCGGCGCATTGTTCCAGCTGCCGCTGCGCGTGATCGATGTTGGTTTGCCGAATACATCGCGCACGACGGTGGACGTGATGCCTTCTGGCGCCACGGTGACGAGCGGCGCCTCATAAGTGGGTTCGTCGAGCGCGAAGAAGGTGGTCGTGGTCGACAGATTCTTCGGCGAGGTGACCTGCACCTTGAACGGGCTCAGGTACGCCGTCGCCGTCGCCAGTTCGCCGAGCTCCGAATCCTGTTCGCGGCGGGTGACGCGGCCCAGGATGTCGTACTCGGTGCGACGGCCTTGCGTGATCGCGCTCCACGTCGCGACGTTGTCGACCGGATACGACACGAAGGTTTCGTGGCCAGCGAAGTCGAATTGGCGCGCCACGAATCGATCGGTGCCGGCCGCATCCGCGACATCGTATTCGCGCGTCAGGATCGGCTGCCAGCGGCCGTCGAAGTAGATCGTCTTTCTGTGGTTGCCGTGTGAGGCAGTGGCGCGCCAATGACCCGCGGCAATGCCGTACTCGGACACCGGCACGCGTTCGAACACCATGGTTTCCGGCGCCCATGCAATGGCGTCGCCGGCCGGATAGGTCGTGCTGTTCAGGCGGCCGGCGGGATCGTAACCATAAGTCGTCGTGAAGCCCGTACCGTCCGTCGTCGAACCGATCTGTCCGAGGTTGTCGACGGCGGCATGCGTCGACACGCCGTCGGGCTGCATAACCGTCTGCGGAATGCCGCGCTTGTAGTTCTGGTATTCGAGGGTCTGCGACTTGGCGTCCGAGATCGTCGCGACGGTTCCATCGGTGTGATACGTCAGTGTCTGCGCGAGCTTGCCGAACTGCGACTGGCTCGACGCGTTGCCGGTGACGGCATCGAAGCTTTGACCGAACATCACGGCGCCTGTCGACTGCTCGGTCAACGTCGCGACCTGTCCGAGCAACCAGCGCGGTAGGTGATCCTTGTAGCTCGTCGTCTCCGTGCGCGAATGGCCGAGCGAACTGGATCGCTGCACCTGCACCGGGCGCCCGAAAGTATCGAACGACGCGGCGGTCCATGTGAAGGTAGCGCCGTCCTGCGTGATGGTGCGTTGCTTGAGCGGCCGCAGGTGTTCGAGCTGGCGGCGGTTGGCGTAAGTCTGCGGCACGAGCCCGATGCGGGTGGGGTAGGGCCCCGCATCGGTGGGTGAATTCGTCACTGTGATCGTTCTTGCGGTGCTGACAATGTTGTTCTGCGCGTCGATCACCGCGCCGATGTCCGTCCGCTTCACGTCGCCGAAATCGGCGCTGCACCACACCGCGTCGAAGTAATGCAACGTGCGGCGGCCCTGCGGATCGAGGATTCCCTTGAGGTAGGTATTGGGGACCGTGTTGACGCAGCCCGGATAGGGACAAGTGTTGACGACCGTCCACTTGGCGGGTGTCAGGCCGGGTCCGCTGTAGGTTTTCGAGAACAGCAGGACGGTGAAGAATCCGTCGGCGGGGCCCTGCGGTTCGTGATAGCAATCCGGCGTGGTGAATTCCGGCAGCAGGATGCGTCCGCCGAAACCGCCCTGGATTTCGAACGAACCGACGAGTCCCGACGGCGCGGTGACGGTGCCGATGTTCTGGCCCCAGTTGCCCGAATTGTCGTCGCACCAGGGGCTCTGCGCGTCGGCCTGCCACCACAGGCAGTAGCGCGTCATCTTCTCGAAGTTGTAAGTCCAGGCACTCTGATCGGGCAGCGTGACCTTGTTGAGCGTGCGGCCCGAATTCGGCGTGAGATAGCCGTACGCCCAACTGCGCTGTTTCGCATCGCCCGGCTGCTCGGTTACCGCCGTAATGAAAGAGAGGTTGTTCACCGACTGCCACGTGACGCTCACGGCTCGCCCATCGCTGGCCGTGATGCCGGTGAGGCGGGCGCCGTCGTAGTCGAAGTCGAGCCAGTTGCCGTGGCGATCTTCGATGCGGCTCGGAAGCATCTGCGCGTCGTAGCGGTACAGCGCGTATCCGGACGCGAAAGGCAGCACGTACCAATCCCGGCCGCCGGTGACGAGGTGATCGAACCAGTATTTGTCGCCTTGTGGCGACACGGCGAGAAACGCATCACCCGGTGTGCCGTTGCTGGTCTGCGGCAGGCAGGAAATCATCCAGTGGCGCGCCGTCACCAGCGGGAACGTCAGCGGCGCACCGTTGAACTGCATCGTCGGGCTCGCGGTGTTCTGCGCGGCGCGCAGCAACACTTCCTGATTGCCCTGCCCCGGCACGACCAGCTGCACGCCTTCCCACCATTCCGACGCCTGGTGCACGAAGTTGTTGATCGTCACGTTGCGGGCATTGCCGAAGTTCGAACAACGCGCCGAGGGATTCGCGCCGGCCACTTGCCAAGGCGCCTGCAACGCCGGATGCGGCGTCTTCGTGGTGAGCCGTGGCAGTTCGAGATCCCAATCGCCGAAGGCGCGCTCGCGCACCCACCACGCCGACGCACTCGTGCGCACATTCAGACTGCGCGTGATCTCGATATCCGGCCCGGTGCCTTGCAGCCGGACATCGGTGACCTGGAAACTCAGATTCCCGGTGAACAGATCGTGCGACTCGCCGAACGCGTTATCGCCGAGCGGCTGCAATCCCTTGGCCGCGCTCATGCGATTGATCGCGGAGTCCACCACGGTGAGCGCGCCACCATCGGAACTTCCACCCGCACTTACCACGACCGGTTTGGGTGCGTTGGCGTCGGTGACATCGACGATCGCCGCTCGTGCTTCGTGCCGGGACGCCAACAGCATCGCTATCCCGAAGGCGAATGCGCATGCAGCACGGCCGCGGGAACCCGAAGAGGTGAGACTTCTCATCGCGACTCCAGTTCTTGTTGTTTGTGTCGGAGTGCCCGGAGCGAAGCCGGGCAGGCGGAAACCATCGCGGGTCAGCGAGCGACCGGCGATCTCCTGTACGAAACAAGATGGAATTGCGGACGAGGTAGCGAGACGGTCGTCGCGTGCGCTGTCGCTGACTCATCGCGCAGGCGACCGTGTCTCGCCGACGAGTGGTTACCGCGACGGGAAGTGGCGCCTGGACGATGGCGACGTAATCCACGCGGCCGCGAAACGTGGCAAGCAGGCCAGGCAGAACAGGACCTGCCTTCGAGCTACCCCGCCGGCAGCGTCGCGTAGTGCACCGCGATGCCGGCGAAGATCGCCGCACCGACATAGTTGTTGTGCAGGAACGCCGCGAAACAGCCGCCCGGCGAGCGGTCGCGCGCGCGCCAGAATTCCCAGGCGACGAACAGGGCCGCCACGCCGATCGCGGCGAAGTAGACCGGGCTCAGTTCCGCACGTTGTCCGACCAGCGCCATCGCGGCGAGGAACATCGCATACAACACGCCTTGCGCGATCAGGTCGGCATCGCCGAACAGGATTGCGGTGGATTTCGCGCCGGCGCGGATATCGTCGTCGCGATCGACCATCGCATACCAGGTGTCGTAGGCCGTCGCCCACAGCACGTTGGCGCAGAACAGCAGCCAGGCCAGCGGCGGCACGCTGCCCTGCACGGCGGCGAACGCCATCGGAATGCCCCAGCCGAAGGCCAGGCCGAGATAGACCTGCGGCAGATAGGTATAGCGCTTCAGGTATGGATAGCTCGCCGCCAGCGCGATGCCGACGAAGCTCAGGTACACCGTCAGGCGATTGGTGAGCAGCACCAGGCCGAAGGCCACCAGCATCAACGCCGCGAACACCAGCAAGGCTTCGCGGCCGCGCACCGCGCCGGTGGCGAGCGGACGGTTGCGGGTGCGCGCGACCTGCGGATCGAGCCAGCGGTCGGCGTAGTCGTTGATCACGCAGCCCGCCGAGCGCGTGAGCCACACGCCGGCGGTGAAGATGAAGAGGGTGCCGAGCGGCGGCAACCCTTCCGCCGCCAGCCACAGCGCCCACCACGTGGGCCACAGCAATAGCAGGATGCCGATTGGCCGATCGCCGCGGATCAACTTCCAGTAATGCGGCAACCGCTCGCGCCAATCCCAGCCGGCCGGTCGCACGGCTTGCGGCGCGGCGGTGCGCCGGGCTTTCGGAGCCGGGCGTTGCGGCGGAGTGCGGGGCGGGTGGGGACGGGGCATTTCGGGGTGGCGGACACGATGGCGGGCGAACGATCAGCCTAGCAAATCTGCGCAGCGCGGCTGTGCCGCGGCTCACTGACCGACGGGACGCGAACGGCGTGCGCGGTCGTGATAGCTTCCGCAGCCTGTCCAACCGGAGTGTCGCCCTATGCGTCGTCTGCCCCGTACCGCTCTCGCCACCGCCCTGCTGTCGGCGTTGGCACTGGCCGCCTGTTCCTCGTCCGACGACGCGGCGACGTCGGCACCCGCCGCGGCCGAACCGGCGCCTGCGGTCGCCAAGGCGCCCGAACCGGTGCGTCCGGCCAAGCAATACAGCATCGAAGATTTCGTCGACACGGTGTCGGTGGCCGGCGCTTCGTTCGCGCCCGACGACAGCCGCGTGCTGTTCTCGTCGAACAAGACCGGCATCTGGAACGCCTACACGATGCCCGTCGGCGGCGGCGACTGGACGCCGGTGACGCAGTCGAACACCGACAACAACTTCGCCGTCGCCTACTTCCCCACCGATACGCGCATGCTGATCACGCGCGACCAGGGCGGCAACGAGCTCAATCACCTGTACGTCATCGAAGCCGACGGCAGCGAAAAGGATCTCACGCCCGGCAAAGAGCTCAAGGCCGATTTTCAAGGCTTCAACCACGCCGGCGACGCCTTCTTCGTGGCGACCAACGAGCGCGACGCGAAATTCTTCGACGTCTATCGCTACGACGCGAAAACCTACGAGCGCACGCGCGTCTACGAGAACGACGAAGGCTACGACATCGGCGCGATTTCCGACGATGGCGAGTACATCGCGCTGTCGAAGAACCGCACCACCAACGACAACAATCTGTATCTGCTCGACGCCAGGTCCGGCAAGGTGACGCATCTGACGCCGCACGAAGGCGACGCCAGCTACGCCGCCGAAGATTTCGATCCGTCCGACAAGTACCTCTACTACACCAGCAACGAAGGCGGCGAGTTCGCGAAACTGCGGCGTTACGATCTGGCGGCCGGCACCCACGAAGACGTGCAGAGCGCGCCGTGGGATATCACCTACTCGTACTTCTCGCACAACGGCAAGTACCGCATCGCCGCGTTGAATGTCGACGGCAGCACCGAAATCCATCTGTACGACACCGCCACCGGCGCCGAAGTGGCGCTGCCCGAACTGCCCGCCGGCGAACTGCGCGGCGCCAGCATCTCGCGCAGCGAAAACCGCATGGCGCTGTACTTGAACGGCGATCGCCAGCCGAGCGATCTGTACATGCTCGAATTCGGCAAGACCGAGCCGGCGCGCCTGACCTCGTCGCTGAGCACCAAGATCGATCCGCAGGATCTGGTCGACTCCACCGTGGTGCGCTTCAAGGCGCGCGACGGCATGGAAATCCCGAACATCCTGTGGAAACCGCACCAGGCCACCGCGCAGAACAAGGCGCCGGCGCTGCTGCTGGTGCACGGCGGCCCGGGCGGGCAAACCACGCGCGCCTACAACTACGCCGCGCAGTTCCTCGCCAACAACGGCTACGTGATCCTCGGCATCAACAACCGCGGCAGCTCCGGCTACGGCAAGACCTTCTTCGCCGCCGACGACGGCAAGCACGGCCGCGAGCCGTTGTGGGATTGCATCGACGGCAAGAAATATCTGCAGACGCTCGATTACGTCGATCCGGATCGCATCGGCATCATGGGCGGCAGCTACGGCGGCTACATGACGCTGGCCGCGCTCGCCTTCCATCCGGACGAATTCAAGGTCGGCGTCGATATCTTCGGCGTCAGCAACTGGGTGCGCACGCTGGAAAGCATTCCGCCGTACTGGGAAAGCTTCCGCGAAGCGCTGTATCAGGAAATCGGCAATCCCGAAACGCAGCACGATTTCCTGGTCGAAACCTCGCCGCTGTTCCACGCCGACAAGATCACCAAGCCGCTCATCGTGCTGCAGGGCAAGAACGATCCGCGCGTGATCCAGCCCGAATCCGACGACATCGTGGCGGCGGTGAAGAAGAGCGGCGTGCCGGTGGAATACGTCGTGTTCGACGACGAAGGCCACGGCTTCACCAAGAAGAAAAACCAGATCGAGGGCTACGGCGCGGTGTTGAAATTCCTCGACACGCACCTCAAGAAGCCGGTAGGCGAATGAGCCGCGCCGGATGAACGGCGTTGCCCGGATCGGCGGTCACTTTTGCTGCACCCTGCCGTCCTGATCCGGGCAATCGCGCAACCAGGAGCAATCGCATGACCACCACCACAGGCCAGGGCAGCGCCGGCAATGTCATCGCCGCGCTGTGCAGTTTCTTCATTCCGGGGCTGGGCCAGCTGGTGCAGGGCCGCTTGATCGCCGCCGTGCTGCATTTCGTGTTCGCCGGCCTGCTGTGGATCATCATGCTCGGCTGGATCGTGCATCTGTGGTCGATCATCGACGCGGCGATGTTCAAGCCGCGCTGAAGCCAGGCGCACTCAGCCGGGATTGAGCCCGGTCGTCGCACGGCGCGCGAGTTGCGACAACTCGCGCGCCTGCCACCACAGCATGATGTCGGCGGCCGGCATCGGCCGCGCGAAATGGAATCCCTGGCCCTCGTCGCACCGATGCTCGGCCAGGAATTGCGCGGAAAACGCCGATTCCACGCCCTTGGCCACCATCCGCAAGTGCAGCGCGTGACCCATTTCGATCATCGCTCGGGCCAGATCGCACAGGCCCGGATCGTCTTCCATGCCGAGCGCGAAGTGGCGATCGAGCTTCAGGCAATTGACCTGGACGCGATGCAGATAAAGCAGGTTGGAGAAGCCGGTGCCGAAGTCGTCCACCGACACGCTCACGCCCTGTGAACGCAGCGCGCCGAGCACGCGGCGAGTGGCGTCGCGATCCTGCATCAGCGTCGATTCGGTGACTTCGAATTCGAGCCGCGGCGCCGGCCATTCGCATTCGGCGAGGATGGCCTTCACCTGTTCGACGAACAGCGGTTCGCGCAATTGCTGCGCCGACAGATTGATCGCGATGCGCTCGAACAGCAGCCCCGCATTGCTCCAGCGATGCGCCTGGCGGCAGGCTTCGCGCAGGCCCCAGTAGCCGATCGGCACGATCTCGCCGGTGTCTTCGGCCAGCGGCAGGAACTCGGCGGGCTGGCGCATTTCGCCATCCGGCCCGCGCCAGCGCAGCAACACTTCGATGCTGCCGATGCGCCCTTCGTCGAGCGTCACCGTCGGCTGATAGACCAGGAACAACTCGTCGCGCGCCAGTGCGCGGCGCAGTTCCTGCTCGCGTTCGTTACGGCGTTGCTGGCGTTGATCGAGCGCGTCGCTGTAGAAGCGGAAGGCGTTGCGGCCGGACTGTTTCGCGGCGTACATCGCGGTATCGGCGGCGCGCATCAGCGCCGGCAGATCGCTCACGCCTTCGGCCAGCAGCGCCACGCCGATGCTGCAACCGATCTGCACATTCTGTTCGAGCACCGCGATCGGCCGCAGCAGGCTGTCGAGGATTTTCTGCGCGACCAGCGCGGCATCCTGCGGCCGGTTCACCTCGCTGAGCACGATGATGAACTCGTCGCCGCTCTGGCGCGCCACCACGTCGCTGCCGCGTACGCTGGCGTCGAGTCTGCGTGCGACTTCGCGCAGCAATTCGTCGCCGGCGTGATGGCCGAGGGTGTCGTTGACCGCCTTGAAATGGTCGAGGTCGAGAAACAGCACCGCCAGCGGCCGGCCGCTCTGCCGCGCGTGCTCCACCGCCACGCCGCCATGCGCCATCAGGCCGCGGCGATTGGCCAGGCCGGTCAGCATGTCGGTATGCGCGAGGGTGTCGCTGCGTCCGGGCACCGTGTCCGTGCGCAGTTCCTGGAACACGCCGGTCACGGCATGCAGTTCGCCTTCTTCCGGATCGCGGTGCAGGCTCAGTCGCAGCGTCTGCGGCTTGTCGCCGAGCGTGCGCGCCAGCCGCACGTCGACGCGTTCGAACGCGCTGTCGCCATCGCGCAGCCGCTGCATCGCCTCATGTACCCGTTGCGCGCCGTCGCGATCGTAAAACGCCAGCAGATCGGTCAGCGTGGGCGGTGCGGCATCGACGCTCAGATGCAGCCGGCGGCATTCGTCGTTCCACTCGATCCGTGCCTGATCCGGCCGCCACTCGAAGCCGCCCAGCTGCGCGAGCGTGGCGATGCGCGCCTGCAACGGCGGCCGCGGCGGGCGATGCAGGGCAGGATTGGGATCGGTCGGTTGACCCATTGCGGGACGAGCGCCGGAGCTGCGTGGAGAACGCGGATCACGCAGGCTACACGGGCAACCGCCGGAATTTCAGGGATGGCCGTCGCAATCGATGTTCGTGGGTGTTTTTCCCTGTATTGCGTTCAATTGCGCGCCAGCAACCAGGCCGGAATCTCGGCCGCATCGAGCGGCAGGCTCAGGAAATGTCCCTGCGCCTCATCGCAGCCCAGGCTGCGCAACGTCGCCAGCACCGCCGCCGATTCCACGCCTTCGGCGATCACGCGCATGCCGAGCGCGTGGCCGAGCGAGACGATGGCGTCGGCCACGCGCGCATGCTCGGGCTCGCTTTCCAGGGTCGCCACGAAGCCGCGATCGATCTTCAGGCGGCTGAGCCGGAAACGGCGCAACTGCGCCAGATTGGAGAAGCCGGTACCGAAATCGTCCACCGCCACCGAGACACCGGCCTCGGCCAGCAGGCGCAGCACGTTCTGCGCGAATTCCGGGTCGTCCATCAGCACCGACTCGCGCAATTCGATTTCGACCGCCGACGTCGGCAGCCCGTGGCGGGCACAGACTTCCTTCAAATGCGCGACGAAATCGTTGTGCCGCAGCTGCGACGATGAAACGTTCAACGCCACGCGCAGATCGGCAAAGCCTTTCTCGCGCCAGGCGCGCAGCTGGCTGCAGGCGGTTTCGATCACCCATTCGCCGAGTGGCAGGATCAGTCCGCTGTCTTCGGCGGTCGCGATGAATTCGCCGGCGCTGCGCGGTGGCGCGCCCTCGACGCGCAGCCGCAGCAAGGCTTCGAGCCCCACCACGCGGCCGCTTTCCAGATCGATCTGAGGGTGATAGTGCAGCAGGAAACGCTTCTGCATCAGCGCATCGCGCAACTCGTTTTCCAGCGTCAGGCGGCGATGCGCGCGCTGCTGCAGTTCTTCCGAAAAGAAACGATAGCGGCGACGGCCGGCCGACTTGGCTTCGTACATCGCGGTGTCGGCGTTGCGAAGCAGCGTGTCGAGATCGGAACCCTGTTCGCCGAGCAGCGCGATGCCGACGCTGCAGCCGACCGCCGCTTCCATGCCGGGCAGCGACACCGGCGCTTCGAGCGAATGCAGCAGTTTCTGCGCGATCACGCCGGCATCTTCCGGATTGCGGATTTCCGGCAGCAGCACGAGGAATTCGTCGCCGCCCTGGCGGCAGACGGTATCGGACGCGCGGACGCAGCCAACGAAACGGCGCGCGACTTCCTTCAGCAACAGATCGCCGGCGGCGTGGCCGAGGCTGTCGTTGACGTTCTTGAAGTTGTCCAGATCGATGTACAGCAGCGCCAGCGGAATGTGATTGCGCCGCGCGCGCGCGATCGCGACACTGGCGCGATCGCCGAACAGCACGCGGTTGGGCAGACCGGTGAGCGCGTCGTAATGCGCCAGGTGCGAGATACGCGCCTGCGCGGCGCGGCGCTCGGAGACGTCCTGCAACGTGCCGAACAGGCGCACGCAGCGCCGGTTCTGCATCTCGGCCTCGCCTTGCAGGCGGATCCACAACCGCCTGCCGGAAGAGTGCGTGAGTTCCAGTTCGAAATCGAACGGGCCGCCGGTGATGATCGCGTTGCGCACCGCTTCGCGCACCATCGACTGCGATTCGGGCGCGTAGAGGCCGACCACGGTCGAGGCGCTCAAGCGCGCTGCAGGGTCGGCGCCAAGGATGCGATACGACTGATCGGTGAAGAACAATTCGCCGCTTTTGACGTGCAGTTCGAAACCGCCGATGTTGCCGATTTCGCTGACCCGATCGAGCAGCTGGCGTTCGCGCCGGCGCGCTTCCTGCTCCAGGCGCAGTTCGGTGACGTCCTGCAGCACGCCGACCACGCGCACGATGTCGCCGCTCTCGTCGCGCAGCGCTTCGCCGCGGCTGAGCGTGTGGCGCACTTCGCCGTCGTCGGCGCGGCGCAGATCGAGTTCGAGGCTGAACGGCGCGCCTTCCGCGCGTGCGCGTTCGAGCGCCGCGCTCAGGCGCGCGAACGAATCGGGCGTCCACAGCGAATGTTGCTCGGCCATCTTCGGCGGCGGCTGCTCGGTGGGCCAGCCGAAGATGCGGTAAAGCTCGTTCGACCAGCGCACTTCGTCGCGGCCGAGTTTCCAGGTCCAGCTGCCCATGCGGGCCTGGCTCTGGGCCTGGTTGAGCATGCGTTCGCGCTCGCGCAGGCGCGTTTCGAGCGCCTTGTACGCGGTGACGTCGGTATGGGTGCCGATGACGCGGCGCGCGCGGCCGTCCGGCCCCCACGCCAGCACCTTGCCGCGATCGAGGATCCAGCGCCAATGGCCCTGTGCATCGCGCACCCGGTACTCGGCCTGGTAATTCGGCCGGCCGCCGCGCAGATGATCCTCGATCGCTTGCTGCTGCGCGGCGCGATCGTCCGGATGCACCAGCGATTGCCAGCTTTCCACCGTGCCGGCCAGCGCATCGTCGGCATAGCCGAGCATGCGGAAACAGCGCGGCGAGCGATACACCTCGCCGGTTTCGGCGCTCCAGTCCCACAGGCCGTCTTCGGCGTTTTCCAACGCGAATCGCCAGCGCGCTCGCTCGGGCGCATCGGCGAGCGCGGCCAGGTCGTTCTCTTCGTACAGGCTCAGCGTGTAGCCGATCGGCGCACCGCCGTCCTCGCACACCGCGCGCAGATAACCGGTCAACGGCCACGGCTCGTGCGGCACGTCGAGTTCGATCACCTGCTCCGGATGCTCGACCAGCCGTGCCCTGGCGGCCGCCAGTTCGGCCCCGAGCGCCAGCGCCAGCGGAGGCGCCTGCAAGCCTTCCGCCACCGAGTTGCGCAACATCACGTTGCCCTGCGCATCGAGCACCAGCAAGGCACGCCGCGCGGGATGCTGCAGCAGACTGGCGATGAACGCCGACTCCATCGTTGCCTTGCCTCCAGCCGTCAGAAAGCTGCGGGTCGCGTCACCGCGGGCCGGTGTGCGTCGATCGCAATCATAGCCACAGTGGCATCGCCAGGCGCGTCCGCCGCAGTCCGCATGGCTGCCGGCATGACATACGTCGTGCGGAGCCGGTGCCAGGCGGACGCCAGCTTCGCGGGCGTCACGAATGTTTTCGAAGATCCGCTTGCTTCCGCGATTTGCGCTCACGCGCGTACATCGATCGCGCCGTTGGCGGCTCAGTGCGCGGTGCTGCGCGCGTATCTGAGGACGTGTTGCGATGCCTCTGTTACGCGATCGATCAGTCGCGCTCGCTGAAACCGGCCAGCAATTGGATCAACCTGTCGATATCGCCACTGTCGTTGGCCAGGCCGAGCGAGGCGCGGATGGCGCCGACTTCGGTGCCGGTGCAGGTGGAGAAGCGCGGTGCCGTGAACTCGCCGTCGAGTTCGCGCAGGCACTTCGTCAACCGCGCCGGGTCGACGCCGAACGCCGCTTCGGAAGCGCCGGGATTGCAGAAGCAGCCGCCGCGGACCGAGATGCCGGCGTCGCGCGCGGCGGCTTCGATCTGCATGAAAGGTCGCGGGCGGCCATGCCGATCGAGCACGTTGAAGCTTAACGCGCCGCCACGGTTGGCGAGTCCGCCTGGGCCGTACAGCCGGATCAGCGGCGCGCCGTTCGCATGTCGCAGTCGCTTCAGCCGCTCGAACAGATCGCCGGTCAACGCCGCGACCCGGCGGCGCAGCCGCGGCATGCCGACTTGTTCCAGCAAAGCAAAGCCCGCCGGCAACGCCGCGATACCGAGGAAATCCGGCGTGCCGTCTTCGAAGCCTTCGGCCCCCTCCTGGAGCCGATGCGCATCGGCGAGCACCGAGGCGTAGCGCACCGTGCCGCCGGCGAACCAGGGACGGCGCAACTTGCGCATCGCATCGCGCCGCATCACGAGCGCGCCCAATCCGGTCGGATAGCCGAACAGTTTGTAGAACGACAGCACGGCGAAATCCGCCGGGCAATCGCGCAGGTTCAGCGGGTGGCTGGGAATGAAGGCGGCAGCGTCGAGCAGGACATCGAACCCCAACGCGCGCGCCTGTCGCACCATGTCCAGCGGGTGGCGCACACCGGAAAAATTCGATTGCGCCGGAAACGCCAGCAAGCCGGCGCCGTCCTTGGCCGCCTCCACAAGCCGCTGCTGCGGCTGCGCCAGCTCGAGTGCAGCGTTGAGCGGCAGGATGCGCGTCGTGGCGCCGGCGGCGCGCGCGTACTCGCGAATGCCGTTGATCGAGTTGTGATTGTCGGCCGAGAGCAGCAGATTGCAGCGCGCGCCGAACGGATAACTTTCGGCGACCAGCTTGATCGCCGCACTGCTGTTGGCGGTGAAGCACACCACGTGGCTGGCCGCATCGACCTCGAAGAAGCGCAGCACCGCCGTGCGCGCCTGTTCGATGATCGCGGTGCTCGCGCGTGCGGTGCTCGACTCCGAATGCGGATTGCCGAACACACCCGATTCCAGCAACTGCGCGTGCGCGCGCAGTTGCGAGGCGCCGTACAGGGCGCTGCCGGTGTAGTCGAGATAGCAGTGAGCCTGATCGTCGAGCCGCGCGAATTCGCGCCGACGGAGGGCGGCGAAATCGAAGGCTTCGTCCGTCGACGGCGACATCGGCGATGGCCGATCGAGTGCCTTGCTCAACATCCGCGTCGGCTCCGCTTGCGGTCGACCGGTGCGCCGGGCGCCAGAGCGCGCGGCGTGCCGCCGAAATAGCGGCTCAGTTGCGCGCGCGGCGCGAACTCGCGCTGCTGGCGCGTGGACGCGTCGCCGCGCAGGATCGGAAACATCACCTGCGCGTTCCACGCCTCGACGCCGCCGTGCAGGCGCAGGACGCGCTGCGAGCTCCCTCGGTCGCGCAAGCGCTCGGCGACGGTTTCCTCGACTTGCCGATCGCCGTACAGGATCACCGTGCTGTCGGCAGCCGGTGCGATCGATTCGAAGTCGGTTGCCGGATGCGCTCCGGGCAGGCCGTCAAGCTGCAAGGCATCCGTCGAGCGGACGTCGAGCAGCAGCACGCCCGGCCGTCGGGCGCGAATCCATTCGGCCAGTTCGATGGCCGTGATTTCATCGGCGGCAGGCGGTGGCTGCGGGCTGCCCGCAAGCGCCGACAACGCCCCGGCGCACAGCGTCGCCACGATGAGTGCGATGCGAACAGCGTGGCTCATCGTGCGCGCCTTTCGATCCACTCGCAGAGGCCGAACGCGACCAGTGCCAGCAGCACCACCGCCGCGACGACGCTGCCATGGGACAGTCCGAAGAATTCCGGCAAGGTCCACGGACCATGCGCGGTGCTTTCGTGGAATGCCAGGAAGCGATCCAGCGACAGTCCGACGACGACCATGCCGACCAGCAATCCGAGCAGCACGAAGACGCCGTCGAGCCGCCCCGTCGCGGCCGAGACGCAGGCGGTGCCCGGGCACAAGCCTGCGACGATCAGCCCCGCGCCGAACACCAATCCGCCGACCAACTGCGGCCAGACGAAGGTGTCCGGCACGTACAGGGCCTGCAGATCGAGCAGGCCGAAGCGCGCCAGCCAGAACACACCGAGCATCGCGACCAGCAACGCGCTGAACATCACTTTCAGCACGGCGTGGTCGCGACCGTAGAACTGGCTTGCCAGTTTTCGCGCGCTGCCGAGGCCGGCGCGCTCGAGCGCGAAGCCAAAACCGATACCGAGCGCCACTGCCGCCAGCAGCGACACGCCGACCGCGTCTTCCGGAATCAACGGCGCGCTCATGACCACAACCTGCGCAGCAGCGGCGCGAACGCATACGCGGCCGCGAACGCCGCGCCGAGGAACAGCCAGCTGCCGACGCTGAGCAAGGCGCCGCCGGTCAGTGCCTGGCCGCTGGTGCAGCCGCGCGCCAGCACGGCGCCCGCGGCCATCAGCAGGCCGCCGCCGAACGCGAGCGACAGCCGCGCGGCACGCGTGATCGTCGGCGAGCGTTCGACGCTCACGCGCAAGCGGCCGGCCAGCGCGGCCGACAACCACGCGCCGAGCAGTACGCCGAGCAATTCGAAACTCAGCCACTCCAGCCAGGGTCCCTGCCCGCTCAGATAGTGCGAGAACAGCGGACTGGCGGCGGCCTGCGACGGGGCGATCGCGGCGACGGCGCCCGCCGCCGTGCTCGCGAACGCGCCCGATGCACCGAGCCCGCGCCCGACCAGCACGAAGGCGCCCAGCAACACCAATCCGAGCGCGGCGCCGGCCAGATACGGATCGGCGTAGGCGCGCGGTGGCCGCTGCGTGTTCATTGCGCGCGGCTTGCGGCGACGATTTCGACCGGGTTGTCGCTGCCGCGCGACCAATCCTGGAACGACCCGTCGTACAGCTTCACCGGATGGCCAAGCAGACGCGCCGCAAACAACATCGCGGTAGCCTGCTGTCCGATGTGGCAGTAGCCGACGATCGTATCGCCCGGCTGCACACCGGCCTGCTCGAACAAGGTTTTCAGCTCGGCCTGCGAGCGCAGCAGCAGTTGTTCGTCGGTGATCTCGGTGTAGGGAATGCTACGCGCACCCTTGACGTGGCCGGCGCGATCGCGCTGGCCATGCGCGCCGCCGGATTCGACGCCGTCGTAATAGATCGCTGCGCGTCCGTCGACGATCGCGATGCCCGGCGAATCCAGATGCGCACGCACGTAGTCGGCATCCACCACCAGCGGCTGCGTATTCAAAACCGACAATTTGCCGGGCGCGGTCGACGGTTTTTCCGTGCTCAACGTACCGCCGTTGCGCACCCACGCCTGCATGCCGCCATCGAGCAGCCGGGTGCGCTCGCCGAGTCCGGCGTATTGCAGGGTGAAGACGACACGCGTGCTGGGACTGACCCAATCCTTGCCGTAGTACACGACGATGCGCGAATCGTCGGAGATGCCGAGCTTCTGCAGTCGCGCGCGCAGATCCTCCGCGTCCGGCATCTGCAGCATCAGACCGGTGCTGGTGTGCTCGGAGACGGAGATATCTTCCAGCGACACCAGCCGGGCGCCGGGGATGTGGCCGTTTTCCTTGAACTCGTTTTCATCGCCGACGTGCAGCAATACCAAGTCGGCATCGTGAAGGTGATCGGCCAACCATGTCGCATCGACGACCAGGGCGCTGCGTGGGTCGTCCGTTGCAAAGACCGGCATCGAACACAAGGCGTACAGACATGCAAACAGATAAACGAACGGCTTCATGGGGTGCTCCGCGGTTGGCCAGTATCGAGACTGCGTCGCCGCTTCGGCGGGCGAAATCGTTTTGCAGCCAACGGGCGACGCGGTGCAGCGAACGGGCGATCGCGGCGGATCGCTAGCGGCGCACTCCGAACTGGGCGAAGCGCGCCTCGAACTCGTGACGCCGGTTGCGGCTCAGGCGCACGGCGGCCCCATCGGCGAGCTTGAGTTCGCAATCGCCGCGGAACAAGGGATGGATTTCGCGCACGCGCGCCAGATTGACGATGGCCGAGCGATGCGCGCGGAAGAATTGCTGCGGATCGAGCTGGCGCTCGATATCGTCCATCGTCTCGCGCAGCAAGTGCTGCTCGCTGCCGCAGTGCAGGCAGACGTAGTAGTCGGCGGCCTCGATCCAGTCGATGCTGCCGGCGTCGACCACGACGGTCTTGCCGCGCGCCGGAATCAGGAACCGCGTGCGCGGCGATTGTTGTGCGCGCAGCAACTGCGCGATGCGGCCGTCGAGTTGGCCCTGGCGGCGGTCGAGCACCTGTTGCTTGGCGCGCGCCAGGGCGCCGGCGAAACGCGCGTCGGTGAAGGGCTTGAGTAGATAGTCGAGCGCGTGCACTTCGAACGCGCGCAGGGCGTAGCGATCGAACGCGGTGACGAACACGATCGCCGGCACCGCGTCGGCGCCGACCAGTTCCAGCAGCGCGAAGCCATCGACTTCCGGCATCTGGATGTCGAGAAACAGGATGTCCGGCCGCAGCCGCGCGATCAGCGCCACCGCATCGACGCCGGAGCCCTGTCCTGCGATCACCACGTCCGGATCCACCGACAGCAACGCGCTCAGCCCCTCACGCGCCAGCGGTTCGTCGTCGACGATCAGCACTTTGAACGAGGCTTGTGCGGCGGCGTTCATGCCACCGCCGTGAACGGCAGATCGAGCACGGCGAGCACGCCGCCGTTCATCGCCGTCACGCTGAAATGCGCGCCGTCACCGTAGAGGTTGGCGAGGCGCTCACGCGTGTTCTTCAGCCCGATGCCTTCGACCGGCGCGACATCCAGCGTGCCGCTGTTGCGCATGCGGATATGCAGACGCTCGCCGACCCGGTTCGCCTCCAGCTCGATCGTGCCGGCCGCGGCCGTGCGCGCGATGCCGTGACGCACTGCGTTCTCCGCCAGCGGCTGCAGAATCAGGATCGGCACCGCGGCGCGCCGCGCATCGTCCGACAGCGCGATGCGGAACGACATGCGATCGGGAAAGCGCGCCTTCTCGATCTCCAGATAACGCCCGAGCATGTCGATTTCCTCGGCCAGCGATACGCGCTGGCGGCCGGCGTGATCGAGCGAATAACGCAGCAGGTCGGCCAGGCCCGCGATCATCGTCACGGCCTGCTCGCGATGATTGGTGCGCACCAGCCCGGCGATGCCGTTAAGCGTGTTGAACAGGAAATGCGGCTGCAACTGCAACTCCAGCGCATGCAACTTGGCATCGACCAGCGAACGCTCCAGTTGCGCCGCCCGCAGCGCGCGTTCGTGATAGCGCTGGTAGTACTCGAACGCCAGCACGCCGCCGAGCACCAGACAATAGAGAATCCATTCCATCGGCAAGCGCGAGAACAGGATCTGGCCGACGTCGAGCTCGGACAGATCGGCCGTCATGCGGTCGTACGGCCGCATCCAGACCATCAGCCCGATCTCGTACAGCGAATGCAGCACGGCGATCACGGTCGCGGCCGCGATGTGGATCGCGATCACGCGCGGCTGCGGCGCAATCACGGAAAACAGCCGGGTGAGCTGCACGATGAAATAGGTCGGCAGCAGCCACGCGATCCAGACCAGCAGGTAATAGCCGATCAGCCACGGCACCGAATGGCCGTGCGTGATCATGCTGATCCACACCTGGATGCCGGCCAGCAGGCCGAACACGGTCCAGAACGCGGCGGCGAACAACAGGAAGCGGCGGGTACTCACCCAACGATTCTGCCGCATGCCCCGGCGCGCCACCGAATCGGTGCAGCCAACGGTGTCGTGGAGGCGGCGAAACGGCGGAAGTCCGAGGCGGCTTCTGCGCATGGCGGCAAAAACCGGCGGTGATTGGCGCGCCCGGAGGGATTCGAACCCCCGACCAATGGCTTCGGAAGCCACTA